>JAETRR010000089.1 GCA_021770065.1 Lachnoclostridium sp. | reverse complement strand
CGCTTATAGGAAAGATATTCTTCTTTGGTAAGAATCCCGCTTACCAGGTTTTCATAGAGCTTTGTCTTGAAACCCTCAATCTGCGCCCGCTGTTTTTCGTTTGCCTTGATCTGCGCAGTATATTCCTGAACCAGTTCCCGGTTGATCCGCTCCTGGCTGATACTGGACAACAGTGCGTCCAGGGAAGCTACATTTTCAATATGGCCCTTTAGACTGTCCTGCACACACTCAATCAAGTCCGTTTCCTTTAACATGACGGAGGAAGTACAGCCGTTCTTCTTTCCAGTCGGACAATAGTAGTAGTGGTATTCCTTATCCTTATAGCGGTTCGTCTTGCGGGTCATACGGCAGCCGCAGCACCCACAGATCAAAATGCCGGAGAACAGATATACCTTATCTGATTTGGGGGAAGTCCGGGTATCAATCCGGCGAAGCCTCTGCACCAGGTCAAAATCATGTTTCTGGATAATCGCTTCATGGGCGCCCTCCACACGAATCCATTCGGAAGAAGGCTTGTCCTCACGCTCTTTCAGCTTGAAGTGGGGCGTTGTCTGTTTCCCCTGGACCAGCGTTCCGGTGTAGGTTTCATCCTGCAAAATACGGATAATCGTAGTCGCAGACCATTTACAGTCCTTACGGTCCGTATAGCCGCCTTTGGCATGGGGCATCCCGTGGCTACGCTTATAAGCCAGAGGGGAGAGTATGCCCATCCGGTTCAGTTCATCCGCGATATGGGAAGCGCTGAATCCCTCCAGCCGCTTTCTGAAAATATCCCGTACTACGCCTGCGGCATATTCGTCAACTTCCAGGCCTTTATGCTTGTCGCCGGTTTTCACATAACCGTAAATGGGAGAGGCTCCGACAAAATCACCGCTGCGGCGTTTCACATCCAGGGCGCTCCGGGTCTTTACGGAAATATCCCGGCTGTACGCCTCGTTCATAATATTTTTGACAGAGACGGTAAGGTCATCGGCAGCGTCATTTTCTGTGTCCACGTTATCGTTGATGGCGATAAAACGGACGCCGTAAGCCGGGAATACCCGGCGCATATAACGGCCGGTCTCTATATACTCCCGCCCCAGACGGGAGAGGTCCTTCACAATCACACAGTTGGCTTCTCCCTGCTCGATCATCCGCATCATTTCCTGGAAAGCCGGACGGTCAAAAAGAACGCCGCTATAACCGTCGTCAATCTTCTCCGCCACAACCTCAATCTCCGGGTGTCGGGCAATGTAGTCGTCAATCAGCCGCCGCTGGTTGGCAACGCTGTCACTTTCCACTGACTTGTCATCCGTATAAGAAAGACGGATATACTTGATCGTTTTGTAAACCTGCATAAAAAACACTCCTTTCGTTGCGCAGAAAAATCCCCGCAATTCAAGAAGTGTGGCTATGCCGTATTCAATTCCTTTTCCGATTCTTATTCTACCACGACTTCGCGGGAAAGTCAGCCCCTTTCAGAAAAATATCCGGCTTACCGGAGGATTCCCTTGATACATTCCTCCAGGGTGGCTCCGCCGGAGGCAAAACTGGCGTGGACAGTAAACCGCCCACACTTAAAGCGGTAAGGGTTTTTAATCTGACGGACAAATTCTGCAATCCGGTCCTCACGGGAAAGCTCCCTGTCAACCGTAACATCCCGAATATCTACCAATGTTCCGGCTCCGCCAGCAATTACATTTTCCATAATGTCAACTCCTTCCTGAATATTCCTGGCTATCAAAACCACATGAATAGGTCGGACCTGCGCCCATACAGTCACAGGCCCGGCCCATTGTATCTGATTTCGATTAGCTGCCGTATTTGCCACGCCCCCCGGCAAGCCCTGATTTACCAGGGCGGGGCTGTTACAGGCTGCGGATAGCGTCACCGCATCATAGCCCCGCATACGCCGCCGCTTTGCCAGAGCAAGCAAACGCCGCAGGAACTCTCCCCAAGTCTTTAGGGAGCCGTGAAGAAGTACCATTGTGATCTGTGCCATCGTCGCATCCGGCCTGCCACAGCCGGTTTCGTGGGTTGCGTTTATCGCTCGGACAGCCTGGATTCATCACCTCCTTAGGCTGTCTGTCACCGCGCCGCCCCATCTGCTGCTCGGAACACAGAATGAAGTACCTGTAACAGCGTATATTCGGTTGTCAAGGAGCAGGCGAGGGGCGTGGCAGTTATGACAGTTTTTCATTTGGGGTGGGCCGGAGCATGTGCTGCACGGCCACACCCGTCAGGTTTGTCCTGCCTAAAAATATGTCCCTCTATTATTCATTTCATTTTTGAGGGTTATTTTCGGGGGCTGGATCAAATTTCTTCCAGAATTTTTTTCAGACGCCGGAGCCCGCGCTGGATTCCTTCATGCACAGAGCTTACCGCCGAGTGTTCGCTTTTGGCAATTTCCGAAAGGCTCATGCCAAGCAGATAATGTGAGCATATCCGGTTCCTCTGCTTTTCAGGCAGCAAGGCAATGGCACGGTACAGCCTCGCATGTTCTTCCTCCTGGACCAGAATATCTTCCGGTGCCAGCACGATCACAAGGGCATCATGTTCAACGTTCTTGTCATAGTCCAGGGAAAAATATGCTTTATGACGGTATGTACGCAGAAAATGCGCTGCCTCGCTTAATTTGTATTCCCGAAGCAGATTGGCCACCTCGTCCGGCACTTCAACAATAGCGTCCTGTGTATAAAACGGGTAGTAATCCCGCAGATTGATTTCTTTCATGGGTAATTCCTCCAATTTCGATTTTTGAGTTGTCAGGCGAAATCGAAATCAGAGGGCGGGGAGCGGCAGTGCGGATAACCCTTGTTGTAACAGCCGCTTATATATGAAATACGCGCCCATAGAAGAATGGGCGCGCAGGAAGGTGTATGATATAAAACTATAATAAATTCGGTCAAACTTAAAAACGCCGCAATCCACACCACATGGATTACGGCGCATAAAGCTCTATATATAAAATAACCATTCTGTTGAGAATTCCCCTTTGGCAGCATTTATCAGCCCTCCCCGAAAAGGAAGCGCAGAAGGCTTATCCTTCATCGGCCTCCTTTTGGGGAGATTATACAGGGGCAAATTCTATGTTCTTTCCTGAAACATCATAGTTTTGGTAAGGCTTATATAAAATGTGTTTTGAGGTAATCACGGCCTCGAACGGATTTTACAAAAGAGCCCATATTATAATAAAGACCACAAGACAAATAAAATTGTCTCATGGCCTTTATCACAATACTTCAAATTTATAACCAACACCAATAACACTTTTGATGTAGTCCGGGGAATCAGGTGTAGTTCTCAGTTTCCTCCGCAGATTACTCACATGGTTATTTACGGCTTTTCGGGAATAGCGCCAATACATACAAGCCGTTGTTCCTGGCAGAAGTATAAATCACCTATGCGAATCTCTATAAACGGTTCATCAATGACTGTCTGCAACTTATAAGTTTCGGAAATGATACATTGGTTGTCAGCAAGATTATTTTGTTGTTTCTGGGAATCGAGAAGATAGTTTACTAATTCCTGACGCTGACGGGCACTTAACAACACGAGCAGCTTTTCCGCAATTCTGCCGCCAGGTTCAGATATATCAAATACGGCTAATTTCCCATGTCATCATCCCCTCCGTTAGTATGGATATTTATTTTATTGTGCGCTCAAAAGCTGAGCATTACTTTATTTTTCACTGTAACGTTCAAACATAACCGTGTCACATAAAGGTTTCCGTTCAGTATGATGACGGTCTGGACTTAAAAAGCCGTTTGCAGGATAGCCCAGTATTAGTAATGCAGTCGGCTCTATGTATTCTGGTAAATCAAACTCTTTTCTGATAATTGAAGGATCAAACAGGCCAACCATTACACTTCCAAGCCCCAACTCTCTTGCCTCTAACATCATGTGATCGCAGACAATACCGATGTCTAAATCGCCGGAACATTTGTTGTCAAAGGGACGTACCAGTTCATTTCGCCTATCCCTGCAAACGATTAAGACACAAGGCGATCCAAAGGTTTTGTATGCGTTCTGAACTTTTAAGAGGTTTTCCGGTTCACGGACAACGATAATTCTTTGCGGTTGGCGATTGCAAGCACTTGGGGCTACGCGACTTGCCGATAATACTTTTTGTAAATCTTCTTCCGATATGGGAGTATCGTTAAAGCATCTTGTAGTACACCGGCTCTTAGCCAAATCTAAAAACTTCATTTTCTTTTCCTCCAAATAAGAATAATTTGTCACATTCTTATCTTATCACAACATAGCAGCCGCGTCAACAAATGCGAATAAAATTTCTTGTTTGTGTTGACCTTTCAATGTTTCCCCGGTATAATGAAAAAAACGGAGGAGGGTTACGATGACAAAGACAAGAGTGCCTACACAAAAACGGTCAATAGAAAAGCGTCAGAAAATAGTAAAAGCGGGTTTTGATCTTTTCTGCGAAAAGGGCTACTATAAAACAAATACTGCTGAAATTGCCAAATACGCCGGTGTATCAACCGGGGCATTATATAGCTACTTTGAGGATAAACGGCAAATCTTTATAGAGGCATTTCAGCAGCATCTTGACGCAATTTCGTCTGAATTATTACAACAGCTTATCAGTTTACCAGAGGTTCTTGAATTGTCCACATTCATTGAAAAGTGGATGGATGTCTATATTGATCTATACGCTAAATCTAACCTTGCACTTGTCCAGTTGCGTTTAGTGATAGCTGATGATAACGAAATCAACCATCACTTTTCTGCACTTGAGAACACCTATTTCTCGAATATAGCCAATATATTAAAAACCAGAGGGATTATTTGTGCTGACCTATTTGAAAAAGTATATATCTCTTGTATTTTGATTGACTCGCTACGGCAGGAAAAAACATCTTTTTCACATAATGGGTTAGATTTT
>JAETRR010000046.1 GCA_021770065.1 Lachnoclostridium sp. | reverse complement strand
TAAAGTACACTTTATCGGACAAAGTCCTCCGGCCCTGAAAGGGCATGCATTAATGGATACCCGAAGGGTACATTTCAGCGGACAACAGCCGCCTCCGAAAGAACATGCATTAACGTGGTACCCGGAATAAAAAGTATTTTACCGGATGAAATATGTTTTATGTCATAATAAGCTTTCTTCTTTGCTAATATATTCTTCAGCAGCCAAAAAGAAATACAGAAGATAAAAAGGAGAGCTTTATGGGAAAAAATGTATATGGCTATGTGCGCGTATCTACCCGTGAACAGAATGTAGAACGCCAGCTGATTGCATTGGAAAAACTGGGCGTTCCGCAGGCGAAAATTTTCATAGACAGGCAGAGCGGAAAAGATTTTCAGAGGCCGGCATATCAGAAAATGATAAAAAAACTGACAGCCGGAGATGTGGTTGTCACAAAAAGTATCGATCGTCTGGGACGTAATTATGAAGAGATTAAAGAACAATGGCGCGTTCTCACCAAAGAGCTGGGAGTGGATATAATTATTCAGGATATGCCTCTTCTGGATACAACAAAAAGCAGAGATTTATTAGGAAATTTTATCAGCGACGTAGTACTGCAGCTTCTCTCCTTTGTGGCCGAGAATGAGAGAAATAATATCCGTATCCGGCAGGCGGAGGGAATCGAAGCAGCAAGGCGGCGGGGAGTAAGATTTGGAAAACCGGCAATCCCGATACCGAAAAATTTTCCGGAACTTTATGAAAGCTGGGAGCATGGAGTTATCACGATCAATGAGTTTGCCCGGCTCTGCAATATGGGTAGAAGTGTACTTTACTGGACAACAGCCGGCAGTCCGCACCACACTTTCCGGATGCCCGAATAATAACTATCATAACTTTACGGGGAAAAGGATGTTCCCTGCAATTATCAAGGAGGAAAAACTATGAGAATTCAGCACAATATTACTGCATTAAATGCACACAGAAACTTAACCAACAACAACTCTTTCGTAGGAAAGAACCTGGAGAAACTGTCCTCCGGTTACAAGATTAACCGTGCCGGCGACGACGCTGCAGGTCTGGCTATTTCCGAGAAGATGAGAGCTCAGGTTACCGGTCTTGAGACGGCTCAAAAGAACGCAGAGGACGGCGTTGCTCTGGTACAGACTGCTGAGGGTGCTCTGACTGAAGTTCACTCCATGCTGAACCGTATGGTTGCTCTGGCTACCCAGTCCGCAAACGGAACTTACACCACAGCCAACCGTAACGAAATGCAGAAAGAGATCGAAGCTCTGCAGGATGAGATTGACAGAATCAGCAAGAGTGCAAACTTCAACGGCATGACTCTTTTCAGCGGCGACCTGGTTGCAAATGCCGGAAAGATTGCTCTCCATGTAGGCGAGACTTCTGCATCCCACAACACATTGAATGTTACTCTTGACGGAATGAGTTCAACCAGCATCGGATTGACAGATGCAGACGGAAATCTGCTGCTGAGAGCCGTATCCGTGACGTAGACATGGCGAAAGAGATGATGGCTTACACCAAGAATAATATTCTGGTTCAGGCTTCTCAGGCTATGCTTGCACAGGCTAATCAGGTTCCGCAGGGAGTTCTGCAGCTGCTGCAGTAAGCTGAATAACAATGCAAAAGTACCGGCCCTCTGGGCCGGTACTTTTTTTACAGACAGAAATTTTTCTGCCGAAAACAGAATGTACGGTTTATGATTTTATATACAAAATTTAAGAAAAGGAGTACATCTTTATGAAGCTGCCCCTTACAATCTCCCTTCTGGCCTCCGACAGAATCGCCACCCTGGAACGGTGTCTGGACTCTTTAAGGCCTCTTCTTCTGCAGGTTCCCGCCGAACTGATTGTAGTGTTTACCGGAAATGACGAGCGTGTCCGCCAGACAGCGGCGCGCTATACCGACAGGATCATTCCCTTTACCTGGTGCAATGATTTTTCAGCCGCCCGGAACGAAGGACTGAAACATGCAAAAGGCGAATGGTTCCTCTATCTGGACGATGACGAATGGTTTGATGATGTGACTGAAATTTGCGAATTCTTTCGAAGCGGAGAATATCAGCATTACGGTTTTGCCGGCTATGTTCAGCGCAACTATTTAAACCGGGAGGGCTCAAGGCATGCTGATGCCGTTGTTTACCGCATGGCCAGAAGAAGCGCCGGGCTATGCTTTGAAGGAGCAATCCATGAAGAGCTCCGTCCCTGTATCCCCCCCTGTAAGCTTTTCCGCTCCTATGTGCATCACTACGGATATCTCAAAAACAAGGCGGACAAAACCAGCGGCAGGGCCTCACGGAACATTCCTCTTCTTCTGGAAGATATAGAGAAACAGCCGGATTATACAAAAAACTATGTCCAGCTCACCCAGGAATACTGTACACAGAACAAATGGGAACAGGCCGAAGAATTCTGTCGAAGAGGCCGCAGCATATGCAGGGAAGATGAAGACCGCTTCAAAACCTGGCTCCAGGTAGTTCTTGTGGAAATCCTGTATACCAAAAAGGATTATAAGCAGGCAGAAAAGGAAGCCCTTCAGATTCTGGAAAAAGAGAAGCCCCGTGAGCTCGCCCGCCTTCTTTTATTTGAATTTCTTATGGGCATTTATGAAGAATGGGAAGACTTCGAAAAGCTGTCGGAGTACGGCATGCAGTTTGAAAACCTTCTGGCCTATATGGAAGAGCATCCCCGGCTCTGGCATAACCAGCAGATGGGAACTGTAAACAAAGATAAAGTAATGTATCCGGAATGGCTGTATCCCATACGCTTAAACTGCGCCAGAGCCTCTCTGGAACTTGATAATCCCAAAAAAGCCGGCCGCTTTCTGAAACTTATGCCCTGGGAAGACGAATGTCTGATCCAGGTATACTACCCTCTTCTGGATCAGTGGAAGGCAAACTATCCCCGGCTTCTTCACCTTCTGGCGGAACTGCCCCAGGACTCTTCTTATCTTATGTTTCAGAGGATGCTTTATGAAGAGCAGAACCTGAATAACGAAGCCGCCCATTTTTTATTCTGCCGATGCTTAAAAGAGATCGAACTGCCCTATCTGCACAGGCAGATTATAAAAAAAGCCCTGGAGAAAAGGAAAAATTTTTCCGTACTATTGAAGAGAATGGATCTGGATTCGTGGAAAAATTGTATTTCCGATATTGTAAATGAAGCATCACGCGAAGAAATACAGTATCTTTGGGAAGTAAAAGACGCCCTCTCTGAAGATTTCCCCCTGCACGGGCTGTGGCTTGAAAAGCTTCTCTGGGAAAGAACACTTTCCAGAGACTTTCCTATGAAGGAGCAATTTCTGGATGCACTGGGAAAATTTGCCCTAAGTACTGTCTCTTTTTATAAAAACCAGTTTCGGGAAGGCATGTTCGGGGAAAACTCCCGTTACCTTCTCCCTGCAGACTGCCGCATGGCTCTTGCCCTTTCGGAAGCTCTTGACAGCTGGAAGCAGGGAAACCCTGCCGGAACCGTCCGCCTGTTCCGGCAGGCCCTCGGGATTTATCCGCAGATGACAGGCATTGTCCGGGAAGCTCTGCGGCTCTTGAAAAACGAGACAGACTATCCGTCTCCGGCAGCCGGGCCGGAATTTGACCAGTTAGCCGTCCAGATGAAAGCGGCTCTTAAAGCCATGTCAGAAAGCGGACAATATACCGAAGCCATGTCCGTGCTGTCACAGCTTCTTCCCCTGCTGCCGGACGACATGGAACTATTAAAGCTGCAGCAGCTGCTGCTATCTAAACTCCATTAAACACTGCTTATATGCAGACTTTTCCGATGTCCGGCCATACGGAAAAGTCTGCCGCTTTATATTACAGCCGTCTCTGCTGCCCCCAGCGCTCCTTCTGCTCCTCATACTCCTCATTCAGCCAGGCCACCGCCTCGTCAAACCCCTCCTGCGTAAAAGCAAACTCCCGATAAGTCTTTTCCTCCTCGGCCGTCACCTCAAAACTGAAAGGCTCCGGATAAATCACAGCCTCCAGAAATGTCCCTTCATCTTCTTTTACTTTCTTTTTCAGCCGGTAACGCATTCCCTGATAACTTCCCGTATAAGCGCTCCGGTTTACATAAGGCAGCCCTGCCTGTCCATGCAGATCAATCATAAAAATCTCCTATTAAAATCGCTGCGCGATGGCACTAAAGGGTAAAGTCGCTTCGACACACCGGTAATGAGAGAAACTTTCATTCGAAAGGGCACTCATGAAAGTTCCTCTCGTGCGCCTTCCCGACTTTACCGTCCAACAGAAACTTAAAGCCGCTCCTTCTGCAGATTCTCCCTTTTCAAAAGCCAGTTCCAATGGTATCATAAACTCGGACATAAAAAGCCCGGCGCTGCGGTTCCTTCTGTAAGCGCAGCATCCAGACACAAAAATACACAGCAAGAGGAAAACCCATGACGAGAAAACTATATTACGAAGACAGCTATCAAAAAGAATTCACATCCGTCGTTACAGACTGCGCAGCCGTCACAGACGACGCTTACCGCATCCTCCTTGAGCAGACCGCATTCTTCCCCGAAGGCGGCGGCCAGGCCGGCGATACCGGCTTTCTGAATGACTGCGTGGTCTTTGACACCCAGGAAGAAAACGGTCTCATCTGGCACTACACCAGGCATCCTCTTAAGCCCGGCACCCGGATCACAGGGCATATAGACTGGGAAAAACGCTTCGACCGCATGCAGCAGCATTCCGGAGAACACATCGTATCCGGCCTTATCAGCAGACATTTCCATTATAATAATGTAGGTTTCCATCTGGGCGAAACAGAAGTAACCCTGGATTTCGACGGACCCATCACCAAAAAAGAGCTTGCCCAAATCGAGCAGGAGGCCAATAGAGCCGTTTGGTACAACTACCCTATAGAAATCACCTATCCCTCCAGAGAAGCCCTTAAAAAGCTCAATTACCGCAGTAAAATCGAAATTGAAGGCCAGGTACGCATCGTCACCATCCCAGGCATCGACATCTGCGCCTGCTGTGCTCCCCACGTAAACCGAACCGGAGAAATCGGCCTCATCAAGCTCACCGGAATCCAGGCCCACCGGGGAGGCGTGCGCATCTGCCTGTCCGCCGGCTTACGGGCACTGTCCGACTACCGGGAAAAAGAACAGAACATAAAAGCAATCTCCGTCCTCCTCTCCGCCAGAGAAAAAGACGCCTCCAAAGCCGTAGAACACCTGAAGCAGGAAAACTACAATCTCATCGGCCAGATCCTGCAGCTGAAAAAAGCCCTGATTGAGCAAAAAGCCTCCGCCGTCCCGGATCGTTCGGAAAATATTATATTTTTCGAACAGGACTTAGACTCCGACACAGCCCGTGAATTCGTCAACCTCCTCACCAGACGCTGCACCGGCATCGCCGCCGTCTTCACAGGAAACGACAAGACCGGCTACCGCTACATCCTGGGAAGCGCCGATAAAGATGTACGCCCCCTGTGCAGGCAGCTCAACGAAGCCTTCCGGGGAAAAGGCGGCGGAAAACCCGAAATGGTCCAGGGAACCCTCCACGGAACCGAAACCGAAATCCGCTCCCGTCTCTTATAAACCTTCCGCCCCCACAACCAGGCCGCTGACGCAGAATAAGCCGTCACGCTTTTCCCATATCCACTTGTCCGGCTGTCCCCGTACACGCCGTATGATATGAACGAACATTGCCCATGATACCCAGAGCCCGAAAAAACCTGCAGGGGGTAATGTCCGTTCAGAGCATACGGCGTGTACGGGGACCGTCCGAACAAGGATATGGAAAAGCGTGACGGCTTATTCTGCGTCAGCGGCCGTCCGTCCGCCTCACAGCCTCAGCGCCCTCTCAATCAGCTTCTCATAGACCGGCACCATATCCCGTTCCGTCACCTTCTTTCGAAGCTCCTCAAGCGGGATCCAGGCTGCCCCACTGTTCTCATCCTCTTTCCCCACAAGCTCCGCCTCCTCATCCGCCTCCAGAAAATAAGTCAGATTCAGATGCTGATGCGAACTCACATAGACACCGCGCTTAAAATGCCCCCAGACCGGCAGAATATCCAGCCCCTGCGCCTCCTTTACAATCGGACGCACCGACTTAAGCCCTGTCTCCTCCTTCGCTTCCCGGACGGCAGTCATAAAAAGATCCGTCTCCCCGTCCGCATGTCCCCCTGTCCAGGACCAGGAGCGGTAAATATTATGAAACACCATAAGAAGCTTCCTCCGATCCCGGTTAAAGATCAAAGAGGAAGCCGTCATATGTGCAATCTCACACTGTCTTGTCCCAATCGTATCCGGAAACAGCTCCAGATATCGGAGCATCAGTCTCTGATCCTGTACTTCCTGCTCACAGACAGGCCTGTAATCCAGAATTTGTCTTTGGTACCCGTGCATTATGCCTCCGCAAATTCGTCCTTGCCCACTCCGCAGATCGGGCATACCCAATCCTCCGGCAGATCCTCAAAAGCCGTTCCGGCCGCAATGCCGTTATCGGGATCGCCGACCTCCGGATCATACTCATAGCCGCAGGGCCCGCATACATACTTTTTCATGGTAAGTTCTCCTTTCTTTATTCTGTAACCTTCCAGGCGGTTCATCTTCACGCCTGCCGGGACAAATCCAAAGGAAGCATCCGCTTCCGGATCCATCTTACTAGAATATACCAAAAAATCTTTCTTTATTCCACAATATTTTTTATTTTCTCAAAACTTTTTGCATCTTCCTGCAAAGATGCTGCCTCCACTTTTTTTCTGCCAAAATTCTTTTCTCTCCAAACCCTTGATTTTCCTCATATTTTCGTATAGACTCCCAAATACTGAAAACAATATCTTGTAATTGCTGTTGACAACACCACTATATCTTGTTACAATAAGTTTCGTCACCACCTATTACAACGATATAAGAAATTGAGGTAAGTTTTATGAAAATTATTAAAAGAAGCGGCAGCGAAGTTGAATTCGATCCCGAAAAGATCGTAGTTGCCGTAACCAAAGCAAATGAAAAAGTAGTTCCCAGCGCCCGGATGACACCTGTTCAGATCAAACGGATTGCAGAGGATGTAGAGAGCGCTGCTGAGAATATGAGCCGTTCTTTAAGCGTAGAAGAGATTCAGGATATGGTAGAAGATCAGATTATGAACCAGCGCGCCTTTGACGTAGCCAGGCGTTATATCACCTACCGCTACCGCCGGGCCATGGTTCGTAAGTCCAACACCACCGACGAGCAGATCTTAAGCCTCATTGAGTGCAACAACGAGGAAGTTAAGCAGGAAAACTCCAACAAGAATCCCACCGTCAACAGTGTGCAGCGCGACTACATGGCCGGCGAGGTCAGCAAGGATATCACCAAGCGTATCCTTCTTCCTGCGGAAATCGTGTCTGCCCACGATCAGGGGCTGATTCATTTCCACGATGCGGATTATTTTGCACAGCATATGCACAACTGTGATCTGGTGAATCTGGAGGATATGCTCCAGAACGGAACCGTCATCAGCGGCACCATGATTGAAAAGCCCCACAGCTTTTCCACCGCCTGTAACATTGCCACCCAGATCATTGCCCAGGTAGCCTCCTGCCAGTACGGCGGCCAGAGCATCAGCTTGACCCATCTGGCTCCTTTTGTTGATATCAGCCGCAAAAAAATCCGCCGCCAGGTAGCGGATGAGCTTCATTCCATCCACGAGGCCGTTACGGAGGAAGAGATTGACCTTATCACGGAAAAGCGTCTTCGGGAAGAGGTAAGGAACGGCGTCCAGATGATTCAGTACCAGGTAGTCACCCTGATGACCACCAACGGACAGGCTCCTTTTGTTACAGTCTTTATGTATCTTAACGAGGCCCAAAATGAGCAGGAAAAGAAGGATCTGGCTCTGATTATCGAAGAAACCCTGCGTCAGCGTTATCAGGGCGTGAAAAACGAGAAAGGGACCTGGATCACTCCGGCCTTTCCAAAGCTTATTTATGTTCTGGAAGAGGATAATATCCATGAAGACAGCAAATACTACTATCTGACCCAGCTTGCGGCCAAATGCACGGCCAAACGCCTGGTTCCGGATTATATTTCGGAAAAAATCATGCTCCGGAACAAGATAGACAAGAACGGAGAAGGACACTGCTACACCTGCATGGGCTGCAGAAGCTTCCTCACTCCTTATGTGGACGAAAACGGAAAGCCGAAATATTACGGCCGCTTCAACCAGGGCGTTGTCACCGTCAACCTGGTAGATATCGGTCTGTCCGCAGAAGGTGATATCGACCGGTTCTGGGAGATCTTTGATGAGCGGATGGAGCTCTGCCACAGAGCCCTCCAGTGCCGCCATGAGCGCCTGAGCGGAACCCTCTCCGACGCGGCGCCCATCCTCTGGCAGCACGGCGCTCTCCTTCGTCTGAAAAAGGGAGAGACGATTGACAAATACCTCCACGGCGGATATTCCACCCTGTCACTGGGCTATGCAGGTCTCTGGGAGTGCGTTTACAGTCTGAACGGAAAGAAGCTCACAGAGCCGGAGGGAGAAGCGCTGGGACTTGAGATCATGAAGAAACTCAATGAATACACGGCCAAGTGGAAAGCTGCCGAACAGATTGACTACTCTCTCTACGGAACGCCTCTGGAAAGCACCACCTATAAATTTGCCAAGTGCCTGCAGAAACGCTTCGGTATTATAAAGAATGTGACGGATAAGAGCTACATCACCAACAGCTATCATGTCCATGTGACCGAAAATATCGATGCATTTGAAAAGCTGGCGTTAGAAGCCAAATTCCAGGCTCTTTCGCCCGGCGGAGCCATCTCCTATGTAGAGGTTCCCAATATGCAGAATAATCTGGATGCAGTTCTCTCTGTTATGCGCTTTATCTATGACAACATTATGTATGCAGAGCTGAATACCAAGAGCGATTACTGCCAGGTCTGCGGATATGACGGAGAGATTGAGATAAAAGAGGACGAGCACGGCAAGCTTATCTGGGAATGCCCCAATTGCGGCAACACAGACCAGAACAAGATGAATGTGGCCCGGCGTACCTGCGGCTACATCGGAACCCAGTTCTGGAACCAGGGCCGGACCCAGGAAATCAAAGAGCGGGTGCTCCATTTGTAAAGCTGCTCACACCTGGGGCTGTTGCAGAATAAAGCAGCAGCCCCTGTTTTTATGCACAGGCCCGTGCAGAGAAAGCGTGCCGCCAAAGCGCTGCACGGGCCGTGTGATTGAAAGGACTTCTGCCATGAATTATGCAGTTATCAAAAAGAACGATATCGCCAACGGCCCCGGCGTCCGGGTATCCCTCTTTGTCAGCGGATGCCGCCACCACTGTAAAAACTGTTTCAATGAAGAAGCCTGGGATTTTTCCTACGGCACTCCCTTTACGGACGAAACGGCAGAGGAGATCCTCGCCGCCCTTGCTCCCGGTTATGTGTCCGGCCTTTCGCTTCTTGGAGGAGAGCCCTTTGAGCCGGAGAACCAGGAGGAAGTCCTGCGGCTGGCCAGACTGGTGCGCCGGTGTTTTCCCGAGAAAACCATCTGGTGCTACACCGGATTTACCCTGGAAAAAGACCTTCTGTCCGGGCGCACAGGCAGCCTGCAGGTTGTCCGTGAACTGCTCTCCTGCCTGGATGTGCTTGTAGACGGAAAGTTCATGGAAGCTCTCAAGGATCCCGGACTGATATTCCGCGGCTCCTCCAATCAGAATATCATTGACGTTCCCAAATCCTTAGAAGCCGGCCATACGGTGCTTCTCGCAGGAAAATGGCGCCGTACCATGGGAAGCGGAAATATTGACGAGGCGTAATGCCGGGAAACAGGACGCCGGCATTTCCGCCGCTCTTCATTCTTCTTGTATTTCCCCCCTCAGCACTTCGTTGAGCACAAAGGCCAGAGGTTCCATAGCATTTCGCATCTCTTCCAGTGTATTTGTCTGGGCTCCCGCCTCCACCAGCAGGGACTTCGGCCTGAGATGCAGATTATAGCGCAGGCTTTTCAGATATATTTTCCGGCTGAGGCCCGGATAGTACTTCTCACAGGCCAGCTTCAGCTGCAGGGACAGCGCCAGATTATCTTCTATATAAGGATTCGGAAGGTAATCAATGATTCCGTTTCGCTTACTGAAGCTTAATCCATTGAAAAACATAAACTGAGCCGTAGGCTTTCCGTTTATCTCCGTCACCAGATGAGTTCCTTCCTTCACACCGTCCCTGTGAAGATCAATAATCACTTCTATGGAAGGGTTCTCCGCAAGAATCTGCTGCACCTCTTCCTCTGCCAGGGCATAAGCCCGGTTTCTGTCCAGCTTTCCATCAATAAAATCATAGACATTTTTATTATGTATCACTTCAAAACCATATGTATTCTCCAGCAGTTCTGCCAGGTAATCTCCCACTCCTACAATGGTGGTACTGTTATCTCCAGCCACAGAATCTGCAAATCCCTCCTGGGAATGGGTGTGGTATATCAGAATCTGCGGTCCCGGTTCCTCATTCTGAATCCGCATATCTTTATTCAGCAGAAGCTCTGCATTCAGAAGATCGCTGCTGATATCGGTATTATTTTCTACAATATAAAAATTATTTTTAAGAAAATCAAAATCCGCCAGCTGTTCTGTCATGTACTCTGTACCAGCCGGCTGCTGCGCTTTCTGTGCCTGCTCTAAAGCGGCCTGTTCCTGATCATAGGCCGCCTGCAGATTTTCCTCCTCCATCTTCTCTGCAAGATCAAACGCTTCTCCCGTCCGCTCATCAATCTCATTCTCATCGTGAGCGCCTCCTTCTACCAGAATGTCATAGGCCGCCTGGCTCTCAATTTCTGTCTCATAAAGTTCCTTCTCATCCAGAAAAGTGTACAGGGGAAACAGCCCTGCTGCCTTGCGGAGAAGAAACTCTTCAAAGCTGTAGGAAAGTTCCCGATCCCCGGCCGCAAAAGCGAACCCAGGATACAGAGACTTTTCTGCCGCTCTCTGAAGGCTGCCTTCCCCATTGGCCAGCGCCTTCACACAAGCATAGGCAGCCTTCGCAAAAGACTGCCCCTTTACCCCGTAACCGAGAATATAGACTCCCAGCACCATGATAATTCCCCATACAATTGCATTTACTATCCTTTGCAGACGGCTCATTTCCAATCACTCCATACTCTTTTCAATATATTCAAAAAGAGACGGCCTTATGCCGTAAATTCCCGTACCGCTTCACTGCCGCATCTTATGCCAGCGCTATATTAAGCGCCTCCGATATGGTAAAGCTGAGCCTCCGGATCGTCTCGTCGATGTCTTTGGGCGTCACAAACATTCCGTTCAGATTAGGGGAAACGGCGTTGCGATCCCCGGTGGCATCATATATAATCGTAGCGGCATCTACGACTGTGGGCACACCGATTGCCACAATGGGAACACCCAGATTCTCTTTTGTCAGACTGTTCCGGTGATTTCCCACGCCGGATCCCGGATGAATTCCCGCATCCGAGAGCTGAATGGTTCTGTTCAGGCGCTTTGTACTTCTGGCAGCCAGAGCATCAATCGCCACCACCACATCCGGCTGTGTTTCGTCGACAATCCCTTTGATAATCTCAAAGGTCTCCATACCCGTCTGAGCCATAACTCCGGGAACAATTCCGCTTACCAGATGTACCTTGTTTTTTCCCAGAGCTTCTTTTCCGTACTCCCTCACTACATGGCGTGTAATCATCAGATGGTTCACCGCCTCCGGTCCTAGGGCGTCCGGAGTTACCTCCCGGTTGCCGAGCCCCACAACCAGCACCGATTTTTCTTCCTCTGTTCCGAGAAGGCTTTTCAATTCCTCGGCAAGCTGCTTTGACACCTCCCGGTGATATCCCTCATCCGGATCCGAAAGTCTGGGTGCCTCCAGGGTCAGATAGGTTCCCACAGGCTTTCCCATAGCCCTTGCCCCGTTTTCTGTCTCAATATTTACCCTCGTCACCCGGATGTCCCGTTCCTCATCGTAAGACTCCTCAATTGCCACGCCGCGTATCTCTACACCGTCCTCCTCGAAGCTCTCTCTCGCCTCCAGCGCCAGATCCGTCCTTACCCGAAACCGTTCCATATCCACACTCCTCTTTGTTTTAATTCCTATACCGGTTATTAGTATTTTTCCATTATTTTTGGGAATTATGTATTGACAGAATGTCTTTCCTGGCATAAAATAAATAAGTGTGTTTGGATGAGCCAAACAGTGACATATTCTGTTGAGACGTCCGTGTCCGGCTTTAACAGAACATGTTCAGATAAAATGAATAAACAATTTGGAGGTGTACGGGTTGGCTAATATTAAGTCTGCAAAGAAGAGAATTCTGGTCGCTGAGACAAGAACCGCAAGAAATAAGGCTATCAAGTCCGAGGTTAAGACCGCAATCAAGAAGGTTGACGCTGCTGTTGCCGCTAAGGATATGGAAGCTGCAAAGACAAGCTTAAGAGCTGCAATCGCAACCATGAACAAAGCGACTTCAAAGGGAGTTTATCACAAGAATACAACTTCCAGAAAGATCTCTCGTTTAACCAAGGCTGTAAACAGCATCGCATAAATCGGAGAACGCTGTAAGAAGATGCCCAATACCGTCAGTTGGGTATCTTTTTTTATGCACAAGGCCTGTGCAGTGGACAGAAGGACTGATGGCTTATTTCCCGACAGTCCCTGCTGCGGGTATACACAAGGAGACGCCTGCCATGAAAATGCTGTCTGAAGATATTAAAAACGGTTCCTTCAAAACCTCTTATCTGCTCTGCGGAGAAGAGGCTTATCTGCGCACCCAGTACCGGAACCGTCTGCTGAACGCCCTGGCCGATCCCGGGGATACCATGAATGTATCCCGTTTTGAAGGAAAAGGCATACGGCCGGAGGAGCTCATCGATCTGGCTGAAACCCTGCCTTTCTTTGCAGAGCGCAGAGTGATCCTTGTGGAAAACAGCGGCTTTTTCAAAGGAAAATGCGATCCCCTTGCAGATTATCTTCCCTCCATGCCCGAAACTTCCTGCCTGCTCTTTGTGGAAACCGAGGTAGACAAAAGGAACCGTCTGTACAAGGCCGTGAAGAATAAGGGCCGGGTCGCGGAATTTCAGACTCAGGATGAGGCCACCCTCACAAAATGGATTCTGGGCATCCTGAAAAAGGAAGGAAAGCAGATCTCCCGGCAGGCCCTCTCCCTCTTTCTGGAACGCACCGGCACTGATATGGAACATATTTCCAGCGAGCTGGAAAAGCTCTTGAGCTACACCTGGGGCAGAGAGGCTGTCACCCTTCAGGATGTAGAGGAAATCTGCACCGTTCTCACCAGTAATCAAATCTTTGATATGATCCGCGCCATAGCCGAAAAAAAGCAGAAGGAAGCCCTTGATCTCTATTATGATCTGCTTGCCTTAAAAGAGCCTCCCATGCGGATTCTCTTCCTCATTGCCCGGCAGTTCCAGCAGCTCCTTCTGGTCAAAAGCCTTATGGCAAAGGGCTTCGATAAGGGAGCTGTTGCCTCGAAGGCTCAGATCGCTCCCTTTATCGCCGGCCGCTGCATGAGCCAGGCCCGAAGCTTTTCCTTAGAACAGTTAGAAGCCGCTGTCCGGGACTGCGTGGATGCGGAAGAGGCTGTGAAAACCGGCCGGATAAACGACATTCTGAGCGTGGAGCTTTTGATTATCAAATACAGCCGGACAGCTTAAGATGTCCCGTCCGCTTACGGAAGAGTATCTGACTTATATCCCACTGCCTGGAAAGATGTCCCGTCGCTATGTATCGTCACAGCCCCCTGCCTGGCAGTCAGAAGGAACCTGCAGCCCGCTTTTTCAAGACGCTCAAGAGTCTCTCTATGCGGATGGCCGTAAGCGTTATCCTGTCCGCAGGAGATCAGTGTCAGCTTCGGCTGTGCTTTCTCAAGCCATTCCTCCGTGGTCGAGGATCGGGCGCCATGATGTCCTGCCTTTAATATATCACACTGAATCTCTGCACCGTTCTCCAGAATCTCCCTCTCCCCGGTCTCCTCCAGATCCCCGGTCAGCAGCATGGAAAATTCCCCATAGGTCAGCCGGAATACAAGGGATCCGGCATTCCTGTCTGTGTACTGTGTCCCTTCCTTTGGATGAATGCAGCAAAGTTTTGCACTTTTATCCTCTAAGACGGTTCCGGCCTTTATCATCCTTACATCAATGCCGGCTTTCCCGGCCAGATCTTGAAGTTCAATCCCGGCTTCCTCCCGGCCGGACTGCTCCGAAATCAGCAAAGCTCCAATCTTCATTCCCCCCGGCTCACCTGCCTGCTCAAGCAGTTCCGCCGCCCCGGAAATGTGATCCCTGTCCGTATGAGTAATCATTACATAATCCAGCCTTCCCACCCCCTGTTCCTTTAAAAAAGGCAGAATCCGGCGGCGTCCCACCTGTTTTACGTCACTGCTTCCGCCGTCTATGAGGCAGGTCATTCCGGAATCTGTCCGGAAAAACAATCCGTCCCCCTGGCCTACATCCAGCATGGTAAAGGAGAGCCCTCTGTGAAAGCGAAGCTGCAGGCAGATGCACAGCAGCAAAGCGGCGGCCAGGCTGATTTTCATTTCCCGAAGCTTCTTCTGATATCTCTCTGCCTCTTTCTGTGTTTCCTCTTCTTTCTCTTCTCCCGCGGCAGCTTTCAGGCACAGCTTCCATTTTTCCCTCTCTCTCACCCGGCTGCGCCACAGGACAAAGCTGCAAAGGCCTGTGTAATACAGAATCATCTGCCAGAGCTCCGGTTTTCCGCAGATAATCACTGACCCCGGAAGCCGCAGCGTCCCCTCCCCAAGCTTCTCATAGAGAATTAAAATCATCCTGCAGACAAAAGCCGGCGCTTCTGCGGCCTGCCAGGAAAAAAAGCTTACTCCCAAAGCGCCGATCCCGCACAGCATCAGCGCTGCCATCAAAGGAAGCACAAGAAGATTCAAAACTATCGCATAGAGGGGAAATTCATAGTAGAACCACTGAATCAGAGGCAGCGTGGCAGACTGAATGGACAGGCTTAAGAGAAATCCCTCCTGCCGTTTACGCGAAACAGGGAACAGGCTTCTGACTGCCGGATAGACCGCTCCCACTCCCAATACCGCCCCAAAGGAGAGAAGAAAGGAGGCGCTGCGCACATACAGAGGCTGTTCCAGCAAAAGAAGCAGCGCCGCAGCCGCCAGGGCCGTCAGCATATCATAGCTGCGGCCCAGAAAGTCCGCGGCGGCTGCCAGAGCAAACATGGTAACGGCCCGTGCCGTGGAGACGCTCATCCCGGTCATTGCCCCATAAAGAAGCACCAGTATAAGCCCGGCCCCTCCGGAAAGCCCGTAGGAACAGCCCTTCTTTCTGAGAAGCTTATACAGGCCTGTGCCCACAATGGAAATATGCAGTCCGGAAATAGCCAGCAGATGGGACATGCCGCTTTTCTGGTAAATATTTTTTGTCTCTTCGTCAAGCTCCGTCTTATCTCCCAGAAGCATCGCCCTCATCACTCCGCCCTGTTTTTCTCCAAACAGGCGGATGCACCGGGTACTTAAGGTTTCTCTCAGCCTCCGCAGAAGCTCTCCCGGCCGGAACGCTCTCTTTTCTGTTAGAGAGGCACTTTTCGCACTTCCCAAATGAGTAATATGCTGTGTCCGGTAATAAAGCCGGGCATCAAACTGTCCCGGATTGGAAGGCTCTTCCGGCTCCCAGATGCGGTATGGCGGTTTTATCTGTATGGTATCGCCGACAGAAAAATGCTGTTCGGCTTCGAAGTAGATTAGAATGATTCCTTTATCCGAAAGGTTAGAATGCTTTAGATAGACTGCCTGTCCGTCCGCCCTCTTATCAATCCTCTGGATTTCTCCTGTAAGCACCCCTCCGGGGCTTACACCCTCCGGAAGGGGTGCTTTCATCCAGATTCCGGAGGGCAGGAGCAGCAGCAGAACTGTCACGGCCAGGGCAGCCATACACAACGGCCGTTTCTTTATCATCGTTTAAGTTTCCTCAATCATATCCAGATTGCGTTCAAATATCGTTTCAAAGCGGATACTCTCCTGGTAAGTAAGATTTGTCTCCCCGTTAATCAGAATCTGCACCTTGCTGATCCCGGGAAGCTCTGTCAGGGAATTTACAATGGAATACACGGGAACCATCTCAAGGACATCATACCCCTGTTCCAGAAAGCCTTTATCCAGATTTACATAGCAGATCCCGTCCTTGGTAGCTACGCTGACAATCTTTGTCTCCGGAGGAATGGCCGGATAAGCGTCCTTTGTAATCGGTCCCTTAATAAGCTGTTCCACCACCAGCTTTTCCACAGACATATTGCTGCTGTAGCGGACCTCCACCCGTTCTCCTACCAGCCGGTCTCCCTTCTCATTGGCAAAGTAGAGCTGCAGAGTGGTCATCGTATACGTATTGATCTCATTTCCCGCATTCTCCACAAAGCTCTCATCATTTAAAGGGCCTATCGGCGTCTCATTGGAGTCCAGCAGCGGCTTGTCCCCCACCAGAAAAGATACATACTCCACCTCCGGGATCTGGCACAGCGTCCGCACGATGGCAGAGCGGCAGAGAATCTCATAAGGCTTGCTCATATCCAGATACGGCTGGGCAAAAGACAGGGACAACTGTCCGTTATCCAGGGTATAATTCAGAAGAAATACATTGTCCGGAATCGCGGATATAATAGATCTGATATCCTTCCGGCTCCGCCGGCTTCTCCTCATGCCGGGAACAGCCTCCCAGGACTGCCGCTGACAGAACCGTAAGAATGACAGAAAGTATCCGCCGGTTTCTTTTCATGGCTTACCTCCGCGAGGCTGCCGCAGTAAGACGTCAGCCCCTCTATGCAATATAATTTAAGGGAATGCGGACGGAAAAGGTGGTCCCCTCCCCAAGATGGCTGGTTACCTTAATCGCGCCCTTATGCACTTGTATGGCGCTTCTGGTAATGGCCAGTCCAAGACCGGTTCCGTCAATCTCATTGGAATGAGACTTGTCCACCCGGTAAAAGCGTTCAAAAATGTAATCCAGGGATTCCTCGGGAATTCCCTTGCCGGAATCCATAACCTTTACATAGAAAAACTTATGATCGGCATCCAGGGACACGTGAACCCAGCCGTTTTCTTTGTTATATTTCACCGCATTCTCTATCAGATTCGTAAAAGCCAGAGTCAGACGTCCGGCATCCACCTCTGCCGTCACAGGGCGGAAGCTCTCCAGCACCATCTCAATATTTTTCCGGCTGGCGATGGGACGCAGGCGCTTTAAGATCAGCTCCAGAAGATCGTTGATATCCACCGGCTCAATATTTAAGTTCGCCGCCTTCTTATCCATCTTCACCAGAGAAAGCAGATCCGTGATAATCTTATTCTCCCGTTCAATCTCCTCCGCGATGTCATTCATAAACTCCTGATAGAGCTCTATGGGTACTTCCTCCTGGGCCAGCAGAGAATCCGCCAGTACTTTCATAGAGGTCAGAGGTGTTTTCAGCTCATGGGATACGTTGGACACAAACTCCTGCCGCGACTCATCCAGCACGCGCATCTGGTTCACAATCTTATTAAATTCCCGGGAAATCTGTTCCGTCTCCGTATAGGACTTTACCTTCAAATCCTCTGTGCTGTATCCCTCTGCAATCTCCTGCAGTGAGTGTATGATCCTGTTAAGGGGGCGATCCAGAAAATAGGACAAAAGAACCGCAAAGGTCAGCACAAGAACACCGCAGATCAGCACAAAGATCCGGGCATTTCCCGACAGAACGTCGAGATTATCCCAGATACTGTCTGTGGATACACTCACCAGCAATACCCCGAGGATCTTCTGGGAATCCGCTTCCTGAATGGGAATAGTCATCTCGATATAGCGTTTTGTGGAAAGCTGATTGATCGTCTCCCCTTGAAAACAGCGGATCACTTCCTCCGATACCACCAGCTTTCCCTCAATGAGGCCGTAGGTATCCCGAATCACCTTAAAATTTTCGTCTATGACAATAATCCGCCCGTCATAGAGGTTGGAGAGCTGAGTCAGTTCTCCTCCGATAAGCTCCGAGGAGGGATCCTTCAGATAATTATAGCTGATAAGCTGATTGGACAGAATCCGGCACTGGTTCTGCACATCGGTCCCTCTGACTGTGATAGCCCGCTCGCGGTAACTGTCCAGTATACCGGAAGCAACAATAAGCATGGGAAGCCAGCCTGCAAGAAGGAGAACCAGCAGTATCCGGAACTTCAGACTTTTTAAATATGTAGTAATAACTCTATGCCTGGAAATAATAGCCCACTCCCCACTTTGTGTGAACATACTTTGGTTCACTTGGATTTGCTTCTATCTTTTCCCGCAGACGGCGGATGTGTACATCCACAGTTCTCACGTCTCCGGGATATTCATAACCCCACACAGTGTTCAGAAGGCTCTCACGTCCATAGACTTTACCGGGGTTCAGCGCCATCAGCTCCAGAAGGTCAAATTCCTTTGCCGTCAGATTAATCTCCTTTCCGGCAATAAACAGCCGGCGGCTCTCCAGATCCATCCGGAGCTCCGAAGCCTCCACTACCTTACCCTGGTTCCCTTTCTCCGGCCTGCCCGTCCGGCGCATAATAGCCTTAATCCGGGCCTTAATCTCCAGAATATTAAAGGGTTTCGTGATATAATCGTCCGCCCCGTACTCCAGGCCCAGTATCTTATCCATATCGTCTCCCTTGGCGGTCAGCATCACGATGGGCATATTGGAAAATTCACGGATCTGCTGGCAGACCTCAAAGCCGTCTATCTTAGGCAGCATCACATCCAGAAGAACGATATCATATTCCTTGCTTCGGGCGTATTCTAAAGCTTCTTCTCCGTCATAGGCGCAGTCTACTTCCATTCCTTCCTGCTCCAGACTGAAACGCAGGCCTTTTACAATCAGCTTTTCATCATCAACTACCAATACCTTTTTTGCCATCTTTCTGCCTCTTTCATACTGTAATCTGATCCTTGATCTTTTCAAAAACCCTTTCCTTGATTCCGGGAATCTGCATAAGCTCTTCTATGGTCCGGAATCCCCCATGCGTCTCCCTGTAGTTCAGGATATCTTCTGCCTTCGATTCCCCGATACCCGTAAGAGTAGTGAGCTGCTCTGCCGAAGCTGTATTTAAGTTCACCAGTCCGCTCTCCCGTCCAAAGGCTTCTTCTTTCAGCTGTTCTTCCTGTTCCTTAGAGGGAACCTCTATCTTCTGTCCGTCTGTCATATGCTCTGCCAGATTCAGCCAGCTTTCTGCCGCTTCTTCCGTCATCCCGCCGGCCGCCTCCACCGCCTCGGAAACCCGGGCTCCGGCCGCCAGCTCATAGACACCGGGACTTTTTACCTCACCGCAGACATAGACACAGATTTTTTCCAAAGTTTCCTCTTGCTCTGTATCCGGCCCGGACTCTGACCCTTTTTCCTGCGTTTCCTCCCGCACTTCTGCCGTTTCCTCACTGTCATACAGCACGGCCCGGCCTCTGCAGCCTGTGCAGGCCAGAATCAGTGCAGCAGACAGGCCCTGCAGGGTCTTTTTCATACTCTTCCTCATTTCCCAGATCCTTTCCTGCGGACCCGGGCCCCTCTGATTCAGACACTCTTAGTGTAGCCGATTTTTCAAATGATTACAACCTTTTTTTCTATATACAAACGCTTTCTTCTACTCCCATTTAAACATGACAACCCCGGCAATGGCAATCACCATTCCAAGAACCTTCCGCCATTCCAGAGCTGCCTTCTCCACTCCGAACATTCCGAAAAGCTCTATGAGATACGCCACAATAAGCTGGGAAATCACAATCAGCATCACTGCCCTGGCCGGTCCTAAGCTGTCCATGCTCTGAATCACGGTAAAGGTAATAAAAGCTCCGATAACGCCTCCAAGGAGCATGTATTTCGGGCTTACCTGGAATACATTCAAAAGATTTTCCCGTTCGCGCATGGCCCACACGGCCAGACAGGTAAGAAGGGCGGAAAACTGTACCCAGCTTGCAGACGCCCACATACTGCTGCTTTTGGTGACTTCTGTGTTGAACACCCCCTGTATGCTCATCAGAGCCCCGGAAATCAGGGCAATAAAAATACCAATCATAGTAAAAGCCTCCTTCGGTTTCTTTCTCTCTCGTTTAGCTTTCCCTATGATTGGATTTCTATTCTGCCGCCCTGTATTTACTCTCCAGTCTGAAGCTGCGCCTGCACCTCCTGGTTCACTGCCTCTATCTCCGTCCGCACGTCGTTTCCACGCCAGATATTGGAAAAGACAATCTCCATCTCGATCCAGTAGTTGGAGAGATCCGTAATCTTCGGAACCTCCACGGAATCCTCATACTGGGCAATCAGAAGCTCCATTTCGCTGTTAGCGTAAGCCACTCCCATTTTTACCGGCATCTTATTGGCCATGGTATAAAGGTCGTCCACCTTGTCATAGGTGAGATACTTTGCAAAATCCTTTGCCAGATCACGCTCTCTGGAATAGGCATTGACCGCCACGGAATTGGTTACGGAAAGTCCCTTTGTGTGAAGTTCCTCTGTCAGATCCGGCACCTGGGCAATTCCGTAAAAATATCCGCTGCCCCCAGACGGCTCCCCGGGTACTTCTTCTGGTGCACTTTCTTCTGACGCTCCTTCTTCCGGCGCTGCTTCTGCGGCATCCCCGCCTTCTGCCTGATCTTCTGACGCTTCCTCGGGAACCTGGTACACCAGCCCCTCTGCGATGGCCTCGTCAAGCCTTGCGATGGCATCTGTTTTTGCTATGGTATAGACAATCTTTCCGTCAATAAACTCCTGAAGCACGTCGTCTGTAGTCACCTCATCCGCATCAATCGCAAAAAAAGCATTGAGACTCTGGTAGTATTCCAGGCACTGTATAATTTCTTCCGCAGACAGCTGCACCTCCGCCCTGTTATCTCCTGTCGGGCCTCCAAGGTTCACATAATTCGCTATAAAAAAGAAATTGAAGAAAATATCCGCCACGTTCCATTTAAAAATGCTCTCTACATTCTCCGTACTGGCGCCGCCCTCAAAATTGTCGGCATAGGTGAGAATCTCATCGATCGTTGCCGGGGCCGCATCTGTATAGCCTTTATTGTAAAGAAGGAAACAAGTCTCAAAATAAAAGGGATAGGCCATCAGCTTTCCGCCGCAGGTTGCAGCATCCAGGGCCTTCTGCGGGAAAGAGGCCTCCAGCTCCTGTCTTGTAAAGCTGTCATTTTCCACGGCAAGGCCGGCCAGTCTTGCCTTCTCCAAAAGCTCACTGGAGGTCACAAACAGATCCGGACCGCCCAGATCCGAGATGCTGGCCGTATTGATATTCTCAATATAATCCACTGCCGTAACAAGCTGCAGGGTGATCTCCACCTGATGCCGTTCCTCAAATTCTGCTGCCGCCTCCACCAGATAGGCATTCAGCTTGTCGTCCGTATACCAGAGGGTCAGCTTTGATTTTTCTCTGGTCAGTTCTTCCTCCAGAAGCCGCTGCTGCTCCCTGTGATAGGAAGCCGCTGCCTGTACCATCTGGGAAAACACCAGAAGCACACAGAGAATGGCAAGGGCTCTGCGATATAATTTCTGTCTCATAAAACATTCCTTTTCTTAAAAACTCTTCGGCTTGTAAAATTTAAAATGCTCTCTCAAGCTTCTCAATCATCTCGTCCACATGCCTGTTCTCAATAACCAGCGGCGGAACCAGACGCAGGACATTGTTTCCCGCCGTGATAACAAGAAGGCCCATTTCCTGTGATTTTA
Organism: Lachnoclostridium sp.; assembly: GCA_021770065.1. Lineage (GTDB taxonomy): Bacteria > Bacillota > Clostridia > Lachnospirales > Lachnospiraceae > Laedolimicola. The sequence goes on along the minus strand of JAETRR010000046.1, from coordinate 25,481 downwards.
CCACAATTTCACCCACAGGTCTACCCTGGACTTCCAGGCCCTGGATAAGACCTTTTCCCCGGCGCTCTTTTATAAAATCATATTTTTCCGCGAGAGCGTCTAATTTCTGCTCCAGATATGCACTTACCGCACGTACATGATCCACAATCTTATTTTTTTCATAAAGGTCGAATACCGTGCTGACTGCCGCACAGGCAAATGGATTGCCTCCGTAAGTGGTTCCGTGATCTCCCGGAACCAGAGAAGCCCCGGCCGCCTTTTCACCCAGCACAAAAGCCCCTACAGGGACGCCGCAGCCAAGAGCTTTGGCACATGTCATTACGTCAGGCTTTATGCCGTATTCCTGCCATGCAAACATGTGTCCGGTACGTCCCATGCCGCACTGGATTTCATCCAGGATCAGCAGAATGTCGTGCTCCTCACAGAGATCTTTCACGCCTTTTAAAAATTCCTTATCAGCCGGATAGATACCGCCCTCGCCCTGGATCGTTTCCAGGATAATGCCACAGGTTTTATCCGTAATCAGGGCACGCACACTGTCAAGATCATTGTAACCGGCAAAACGGATACCGCCCACCAGCGGTCTGAACGGCGCCTGATAAGCCTCATTTCCGGTCACGGACAGGGCGCCCATGCTCCTGCCGTGAAAGGAATGATTCATGGCTATGATCTCGTGATCTTCTCCCCTGTCCTTTTGCCATGCATACTTTCTGGCCGTTTTAAGCGCTCCCTCAATAGCCTCTGTACCGCTGTTGGTGAAAAATACCTTGCTCATACCGCTGGCCTTAACCAGCTTCTCGGCGGCTTCCATGGCCGGAACATTGTAGAACAGGTTGGAGGTATGGGAAAGCTTGTCAATCTGCGCTTTCAGCGCCTCATCGTAGCCCGGATAATGGTAGCCTAATGCCTGTACCGCAATACCGGCCGCAAAATCCAGGTACTTTTTTCCGTCTGTATCGTACAGATAGACGCCCTCGCCTTTTTCCAGCACAAGAGGATAACGGTTATAAGTATGTAAAACAGCTCCTTCTGCACGTTCTATGATTGTCTCTTTATTCTCCGTCATAATAATTGGTTTCTCCTTCGCTTAAAATGGCTGTGCCGATTCCTTTGTTGGTGAAAATTTCCAAAAGCAGGCAGTGAGCGATCCGGCCGTCGAGAATATGTACCCTGGACACGCCGTTTTCAATGGCTTCGATACAGTTGTTCAGTTTTGGCAGCATACCGCCCCCAATAGTTCCGCCTCCGATGAGTTTCCGGGCTTCCTTTACATGCAGCTCGGAAATGAGGGTGGACGGATCCCCCGGATCCCGATAGACGCCTTCGATGTCTGTCAGAAATGCCAGCTTTTCCGCATTAACTGCCCTTGCAATGGCGCAGGCCGCATCGTCTGCATTGATATTGTAAGTCTGAAAATCACTGTCCATTCCGATGGGACACACGATGGGCAAGAAATCCTTTTCCAGCAGATCGTAAAGGATCTTGGGATTTACCTGTGTAATCTCCCCCACAAAGCCGATGTCCTCTCCGTCGGAATATTTTTTCTCTGCCCTGAGGAGGCCGCCGTCCTTTCCGCTGATGCTCACGGCCTTGACACCCAGCTCCTGAACCATCTGCACCAGGCTTTTTCCCACTTTGCCCAGCACCATCTCTGCTATCTCCATAGTGTCTGCGTCCGTCACTCTTAAGCCGTTTATGAAGTGCGGCTCCATACCGACCCTGTTGACCCACCGGCTGATCTCCTTGCCGCCGCCGTGAACGATAATGGGTTTAAAACCCACCAGCTTTAAAAGTGTTACATCCTTGATTACATTGCGCTTCAGCTCTTCGTCTACCATAGCGCTTCCGCCGTATTTTACTACAATTATTTTCCGATTGAACCGCTGGATGTAGGGCAGAGCCTCAATTAATACCTCTGCCTTTTCCAGGGAACGCTTCATTTCCTCTTCTCTGCTCATCATAATCTCCTCTTTTTCTCAAATGTTACAATATCTCTGGCATTTATTATAAACACTCAGGCGGACATGTCAAGTTTGTTATACAGGACTCTGCGCAGTGTTTTTCTGAATCAAAAAATTTTCTGGACTGTTTGGCCGAAGCGCGCTAAAATAGATTACGATTACGTAAGAGGAGCTGCTGTTATGACAAATAATAATAAGAACTGGTTTCTAAAAGGACTGCGTGACGGCATTCCCATTTCTCTGGGATACCTGGCCGTGTCCTTCACTCTGGGAATCGCCGCGAAAAATGCCGGTTTTACCCCTTTTCAAGCTATGCTCACAAGTCTGACGAACAATGCCTCTGCCGGGCAGTTTGCCGGTTTCACTCTGGCAGCCGCCGGGGCCGGGTATCTTGAACTGGCTGTCATGGAGCTTATTGCCAATGCCCGGTACCTGCTGATGTCCTGCGCCATGAGCCAGAAGCTGTCCCCGGACACCTCTCTTCTGCACCGGCTTCTGATCAGTTTTGACGTGACGGATGAGATCTTCGGCGTATCCATGAGTGTTCCCGGGAAACTGAATCCCTTCTATACTTATGGGCTGATTGCCATTGCCGCCCCCGGATGGGCTTCGGGTACTTACTTCGGGGTGCTTATGGGAAATCTCCTGCCCGTGAATGTGGTACGTGCTTTGAGTGTGGGGCTCTACGGGATGTTCCTGGCCGTGATCATTCCGCCGGCAAGGAAAAGCAGAGTTCTTGCCGGGGTAATTTTCGTTTCTATGGCTGCCAGCTTTCTTTTTACAAAGCTGCCCCTGATTGCGGACTTGTCCACCGGCACACGCACGATTCTGCTTACAGTACTGCTTGCGGGAGGAGCAGCTGTTCTGTTTCCGGTAAAGGAGGATGAAGGAACTTGACACACAATATCTATCTCTATATTCTGGTTATGGCATCTGTTACCTACACAATACGGATGCTTCCGCTGGTGCTGATACGTAAGGAGATTACCAACCGGTTTATCCGTTCTTTTCTCTATTATGTGCCCTATGTCACCCTGGCCGTGATGACTTTTCCGGCTATTTTGTCCGAGACCGGAAGCGTCTGGTCCGCATGGGCCGCACTGCTGACGGGGATTGTACTGGCATGGAAGGGGAAGAGTCTTCTGCAGGTATCGGTCTGTGCCTGTCTGGTGGTGTTTGTGTCAGAATTGTTTCTTGTATAAACACCCAGTTACTTACAGCGGACAAGGGGCCTCCGCCCTTTGTCCGCTGTCTTCAGTCAAAACCCCCGCAGTAATCAGAATGCCTGAGAACTGCCTTTGAGCTTAAACCTCCCCACAAGGCTCTTCATAAGCTGCGACTGGCTGGACAGTTCTTCACTTGCGGCCGCACTCTCTTGTGCAGTTGCCGAGTTTGTCTGTACAACACTGGAAATCTGATCAATCCCCATCGTAATCTGAGAGATAGCTTCCGCCTGATTGCTGCTGGCCTCTGAAATCTGTCCGATAATGCCTGTCATTTCGTTTACGCCGTTTACTGCCTGAAGCAGAGACTGAGCCGTCTCTCCGGCAATCCGGGTTCCGTTTTCTACTGCATTTAATGAATTTTCAATCAGAACAGAGGTGTTCTTAGAGGCCTCTGCACTTTTGCTTGCCAGATTCCGGACTTCGTCGGCTACTACGGCAAAGCCTTTTCCGGCGGTTCCTGCCCGTGCTGCTTCCACGGCGGCGTTAAGGGCAAGAATATTGGTCTGGAAAGCAATGTCCTCAATTGTCTTTATGATTTTTCCGATTTCACTGGAGCAGTTGCTGATATCATTCATTGCCTGTATCATCTGCTGCATTTTATCATTGCTCTGATTCATTTCCATGCTGACACTGCCCGCCATTGCATTGGCCTGCCGGGCATTGTCTGCGTTCTGATTTACCTTGTCGGAAATTTCATTAATGGAAGCGGCCAGTTCCTGCACGGAGCTTGCCTGCTCGGTTGCCCCCTGGGAAAGAGCCTGGGCGCCGTTCGATACCTGCTCGGATCCGCCTGCAACCTGAGAAGAGCTTTGATTGATCTGCAGCATTGTGTCATTGAGTTTTTCTGCAATGCCCCGGAAAGACACAAGCAGCGGGTAAAAGCCTCCCGTATATTCTTCTTCACAGACAGTATCCACCGTAAAATCTCCGGCAGCCATTTTAGCAAGGAATTTATTCTCGTCATCAATAATTACCTGAAGCTTATGGATTAACCTGCGTACCTGTTCAGCGAGAACACCCAGTTCATCCTTCGAGGTATAGGAAATCTCCACATCCAGATCACCCTCCGCCATTTTTATAGCGGCACCCTCAATCTCGGAAATAGGGGTTTTAATCGAACGTATAATCACAAATGAGAAAAAGACTCCCACAAAGATTATACCGACGATAACTGCTGTCATAAGGCCGGTTGCCGTTCTGTAAAGGAAGAGACTTTCATCTGCCGCATCGTCACTGCCTTCTGTATTGTAGGTTATAATATCATTAAAGGCTCCGTTTAAAGAATTGTAAAGCTCTACACATTCGCCTTCCAGAACAGCACGGGCTTCTTCCGTGCGGCCCTGTGCGGCTAACGCCATCATCTCTTCATCCGCCTCATTATACTGAGTCCAGAGATTCTGCGCATTATCATAGAAAGCTCTTTCTTCTTCGTCAATTAATTCCTTATATACAGCTAAGAGTGCAGCCATATCTTCTTTTTCCTTTTCAAGGTACTGAAGACTGAATGCTTCCACATCATCCGAAACTGCGGTAAGATACCCTAATTCATTAAGACGGATATTAGAAAGGGTAGCCGCCAGATCCCTTGCCGTATCAATACTGGGGAGCCAGCTCGTTGAAATATCACTCGTCTTATCGTTCATCTGGCCCATAAGATAGAATGACATGCCGCCGATAATGAACATACCAATCAGCGCGACCCCTATAAGGATATAAAGCTTTAACCTGATTTTCAAATTTCGTATGTAGTTAATCATGTCCTCAATCTCCTTCGTGTATTGTTATCCGTAACAGCAAGTTGTAAAAAATAATTTCTGTTTTCAATATTACTTATTTTTTACACAACACCCTAAAGATTTATCGGCACATTTTCCCTGTTTAATAAGCAAAACAAAAAATTTTCCGCATCCGAATGAAGCCGCGCCTTCCACCTGCACAGAGCACAAAGCAGCATTCTCATATACAGCTGTCCGAAACCGGCATGTTATCTATACACCTTCTCCTGCATAACTGCTTTAACTTTAATCCCCCTCAATTGTAAGTCATGCAGTAAGACAATTTTCCCGCCTGTTCTGATATCCTTGAGACAGGGACGATACGGACAGCCTTCTTCCTGCCCCGCCACAACACAGACAGCATTGTTTGACAGAACCAGACACGTACCTACAGGTTACAGAACCAGGAAAGACATAAATCTCTGTAAAAGGAATGTGTCATAATGCCCGATGTCCTCTCTCATTATCTCAATAGCCTTGTACGCCGGTCTCCCCGGGTGATAAGGCCTATCCGATATCAGAGCGTCAAAGCAGTCTGCAATAGCGATCAAACGGCCATAAGCAGGAATCTCTTTCCTGCTTAAGCCAAGAACATACCCATTTCCAAAGTATTTTTCATGATGGGTCAGTACTCCATATTTAACGGCATCCGGAATTTGTTTCTCTTCCTTCAGCATCTCAAATCCATAGAGCGGATGACCCTTCATCACCTCGAATTCTTCGTCCGTGAGCCTGCCTTGTTTGTTCAGTATCTCCAAAGAAATCTTGATTTTTCCAATGTCGTGCAGCACACCCGTCAAAGCAGCCTCTTTTACTGCCTGCTCGGGCAGTTCCAAAGCTTTAGCCAGGAAAGCAGACATCAAAGCGACATCTACTGAATGTTGATACGTGTATTCATCATATTGACGGAGACTCTCTATGTTTAAACCGCCATTCGTATCGCCAATCGCTTCGCATATTATATCTGCGATCCTGCCTGATTCATAGACCGCCTCTGAATCGGATATGCCGGAATAGATGTATTTTACACTATCGACGGCCTGCTCCCTGATGCTCTCCTCCAGCACAAAATCTTTCCGGCCGGCAGCTTCAGGCTCTTCGGCGCTGTCCTTTACTTCCACAAAAACATCAAGCTCTTCGATGCAGCTAAGTCTCTGTAAAAGAACTTCGTTTACCGCAGAACCGCCCTCGGCCAGCAGTTCTCCTCCGGCATCAAATACCGGTTCAGATAACCAGGAACCGATCGGGACTGTTGATCCAGACACCTTAAACTTTCTCAAACTCATAATAGATACCTGCTCTCATGTTTTAGAGTGTACCAGCATCCTCACCAGGAAATGCTTCAGGCCGGATACCCCGGACAGGGAACTTATTTATTATAAATTTTTTCAATTGGAGAATCCGTACACTCACCGCTTTCTACAAATATTTTTTCCACAGCTGCAGAAATTAGCCGGAAAAGCAGCATTTTTCAATTCCATATTGCTCCAGGTAACAAAAAACTGTCTCAACTTTAATCAAATTCAGTAAATTCCACAATATTGCCTATGTTGTATTCCAATTCCGTACAGTTCTTTTCTAGTATAAATATCGCTTTACTTTTTAATTTTTTAGGATACAATAAATAAAGGAAGAAAGTAAACACTATGATTTCATATTCCGGTCTGCTGCAAAAACTGAATGGAAAAGATCTGACGAAAACTGCACGGACTGAGGAGAGCACATAGAGGATAGACATTGAAAGGAGCCATTATGTCAAAGATAGCTGTTTATTTCCCAGGCATAGGATACCACTGTGACAAACCGCTTCTATATTATAGCAGGAATATCGCCTGTGAACTGGGATATAAAAATTATAGAACTGTGAGTTACACATATAGTGCCGGAAATATCCGCGGCAATGAAGAGAAAATGAAAGAAGCATATGAAGCACTGTTTTCCCGGGCTGAAGCCGAACTTTCGGATATTGTCTGGTCTGAGTACGATGATGTGCTTTTTATTTCCAAAAGCATCGGTACGATCATTGCAGCATCCTATGCAGAGAAGTATGAATTAAAAAGTGCACGGCATATTCTGTATACCCCCTTATCCCAGACTTACCTTTTTGCACCGGACCATGCAATCGGATTTATCGGGACAGCGGATCCATGGAGCGATACAGATGAGATTATCCGTCTCTCAAATGCAAACCATATTCCTATAGTTGTATATGAGGGATGCAATCATTCTCTCGAATGTGCCGATACGCTGAAAAACATTGAAATTTTAAAGGATATCATGCAGAGAACAATGGATTTCTGCATCTAGTATAGCGTCTCGAAAAAACATTCTGTGTAATTGATCCAGTTATTTATCGAACGCTATACCAGCTATACATCACTTTGATATAGTAATTTTAATATATCATCATTTATAAAGAACATCTATCGCCGAAATGCCTTATATTCTGTTTTTTTCTCCCCATTCGCACATCCCATCTAATATAGGCATGAGAGATTTTCCACGTTCTGTCAGGCTATACTCTACCTTTGGCGGTATTTGGGGATATTCTTCTCTATGAACCAGCCGGTCTGCCTCCAGTTCCTTCAGAGAGGAGCTTAATGTTTTATAAGAAATTTCTCCGATATATTTTTTCATCTCATTAAAACGGACAACACCAAATTCCATCAGGGTGTATAGAATTGTCATTTTGTATTTTCCATTTATGAGTGACAGCGTATAACTGAACCCGGTATTACTAAGACATTCATTTGAAATACAACGTTTATTCATTTGACACTCTCCTTTAAGTAAGTATATGTCTTTAATGTAAGTATCGCACTTTAATGTGCGTACTTGATTTCATTTCTATTCTTGTTATGATTGTAATATGATACATTGAAAAAGTCAATTTACAGAATAAGGAGAGTTCTCATGAGTAAAAAATTGCTTGTAATTACAGGCAGTCCTCGAAACAACGGAAACAGTTTTGCCATGACAGATGCTTTTATCAGGGCGGCAGAGAACAAAGGCCATACGGTAACACGCTTCGATGCTGCTATGAAAAAAACAGGAGGATGCCATGCCTGTGAAACCTGTTTTCAAACAGGCAAAGCCTGTTCTTTTGACGATGACTTCAATTCCATAGCGCCGGCTATTCTGGACGCCGATGCGGTTATCTTCACGATGCCAGTTTACTGGTATTCCATTCCGGCACAGATAAAAGGGATAATTGATAAACTGTTTTCTTTCTGTGTGGCCGGTAAAGATATTTCAGGCAAGGAATGTGCACTGATCACCTGTTGTGAAGAAGATGATATGTCCGTCATGGATGGCGTCCGCATTCCCATAGAGCGTTCTGCTGCTCTTCTGAAATGGAAGATGGCGGGAGAAGTTATGATTCCGGGCGTATTAAATGCAGGGGATATTGAAAAAACAGACGGTTGTAAACAGGCAGCGGCATTGGCTGACAAATTTTAAGGGGGATTATGAATGAGCAGGAAAATTATGATTCTGAATGGCAGCCCCCGAAGAAATGGAAACACCTCTAAACTCATTGAATCTTTCACAAAAGGGGCAAAGGATTCAGGCAATACGGTTACGGAGTTTTTCTTAGATAAAATGAACATTCATGGCTGCAAGGGTTGTTTTGGGGGCGGAAAAAATCCTGACAGTCCCTGCGTGCAAAAAGATGATATGGATAAAATTTATCCGGTTTATAAAGAGGCAGATATTATTGTCCTGGCAACCCCGCTCTATTACTGGACAATCAGCGGACAGCTGAAAAATGCCTTTGACCGTTTATTTGCAGTTGCTGAGTGCGATTCCAACTACCGAAATCCCAAAAAGGAAAGTGTTCTGTTAATGGCGGCAGAAGGACACGGCTTTGAAGAAACACTGTATTGGTATGACCGCCTTGAAAAACATATGGGATGGAAAAGTATTGGAAAAGTGCTCTGCGGAGGTGTCATGGCTGCAGGGGATATTGCAGAAAAGCCAGAATTACAGGAATCCTATGAACTTGGTAAATCAATTCAATAGAAAAGGAATATATCATTACGAATCAAATGTTCAGTACGGTATCAACAAAATAGACAAGTAATACTAAGGGTGTCACAAAATCATCTTAATAGATGGTTGAACGATGCCCTTTTATATCAAACCAATTTCTTTAAAAACTAGTCGCTCTCTCCCTCCCCTTTCTTCTCTCACTAAACTCCCCACACCAGAATACGCTTCACTATGGATAAGCTATTGAAAAGAGAACGAGAGACAAAAGACATTCATTATTTCTCATCCCCCATTTAAACACCATCCAACATTTTATATACATATCTCCACCAACTTATGATACAATTCATTGAAGAAACAATTCCAGTTTGTCTGTAATAGACATCACTAAAAAATAGAGTTATAACCGCCTACTGAGCATATAGTTCTTATCTATATGCTCTTTTCTACAGGAAATCACTTTCCTCATAAGTTATTGAGATGTCACCCAAAACCCATATTATCACAAATTTAGCAATATTCGTTCTCCCCTCTTCTCTCAAAATTTAATTTTGGGCATAATTTGGGGCTTTTTACAGACATTTTGGGCGAAATTAAAGCAAAATGGGAATTTTTTCATTGATTTGGGGCAGATAAAAATGTCCCAAACACGATTCCTAAAAAATACTATGTGCTTGCAGAAAATCTTTTCTCTGTATGCAGATTTTATTTTTCCTCTTCCCCTCCCTCTCCTTCCCAAGAGAGAACGCAGAGAGAAGAAAGCTCCTCTTCTCTCCTTCTCCTTTCCAGAGAAAAGAAAGAAGGCCTCTTCTCTCTTCTCTCTTCTCTCTCCTCATCCTCTCACCACATCCTCATAACCTGGCACAGCATCCACACACTCTCCAAATACCGAGAAAAAAGGAGAAGAAGAAGGCCTTGAAGATGTTACTCTCCAAGGCCCTCGATTTGGTTCATTTCTATTGGTTTTTTGTTACTGCTTCAGAAAAATTTATCTTCTGCAACAAGACAAAAAATATTTTGCAAAATCAAAAGGAAAGAGAACTCCTACCTATTTTGTATAGCCGCCTGCGCTGCCGCGAGTCTTGCAATGGGCACACGGAACGGTGAGCAGCTCACATAGGTCAGCCCCGCCTTATGGCAGAACTCGATGGAAGAAGGATCTCCGCCATGCTCGCCGCAGATACCAAGCTTGATATCCGGTCTGGCAGCCCGGCCTTCCTCAACAGCCATCTTCACCAGTTTCCCGACACCGTTCTGATCCAGTCTTGCAAACGGGTCAGATTCGTAGATCTTGGACTTATAGTAGGAATCCAGGAACTTGCCCGCATCGTCACGGGAGAAGCCGAAGGTCATCTGGGTCAAGTCATTGGTACCAAAGGAGAAAAACTCAGCCTCCTCGGCAATCTCACCGGCCAGAAGAGCCGCACGCGGAATCTCAATCATGGTTCCGATGTGGTACTGAATATCGGAATTCTTCTCTTTCTTCACACGCTCAGCGATCTTAACAACCATCTCTTTTACAAACTTCAGCTCTTTCTTATCGCCAATCAAAGGAATCATAATCTCGGGAACAATATCATAGCCCTTCTCTTCCTTTACTTCAATAGCTGCTTCCATAACCGCACGGGTCTGCATTCTTGCAATCTCCGGATAGGTAACGGCCAGACGGCAGCCGCGATGTCCCATCATAGGATTGAACTCACGAAGCTCATCACATCTTGCTTCAACCTCTTCCGGTGTCATATGCATGTCCTCTGCCAGAGCCTTAATATCCTCCGGATCGGTCGGTACAAACTCATGAAGAGGCGGATCCAGGTAACGGACGGTCATGGGCTTACCCTCAAGAGCCTCATACATAGCCTTGAAATCACTCTTCTGATAAGGAATCAGCTCCCAGAGGGCTTCCTCTCTCATCTCTTCTGTCTCGGAGAGAATCATCTTCCGGATCTTCGGAATACGCTCCGGCTCAAAGAACATATGCTCTGTACGGCAGAGACCGATACCCTCCGCACCAAGCTTGATAGCATTCTTTGTATCTGCCGGCGTATCTGCATTTGTGCGCACGCCTAAAGTACGGAACTCATCTGCCCAGGCCATAATACGTCCAAAGTTACCGCTTACGGAAGCCTCTACAGTTTTAATATCTCCAAGATAAATCTTACCGGTGGATCCGTCCAGAGAAATGTAATCTCCCTCTACGATGTGGTGTCCGCCCAGATCAAAGTACTTTGCTTCCTCATCAATCTTAATCTCGCCGCAGCCGGATACACAGGCCGTACCCATACCACGGGCTACTACTGCTGCATGGCTGGTCATGCCGCCGCGTACTGTAAGAATACCCTCTGCCGCATGCATTCCTTCGATATCCTCCGGAGATGTCTCCAGACGTACCATAATGACACGCTCACCCTTCTTGCGGGCATGCTTTGCATCTTCTGCGGTAAAGTATACCTTACCTGCTGCTGCTCCCGGAGATGCGGGAAGAGCCTCGCCAATCACTTCGCCGGCTTTCAGAGCTTCCGGATCAAAGGTAGGATGCAGAAGCTGATCCAGGGACTTAGCCTCTATACGAAGCACAGCCTCCTCCGGTGTAATCTTTCCTTCATCTACCAGATCGCAGGCAATCTGAATAGCTGCCGGAGCTGTTCTCTTTCCGTTTCTTGTCTGAAGGAAGTAAAGCTTGCCCTCCTGAATGGTAAACTCCATATCCTGCATATCACGGTAATGATCCTCCAGGCGGTTCGCAATCTCCATGAACTGCTTAAAGCACTCCGGAAGATCCTCCTCAAGCTTCGTAATCGGCTGAGGTGTACGGATACCTGCTACAACGTCCTCGCCCTGAGCATTGATCAAATACTCGCCAAAAATGCCCTTCTCACCGGTAGCCGGATTTCTGGTAAATGCAACGCCGGTTCCGGAGGTATCGCCCATGTTTCCAAATACCATGGCCTGTACGTTTACAGCAGTTCCCCAGTCGCCGGGAATATCATTCATACGGCGGTAAACAATGGCACGCTCATTATCCCAGGAGCGGAACACGGCTTTTACGGCCTCCATGAGCTGTACCTTGGGATCCTGGGGGAAGTCCTCTCCCATCTTTTCCTTATAAATGGCTTTGTATCTTGCAATAACCTCTTTCAGATCATCTGCTGTTAAATCCGTATCAAATTTAGCGCCCTTCGACTCTTTGATTTCATCCAGGATTCCCTCAAAGAAGGTCTTGCTCATCTCCATAACCACATCGGAGAACATCTGGATAAATCTGCGGTAAGAATCATAAGCGAATCTGGGATTGCCTGTCTTCTTTGCAAATCCCTCTACTGCCTCATCGTTAAGGCCCAGGTTCAGAATCGTGTCCATCATACCAGGCATGGAAGCTCTTGCACCGGAACGGACGGATACCAAAAGGGGATCTGCCGTGTCGCCGAAGGTCTTGCCCTGGAGCTTCTCCAGCTCTGCAAGTGCGGTAAAGATCTGCTCCTTGATCTCATCAGAAATCTGCTTTCCATTGTTGTAGTAGTCGGTACACGCCTCTGTCGTAACAGTAAAGCCTTGGGGAATCGGCAGTCCCAAGCCTGTCATCTCAGCCAGATTCGCGCCTTTTCCGCCCAGAAGGTTCCGCATCTCAGCATTGCCTTCCTTGAATAAATAAACCCATTTTGCCATTTATCTGTTTCCTCCTGAAATAATAGTTTCACCGGTGCAGTTTTTGCATGAAGACTTGTCCCTTCCATCGGACGCACAGCTCACAGCCTGCACATAAATCGTCTGTACGCAAAAATCGCGCCGGATATGTGGTCAACGACCAAACCCTGCGCACATAAATAGTGTAACACATATGTAAAAATTGTCAAGGTGTTTTTAGCATATTTTAACAATAAAATCGGGTGCTTCTGCACCCGATTTTGTTTATTTTTTAACATTTACTCCGGCTTAAGCTTTCTCCAGTGCAAGCGTTCTGGTAGTAAGATCGCACACCTCAGCCGGCCCGTAATACTGAATAGCTCCCGGGAATACATAGGCAGTCTCCACCGCCCACTCATCTCTGTGCGCCTCAAAGTACTTGAACGGCTTTCCATCCAGTTCCACAAGCGCTTTCTTGATAACCGGCTTGTCCTCGCCGTGTCTTCTCTCAATGTTCATCATCTTGGTGATCGGCATACCGCCCGCAACCCACTCTTCCGCCGGCCTGGACAAATTGGAAACCTTGGAAAGGTAACCATTGTAACCATACTGGATCAGCATGAACGCATTGTAGCCGAGAGAGTAGCAGTAGTCGGCATCAAAATTGGACGGGAATGCACACCTTCCCTCATAGCCAAAGAAATGCGTCTGGACTGCGTACTTGCCCGCATAAGTTCCCGCCGCTTTTCTTGCTTTCAGCTTATCTCCTACGAGAGCGGCAAACAGTTTCTCGGACTCAATCAGAGAAACCTGTACATTGCCGTGGGGATCTCTCTCAAGGAAAAGCTGCTGCTGAATCGCCTGCGGAAGAATCGCAAATACTTCCATGGACTCCTTGGAAAGTCCCTTCTCAATAAACGCATACTTCTCACTCCAATTGGGAAGCGCATTAAACGCATCTGCCTTGCTGCCTGCAAGAAGTTCGTTGATCTCGCCGATCAGAGCGGAAAACTCCGGAACGAATTCTACCACGCCCTCCGGAATCACGACCACGCCAAAGTTGTGGCCGTTCGCTGCCCTCTTCTCCACGGAATCCGCAATATAATCCGCGATCTCGGACAGGGACTGCTTCTTTTCCTTAACCTCCTCGGAGATGAGGCAGATATTCGGCTGGCACTCCAGCGCACATTCCAGTGCAACATGAGAAGCGCTCCGTCCCATAACCTTGATGAAATGCCAGTATTTCTTGGCAGAATTGCAATCTCTCTCAATATTTCCAATCAATTCGCTGTAAGTCTTGGTTGCCGTATCAAAACCAAAGGAAATCTCAATGTCCTCGTTCTTTAAGTCGCCGTCGATGGTCTTCGGACACCCGATGACCTGTACACCCGTGTTGTGCGCCGCCATGTACTCCGCAAGCACGCATGCGTTGGTGTTAGAATCGTCGCCGCCGATGATAACGATGGCAGTAATGCCGTGCTTTTTGCAGACCTCTGTGGCAATCGCAAACTGCTCTTCCGTCTCCAGCTTGGTTCTTCCAGAGCCGATGATATCAAATCCGCCGGTATTTCTGTACTGATCAATGTAAGCATCCTCAAATACTATATACTTATCCTCAATCAGTCCGCTGGGCCCTCCCTTGAAGCCAATCAGAACATTTTCCTTGTTGGTCGCCTTCAGCGCATCGTATAAACCGCACACAACATTGTGTCCGCCGGGTGCCTGTCCGCCGGAAAGGATCACTCCGACTACCTGCTTCTTAGCTGCAGAAGTATTCTGTCCTTTCTCAAAGGTAACCTCCGGCTTTCCGTAGGTGTTCGGGAACAGCGCCTTAATTTTCTCCTGATCCGCTGCGCTGGCAGTAGTACTTCCCTCTTTAACAGCAATCTCGGTGATGCCATTTCTGAGCATTGCCGGAAGCTTCGGAACATACTCATATCTTGCTTTCTGAAGTGGTGAAAGATTCATAATCGTACTCCTTTGTTATTTTTTACAGAGCTTTAAACACTCTTATTCTAAACTATCATTATTTGCCAATTTCGTCAACCTTTAGCTCGCAGCTTAAAACTGAAACTTATCTGCAAAATAAGCCTCCAGCTCATCAATCTTCACACGCACCTGAGCCATGGTATCCCGATCACGAACGGTCACGGCGCCATCCTCCTCAGATTCAAAGTCATAGGTGACACAGAAAGGCGTTCCAATCTCATCCTGACGGCGGTAACGCTTACCAATATTGCCTCTGTCATCAAACTCACAGTTATAGGTCCTGCAAAGCTTCTGATATACAGCCTCCGCACCCTCATTCAGCTTCTTGGACAGAGGAAGCACGCCAATCTTCACCGGAGCCAGTGCCGGATGGAAATGCATTACGGTACGCATATCGCCGCCCTCCAGCTCTTCTTCGTCATAAGCAGCGCACAGGAATGCCAGAACCACACGGTCCGCTCCCAATGAAGGCTCAATAACATAAGGAATATATTTCTCCTTTGTCTCATCGTCAAAGTAAGACAGATCTGCCTTCGATACATTCTGATGCTGGGTCAGGTCATAATCCGTCCGATCCGCAATGCCCCACAGCTCGCCCCAGCCGAAGGGGAACAGGAACTCAAGATCCGTAGTAGCCTTGCTGTAGAAGCTTAACTCCTCCTTCTCATGATCCCTTGCACGAAGCTCCTCGTCCTTCATGCCAAGAGCCTTCAGCCAGTCAATGCAGTACTGCTTCCAGTAAGCAAACCACTCAAGGTCCGTATCCGGCTTACAGAAGAACTCCAGCTCCATCTGCTCAAACTCCCTGGTACGGAAGGTAAAGTTTCCGGGGGTAATCTCATTCCGGAAGGACTTTCCAATCTGGGCAATTCCGAAGGGAACCTTCTTTCTGGAAGTCCTCTGGACATTCTTGAAGTTTACAAAAATTCCCTGGGCCGTCTCGGGACGCAGATATACGGTATTCTTCGCATCCTCGGTAACACCCTGGAAGGTCTTAAACATCAGATTGAACTGGCGTATGTCAGTAAAGTCATGCTTTCCGCAGGAGGGACAGGCAATCGCATGCTCGTCGATATATGCCTTCATCTCCTCCTGGGACCAGGCATCTACGGAACCCTCCGGCGTAACCTGATTTTCCTTCATATAATCCTCAATAAGCTGATCCGCACGGAAACGGGCCTTGCAGCTCTTACAGTCCATCAGCGGATCCGAAAAGCTTCCCAGATGTCCGGAGGCCACCCAGGTCTGGGGGTTCATCAAGATAGCACAGTCCACGCCTACATTATAAGGATTCTCCTGCACAAACTTCTGCCACCAGGCGCGCTTCACGTTGTTCTTCAGCTCCACACCCAGATTTCCGTAATCCCAGGTATTGGCAAGGCCCCCATAAATCTCAGAACCGGGATAAATAAATCCTCTCGCCTTTGCCAGGGCCGCAATTTTGTCCATAGTCTTTTCCATCGTTCTGTCTCCTTCTTATTTAAGTTCCGTAATATTCCACCCGGTACACTTGTATGAAATCAATTCCCAGTCACAGATTCATGTGCCTGCTCATTGATTTGTGCACCGTATGGTATATTACTGTTTAAGTTCCGTAATATCCCACCCGGTACACCTGTATGAAATCAATTCCCAGTCACAGATTCATGTGCCGTTCATTGATTTGTGCACCGTGTGGTATACTACTGTTTTTTATTTATAAATAATGCAGGCCTGCAGCGCTTCTTCGCTGACAGCCGCCTCCTTCTTTTCCACAATCTGTACGCTTCCGGACGGACTTACACACTGAATGTCTCCCGGCACACGGACATTAAGAGCTTCGCTTGTAATCAATACCTTAAGGCTCTCCAGTCCGGATAACCGGCTTACATCCGTAAGCGAACCGTCCGCCGCCATAAATTCACCGGCCAGATCGTATCCGGCATCCATGGCTTCCGTTACGGTTCCCACAAAAAGCGTGCCTCCCGAGTATGCTTTATAATAATCCTCATAATACCGAGCCTCTGTAAACTGCATCTGCATAACGGCAGAACCGTCCTCTACCTCCAGGCTTTTTAAAGTTAAGGGATCGGAGCCGAAATTCCGGTTGTAATCTTCTATCTCCTTTTCAATGTCCGCCCGAAGTCCCTCTGCATCATAAAAGTCTTTTCCAAACTCTTCTATGACTGTGTAAGTCACCACTCCCTTTTTATCCACGGCAATGGTATTCACTGACGGTATCTTCTCGGAACAGCCTGACAGAAGGAGAACAAGCACCAAAAGGCACAGACTCACTAACTTTCTCATACGCTTTCCTCCTCATAATATGAAAGCCCGATCCTGCGGTTATAATCCCGGACTTTCATTCCATGATAGTATAGCGTCTTTTTCCTTTTTTTTCAACTCATTTCCTCCAGAATCTCCAGAGATTTGAATTTTCCTTCCATATACAGATCCCGAAAGCGGCGGAGCACAAACCGGAGTTCTCCCAGAACCTCCTCAGATACAGTAAAAGTATACAGCTTTTCTGGAAGAGAAGCCGCAATAAAGTTCAAAGCATACCGTGCGGAGTCACTCAGCTCCAGATCATCAAATTCCACCGGGCATTCGCCGTTTATCACCAGTGTTTTCAGTTCAAATATGTAGCGTACCAGCTCATCGTGAATATGCCTGTTCAGCAGGGCGCGAAGGGACTGATACAGAAGCTTCAGCATGGGAAGCTCGTCATTTGCCTCCCTGGTATAATACTCTGCCACCTCGCAGAAATAAAAACCGTAACAGGCACCTTCCACATCCGTCCCAAGCTCCGAAAAATAGTTCAGCACTTTTGCCTGCATGAGATTGAAGGAGCTTCGGCCCTCGTACACAAAAAATTCTCCGAACACAAAGGAATTGCACACAGCAAGAAGAGAGCTGTTCTGACGCCTGGCTCCCTTCGCAAATACTGTGATTTTTCCCCGTTCCTTTGTGAGCACGATCAGACGCTTATCGTAATCATTGTACGGATATGCCGCCAGAACCATGCCGGTCAATGTGATTGTCTGTCCCATACTCCGTCTCTTTCCGTGCCGTTATGCTTTCCGGTTCCCGCCGTCCCTTTCGTGTCTGCACTCTTCCCACAGATTCCCGGTAGGAAAGGTAGTCCTCCACTGCACCCGTCTCTTCAAACTGCTCCCATGTCATTTTTATCGCCCCTGTTCTAACTGTCAGTATACTAATAGAATCTCCATGAGAATCTTTCTTATCCTGTTAAAAAAATACCAGTTCTTTTTTTCATAAATGCCTTGACAGGTGCTGATGCAGGCTTATACAAATGCAGTCTGCGCAATTCTGCGTCTATGTCTCTATATCCTTTTTATTATATCCGAAATTTTTGATCAGGAAATCACTGTCGCGCCAGTCCTTCTTTACCTTAACCCAGAGCTGCAGGTTTACCTTATGCCCCAGCTGCTCCTCGATCTCATACCTGGCCGCGCTTCCAATCTTTTTCAGCATGGCTCCCTGTTTTCCGATGATGATGCCCTTGTGGGAATCCTTTTCGCAGATAATGGTTGCCTCAATATCCGTAACTTTTCCTCCGGGCCGGGTCTTCATGCTTTCAATGGAGACGGCAATTCCGTGGGGGATCTCCTCATCCAGGCAGCGCAGTGCTTTTTCCCGGATAAGCTCCGCTGCAATCTGGCGCATAGGCTGATCCGTTACCGTATCCTCATCGTAAAAGTTGGGGCCGTAGGGCAGGTATTTGAAAATCTGCTGAATCAGAACATCTGTATTGTCACCTTTGAGAGCGGACACGGGCACGATTTCATCAAATTCGTGTATCTTCCGGTAGGTATCGATTAAGGGCAGAAGCTCTTCTTTTTTCACCGTATCCGTCTTGTTGATCACGAGAATTACCGGCGTATCCGTTTTTTTGAGCTGCTCCGCAATGTGCCGGTCCCCGGGGCCGATAAAATCCGAGGGCTCTACCAGCCAAAGTATCACATCCACCTCCCGGAGGGTGCGCTCCGCCACATTGACCATGTATTCGCCCAGCTTATTTTTTGCCTTGTGAATACCGGGGGTATCCACAAAGACAATCTGCCCCTCCTCACAGGTGTATACCGTCTGAATCCGGTTCCGGGTTGTCTGGGGTTTGTGGGAGGTAATGGCAATCTTCTGGCCGATCAGCCGGTTCATCAGCGTTGATTTTCCCACATTCGGCCTGCCAATCAAGGTGGCAAAGCCGGATTTATTATCTGCCTTCATCAACAAATGCTCCTATTCCAGTTCCGTAATATCCCTTCCAGTACACCTTAACCTAAATCAATTTCCGGACACAAAAGCTTGTGTCTGTAAATCGATTTGTGCACTGTAAGGGATATTACTGTTTTTTAAAACTTCACCTGTGAATAATCAATCTGCTCCTTCTTACTCTGCATCCGGTTCAGCACATACAAAACCGCAAGCAGCAGCGCAACGGAAACGATCAGAGGCACTACCAGGCTTCCGCCCATAAGCCCCATCAGCACATGGCCTACAAAACAGCATGCCAGTACCGTAGATGCGTAATACATCTGGGAGGATACATGATCCAGATGGTTACAGCCTGCCCCCGTGGAGGAGAGGATGGTCGTATCGGAAATGGGAGACACATGGTCGCCGTATACAGCGCCGCCCAGAGTACATCCAAAGATAGGCAGAAGCAGATGCTGTGTCTGGGGCGTGCCTGCAATAGCCGCACCGATGGGAATCAGAATCGCCATAGTTCCCCAGGAGGTTCCCGTTGAGAAACCTAAAAATCCTGCCACAATCAGGATCACTGCCGGAAGCAGGAATACAGGGAAAGCGGAATTGGAAATGGCATTTCCTACCATCTCACCCGTATTGAGATAATCGGAACTGCACACGCCGCCGATGGTCCAGGCCAGAATCAGAATTGTAAAAGCCGGAACCATAGACTTGATTCCCTCGGTAATGCCGCCCATAAAATCCACAAAGCTCAAAACCTTCCGGGGTATGTAGAGAATAAAAGTCACCACCAGTCCCAGGAAGCTTCCAAGCACCAGGGAAAAGGAGGAATCGCACTCACCGAAGGAGGACAGGAACGGCGTTCCGGAGAATCCGCCGCCGGTGTAAACCATGGCAAGAACCGTACATACAATCAGAGCCAGAATGGGAATTACCAGGTCGTACACTTTTCCTTTCAAAGCCTTCCCGCCGTTGTTACCGCCAAAATCATCCGTCACCACATTATCCGTATGGGTAAAGAGATCGCCTTTTTCAATGGCATTTTTCTCAAACTTCGCCATAGGGCCGTAGTTCAGCTTTGTCAGGCACACAACCAGAATCATTATAATAGTTAAAATCGCGTAAAAATTGTAGGGAATGGTTTTCACAAAGGTGGTCATTCCGTTCATCCCCGTAGCATCCGACATATAGGAAGCCACAGAAGCTCCCCAGCTTGACACCGGCGCAATGATACAGATGGGCGCTGCAGTGGCATCCAGAAGATAGGCCAGCTTTGCCCGGGAAATGCGGTGCTTATCCGTCACAGGACGCATAACCGTTCCCACGGACAGGCAGTTAAAATAGTCGTCAATAAAAATCAGACAGCCCAGGGCACTTGTAGCAAGGGCAGCGCCCCTTCGGGTGGTCAGCTTCCTGGAAGCCCATTCTCCATAGGCTGCAGAGCCTCCGGCACGGGTCACAATGACTACCAGCGCACCCAGAAGTCCCAGGAAAATCAAAATGTTCACATTGTCGCCAATCTTGCTTCCCATCAGCTCAAAGGCCGAGGTCACCATGCCCACTACATTGCCCTGGCTGTAAATCAGAGTTCCGGCCAGAATTCCGATGAGCAGGGAAGAAATAACCTCCTTGGTAATCAAAGCCAGGCCAATTGCAATAATCGGGGGTAAAATTGACAGTATCAGTTGTAAAGTATCCATTTACAAACTCCCTCCTTTGTCCTCTCATTATCTATCCTTCCAGGGCCGGAAACAGGTATCCGGCCCGAAGAGGCATTTGCCGCTCTTACTGGATAAACAGTATTCTTTAGTGAAACAGATTCCTCACCGTCTTAAACAATCCCTTCTGTTCCTCCAGCTTCGCTTCATTTCCAATCACACAGAGATGGTTCTGTGACAGCACCGCCTTCAGATAAGGCGCCAGAGCGCGGATGTCACTGCTCTCACAGGCGAGCACCTGATCCCTTTCGCGCTGTACCGTCTCTGCCTCCAATCCCTGCAGCCAGGCGCTCATGGACCGTGCTCCCTTGGCGTTGGGGTTCAAAGGCGTATCCAGATTGCTGACCGTACCGATGATATATTTCGTCATATCACGCTCCGATACCTCAAACTTCTCCACATAATCCGCACTTTCCTCAAAGATCTGATTGGTCTTATCAAGATTGGGATCCCGGTAGGACATCATATAACCGGCTCCGGTTCTGGTATAATTGTTCATGCAGCCGTAAGCTCCGCCCTTCACCCGGACATTATTCCAGAGATAATCGTAGCTCATAATGGTCCGCAGCACGGACAGGGCTCCTGTGTAAGGCAGTCCTGCCTCCCCGAAGCTTCCGGCTCTGGCCACGTACTGAATCTGGGAAGAAGTTTTTAAGCCTTCATTTGTACGGGAAGCCTTTAAGCTCCAGTGCTCCTTCTCTGCCGGATCGTCATAGAGCTTTGCAAGGAGAGCTTCCACCTGCTTTTTCAAATCCTCCAGACTCTTTTTCTCTGCCGTGTAGCTGACTGTCAGATTTTCCCTCCGGAACAGGCAGCGGGCCAGCTCCTCCAGGTCTTTGGCAACCTGCTCCCAATCTTTCGAAAGCGCATCCTCCGCCCTCTCCATAAACTCATAGAAAGCCACGCCGCCCGTCTCGTCCGCAAAGCATGAACTCTCCGAGAAATAAGACATAGCGCGCAGAGCTGCCATCGAGTGGCCTGCCGTGGTAAATACCATCTGCAGTCTTGACCTCGTCTCCGCGGCAATCTCCGTAAGCCGCTTCCGATCCCAGAGCTTTGAGGTCAGCAGCATTTCTTCTATCATGGAAAATGCTTTGGGAAGCTCCTCATAAAGCGTCTTACAGCGCACCTCAAACATGGCCGCATATGTCCCTGGCTCTTTAAGGCTTTCATAGGAATTGACTCCGCAGGAAATACCGCCTGTATGAAGATTCAGCTCTGTGGCAAATTCTCCGTAGGTATAATGCTCCGTGTCCACATTTCCAAGGACTGCCTTTAAAAGCCCCAGACAGGACACCAGTCTCCTGGGTATCTCATTGGCCCGGAACATCAGGTTTACATAACCGATTCCGTTGGTGTACAGATCGTGGTGCACCACCTGCACATCGCCTGCCGGATATACTTCATTCTGAAAAGGAAGGGCCTTCCTGCCGATGTCCTCACGTTCCAGAAGGGGAATCTTCTCCAAATCCTCCTGGGAGGAAGGCTCGCTCTGATATTCCTTCAAGTGTCTGGTAAATGCAATCAATTCCGCAATCTGATTTTTGTCAAGACTACCCTTATATTCCTGCAGCCGCTTCCGAAGCTCCTCATCCTGCCGGGCTGTCAGCCCCTTCTCGGGCCGTATGATAACAATGGAGGCATGAGGATTGTCAAGAAGGTACGTCCTTATCAGTCCCTCAAAATATCCCTTATCCGCCTGTTCCTTCAAAAAGGCAAAGGTATCCACCGCTTCCAGATGAAGAAATACACTGTTTTCGTCGTAAAGCCAGCTGTCAAAGGCCTGAAGACCGTACATCAGCCCGGCTGGATAGCTTCCGAAATCTGCCTCACGATAGCGGAATTCAAAATAGTTGATTCCTGCCCTGAGAGCTTTTTCATCCAGACCTTTCTCTGCCAGGCTGCGGAGGGTATTCTCAATCACCTCCACAAAGGCACCCTTCTGATCCGCATTGGCTTCCTTAGCAATAATGGAGAAAATGGGCTGCTTCACCCCGTTATCATAGGAGCTCATAATATCCCGGCCGATCCCGGCGTCTAAAAGCGCCTGCTTTAAAGGCGCTCCAGGCATGGAGAGAAGCACATACTCCAGCACCTGCATGGCGAGATACAGCTTCTTGTCCATGGTGTTTCCTACAGATTTATTATAGGAAAGGTAGGTTTTGTCCTCGGTTCCCTCCTC
This sequence comes from Lachnoclostridium sp., assembly GCA_021770065.1. Taxonomy (GTDB): domain Bacteria; phylum Bacillota; class Clostridia; order Lachnospirales; family Lachnospiraceae; genus Laedolimicola. The sequence continues at coordinate 2,807 of JAETRR010000046.1, read as the reverse complement.
TGCGGAGACGGAATACTCCCTTACTATCTCCCGTGTCTCTGTGAAGGGCTTCTGTGTCCGCACTTCGGAATCCACCGGAAGACAGTCATATCTGCCCAGATAGTTTTCGTCCAGCCAGATAAGCTTCTCAGCCATATCACAGTCGCCGTAGAGGTAAATGTAGCTGTTGGACGGATGATAATAACGGCTGTGGAAATCCAGGAATTCGCTGAACTTCAAAGTAGGAATGGCCTCCGGATCACCGCCGGATTCATTGGCATAGGAGGTGTCCGGGTACAGAGAATTCAGAATCTCACGTTCCAGCACGCCTTCGGGGGAGGAAAATGCGCCCTTCATCTCATTGTACACCACGCCGTTCAAAGTAAGCGGCGCATCCTCAGACTCCAGCTCATAATGCCAGCCCTCCTGGCGGAAGATCTCTTCCTTCTCGTAGATATTGGGATAGAAAACCGCATCCATGTATACATGGATCAGATTCTGAAAGTCCCGGTCATTGCAGCTTGCCACCGGGTAGACCGTCTTGTCCGGATAGGTCATGGCGTTCAGAAAGGTGTTCAGGGAGCCCTTGGCCAGCTCCACGAAGGGATCCTTTACCGGGAATTCTTTCGACCCGCAGAGAACCGAGTGCTCCAGAATGTGCGGCACGCCGGTGTCGTCCGGCGCCGGGGTCCGAAAGCCGATATAGAAGACCTTGTTATTATCTTCATTGGAGAGAAGGCAGACCCTGGCTCCCGTCTTTCTGTGCTTTAAGTAGTAACCGGTGGATTTCAGTTCATCGATTTCTCTTTTTTCTATCAGTTCGTAAGCTTCTAATTGTTCGATTGTCATCTCTTATACTCCTGGCTGTTCTGCTTTCATGCATTACTGATGCACCGCAGCAGTGCAATTCTTATAATATTTGGTATAGTATACCACCTTTTCCTCCGGTTTAAAAGGAAAAATTGATCTTTCTGCAGTCAAATACCCCACAACAAGCTGACTAGGCAGCAAGGTGCGGGGTATTTGGCTCTTGAGACACAATACTGTCAAAAAAGTAAATCCAATATAAAATAATATTAAATGAAAGTCGGCAGCGGCGCATGGGGCATCCCTGAATTTAGTTTTCCGCTGCGCGGAAAAGAACTTTCATAGTAAAAATGCATTTTCTTTCAATCACGATCAAGGCAGTACTTACCATAAAGAACCAGAAACTGAAACTATGTGGAAACATGTATATATAATTGTTTCGGCCTCCCAGATAAAGGAAAACCTCAAAAAGAAATACACTTATAAAATTTGCCTTACCGACGGTAATCAGCCCATTCCAATCATTCTTAACAGATTTTGAATCATAAAAATGATACAGTTTATGCATACATAAATAGAACGGAATCAAGCCTAAAGAAATTAAATAAAAAACAAGAAACGAAGTTCCTGTGTTTATCGTCCACACATATACAAAAAAATATTTACGGACTATATACCAGGTTAATAAATAGCACAGCACCATAAGGATGCAATCCGCTATAAAATAAATAATATTCATACGTTTTGTGTTCATTAGTCCAAATCCTTTCAATCTTATATCCCGTTTCTACTCTCTCGTCTGCACCGTGAACATGCGGTTACTTGATTACAAAAATATTATACTGTAATTTTTACATAATACGGGACTATTACCCCCATTTCCTGTGCCAGCCACATCGTATCAATAGCAGCCCCGGCAATGCCGTTGTAATCGCCATATTCAAAATCATATCTGTCTGTGAGCTTAAATTGCCCTGTATTTCTAGTAAAAGTATAATTAAATGCATGTATTGCATAGTACAAATCCTTTTGAACTTGAGTTCCAGAATTTTCGAAAGCGGCGCTCCCTGTAACATCTTGTTTACTCTGCTTTATTCTCGCAACTACAGGAGACGACAATATTCTATTTCCATAATGTGGAGAATAGCTGGAATTCAACTTGTTGTTATCTTGTGCATGTACTAGTAATTCAAACGAAAGCAAATATCCAGATGAAGAAAAATATGAGGCAACAGCAGCAACAGCCGGTGTCAGCACAGGATGTTCCGTCCCTCTTGGCGCAATGCCAGTAACATAATTGTTATAGGAACTCTGCATTTCCTTTGTGGTGTCAATAAGGGCTTGTAATCTCTCTTTCTCCTCCTGCGTTTTTGCTTTTGTCTTTTCAGCCTCCAATCTATTGATAGCAATATCCAGTTCCTCCAAAACACTCGTTCCCTGTTCTTCCAACATAGTTTCTATTGTCTGCATATTATTTTCCAGACAAATATCTAATTCTGATTCAGCCTGCTGTGGTACTATCCCGCTAGCATATGTCACCATATCAGCAGATACCAGTGTTACTGTTACTAATAGTATACTTATAGATTTCTTTATATTAAATTTCAATTATATTCCCTCCAGTCAATCAAATGAGTTGTTGAAACATATGAAGTTGCTCCTTATCCAGAATATATACAACTATAAGAATATTATTATCTCTTGTGTATTTTTTCCACATATATTCTGTTGTAAAATCTGGGGCATAAATTTCCTCCACTTGTAAACCTGCAATCATATTAGAACATATTTTTTCGATTTCATCGTTATTAGCGGTCTTAAAATCAAAAAAATATTTCTCTGTATCATGAACGGAATAAACTGTATGCCTAATGCCATCACCACGAAACGATTCTGTTTTCTTATCATCAAGTAAATCCATGTCATCTGGTAATGTAATATTCCAGTTTATTTCATACATTTTTTCCGTTGTAAACAGAAAACATCCAATACTATAGAGCATAAGAGGCACTATAACAATA
>JAETRR010000088.1 GCA_021770065.1 Lachnoclostridium sp. | reverse complement strand
GATATTACGGTTTCCATAGTCAGGGAGGGAAAGCCTGCAGGCTTATTTGACTATTTTAAAAAACATGGCATTCGAGTAACGAATCCATATCATGGGATATATTACATACTGGACAAGGTCCTTTTTCCGACACAAATCATTGTTACCAGAGAGCTGGATAAGGAAAATCACATATGGCTGAAAGCCTTGTCCGACAAAATGGAAAAACAGGATATGAAAGAGCTGTTAGAACATGTGAACGCCTTGACCCAGAAGCAGGAAAGGGAGCTTGCAGACAGTGTATTGGAGGTAAGCGTCAGAGCTAATGGTTTTGTTGTCAACGAATTACGAGGAGGTGATCGTATGTGCAATGCATTATTAGAACTTATGGAGCCGGAAATCAATAAGATCGTAGGAGAGGCCACAAAAGCGGCGGTAGAAGAAGCTGTAAAAGAAGCAAAAAGAGAGGCGAAAGCGGAAGCCATAAAAACAGTCACAAAAATGCTGAGATCCGGAAAATTCACCATAGAGGAGATCCACGAATTTGTTCCCAGACTATCCGTGGAAGAAATTGTAATGCTGGAAAACGGGTAATAGTAAGAAAATCCGGCAGCGCAGCCGCAGCAAACCCGTCAAAATCAACCAATTTACGTATCTGCACAAAAGAGACTGATTGCAGCTCCCGTAGACAAGTACACACAAATCACACACAAACTACAAATTCATCACAAAAAAGCCTGCTATACTTTTTGTATATTCAAGGAGGATTTATTCTATGAAAAACAAAAAGAATAGAATGCAGGCCTTTTTGGCGCTCATATGTCTGGGAGTGATAGCCGGATGCGGCACAGCGCCGCTTTTGCAGGAGGAAAGTACCGTACAGAGAGAGGAAGCCTTTCCGCAGCGGTCAAAGGAATCACCCCCTGTCCTTGCCGCCAATGCAGAGGAGTGTGAGGAATCGTACCCGGACGGAAGTGCAGATGGAGAGCAATTCAAAATCTATGAGCCCTTTGGCATGACCTATGATGCAGATAAAAACGAACTGTATTATAAGGGAAAAGCAGTCCGGTGGTTTGAGGACTACTATCCGCTGGGCGACAATACAAAAGCCGGCAGAGACTTTTTCAATGAAAACGGGGTAGTAGATGTATATGCGGTTCGTGATCTTCATACCTCCCAATGGGCATCTGACGGCTCCTTTGATCCAAGCGGAACGCTGACGGGCCTGGCGGAATTTTCGGAAGAAGAATTTGACGCCCGTGATTTGGAAGCCATCCGCAATCCGGCCCCTGCCACGGCAATCGCCGGAGATCCGCCATCCCAGGAGGAGCTTTTAGAGATGGAAAAGGAGTATGCTCCCTTTGGCATGACCTACGATACCAATGAGGAACAGTGGTATTTTCAAGGTGAAAAAGTCCGGCATTTTCAAGATATTTTGACTTCCAACGGTGAAGCCCTAAACAGCGGAAAGTTTCACGGCACTATACGCAGCTTTGGAAACGAAAATGGCACGGCGGATATTTATACCATACGGGATTATGAAAAGCCGGACGCTTCCGGTTATGGAACACTGACAGGCATTGAAAAACGTACACAGGAGGAAGCTGATGAGAGCACAGGGCGAAATACTGCGCCGCAGTCCGGCAGGGATTCCGCTGCGGTGGAGAAGACCGGAACTGTGGACATGACTGTATATGAACCCTATGGTCTGATTTTTGATAAAGAGAAAGACTGTTACACTTACAAGGGAAGCATTGTCCGGTATTTTAACGATTGGCGAAGCGGCGCTTCATTTACAAATTTTTCCACAGGAACCGTAGACATTGAGGGGGAGTATGATGACAATAACAACCTGATAGGTATTAAAGAATGCTTGCAGGAAATGTATGATTTCCATACAAAAAAAGACATTAAAAATTATTAAATCACGATCCGGGCTTGAAACGTGCAGGCTAAGAGGAAGAAACTATCTGTTGATAGCTTTAGCATGCAGCATGGGGAAATAAAAAACATGTGCAGAAGGAGAAAATATGGATATCGGGGCAACAGCAGGCAGGAAAAAGATACATATTTTATCTGGATGAAAATGGAAATACAACTACAAAAAACGCCACCAAACTGCCGGACAGTTTGATGGCATTTTTTTACTCATTCGGATCAAGCATATGGTTCATATCATCAATTAAACTCTGCAAAGTGATTGATTTCATTTCCTGCTTCATAGCTTCCTGTATAGATAAAAGTCTCTTGTCTAATACGGCGTGAACATTTCTCCCAACAGGGCATTCCGGGTTGGGATTTTCGTGAAAATGGAATAATTCTTCTTCTTTTTCAACAGCTTCAAAGATATCCATTAAAGAAATATCTTCCGGTTTTTTTGCAAGAGCTGAGCCGCCCTCACCGGCTTTTACAGTTATAAGGCCGGCAGCCTTGAGCTGACCAAGGGTGTTGCGGATAATCACAGGGTTCACATTTACACTTCCGGCAAGAAATACGGAAGTAGTTTTATTCTTGCCCTCAAATTCAACGATTGCCAGCAGGATATGCACGGCTATGGGAAGCCTGGACGAAAATTGCATAGAAGTCACCTCACATTTTTTATGTACTAAATTATAAGCGAAACCAGATGTAATGTCAAGAATTACAACTTTGAAAAAGGTTTGTTGAAAAAGAGCCAAAAAAATTAAAAAAAATTAATTGTAATGCTTGACATTACAACGCGAGTGAACTATAATCTGGTTGTAATATAAAATGTTACAACAAATATTGACGGAGGTATAAAAATGAAAATTGCAGTTGTTTGTGCAAACGGGAGAGTTGGTAAGTTAGTCGTAAAAGAAGCCATTGACAGAGGGCTTGAGGTGACCGCTATTGCGAGAGGTGAAAATCAGACCGCAGCAGAGCAGTATGTGAGCAAGGATTTGTTTGATCTGACAGCAAAAGACGTGGAGGCTTATGACGTAGTTGTGGATGCCTTTGGCGCCTGGGCAGAGGAGCAGCTTCCGCTGCACAGTAAATCCTTGATGCATCTGTGCGATATTCTCTCCGGCACAGAAAAGAGGCTTGTAGTAGTGGGCGGCGCAGGAAGCCTGTATGTAAACCCGGAGCATACCGCAGTTGTGTCTGACGGTGCGGATTTCCCGGCTGAGTATCTGCCGCTTGCAAAGGCTCAGGGGAAAGCGCTGGCTGATTTGCGTGAGCGTAATGATGCAGCATGGACATTTATCAGTCCTGCCGGTGATTTCCAGGCAGACGGTGAGCGGACCGGAGCGTACATTTTGTCCGGTGAGGAACTGACACTGAATGAAAAAGGCGAAAGCATTATCAGCTATGCAGATTATGCCATTGCCATGGTTGACGAGATTGTAAGCGGAAACCATATCCGGGAACGAATCAGCGTAGTAAGAAAATAATTACCAGGCCGGGAATCACGGGGCTGTCTGAAAAACAGTTGAATAAATGCTCACCCCATGCTATAATGCCTAAAGCGTTTCGGGCGGCGATAATGTGGGATTTTGTCTGCGGTTCATGAAAAGGAGGTACAGGCATGAAGTTTGAAAAAATTGATTGCGGCGGCGGAATCATTGCTGTTGTTTCAAGCGACAGTAAAGTGATTACGGACGTGGATTCTGCGCTTGATTTACTTATGTCTGCCAAATATGATGCAGGCACAAAGTATATCGTCGTAGATAAAAAGTTAATTATTGAAGATTTCTTTGTTTTAAGCAGCGGT
>JAETRR010000045.1 GCA_021770065.1 Lachnoclostridium sp. | reverse complement strand
CGGACGTGGATTCTGCGCTTGATTTACTTATGTCTGCCAAATATGATGCAGGCACAAAGTATATCGTCGTAGATAAAAAGTTAATTATTGAAGATTTCTTTGTTTTAAGCAGCGGTCTGGCAGGAGAAATTCTTCAAAAATATATAAACTATGGTGGGAAGATTGCCATATACGGCGATTACTCACACTATACCAGCAAACCGCTGAAGGACTTTATCTATGAAAGCAACAAAGGGAGAGACGCATTCTTTGCTGCCACAAAAGAGGAAGCAATACAGAAAATAAGGGAAATTATTTAGCGAACAGAATCCCCGTATCTAAGAGCCGTGTGAATCAAACGCTTAGGGGGCTGTTGGAAATAAGCCATCAGCCATTTCTATACCCTGTGTATTAGAAAAGTCTGCTGTCTTATTTCCCGACAGCCCCTATCCCTTTGCAATTTTTTAGACATTGGAACCATAGCAGGAAGTTCCGTAAAAAAGAAACAGCCATTTAACACAATACAGGTTAGCAAACAGGAAATATCTGCCGATATACTTATAAAGGGGGTACAGGATTATATGAATATTAGCAGTTTGGGAGCCGGAAGTAACAGAAATTATGGCTATCATACGATTGATACGAATGGCAGCCAATATAAAGCGGCCGCAAAGGACTTTCTTGAGAACCATCGTGCGGCGGTAGCCAAAATGTCGCCCTGGGAAAAGATGATGTATGAGATGTTCGGCGGAGAAGAGGCCTATATGAGAAATGTCATGAAGATGTACAATTCCGAGGGAGACTTTGTTGGCCCGAACGGCATCGTGGTGCCGGGAATGGTGGCAACGGGAATTCCGGAATCCGAGCGGCATCAGATTATAGATATTTCCGAGGAAGCACGCCAAAATATGTTTGAGGAGACAAAACGCCATTTCTTGCAGGAATACGGCGTTGCAAACGGTGATACTACGAAGAGATCCGAGGTTTACCGCGAATTTCAGCTCAGCATTCCAAAGGAAGACAGGCTGAAAGGAACCTGGACCTTAGGCCAGTATGAGAGGGCATACCATGCGGCATTTTATGACGCAGTAAAAGCTGCCAATCCCAACTGGCAATTAGGCATGCCCTTTGACAGAAGCATTTTGGACAATGTGACAAGGGAATCCGTAGATCAGGCACTTGTAAAATCAGGCAACAGCCTGGTGCTTCCACGAAAAACAATCGATACAAGTGCGTAAAATTTGAGATTGCTTCGTATTTTAGCCGAAATAATGTAAAGTATTTTATTGATTTGACATTTTCCACATTCAATTATAAATATGTTCAAAATTTTTACGGCAATTACAGAACGCTCGTTTTATTAACAGGGAGGTGCAGCTTTTGGATTTTACAGCAATACAATCACTAGGCACATTTACAAAAAATATGGAAATGCAGTTAAAATGGCAGAAGAAAAAGCAGGATAATGATTTTACTGCGGACGGAAGCACCAAACTGACGGATCCCACAGCCCGGCAGGCAGAGGAGATCCGAAAGGCTCAGGCGGACGGTTCGGCAAAGCTTTCCTCCCAGATCCGCACAAAGCTGGCAGCGGGCAAAAAGCTGACGCAGGAGGAGATGGAGTACTTAGAGAAGCACGATCCCCAGACCTATCAGAAAGTGAAAGCCATCGAAGCCGAGCAAAAAAGCTATGAGAAGAAGCTGAAAAACTGCAAGACCAAGGAAGAAGTTCAGCAGGTCAGGACGGACCGTGTGGCGGCTTCCTTAAGCGTAGTCAACAGCGTGAAGAACAATCCTGCCATACCTGAGGGAGCCAAGCTTGGGATTGCCTGGCAGGAGCTTCAGAAAAATATGGCCATGGAAGAAACCGTGAGAAAATTCGTAGAGAGCGGCGAATATGCCAAGCTTCCCACAGAAGCAGAGAAGCAGGAAGTGGAGAGAGAGCTTAAGGAATTGAAAGAGACCGAGCTTGGCATAGAAGACTCCAAAGACAGCATGAAAGAGGAAGAACCGGTGGAAAATACCGGAGAGAAAGAACCGCCCAGAAGCACCGAAGAAAAAGCCGCAGTCGAAAATGCTGCGAAAAAAGGCGCGGCGTTCCATGATGCCGCAGAGCGTGAGAGAATCCTCTTACAGGAACGAAAGACAACACGGGCCCAGGTGGAAGCAACTCCGGAGGCCCTGAAAGTAAAGCGGGCCAAAGCACAGGCGGCATATAAGGGGAGCCAGATTGAGATTCCCGACCAGTCCGTAGATGTAAAAGTAGATACCTTGTCATAAAATAAATCAGATGGCTTTTCCGATCCCATGTATGTGACCTCTTTGAACATGGAATTTGGAAAAGCCATCCGGTTTTTTGAGGGAGCTGTGCTTTAATCATGGGCGTTCCTGCCTGGGTTATTCCTGCGAGCATCAGAGAGGCTGTCTTATTTCTCAAGATAGGGAAACTGCTGCTTCCCTCTTTCTATCATTCCCCTTGAAAAATCAATACCGATCAGGTTGTGATAGCCCTTGCGATACAGCTCGTCAAGAGTTCTCCCATATCCGCAGCCCACATCAAGGATACGGCTGTCCGTTTTTACATATTTAGAAAATTCTTCTGCTTGAAGGGGGGTGAATTCCTTTTTCTCTGACACGCTGTTCCAATATTCCTCTTGTTTCATTCCCTGCCGGTCTCCTTTTCTTGAATTATACAAAAATCCGTGTTATTCTCAGTGTACAAGAAAATACAGGGCTTTGCAACACGGCAATTACAGAACCGGAAACAGTAATATCCCGCACAGTGCACAAATCGATTTACAGACGCATGTTTTTTGCGGCTGGAAATCGATTTAGGTTAAAGTGTACTGTAAGGGATATTACGGAACTGGAATAGGAGAAAACATGTACGAATTAATGCAAATCAGCGAGCAGTGCTACTACATAAACTGTCCGGCGAAAATAGGAGTCTACGTGCCGGACAAAGACAACGTCTATCTGATTGACAGCGGAAATGATAAGGATGCCGGAAGAAAGGTCAGGCAGCTTCTGGATAAAAACGGCTGGCATCTAAAAGCCATATTAAACACCCATTCCAATGCGGATCACATCGGCGGCAACCGCTATCTTCAGAGTCAGACAGGGTGCAGGATTTATTCCTGCGGCATAGAGGCCGCATTTACAAAATATCCCCTGTTGGAGCCGTCATTTCTCTATGGCGGTTATCCCTGCAAGGATTTGCGGCATAAGTTCCTGATGGCACAGGAAAGCGATGTGACGGATTTTTCCCATGAGGAATTTCCAAAGGAGATTGAAGTGATACCGCTGCCGGGGCATTTCTTTCATATGGCAGGCTTTCGGATGCCGGACGGGGTAGTATTCCTTGCCGACTGCATCAGCAGCAGAGAAACCCTGGAGAAGTACGCCGTTTCCTTTATCTATGATGTGGGGGCATATCTGGAAACACTGGATAAGGTGGAGAGGATGGAAGCGCCCATGTTTGTTCCTGCCCATGCACAGGCATCCCCGGATATCCGGGGGCTTGTCCGCTATAACAGGGATAAAGTGCAGGAGGTAGCCGAGAGAATTTTATCTATCTGCCGGGAGCCTGTGCATTTTGAAAAAATTTTGCAGGAGGTATTTACAGGATATGGGCTCACTATGAATTTTGAGCAGTATGTGCTGGCAGGCAGCACAGTGCGCTCCTATCTTTCCTGGCTGAAAGACACGGGAAGACTGTCTGTGACATTTCAGGATAACATGCTGCTGTGGCAGAAAATATAGAAAATATGGCAGAAGCATAATACGAACTCAAACTAGGAGAAATGTGCATGGTACAAAGAATTTGCTGCGGAAATGTAAACTGTTATTTTATTTCCTATGGAAAAACCGGGATACTTGTGGATACAGGAAGAGAAAAATATCGTCAGAAAATATTGGATGCCTTAAAGCCCTATGATGTGCGACTCCTGGTACTGACCCACGGCCATGTGGATCATATCCAGAACGCCGCATTCCTTTCCAACGCTTTGGACTGCCCCATTGCCATGCATGAAGCGGACATCCCTCTCATTGGCGACAATATGCTGCAGCCCTTGGAAGCCCGGGGCATTTTAGGGAAAATAGTTTTGTCGGAATCCATAAAAAGCTTTCGCAAAGATCAGATCCCTTTCTTCACACCAGACATATCTTTAAAAGAGGGAGATGTTCTGGAAGCCTACGGGATTCCGGCAAGGATCATCAGCCTGCCCGGACACACCCGGGGCTCCATAGGGATTGACATTATGGAAAAAGAACTGATTGCGGGGGATGCGTTAATGAATATGTTTTACCCAACGTCATCCATGCTTTACAATGACAGAGACACTATGCTGCAAAGCACCGATAAGATCAGCAGCCTGGGAGAACGGCAGATTTATTTCGGGCATGGAAAACCGAAGAAGAATCGAAACATGTGGAGGTGAAATCATATGACGAAAAAAACATATATCTGCTGGCTGGGTATCTCTGCTGCTGTGATGCTGGCATTGCCCTGGATGGCCGCGACCTTTATAAAAGGGGATGGAGGAATGGCAGCCTGTTTTCTGCTGTTTTATGCCATTAATCCTATATATTCCGTGATCATAGGCGCTTTTGCCGGAAAGGACAGAAAGCATTTGTGGGGCCTTCCGGTTATTTCAGCAATACTATTTCTAATAGGAACATGGATTTTCTTTGACATGGGAGAGCCTGCATTTATCCGATACGGAGTGATTTACCTTGCCTTGGGAGCGGCGGCCATGGCGGTTTCTTCCATTTTCAGGAACAGAAAAAGTGAAAGAAATTCAAAAGCCTTATCTTGATATAAACAAAATACGTCGGAAAATATATTTTTGCAGAAAAAAACCTAAGAGCTGGAGAATGGAACAATGAACAATATAAAAATAGCATTTTTTGATATTGACGGGACTCTGATTGATATGAACAGGAAAATCATATCAGAAAAAATGGTATATACGCTTAAGGAGCTGCAGCGAAATAACATCCTTATCTGCATTGCAACAGGAAGAACACCCCTGGAACTTCCTGATTTTCAGGGGGTGGAATTTGATGCATTTTTAACTTTCAACGGCTCCTATTGCTACAATAAGCAGCAGAAAATATTTTGCAATCCCATACCTAAAAAGGACGTGTATCAGATTATTGAAAATGCGTCGGGAATTCACAGGCCGGTATTAATTGCCACCCTGGATCGTCTGGCTGCAAATGGAAAAGATCAGGATCTGGCTGATTATATTGCATTTGCGAAATTGGAATTAGAGGTAGCGGAGGATTTTTGGGAGGTTGCAAAGGAAAAAGATGTCTATCAGATTATGCTGGGATGCCGGGAAAGTGACTACGCCAAAGTCCAGGAACATGTACAAAACGCCAAGATCGCCGCATGGTGGGACAGAGCCGTTGATGTAATTCCTGCCACTGGCGGAAAAGGCGTCGGGATTGGAAAAATTCTTGAGCATTACCACCTGAAGAAAGAGGAAGCAATTGCCTTTGGGGACGGCGACAATGATATTGAGATGCTTAAGGCCGTCGGACTGGGAATAGCCATGGAAAACGGTTCGGAGAAACTAAAAGCGGCAGCAGATAAAATATGCGGACATGTGGCGGAGGATGGCATCTATCATTATTGCATGGAACAGGGATGGATCTAATAGTCCGCTACAGACTACCAGCCGTAGATCTAAATTAAAAAGTCTGATAAGGGACTGCTCTATTTTCGGAAGCCCATTATCAGACTTTTGAGTATCATTATTACATTTTCCGCACCGCATGCTCCTGAAACCGGAAATAATCCGGCCGGTGACGGGACTGGGTGAATTCGAACATAATCCCGTCACTATTGTAGGTATAGCTGGTAACTACCGCCATACAATTATAATCCTCCACATTCAATTCCAGATATTTTTCATCAATCTCCGTAATTTTTTCCACCGTCATAATCCGGCGGCTGTTCACAATGGTCATATGGAGGGTATGCTCCAGATAATCATAGATAGAAGCCTCGGCAATCTCCTTAGTGAGACCAGGAGTGCATTCCTTTAAAAAATAATTATGATTGATAATCAAAGGCTTCCCATCCAGAAAATGAAGCCTTTGCAAGTAATAAATATCAGAATCTGCCGGAAAGCCTGTTTTTTCGGCCAAAGATGGATCTGTTGTCAGTTCCATGAACAGCAGCACCTTAGTATGATAGGCATGGCCGTTCCGAATGGCAGATTCCCGAAAGCTTTCAATCTCTCCTATCGTAAAGGCTGTCTGCTCCACAGGGCGGTAGATATTGCGCACACCCTTTCCCTGTATAGTCTGCACATAGCCGTCCGTCACCAGCCGTCCAATAGCCCGGCGGACCGTATTTCTGGAACAGTCATAGGTTTGAATCAGCACATTTTCCGAGGGCAGAAGCTCCCGATAGGCAAATTCATCCGATTCAATTCTCCGTTTTAAATCCTTATATATCGATTCATAAATACTCTTAGGCATAAGAAACTCCTTTAAATAGATATTTTATGGCTTTGAATAAAAGTCTGCCAGTAAAAAAAGTTAGCAGCAATTTTCAAAGCAGAACAACGTAACAGCTCAATACAGTAAAAACACCCAATAACCAGCAGTCAGAAAGGCCCATATATCCCGGAAGGCGTGTTAGCGCAAGCGGAGCAGGGAGGGATATATGGGCCTTTCTGACTGCGTCCGTTACCACATTCCACATTTTCACAAATCAATTCTATCCTTTATTATAAATCCCCGCTTTCGAAAGTCAAGAAAAAATGCAAAACTTGTTTAAACAAATTTTCAAAAACCTATTGACATGTTTAAACAAGTGTGATATATATAAAACATAACATGTTTAAACAAGTAAAAAAGATACGGAGGAATGAGGTTATGGGTAAGTATGCACAGGATGCAAAAGAGCTGCTGGGCCTGGTAGGGGGCAAGGAAAACATAGCAGCAGTATCACACTGTATGACCAGGATGCGTTTTGTACTGGCGGATCCGGCAAAGGCAGATGTACCGGGAATCGAGGCTATGAAAGTGGTGAAGGGAAGCTTTACACAGTCCGGCCAGTTTCAGGTGATCATCGGAAATACGGTTGCCGATTTTTACAACGACTTTATTGCGGCAGCAGGAATTGAGGGCGTATCCAAGGATGCGGTAAAACAGGCGGCAAAGCAGAACCAGAATGTACTGCAGCGGATCGTGACCGCACTGGCGGAGATCTTTGCACCGTTGATTCCGGCCATTATCACCGGAGGTTTGATCCTGGGCTTCCGCAACTGTATTGACAGCCTGTACCTGTTTGAGAACGGAACCAAAACCCTCTGCGACATTAGCCAGTTCTGGGCCGGCATTGACAGCTTTCTGTGGCTGATTGGCGAAGCCGTCTTCCACATGCTTCCGGTGGGCATCTGCTGGTCAGTAACAAAGAAGATGGGCACCACCCAGATGCTTGGAATCGTTCTCGGGCTGACGCTGGTGTCGGGACAGCTTTTGAATGCCTATGCGGTGGCAGGTACGGCTGCTGCCGATATTCCCAAGTGGGACTTTGGATTTATCAAGGTGAATATGATTGGCTATCAGGCACAGGTGATTCCGGCTATCCTGGCAGCATTTACACTGGTATACCTGGAAAAATTCTTCCGAAAGATAACGCCTCAGGTAATATCCATGATTGTGATTCCTTTCTGCAGCCTTTTGCTGGCAGTGATGGCTTCTCATTTTGTCTTAGGACCTATCGGCTGGAAGATTGGATCCGTCATCTCCTCCGTGGTGTATGCCGGAATAACAGGAACCTTTAAGGTTGTATTTGGAGCGATTTTCGGATTTGTCTATGCACCTCTTGTGATTACGGGACTTCATCATATGTCCAATGCCATTGACCTGCAGCTAATTGCAGACTATGGCGGAACCATGCTGTGGCCCATGATTGCTTTGTCCAATATAGCACAGGGATCTGCGGTACTGGGAATGATTCTTCTGCAGAAGAAAAATGCACAGGCCCAGGAGGTCAATGTTCCGGCATGTATTTCCTGTTACCTTGGAGTTACGGAGCCGGCTATCTTCGGCGTAAACTTAAAGAAAGGCTTCCCCTTTGTGTGCGGTATGATTGGCTCCGCCGCTGCGGCAGTTGTCTGTGTGGCAACGGGAACAACGGCAAATGCAATCGGCGTGGGCGGACTTCCGGGAATCCTTTCCATAAAGCCGGAATTCATGGGAAGCTTTGCATTGTGCATGGTGATTGCGGTGGCCGTTCCGCTGGCTCTGACTATGATAGCAGGAAAGAAGAAGCTGACTGCATCGGAAAAGGGCGAAGTGAAAGCCGCTATTGCAAATGGGGAAGCGACAGCAGATCTTTTGGCAGAAGCAGAAAGTGAAAATGAGGCGGATGCTCCCAAAGAACTGAAAGCATTTTTATCCGGAAAGGTAATTCCCTTAAAAGAGGTTGGCGACGGCGTATTTTCCGAGGGCGTTATGGGAGAGGGACTTGCCATTATACCGGACAGCGAAGTGCTGTGTGCTCCGGCAGATGCGGAGGTTACGGTATTGATGGAGGATTCCCGGCATGCCTGTGGATTGAAGCTTGCCAACGGAATGGAGATTCTTCTGCATATCGGTATTGACACGGTGGATATGAACGGAGACGGCTTTACCTATGAGGTGTCGGCCGGTCAGAGAGTAAAGGCAGGCGATCCGCTGGTTCGGTTCAGCAGGGAGAAGATTCGGGCGGCAGGCCATCCGGACGTGACCGTATGCATTATCACGGAGCCGGGCAGTGCAAAAGAGATAGAATTCCATACAGGGATGGAAGCAAAGGAAAAAGAAACCACTCTTGTGACATTTAAGTAAAGCAATAAAAATATGTATGGGATTATGTTGAATAAATAACAGACCGAAAAGCAGCATACTCTATGGCTTTTATGAACAGTAGATTTTATGAACAACTGGTTTCACTGGCTATAGAGTGTGCGCTTAAGAAAGCAGAATTAAAGCAGCATTAAAGAGAGGAGAGACTTTCATGACAGATCTTGGAGGAAAGATCGTATATCAAATATATCCCAAATCTTTTCGGGATTCGGACGGAGACGGACAGGGAGATTTGCCTGGGGTGATAGAAAAGCTGGACTACCTGCAGGGCCTTGGTGTGGATTACTTGTGGCTTACTCCGGTATTTCCTTCACCTCAGAATGACAACGGGTATGACGTGGCGGATTACTGTGCCATTGATCCCGGATTCGGTACTATGGAGGATATGGAACGGCTGATTGCCGAGAGTGGCAAGAGAGGGCTTAAGGTGATGCTGGATATGGTGTTCAACCATACCTCCACCGATCATGAATGGTTTAGGAAGGCTCTGGCAGGAGAAAAGGAATATCAGGATTACTACATCTTTCGGGACGGAACTCCGGATCAGCTTCCCGCAAACTGGCAGTCCAAGTTTGGAGGCCCGGCATGGGAGTATGTGCCTGCCCTCGGGAAATGGTATCTTCATCTCTATGATGTGACACAGGCCGATTTAAACTGGGAAAATCCCCGTGTCCGTGAGGAACTTAAAAATGTGATCCGCTTTTGGAAAGAAAAAGGAGTAAAGGGCTTTCGCTTTGACGTGGTAAACTTGATTTCCAAGCCGGAAGTATTTACGGATGACATGGAGGGGGACGGACGGCGGTTCTATACGGACGGCCCTCATATCCATGAGTATTTGAAAGAGCTGGTGGGTGATACGGGAATCGGGGAATTTATGACTGTGGGAGAAATGTCCTCCACACATATTGAGGACTGTATCCGCTATTCCAACCCGGAGGAACGGGAGCTGTCCATGTGCTTTAATTTCCACCATCTCAAGGTTGATTACAAGAATGGGGACAAATGGAGTCTGATGGAACCGGATCGGATGGAGCTGAAAAGGCTTTTTGAAGAGTGGCAGACGGGAATGCAGGAAGCACACGGATGGAACGCATTGTTCTGGTGCAACCACGATCAGCCCCGGATCGTGTCCCGGCTGGGGGATGAGGGACAGCATTGGAAGCAGTCGGCCAAGATGCTTGGAGCCTGCATCCATCTGATGCAGGGAACGCCTTATATCTATCAGGGGGAAGAACTTGGAATGACGAATCCCCATTTTCAGGATATCGGTCAGTACAAGGATGTGGAAAGCCTGAATTATTATGGGATTCTTTTGGAGCAGGGAAAGACAAAAGAGGAGGCGTTAAAGATTCTGGCCGCCCGTTCAAGAGACAACAGCCGGACGCCTATGCAATGGTCCGGGGAGGCAGGATGCGGCTTTACGGACGGGACGCCCTGGATAGAGACGGCCGGGAATTATCGGGAAATCAATGTGCAGGCCCAAATGGCAGATGGGGATTCCGTTTATCATTTTTATAGAAGGCTGATTGAGCTGCGGAAAGAAAAGTCTGTGATTTCTAGGGGCAGTATTGATTTTCTTATGCAGGAAAATCCGGATGTGCTGGCCTATCGGAGAAAGTATCAGGATGAGGAGCTGGTTGTGCTGAATAACCTGACCGGAAAGGAAATTACGGTTCCCACAGAAGTCGTCTGGTGCGGATATGAGAAAATCCTGGGGAATTATGAGGACAGCTGTGTGAAGAATGGTACAGTAAGCCTGAGACCTTTTGAGGTACTGGTATTGGAGAAAAGAAGATAAGGCTTTGTTTGTGCCGTATCATTGGGAAAATCCCGGATGATACGGCATTTTCTATGAGAATTTAAAAATCCCCCTCCATCAAATCCTTTAATGTAATACCAAAAAAGAAGTCATGCACAAGTGTATCATACTTTTCCCAAAGGGGGAGGGTAATGCAGTTTTCCTTCCGGGGGCAGCTTTCCGCATCCGGCAATCGGCAGGCCACACAGGCGATAGGGCCTTCCGTCAGTTCGATAATCTCCCCTACTAGATAATCCTTTGGCTCTCTTGTAAGCACATAGCCGCCGCCTTTTCCCCGAAGCCCCTTTACAAGCTTCCCCTTTACCAGCATCCGCAGAATAATCTCCAGATATTTTTCGGAGATCTCCTGCCTGAAAGAAATATCCTTCAAGGGAATATAAGCAGCATCCCTGTGCTGTGCAAGATCGATCATGACTCTAAGGGCATAACGGGCTTTTGTTGAAATCATAGCGGCTCCTCCATAAATCTTGTGCTCTTTGAATCTCTTTTCTCATCATTTATAACAGAGTTCCAAACGTTTATTTTATTATAACCCAGTATGGAAAAAAATACAATATAAAACCTATATTCATATTGACATAGTATGTAAAAGGTGATATTCTTTGTTCAACGTAACATTGCGAAGGCGCACGAGAGGAACTTTCATGAGTGCCTTTCGAATGAAAGTTCCTCTCAATACCAGTGTGTCGAAGCGACTTTACCCTTTAGTGCTGTCGCGCAGCGACTGGTAAAGTCGCAAAGGCGCACGAGAGGAACTTTTATGAGTGCCCTTTCGAATAAAAGTTTCTCTCATTGCCGGTGTGTCGAAGCGGCTTTACCCTTTAGTGCTGTCGCGCAGCGACTGGTAAAGTCGCGAAGGCGCACGAGAGGAACTTTTATGAGAGCCCTTTCGAATAAAAGTTCCTCTCAATACCAGTGTGTCGAAGCGACTTTACCCTTTAGTGCTGTCGCGCAGCGACTTAGAATAGGAGGAAAAGAAGATGGCAAATTATTATAAGGGAGCCTTGGGACTGATTGGAAATACACCTTTAGTGGAGGTAACAAACATTGAAAAGGAGCTTGGCCTTAAAGCAGCGGTTCTTGTTAAGCTGGAATATTTCAATCCGGCAGGAAGCGTAAAGGACAGAGTTGCTAAGGCTATGATCGAGGATGCGGAGAGCAAAGGGCTTTTAAAGGAGGGCTCCGTAATCATCGAGCCTACCTCCGGCAATACGGGAATCGGTCTTGCCTCCATTGCGGCGGTCAAGGGTTATCGGATCATTCTCACCATGCCTGAGACCATGAGCATAGAACGCAGAAATATTCTGAAAGCATATGGGGCGGAGCTGGTGCTTACGGAAGGAAGTAAGGGTATGACAGGCGCCATTGAGAAGGCAGATGAGCTTGCCAGGGAAATTCCGAACAGCTTCATTCCGGGCCAATTTGTAAATCCGGCCAATCCGGCCATCCACAAAGCAGCCACAGGTCCGGAGATCTGGAAGGATACGGAGGGCAGGGTAGATATCTTTATTGCCGGTGTGGGAACGGGCGGAACCATAACAGGCATCGGGGAGTACTTAAAGGAGCAGAACCCTGATATTAAAGTAGTGGCTCTGGAGCCTGCCTCATCCCCCGTATTATCCGAGGGAAAATCAGGCGCTCACAAAATTCAGGGGATTGGAGCCGGATTTGTGCCGGAGGTATTAAATACATCCGTTTATGATGAGATATTTAAGGCGGAAAACGAGGATGCTTTCGCTGCCGCAAAGCTTCTGGCGAAGAAAGAGGGAATCCTGGTAGGTATTTCCTCCGGCGCGGCTCTCCACGGCGCCATTGAGCTTGCAAAACGTCCGGAAAATGAGGGGAAGGTGATTGTAGCACTTCTGCCTGATTCGGGGGACAGATATTATTCCACGCCGTTATTCACAGAGTGACATTTCTGATGGCATGACGGATTCTTTTGTTAAATACAGAAATTTTGACCTGTAAGTCAAAAAAGCAGCGGAGCGTTAGATTTGACTTCGCTGCTTTTTTGCTGTAGGATTATATACCACATGGAAAGGAGCCGGCTGACATGACGCTGATCCAGCTGAAATATATTATAACCATTGCTGATACAAAGTCCATGAATAAAGCGGCAGAGCGGCTTTATGTGTCCCAGCCTTCTCTGACCAACGGGGTAAAGGAGCTGGAAAAGGAGCTGGGAATTACTCTGTTTTACCGAAACGGCAGGGGCGTAACTCTGACAAACGATGGCGTGGAATTTCTGTTGTATGCAAAACAGCTTTACAGTCAGTATGAAACTCTTTTGGAAAGGTATGGCAAGGGAGGCCCCTGTAAAAAGAAATTCGGCGTCTCCACACAGCATTATTCCTTTGCAGTGAAAGCCTTTGTGGACATGGCGAAGGAATTTGACATGTCCGAATATGAATTTGCCATCCGGGAGACAAAGACGGCAGAGGTTATCAGCGATGTCAGTACTTTAAAAAGCGAGATTGGAGTCCTGTTTCTGTGCGACTTTAACCGGAAGTCCATGGAAAAGCTTTTAAGTTCCGCAGGACTTAAGTTCCATCACCTAATTGAATGTCAGGCTTATGTCTACCTGTGGAAGAATCATCCCCTTGCAGGCGAAAAGTCTATCCGCTTTGAGCAGTTGAACGAATATCCCTGTTTGTCTTTTGAGCAGGGTGATAACAGCACCTTTTATCTGGCAGAGGAAATTCTGGCGGCGAATGAGTACCCTCAGGTGATCCGGGCAAATGACCGGGCGACTATGCTGAACCTGATGGTGGGACTGAACGGCTATACCCTGTGTTCAGGAATCATATGCGAAGAACTGAACGGAAGCGATTTTCTGGCCATTCCCTTTGAAGATGATGAGCAGAACCCGAACAGTCTTATGGAGATCGGTTATATCACAAAGAAGAATGTCCTGCTAAGTGAAATGGGGGAGCGGTATGTGGAGGCCCTTAAGAAATATCTTGAGGTTTAATATAAATGTGGAAGCTGGGACGGGAAAGAGTTTTTTCTGAAATGAGAAGGAAAATATTTAGAAAAATATTTAATGCATTGGATATCCGATTATAATTTAAAACTATAACCGGATATTTTTTTTGCATATTGGACGGAAATAACCCACCATGTTAGTATGAATAAAAGGAACAACAAAAAAAGAATAAAAACGGAGGATTCAAAAAATGGCAGATATGAAAGATTCGAAAAACTGGGGATTTGAGACAAGGCAGTTACATATCGGACAGGAAGAGGCAGATCCGGTAACGGACGCAAGAGCCGTTCCCATCTACGCATCCACTTCCTATGTGTTCCACAACTCACAGCATGCAGCAGACCGTTTCGGCCTTCGCGATCCGGGAAATATCTACGGAAGACTGACCAATCCCACGGAAGATGTATTCGAGCGGAGAATCGCATCCTTAGAGGGCGGTGCGGCAGCCTTGGCCGTTGCTTCCGGCGCGGCAGCCCTGGCCTATACGTTCCAGGCACTTGCCAGGGCGGGAGAGCACATTGTAGCGTCCAAGACCATTTACGGCGGCACCTACAATTATCTGGCACACACTTTTCCGCTGAATAATCAGGTGACAACCACTTTCGCAGATCCTTATGTGGAGGGTTCTTTTGAAGCAGCTATTCAGGAAAACACAAAAGCAATCTTTGTAGAAACCCTTGGCAACCCCAATTCCAATGTGATAGATCTGGAAAAACTGGCTGAGATTGCCCACAGGCATAACCTTCCCCTGGTGGTAGATTCCACTTTTGCAACCCCTTACCTGATCCGGCCTATTGAGTACGGGGCAGATATCGTGGTACATTCCGCCACAAAATTTATCGGCGGACACGGAACAGCCATCGGAGGCGTGATTATAGACAGCGGAAACTTTGACTGGAAAGCGTCCGGAAAGTATCCCTGGATCTCGGAAGCCAATCCGAGCTATCACGGTGTATCCTTTACGGATGCAGCAGGTCCTGCGGCATTTGTGACTTATATCCGCGCGGTCATTCTGCGTGATACAGGAGCAACCCTTTCTCCTTTCCATGCATTTATTTTCCTGCAGGGCCTGGAGACTCTCTCTCTTCGTGTGGAGCGCCATGTAAGCAACACCTTGAAGATTGTAGAGTACCTGAATAAGCATCCTCAGGTAGAAGCAGTGCATCATCCGTCGCTTCCTGCGGAACCCACCCATGAGCTGTATAAGAAGTACCTGCCAGAGGGCGGAGGTTCCATCTTCACCTTTGAGATCAAAGGCGACGCAGGGACGGCTCAGACCTTTATTGACAATCTGGCCATCTTCTCTTTACTGGCAAATGTGGCGGATGTGAAATCACTGGTCATTCATCCGGCAACCACTACCCACAGCCAGTGCACGGAGGAGGAGCTTTTGGAGCAGGGCATCAAGCCGAATACCATTCGTCTCTCCATCGGCATAGAGAAAGCAGAGGATCTGATCGCAGCGCTGGATGCGGCTTTTGAAGCAGTAAAATAAAGAATATTATTGGGTGAAAGCAGCATTTCCTTTTCTTTACCCTGCAAGAAGCCTTTCCCCGACAATCCTCATCTGCTCCGCAGAAGGCTCCCAGTTAAAGCTGATTTCCACAAGAAGATTGTCATAGCAGAGCAGGTAATCATTCTGCAGTCCGAAGAGTGATTCGTAGAGACGATATGCCTCGTCAGCACCCCAGGGAGCAGCATCCGCAGGTACATAATATCTTTCACTGTCAGGATAGAGCTGTTCCCAGCTGCGAAGCAGGTTTTGCTTGCACATGTCATAGAGAACGTGTGCCCTGACGGTCACAATGGTATAGGAGAGACGCGGAATTTCGTCGTAGTTATCGGCGTCAAACCGCGGGTACTGTGCCATTATGCTTTGACGGAGCAGAAAGGTTGATTCGTCACGGATGTTCTCTTTGATGTATTCCCTGTAATCAACATCCGTCAAATCTTCCACAACAAGAGGAAGCTCATCCTGATAAATGCTCCAGGTACGTCCGTTATATTCATAAGTCGCCCTGTCCCTGCCGGAAAAGAGAGTGCCGGAGGAGATGCGCAGGATAAGAAAAGTAATCAGCTCCAGCATTACAAAGGCAGACATAAAGCTGGCAAGCATAGTCAGGGTGAGGTTTACGGAACGGGAAGCTTTTCTGTGCTTTAGAAATTCTTTGACGCCGTTTACGATTAAGAAAAGGGCCGGAACATAGATAAAGGTTAAAATCCCCAGCCATTTCTGTGTGGAATTTCCCCACAGAAGAGAGCCGGCGGCCCAGCATGCGATTCCCGTAAGAATTACGGCAAATAAGGTTTTCTGGAAACCCGAAGTGCCTGGTATCTTCAAAAATCTGCCGTATTCCGCTGCCTTTTTTGCTTTGGAGTGCCAGACAAAATAACGGACAAGCTCCACAACAAACGAAATTGCAAGAAGTAAGAAGCAGAATCCCGAAAAAATCCTGGCAGGGTTGGAGAGCAGGGCAGCCGGATCGCTTCGAAGCGAGGAGATAAACGTAAATATCTGCAAGATGCAGACAGCCAGCAGCAGGAAATAGATGGGAAGAAAGCCTTTTTTGACAGAAGCATGAATTGCTTCCAACTCCAAAACAGGATCGGTTTCAATGGGAACAGGATACTCCTCCTCATTATAAAATATCTGCATCTGGGCAGAAGTGCAGGCCAGCTTCCAGCCGGTGTGGGCGCAGAAGTCATGGAATATTTTCTGATCCTCCGAGGGCTCTGGATCAAATTCAGATGCTTTGGGGTAGTAGGAAACGGCAAAATGTACCGCTTTTGGTTCCATAGGGCGGTACCGCCATCCGTAGTTGGCGATCTTATCAATCATCCATCCCTTTCTGGCCATCCGCTCCAGATGGGCGGAGATTCCGGTGTGGTCAAAAAAGGAATAGGGTTCCATGCGAAGCTTTGTCTTTCTCATCATGCATTCCTCCCTCCAAAAATCAAATGATAATCTGCCAGCTGGGCTTTAAGCCGCTCGCATTCCTTATCCAGCATCTCTTTTCCCATGTCCGTAATCAAGTAGCTGCGGCGCCTGCCCTCCGCCTTTGTCTCCCGTATCATTCCGGCATCCAGAAACTGTTCAAGGAGCGTATAAAGCGTGCCCGATCCAATCTTAACCCGGCCCGCTGTCATGGCAGGAACCCGATCCAGAATATCCATGCCGCAGCATTCTTCCTTTAGACAGAGAAGCGTGTAGAACATCTGCTCTGTCAGAGTTTGAAATTTTACCCTGGGCATGTGTATCACCTCCGTTTCTCGAATATCGAGAATACCTGTTTCTATTATATCTCGAATATCGAGAATGTCAACTGTTTTATGCAGTGAATAGCTTGTAGATTTTCGGTTATAAATTATAAAGCTGGTGAAGCGGCGACTTGGAAAGATTACATATTTATGATAAACTGTAAGGGATATTACGGAACTGGAAACAGTAATGTCCTTATCAACGCGCAAATCGATTTACAGACACATGTTCTTGTGGCTGGAAATTGATTTAGACTAAGGTGTGTTGAGAAGGATATTACGGAACTGGAATAGGAGAAAAACATATGAGTATTACTGTGAATATCTATTATACAGGAACAGACGGAGCCGCACGTAAATTTGCGGAGGAGATGGAGAGCACCGGGACAGCGGAGGCGATCCGGAAAGAGAAAGGAAATTTACGTTATGACTATTTCCTTCCTATGGCGGATCCGGAAACCGTATTGCTGATTGACTGCTGGGAAGACCAGCAGGCCATAGATCAGCACCATGCCTCTTTGATGATGGAGACGATCGCAGCGCTTAGAGAAAAATACGATCTCCATATGAAAGTGGAACGATATCTGTCGGATGAGGGCGGAATACCGGAGGCAGACAGTCATTTTATTAAGAAATAAAATTATGGCCTGTCTTTTGTGTGTTCCAGAATATATTCCATAAATTTCTTCGAGGCTTCCGGAAGCTTCTCATAATTCTGAAAAACAAAAGCAATGCTGTATGTCAGTGTTTCATCATCAAAGGGAACCATTGCAATATTTTGAAACAGCACATGGATAGCAGGGTTTTTCGTTGCAAGAAAAATCCCCTTTCCTGTGTTCACCAGACTGCAGATATGGTTGATGTCCGAGGATTCAAACGCAGGCGCAGGCTGATAGCCGTAAGGCCTGGAATAGGAGTAAATCATTTTCCGGTAATAGGATTTCTTATCCAGCATTAGGAAGCTTTCCCCTTTCAACATACCGAAGTTTACGGCCTTTTCTTTTGCAAGGGGATGATTTTTATGGACATACAGATATAGCGGCTGTGTCCGAACGGTGATGTAATCAAGTCTTGCTCCATGTTTGTTTTCCGGAATGGCAAGGAGGCCGAAGTGCTGTTCGCTCTGCAGCACGTAAGCATCGCAGTCGGCATCCGGCAGCTCTTTCATATCCAGCAGGATTTCCGGATGTTCCTCCTGAAAGGTCAAAAGCAGTTCCGGTCCTAAAAAGCCGAAAATCAACGGCGCACAGGCAAAAGAAAGCCTTTGGGGCCTGTGTTCAAAATGAGAGACAGTCTGATTGAGCGTATTTTGAAACTCCGTAACTAGGGGCTGAAACTGATGATAAAGGTATTTCCCTTCTTCCGTAAGGGAAATGCCTTTTACTGTGCGGCAGAAAATGGTGCATCCAAGCTCGGATTCCATATTTGCAATACAGCGGCTTAAGGCCTGCTGGGAGATGTAGAGACTTTCGGCAGCTTGAGAAATGGACTTGTGCCTGCAGGTTTCAATGAAATATTCGATGTGTTTGAATTCCATGAAAAAGTCCCCCCCCTTATAATGTACGGATCCAAATATCTCACAGCAAACGGAAATGTATCTGACTCTCCCAATAACTGCCAAATGGACATGCAGGCACGAAGTGAATCTGTTCCGGGCGAGAGAGCGGCCTGGCTATGTCCGTTTGGCTTGTTGCTTATATGGACAGTATACCACAACTTTAAGTTGTGACAATCACAATTTTTCGGCCATTTTCAAAAAGACTTTTGTTGTATATACTTTAATTACAACAAAGGAAGCGGTGCACAGCTTCCAAAGAAAACAGAAACTAATCAAAATATAAAAAATAAACCATAATCAGGGAGGACACAGGACATGGCAGCAAACACAAATATTCAAAAAGCATTGGAACTCATCAACACATTCGCAACCGGGGATACCGAAAAGGCTGCAGGCCTTTTGGCAGAGGGATATATCCAGCATAATCTTGCATATGGAACAGGCAGGGATGCATTCGTCGGCTCCGTGGCTTATCTGGCATCCGCGCCGGTTAAGACTACCGTAAATAACATCCGCGCATTTGCCGACGGCGACAAGGTATTCCTGCAGACCGTTTACAACTTCGCAGGAGCAGGGGAGCAGGTGGCCTTTGATATCTTCCGCTTTGATGAAGACGGCAGGATCGCGGAGCACTGGGATAATCTGGCAGCCAAGGCAGAGCCGAATCCCTCCGGCCGCACACAGATTGACGGTACAATGGAGAAAAAGGATGTGGACGCAGAAGAAACACGTAAAGTTGTAACAGGCTTTGTAGGAGACGTGCTTCGCGGTGAGAATCCGGATAAGCTGACCTCTTACTTTGATGGAGATACCTACATCCAGCATAATACCGGAATTGCAGACGGACTGTCCGGCCTGGGCGCAGCCCTTGCGGCACTGGCAGAGCAGGGGATCCAGATGATATACACCAGGACCTATCAGGTATTGGCAGACGGGAATTATGGTCTGGCAGTGAGCGAGGGAACCTTCGGCGGAACGCCTACCGCATATTATGACCTGTTCCGTGTAGAGAACGGCAGGATCGCCGAGCACTGGGATGTGATGGAGACCATTGCAGATAAGGCCGACTGGCAGAATCAGAATGGAAAATTTTAAAAGCAGGCGCAAGTAACAAAAAAGGCTATCCCCTGCTGTAATAGGGGATAGCCTCGTAATCCGTTTGTTTTTAAATTGATTACTCGTTTTTCACTACAGGTATCCATACTTCATATTGTGCATTTTGCGGATCCGGATTTAAGTAAACTTCGACGTCGGGAGCATTGCCGTACTCGTATCCTGAAGTCGGCAGCCATTCTGTTACAATGCGCCGCTCCAGTTCCTGGATAGACTGATTTGTTCCCTCTCCGGAAAATATTGCCCAGGTAGCCGCCGGCACAACATATTCTTCAAGGTCATTCGCTGCCTGTGAAGTAGATACCGCAATATAATATCTCCACGGTTCCGTGTCATTACAGGTGCTGACACCAAGCACTCCCATAGGCGGCGTGTCCATCATACTGATTAATCTCTGCAGTGTTCCGTTCATAAATATCTCCTGCCACTTTGGGGGTATGACTGTAAAATTTTTTTCAATATCCTTATGCAGAGGTACAGATACACCTACAATACGGAAAGCGCTTTTTGTTTCAATCCGGTAATTCATTTCTTCCACTCCTTTGACCGTGATTTTAAATAAGATAGGTGGGAAAGATTTTACGGATACCCCTTCATTTTTTACAACAGATGGGGCGATTCCATGGACGGACTGAAACGCTCTGTTAAATGCGGTAGGGGAATTATATCCGTATTTTCCTGCCACATCAATAATTTTCATGTTTTTGCTCTGTAAATCTACGGCGGCAAGTGACATTTTTCTTCTGCGGATATATTCAGATAACGGAATCCCCGCCATATAAGTGAACATTCTCTGGAAATGATAGGAAGAACAGCAGGCAATCTGCCCAAGCCGTTCATAATTGATCTCCTCTGTTAAATGTTCCTCGATATAACTTATAGCTTCATTTAATCTTTCAATCCATTCCATAGCAAAAATCCTCCTGACAATTGTTAGTATATATTCTGGTTCCGTTTTTTTCCTCTCAATTTCTGCACGAAAAAGAGAGATTGCCTTCCTAAGCTATATCTCCAGAATATCATGGAATCATTTTAGCTGCAAATTTATATTGCTTTTATTCATTACGCAGATTGGCATAAAGACAGTGCAATTTCTAAAAATCAATTTAATAAATCCCTATTTGCGTGGGAAGCGAAGGACAAGGAAATGTCAATGTAAATTACGGTTATTGCAAATCTGTCGTACAGTTAAAAAGTGCGGAAGATTATATTCTTGGAACAAAAAAGAACAGATAAAAGAAGGGATCCCAAAGACAGACCGGATTTGTACGGAATGCCTGGATGTTTTTAGTGTATGCGCAAAAGCAGCAGTCAGTATAGAAAATATGAACGAAAACAGAAGAAAAAACTTCCGGAAGTGTGATGTAAAATGTGCAGAATGGTTTAAATGGCTGTTTTTGCAAGAATAATATTGTTGTAAGGAGAATTCCATTGATATTCGTTGATAAATTAGGTACAATATCAAATATCAATGGATAAAGGGTGATGAGGTTGGCATTAGTAAATATTGGTTCTGAAACAGAGCAAATTGAATATAAGAAGAGTATTGGCGAGTTAAAGGAAGCGATGTTTTCTATTGCTGCCATTTTGAACAAGCACCAGATGGGTGAATTGTATTTTGGTGTGAAAAATGATGGAACAGTAATCGGACAGGAAATCAATGATGAATCTTTGCGGAAAGTAAGTCAGGCAATCGGAAATCATATTAAACCTGCTATTTATCCAGAAATAAAGATACAACAATTTGGTGACAGAGAGACTATCTTAGTACGCTTTGAAGGCAGCAGATGCCCTTACCTTGCTTACAATGTTCCAAGGATAAGAGTGGCAGATGAAGATCTTGTTATGGATCAGAACACTTATGATTCAATGATACGTAAGCGTGATAACGTTGATTATTCATGGGAGAAGAGGATATCTAAGTATACAATTGACGATGTAAATGAAGATGCTTTTGAGGAGTATCTGAGGAAAGCAAAAGAAGCTGGACGAATTGATTTTGAGGACACTGATATAAAAACTGTTTTGGATAAATTGGAGCTTATAGAGGGAAACTATCTTTTGAATGCAGGTGCTGCTCTTTTTTGTGATTGTGGTATTATTAATGAATTGCAGATTGCGAAATTTGCATCTGATGAGCGCTTGACATTTACTGACATACGAAGATATAGCGGTTCTGTTATGGAATTAAAGAAAAAAGCGGAACAGTATATTATTGATGCTATGGATTGGCGTGTCGAGTTTGGAAATTTGACAAGAAAGGAAATACCGGAAATTCCATTGGATGCGATAAAACGCCGGAAAGTTATGTGGTGGGAAATCAAAGACCAATTCGTAGAAATCCTCTAATTGCCCGTACATTGTACTATTCTAAAGATATGGAAAGTTTTGCAACAGGATTGAAGCGTATTAAGGATGCTTGTGACAAAGCGGGATGTAAGGTTGAATTTGAGACACCAGATGATGGTTTTGTCGTTGTATTTTATCGGCATGGTACTCAAAAATTGAGCGGTACCGCTCAAAAAACCGCTCAAAAAGAAAAAAAGACCGCTCAAAAAAATGCTCAAAAGGAAGAAAGGATCAATGCGCTGCTTGAATATTGCAAAGAACCGAGAGACAGAAATGAGATGATGAATTTTCTTGGTATAAAACATAGAACAACATTCAGAAGCGATTACCTGAATCCATTATTGGATGAGGGTAAAATTGTAATGACAATACCTGATAAGCCGCGTAGCAAAAATCAAAAATTTTATTCTGTTTAACTACCTCTAACTTTCATAAAATAGTAAATTTGCAATCTGCAACGGTAGGAGCAATGTTAAAAGCTTGATATTTTATGGGTGTTTTGACATTGCTTTCCGTGAGGCCGTAGTAATCTTTATCTTTCAAGGAAAAAATCCCACAATTAACATTTCTTAAACAAAACTCAAACATAACAAAAATAATCATCTGTTATCCTCTTATCATCAACAAACCAAAAAACAATCAGAATGGAGGAATGAGGATGAAAGCAACTGTTGAAATCACAGGGAAAAAAGCCGTAAAGGCTTTTGGGAAAAATTCATAATCAAAAACCTTAAAAGAAAAGGAGTACAAAAACATGGCAAAATCAAATCTGGTAAAAGCAAATGAAAAAATTGCAGAAGAAGTCGCAGGCGGATACAAGAAGATCGAGAAGGGCGTAGTAAGCGGCTACAAAAAGATCGAAGACGGAGCAGTAGAGGGCTTTCAAAAAATAGCAGACAGATTCGTGGACAATTTTCTCACAAAAGACGGGGAATCCGTTGAGGAAGCAAAGGTTCGTCTTTCAGAGGAACAAAAAGAGAGAGAGGCAAAGAGTGCCGCAAAGCGTGAGGAACGGGAACAGAAAGCGTCAATAGCAGCAAATAAACAGAAAACAGAAAATGCCACAGCAGAGGCGGGCAGAAAGGCAGGTCTTGAGCAATGAAAAAGAGTACATTTGCGGCAATGATTTTAGGAACTATCGGCGGAATCCTGTTTGCACTGGGAACGTGTATGACACTGATACCGGAGTGGAATGCCTTCCGCCCCGGAGTCATTATGGGAGCAGCCGGTCTGGCCGTGCTTCTGCTCATGGTAATTGTGTGGCGCAGGATGGAAAATAAAGCTCCGGTCAGACTGTCGGGCAAAACCATCGGCGCGGTGCTGATCGGCATTGCCGGCGCATTGCTCCTGGGCGTCGGTATGTGCCTTACGATGGTGTGGAGCAATATGGTAACAGGTATCTTGATCGGGATTGCAGGAATCGTCGTTCTGCTTTGTCTGATTCCCTTTATCAAAGGGTTAAAATAAGCAGAACATCAAATGCACGGGAGACATTAAAAAGCCTTTCCCGGCCTGTTCACAATTTGGACACAGAATATAAACAAAACACAAACAAAAATAGGGTAAGATACTTCCTATAAGATGCCCTTTGTACACTGAGGGTGCAAAAAACCGCAGGACGGCAGGTCCGATGCTGAGGCTGTACACAGGGGGTGCACAATGAATTTACAGAACATAAAGAAGGCGCTGAAACGGATATTCTGCCTGCCCCCTGTTCCCACGCTGCTGATCTCGGTACCGTCCTACGTACTGGTGATTTATGCCCTGGCCGGAGAAAATGTAAATCCGGTGATTGCATACAGCTCATATTTATTATCGGCCTATGCCCTCGTGATTACGGTTACGGGAATTACGGGTATAGTACGTTTTGCCCGCCGGGGCATTGAAGAACATCCGCTGATAAGAAGGATGCTGGGCATTCCGCTGGTAAGCAGGTATTTAAAGGAAGATATTTTCCGGGCAGAGGCCTCTTTGTATCAGGGATTTCTGATTAATCTTGTATATGCAGGCATAAAAATGTTTTCGGGAATCCTTTATCATTCCGTGTGGTTTGTAACCCTGGCCGTTTACTATACCTTTCTGGCCGTCATGCGTGCCTCCCTTCTGCATTATGTAAGGAAAGACGGAAAAAATAAGGACTTTGAGTGGAGAAGATACCGCTTATGCGGAATTATTCTGCTGTTTATGAATGCGGCTCTGGCCGGCATTGTTATTCTGGCAGTACATCAGAACAGCGGATTTGAATATCCCGGAATGCTCATTTATGTTATGGCAATGTACACATTCTATGCGACAGCCATGGCGGTCCGGAATGTGGTAAAATTCAGGAGATATGGAAGTCCTGTTATGTCTGCTGCAAAGGTAACCAGTCTGACGGCGGCCCTTGTATCCATGCTTTCCCTGGAAACAGCCATGCTGACACAGTTCGGGGCCGCCGACGATCCCGGATTCCGCCGGATCATGATTGCCTCCACGGGGGCAGGGATCAGCATTCTTGTGCTTGGGATGGCAGCTTTCATGATCGTGCATTCCACAAGACAGTTAAGCCGGGCTGGAAATTGATTTAGGTTAAAGTGTACTGAGAGGGATATTACGGAACTGGAAACAGTAATATCCCTCACAGTGCACAAATCGATTTACAGGCGCATGTATCTGCGGCTGGAAATTGATTTAGGTTAAAGTGTACTGAGAGGGATATTACGGAACTGGAATAAGAGGTAAGAGTGATGATTCATATTCTTGTACTGGAAGATGACGTAAAACTGAATCAGATTGTGTGCACCTATTTAAATGACAGCGGCTTTCTTGCGAAGGGATGTCTGAATGCCGGGGAAGCCTACGATGAGATGTACAACAGCCTTTATGATTTGATTATCTCGGATATTATGATGCCGGAAACGGACGGATTTGAGTTTGCCCGGACTATCCGGCAGGTAAACAAATCCATACCGATCCTGTTCATGTCCGCAAGGGATGATCTTCCCTCCAAGCAAAAGGGCTTCCGGCTTGGAATTGACGATTACATGGTAAAGCCGATTGAACTGGACGAGCTTCTGCTGCGGGTAAAGGCGCTTCTGCGCAGGGCGAACATTGAGACGGAACGGAAAATAACGGCCGGGAATCTGGTACTGGATGCGGACGCCATGAGTGCGGAGATTGACGGGGCGGAAGTAAGCCTTACCACAAGAGAATTCAACATCATTTATAAGCTGCTGTCTTATCCGAAAAAGACATTTTCCAGGGCACAGCTTATGGATGAATTCTGGGGTGTGGAAAGCGATACCAGCCTCCGGGCGGTGGATGTATATGTGACAAAGCTTCGTGACAAATTATCTGCCTGTGACGGATTTCAGATTGTGACCGTGAGGGGGCTGGGGTACAAGGCGGTGCTGCGATGAAGATTAAAGAAAACCTTTTTCCGCTGTCCCTGTTTGCCATCTATCTGGGAGTATTATTCCTGATGTCGGGCATCCACACGGGACTGATCGTATTTATGAACAAAGCTCAGTGGGGAAATTTTGCCCAGACGGTCGTCCCCATGATTTATTGGGGAATGGCAGCAGCAGGACTTACCCTGTTCACAAGGCAGAAAATGAAAAGCACCTATGAAGAGCCTCTGCACAAAATGGCGGAGGCTGCGAAAAAAGTGTCGGAAGGGGATTTTTCCGTATATGTTCCAACCGTTCATACGGCGGATAAGCTGGATTATCTGGATGTTATGATTATGGATTTTAATAAAATGGTGGAAGAGCTGGGGAGTATTGAGACGCTGAAAACCGACTTTGTCTCCAATGTATCCCACGAGATGAAAACACCGATTGCCATTATCAAAAACTATGCGCAGCTTTTGCAGACGGAACAGATATCAAAGGAGCAGGGCAAAGAATATGCAAAAGGCATTGAAGGCGCCGCAGCAAGGCTTTCGTCCCTAATCAGCAACATTCTGAAGCTGAATAAGCTGGAACACCAGCGGATTACACCGGAAGCAGAGGTCTACGATGTATGCAGACAGCTGTGTGAGTGTGTATTTCTGTTTGAGGACGCGCTGGAGGAAAAGGGGATAGAGCTGGAGGCGGATATCGAAGATGCGGCAATGATAACAGCGGATCGGGAGCTTATGGGGCTGGTGTGGAGCAACCTGCTTTCCAATGCAGTGAAATTCACGGATCGGGGAGGAAGCATTACCCTTAAGCAGACATCAGACGAGAACCGGATCAGGGTATCCGTATCGGATACGGGGTGCGGCATAGCAAGGGAGAGCTTAAACCATATCTTTGACAAGTTTTATCAGGGAGATACTTCCCATTCTACGGAGGGAAACGGGCTCGGCCTTGCATTGGTAAAGAGGGTGCTGGAGCTGGCGGATGCAGAGATACAGATTATCAGTGAGCCGGGAAAAGGGAGCACCTTTCTCGTAACGCTGCCTGCGGTATCGGCAGAGCCTTAAGCCGCTGCTGTTACTGATCACAAAGTGAACAGTAACCTTAAGTCAGGGAGGAACATGAGTATGACGGATACGGTAAAAAAACAGAAAAATTACGTGGGCTATGAATATAAGGAGATCACGGCGGAGGACGGCATGATTCCTCTGCTTTTGGACGGCTATGAAAATTTCGGATGGGAGGTGAATGAGAGCCTGCCGGACAGAAAAGCGGAAGTAAGGAGGGGCGGCAGTTCAAAGACAGTCATCCGGCTGAAACGTGATCGCAGGATTGTGAATAAGGCAGAGCTTACCCGTCTGCAGAGGAATTTCGAGGCATGCGTCGCGGAGATTCAGACGCTGGAAAAAAGAAAAACTTCTGCGGCAGCAATCTGCGCTCTGGTTCTCGGGATCCTTGGAACCGCATTTATGGCAGGCTCCACATTTGCCGTGACAGCACAGACGCCTCACATTGTTCTTAGCATTGTTCTGGCCGTTCCGGGATTCTCAGGATGGATCCTGCCTTATTTTGTTTACAGGAGGATTCAGGAAAAAGAGACAAAAAAGATTACGCCGCTGATTGAAGCGAAATACGATGAGATTTATGAAATATGCGAGAAGGGAAATAAGCTGTCTGCCGTCTGAACGGCAGGCAGTTTTCTGCTTGCGCAACCCCCGGAACATGATATACTAAAACAGAAAAAGCAGTCTAGAGGGACGGCGGAGCGGGAACGGAGATTAGGATGAGGAAAATATTGATTGTAGAGGACGATGAGAAACTTTTAAGGGAGCTTGGAACCTTTCTTACCAATAACGGCTACCAGGCAGAGAGCCTTCCAAAAGGGGAATACACGGCAGCGGCGATTCTTGAGGCCGGGCCGGATCTGATTCTTTTGGATTTGGGGCTGCCGGGAACGGACGGTCTGTATCTCTGTCGGGAGCTTCGCAGGACTTCGGAGCTTCCGGTGATTGTGATCACCAGCCAGGATACGCAGATGGCGGAGCTTATGAGCATGAGCCAGGGGGCGGATGATTTTGTGACAAAGCCCTTTCATCTTCAGATTTTGCTGGCCCGGATTGAGGCGGTTCTGAAAAGGGTTTACCGGGAGCCGGTTGTTATGGAACAGCATAAGCTTG
Organism: Lachnoclostridium sp.; assembly: GCA_021770065.1. Taxonomy (GTDB): domain Bacteria; phylum Bacillota; class Clostridia; order Lachnospirales; family Lachnospiraceae; genus Laedolimicola. The sequence continues at coordinate 16,370 of JAETRR010000045.1, read as the reverse complement.
GGGCCTTTACCCTGGATACAGCAAAGGCGGTGATTGCTTCAAAAGCAGGAAGCGCGGAGCTGACTAAAAACGAACTGCGGATTCTGGACTGTCTGGCCCGCCGCAAAAATGAGATTGTATCCAGGGATGATCTCATTTCCCATCTCTGGGACAGCGAGCTTTTTGTGGACGACAATACCCTGACGGTTAATATGACGCGCCTTCGGGGGAAATTAGAGAGCATCGGGGTACGGGATGTGATTCAGACAAAGAGAGGATTGGGGTACGTGCTGTTATGCGATACGGAGTCTATGTAAGGGAGCGGCTGGGACAGCTTTTGTTTGTAAGCGGCGTGCTTGCCACAGTGGAGATTTTTCTTCTCACGGTCCGGGCCAGCCTGGGAATCGGTATTTATACGGCCTTTTGCTTCTACGGGGTGTATTTTCTGATTACCTGGCAGGAGTATAGAAGAAAACGGATTTATTTTCAGAATATAACGGAGAGTCTCTCAGGGCTTGATAAGAAATATCTTCTGCCGGAGATGCTGGGATATCCGGGAAATCAGGAGGAGCGGCTGTTGAAGGAGATCTTTCAGGAGCTTGGGAAGTCTATGGCAGATCATGTGAGCTGCTACAAAAACGCAGAAAAGGAGTATAAGGAATACATTGAGCTGTGGATTCATGAGGTAAAAACACCGATTGCAGCCGGAAAGCTCATTGTGGAAAACCACAGGACAGAAGGGGGAGCGGAGCTTCTGGAGGAGCTGGAGAAGATTGAAAGCTATACGGAGCAGGCTCTTTTCTATGCCCGGAGCTCCCATGTGGAGAAGGATTATCTGATCCGCTCCGTGAATCTTAAGGAGCTGGTAACCCAGGCCGTGAAGCGGAATAAACGCGCTTTGATTGCAAAACATGCCTCTGTTGAGATGGAGGGGCTGGAGACAGCCGTGTACAGCGACGAAAAGTGGCTGGCTTTTATGCTGAATCAGATTTTGTCTAATAGCGTGAAGTATTCGGATAAAGAATCCCTAAAGCTCTGTTTTACCGGCGATGAAGGACGGGAGCAGATTACGCTCGCCATAAGGGATAACGGACGGGGGATTAAGAGCAGCGATTTGGACCGGGTATTTGAGAAGGGCTTTACGGGAAGCCTGGGAAGGCAGTCGGGGCAGGCTACGGGCCTGGGACTTTATCTCTGTGATAAGCTGTGCCGCAGACTGGGGCACGGAATGGAAATCCGTTCCACGGAAGGGGAGGGCTGCGAGGTGCGGCTTATTTTCCCGCGGGGCAGCTATGCGGACGTAAGATAGAAAACTTACAAAATTGAAAGGGAGGTGTAAGGAACTTCGATGGTACGAAGAAAGGAAGCTTCCTATAATCAGAGTATGAAGTATGAAAAAGGAATAAGTCTGAAATAAAAGGAGTGGACGTGTACCATGAGTATTATCTTAAGTGTTGACAGTATTGAAAAATATTACGGGAGCAGGGGAAATGTCACGAAGGCCATAGACAATATCAGCTTCCAGGTGCAGGCCGGTGAATTTGTGGGAATTATGGGAGCCAGCGGAAGCGGAAAAACGACTCTCTTAAACTGCATTTCCACCATTGACCGTGTGACGAGCGGTACGATTACGGTGGGAGGAAAAGATATCACAAAGCTTCGGGGCAATGCCTTAAATAAATTCCGCAGGGACGAGTTAGGCTTTGTGTTCCAGGACTTTCACCTTCTGGATACACTGACAGTCTATGAAAATATTGCCCTGGCCCTGTCTATCTCACATACGGCACCCGGGAAGATCGACAAGCGCGTCCGCGAGACAGCGGCAAGGCTTGGGATCTCAGGGATCTTAAATAAATATCCTTATCAGATCTCGGGAGGCGAGAAGCAGAGGACGGCTTCGGCCCGGGCGATGATTGGGGATCCTAAGCTGATTCTGGCCGACGAGCCTACGGGAGCGCTGGATTCTAAGGCTTCCCGTATGCTGCTGCAGTGTTTTGACGAGATGAACCGCAGGCTCGGCGCTACGATTCTTATGGTGACACATGATGCGTTTACGGCAAGCTATGCATCGCGCATTCTCTTTATCAAGGACGGAGGGATTTTCAGTGAAATCCGCCGGGGTGATTTGGATCGGAAGAGCTTCTTCAACCAGGTTATTGATGTGGTTACATTACTGGGAGGTGATTTGAATGATGCTGTTTAAATTGTCTCTTCGGAATCTGAAAAAGAGTTTCCGGGACTACACCATTTATTTCCTTACACTGGTATTGGGGGTTGCGATCTTTTATGTATTTAATGCTTTGGATTCTCAGGGAGTTATGCAGGCAGTGTCTGCTTCCACCAGGGAGATTATTCAGCTTATGCTTACAATGCTTGCAGGCGTTTCTGTTTTTGTTTCCGTGATTCTGGGTTTTCTGATTGTGTATGCCAATAATTTTCTGATCCGGAAGCGCAAAAAGGAGTTTGGGGTGTATATGACCCTTGGCATGGGCCGGGGCAGCATTTCCCGGATTCTTCTCGGGGAAACCGTGCTGATTGGACTGATTTCTCTGGCCGTGGGCCTTGTGATCGGAGTTTTTGCCTCTCAGCTGATGTCTGTTCTTGTGGCCCGGATGTTTGAGGCGGATATGACAGTCTATACCTTTGTCTTTTCTCCCAGAGCGGCGGGAAAAACGGTGATCTATTTCGGAATTATGTATCTGCTTGTGATTTTCTTTAATGCGGCGGCGATTTCCAGATATAAGCTTCTTGACCTTCTGACAGCAGGCAGGAAAAATGAGCAGGTGCGCATGAAAAATCCGGTCGTTTCGGGAATACTGTTTGTGATTTCCCTGGGACTTCTGGGATATTGCTATCTGAGCGTGCTGGGGCGTCTGGGAACGGTGGATCGGAACCGGACACTGGCCCTGATTGCGCTTGGAAGTATTGCAACCTTTTTGTTTTTCTGGTCTTTGTCGGGGCTTATGCTGCGTGTAATCCGCGCAAGGCGGGGGTTTTATCTGAAGGATTTGAATTTGTTTGTGTTCCGGCAGATGAACAGCCGTATTAATACTACGGTATGCTCTATGACGGTAATCTGCCTGATGCTGTTTATGACCATCGGCGTCCTTTCCTGCGGTGTCAGTGTGAACCAGTCTCTGACGGCGGAGTTTGAGGAGATGGCGCCGAGGGATGTATGCATGAGGAAATCTATGGAGGCAGATGATAAGCTTTCTTATGAGGCCGCAGGAAAGGGGATTGCGGAGTATCTCTCCGGTGAAGGATTTGATCTGGATGAGGAACTGAAGGAAGGGTATGTGGAGATCACCTCCTATACTTCACAGGGACTTACCTGGGAGGATACGCTTGGGGAGAGCAGGGAGCAGGTGATGGAACGGTTTCCCATGCTGGACTGGTCTTCGAGGGAGGAGCTGGTGCCGCTCTCGGAGTATAACCGGATGGCAGAGCTCTATGGGATTCCGACTTATGAGCTCTCAGAGGATGAGTATCTGCTTTTGTGCACTTTTGACTCTATGAAGGCGATTCGGGATATGGCTCTTCGGGCCGGAGCGCCGCTTACAATCGGAGGGAAGCAGTATGTGCCGAGGTATGAGGAGTCCCGGGACGGGTATCTGAGTATGAGCAGTTCGCGGACGGTTATGGGGATTTATATTCTGCCGGACAGTGCTTTTGAGAGCGGGGAGCTCAAGCCCTATTGCAATTACCTGGCCGGGGATTACAGGGCGGACTCAAAAGATGAGCGGATGATTACAGAAGAGCGGATTGCCGCGGCTACGAAGCGGACGCCGGTATATGTGATTTCGAAGATCAGCCTTCGGGAGAGCAGTGTGGGGATCGGGGCGATTATGACGTTTATTGCACTTTATCTGGGAGTGATTTTTTTGATTTCCAGTGCGGCGGTTCTGGCGCTTAAGGAGCTTTCGGAGGCTTCCGACAATCGGGAGCGGTATCGGATTCTGCGTGAGCTTGGGGCGGATCAGGGGATGATCCGCAGGGCGCTGTTTAAGCAGATTGGAATTTTCTTTTTGATGCCTCTTTCTCTGGCGTTTGTGCATTCGATTTTCGGGGTGCAGTTTGTGAACCGGATGCTGATCGCTCTTAACGGGGGATCGCAGCTGGGGGCTATTTTGTTCACGGCGGTGTTTATTCTGCTGATTTACGGGGGGTATTTTCTGGCTACTTATGCAGGGAGCAGGAGGATTGTGGAGGAGGAGTAGAGGACGGACGGGTCCGGAGCAGCCGCCCGCCGGAGGCTTTTCCATATCCGATGTCCGGACGGTTCACGTACACGCTGTCTGCTCTGTGCGTACATTGACATGGGAGGTTTTGATTGTTTTCCGGTTTTGTGTCAATGTCCGCCCATATCAGACATCCTGTACGTGAACAGCCGGACACTGGATATCGGAAAAGCCTCCGGCGGGCGGCTGCTCCGGACCCTGGTTTTGGGGGTGGGAATTGTGTTTTGGTGTTTGTGGTGGGGCGAAGAATGGATTAAGGGGCTTTTGTTATAGGTGTTTGAGGTTTTTTCGGTAATGTTGTAATTCTTCTTCACTTACGGTTTTGATGATTTTGTCCAGCAGGGTCAGGATTTTTTGTTTTTCTTTTGGCAGGGTTCCTTCTATGGGGATGGGGTTGGAGGCTCCAAGGGCGCCGAACCAGACGGGGTTTTGTAAGTTTTGTACCAGTGTTTTCAGTTCTTTGTATTTTTCCAGTTCGGTTTCTTCCTGCCAGTTTCCTTTTTGGATTTCTGTGTAAAGTTTTGAACTTGGGTAGATGGTCAGCATGCTTGCGCCGATGATGAGCGGGTGGAGCTGATTGCAGATGGCGGCTGTGGCTTTGGCGCCTTTGCCGCCTTTTCCTGCGCCGGATATGCCGGTGAGGTAGAAGAAGTGGTAATGGATGCCTGCCTGCTCAAGCCGTCTGCACTGGATTAGGATATCTTCGGATAAATAACCCTTATCCATGAATTTCAGTGCCTCATCGTCCCCTGTTTCGATGCCGATGGTGATGCAGTCGTAGCCGGCGGTGTGAAGCTGCAGAAGGTCTTCGTCGGTTTTCATGGCAATGTCTGTTACTCTGGAAAAGCAGCCGATGGTCCGGCACTCCGGAAGATACTGTCGTATAAGATCTGCGATTTCTAAGAGGCGGGGGGCTTTTAGGACAAAGGGGTTTGCTCCGGTCAAAAAGGTCCGGGAAACCTGTGCGTCTTTAAAGAGACGCAGCTGGGCCCTGGCTTCTTTCAGATCGCTTTTGATGATTTCTAATGGCGTCATTTTGAACTGGAATGGCAGATCCTCATATAAGGTGCAGAATTTGCACCGGTGGTGGGTGCAGCCTGAGGTAACCTCTAAAAGCATGGAAGAGGCCTCGTAGGGGGGACGCCAGATGGTTCCTGTGTAATGCATAACATTCACTCCTTTGTGTTGATTTTCTCTGCCTCTGGCGGGGGAAAAGGGAAGATGCGTCTTTTGCCCCGCTTTCGGTATCCTTACCATAGCGTAAAATTTTCCGGGAGAAAAGTACTGTCTTTTTTTAATGATAGTATCCTTTTCCGTACAAATGGAAGCAATTCGCACTGAGAATGAATGGAAATAGTTCTAAACGGATATGGTGTGAATTGTAACGAGAGAGAGGTTATTTTCGGCCGGATGCGGCTCCTGCGGTTGACAAGCTTTGCGGACGGATTTAGAATTTGGACCAGGGGGTGTTTCCATGGCGGTAAATAAATTCAGTGATGAGTCTGTAACGGCCCGGTGTGTTCCCATGAGCCGGCTGCAGTCAGTGATTGGGGGAAAATGGAAGATTCTGATTCTGTGGTATGTTGCATTTTACCGGGTTCAGCGGTTCGGAGAGCTGATGCGCCGGCTGGACGGCATTACCCAGTCCACACTGACTAAGCAGCTTAGAGAACTGGAACAGGATGGATTTCTTCACAGAGAGATTTACAGGGAGATTCCCCCGAGGGTGGAATACTCTCTGACAAAGCTGGGAGAGAGTTTTCTTCCGGTGGGTACCAAGCAAGGCTTGGTGGATTCCTTAGGATCCAGGGCAGTCCCTTTGGCCCCATAACTGTATTGGCTCCACGCCAATCAGCGGAGTGATTGGCGTGGGTGTGAAAAGTAACGAAATTTTTCCCGGTTTACAGGCGCACATGTCTGTCCGGGCTATGAGTAAGAGAGGAGATAGAATGTTAAAAATCAGAAATGAAACAGAAGCAGATTACGGAACAGTAGAGGAACTCACGAGGAAAGCTTTCTACAATCAATATGTTCTGGGATGTGTGGAGCACTATCTGGTTCATATCATGCGGAAGCATGAGGATTTTATACCGGAGCTGGCTTTTGTGGCAGAACTTGACGGCCGGGTGATTGGAAATATTATGTATACCAGGGCGAAGCTTGTGGATGAAAAGGGGGAGGAAAAGAAGATACTTACTTTTGGCCCGGTTTCTGTTCTGCCCGGATATCAGAGAAAAGGCTATGGTAAGAGACTGATGGAGCATTCTTTTAAGCGCGCAGCTGATCTTGGATATGATGTGATTGTGATTTTCGGAAGTCCGGCCAATTATGTAAGCAGCGGATTCCGGTGCTGTAAAAAATACAATGTATGTCTGGAAAATAAGAAATTTCCGGCGGCTATGATGGTGAAGGAGTTAAAGGAAGGCGCTTTGGACGGAAGAACATGGTTCTATTACGACAGTCCGGTGATGCAGATAGATGAGAAAGAAGCCCGGGAGTATGATGACGGCCTGGAAAAGATGGAGAAGGAGCATCGGGCCAGTCAGGAGGAATTCTATATTATAAGCCATGCGTTTGTGGAGTAGAGAAGATAAGGAAAAGTGCTATTGGCCACGGAGTGAACAGCAATAAAAGGAGAGGGAAGCGGATAAATGCTGCGCAATAAATAATTGACAGATTTGCGGAAGTGTGTTAAGGTAAAAAAACAAAAGGGAGTAGTTAAAAGGTGCAATCAACATTCCCTGGCACAAAGCCGGCAGATTCGCGCAGCAGTGAAAGCAATGCTGTACTGTGTCATGGTTGCACACTTTCCGTTGAGAAAGAACGAGACTTTTGGCAGAAGATGCCGGAGGTCTCTTTTTTTATCGCCGGAAATTGATTTAGGACAAGGTGTACTGTGAGGGATATTGCGGAACTGGAATAGGAGGAAAAGTTATGGAATTTTTATGGGAAGGTTTACTGCAGATTACCTGGCAGCAGGCGGTGATGTACGGCATAGGCGTTCTGCTGATTTATCTGGCGGTAAAAAAGGGCTACGAGCCTGCGCTGCTTCTGCCGATGGGCTTTGGAGCGATTCTTGTGAATCTGCCTCTGTCCGGGGTGATTAACCAGAATGTTGAGGGAATCGGTGTGGTAAACGGAATTATTGAGTGGCTTTTTGAAGTGGGAATTGAGGCATCGGAAGCCCTGCCCATTCTGCTTTTTATCGGAATCGGAGCTATGATTGATTTCGGGCCGCTTTTGTCCATGCCCTCTATGTTTTTATTCGGGGCAGGAGCTCAGTTCGGTATCTTCTTTGCCTTAAGCACAGCGGTGCTTCTGGGCTTTGATCTGAAGGATGCGGCTTCCATCGGAATTATCGGGGCGGCAGACGGGCCGACCTCGATACTGGTGTCCCAGGTTCTTCACTCAAAATATGTGGGAGCCATTGCTGTGGCAGCTTATTCCTATATGGCGCTTGTGCCCATTGTGCAGCCTTTTGCCATCCGCCTGGTGACGACCAGGAAGGAGCGCCGTATTCGGATGGACTATACACCGGGCAATGTTTCCAAGGGCATGCGCATCGCATTTCCCATACTGACCACTTTTCTGGTGGGACTGGTATCGCCCCAGTCGGTGGCTCTGGTGGGATTCCTTATGTTCGGAAATCTGATTCGGGAGTGCGGCGTGCTGGGTACGCTCTCGGACACGGCCCAGAATGTTCTGGCCAATCTGATTACACTGCTTCTGGGGCTTACCATTTCTTTCAGCATGCGTGCGGAGGCTTTTGTGAATATGGACACGCTTCTGATTATGGGGATTGGTCTCATTGCTTTTATTTTTGACAGCATCGGCGGTGTGCTGCTGGCGAAGCTTCTGAATCTGTTCCGGAAGAAAAAGGTCAATCCCATGATTGGCGCTGCCGGAATTTCTGCGTTTCCCATGTCGGCCAGAGTGGTGCAGAAGATGGCGCTTGAGGAGGATCCGGGAAATATCATTCTCATGCATGCAATCGGGGCCAATGTGTCCGGGCAGATTGCATCGGTGATTGCAGGCGGCTTAATCATCGGGCTGGTTTCCGCGTATCTGTAGGCGGAAGATGACTGAAAACTGAGTCAGATCGGGGCATACGAAGGGCATATTGTGAAGCCGGAATGGAGGTATATAGTATGTGGCAGAATTTTTTCATCTCATTGGAGATTATGGGAAAGGGAATGCTTGGCATCTTTGTGGTCATCGGGATTTTAACCCTGGCAGTGAGCGCAATGGGGAAATTATCCCACAGGGAAGAAGAAGGACAGGAGAACAAGGATTAACGTAAAACCTCAGGGCCCGGTTTTTCTGCTTCCGCTGCCCTCAGAGCGCAGCAGGCGTATGTCTTTCTGCACTCTGAGGGAAACTTACAGAAATGTAAGTTTCGGCGTAAAACTGTAAGCTAAATCAATGGAACCGGGAAAAGGAATTTGATATTCTGATATCAGAAAAAAGAAAGAAAAGAGGTTTTCAAAATGAAAGAAATGTTAAAGGCAGCAGCTCTGATGGCAGTTATTATTGCAGTACAGATGGTATTAACCTATGTATTTACTTATCATGTCGGGGAGGTGTTCTCCAGGATATCCGCTGCGGCATTGTTCTATTATTACACGATAAAAGCCGCGAAAGCAGTCAGAAAGTCCAGGGCGGCTGCCGCAGCCGAATAGGCGTCTGACAGTTCATTCCTCTGGCAGGGCAGGTTCCGCAGGCTTTTTGCAGAAATGTTAAATATTGTTAAGTTTTCTTGAAATACTTGACAAGACCATAAGAAAACGTCATAGTAGAATTAATCGCAGGGTGGGAGATGCTTCCACCCTGTTGTGACGTGAGAGTATATTATGTTAAGGGACTTTACCCTTTAGAGCCATCGCGCAGCGACAGGAAAAGCCGCAAAGGCGCACGAGAGGAACTTTTATGAGTGTTTTTTACGAATGAAAGTTTCTCTCCATACCAGAGTGTCGAAGCGGCTTTACCCTTTAGTGCTGTCGCGCAGCGACTTTTAATAGGAGAAAAGGAATGAGAAGAAAAGACAGAGGGATTTTTGATGTTGACGAGATAATAGAAGTGATGAAGAAGTGTGATGTCTGCCGGATTGCCATGCAGGGAGAGGAATATCCCTATATGGTGCCGCTGAACTTTGGTATGGAAGTAGAAGAAGACCAGGTAACCCTATACTTTCACGGAGCTTTGGAGGGAAAGAAGTATGAGCATTTAGCAAGGAACAACAAAGTCTGCTTCGAGATGGACTGCGGACATACACTGTATACGGACATGGAACAGGGAAACTGTACCATGTGCTATGAGAGCGTCATAGGCTTTGGTATAATCGAAGAAGTGCCGGAAGAAGAAAAAAAGGCTGCTCTTGATATTCTGATGGAGCACTATCCGGTGCCGGCGGGATTTCGGTATAACGAAGCGGTGGTGCCTAAGACAAGAGTACTGCGGCTCCGGGTAAAGCAGATGACAGGAAAAAGACGGGCAAAGCAGGCAGCCTTGTAAGGATTGCAATGCAGATAAGGAACTATTGCTGATTCTGCGCAGTGAGTGAATCCACCAAATCACAACTAAATATGCAGGCCGGAAGGCTGCTTAAATGCTTACAGAGTCAAATGCTGGATGAGACAATCAAATGCCGGCGCTTTGGTTCTGTATGCTTTTTTGCAGGTCTTCCGGCTTTTTCTTTATATAAAACGAAGGAAAAATAGAATATATATCATTGCCAAAGGAGAGGAGAATATTTTTTCTTCTTGTGTTGTGAATCAAAAAAATAAAAAGTGTTTCGCACTGCCCGCACATGCGAAGTGGATGTGTAAATATCACATCGTCTTCACCCCAAAGTATAGTGCCCGCATCCCCCGGTACAGGGCATTTGGAGAAAGAATATCATCAGAAATGGTTCCATGTAGATGAAAAGGAAATTAAAAGTGGGAATTAAAAGACAGTAATTTTTTTGCATATATATTGACACCGTATGCATGGCAGCTTGCCAAGGCAAATGCACTGGCGGAAAAGAATGGTTTTCCCAGGTTTGTGTCCATTCAGGGGCATTACAACCTGATTTTCCGCGAAGAAGAACGGGAGATGGCGCCGATGTGTTATGAGGATAACATAGCGCTCACGCCATACAGTGCGCTTGCGAGCGGCAGGCTTTCCAGAAAGCCGGGAGAGGACAGTATGAATCTTTATGACATGGAGGAGAACAGCAGCAGTTCCTCTATACCTTTTTCCCATTCATCTATGGCATCTATCCGTATACAGTTGTAACAGAAAAACAGAAGACGGCAATGGAACAGGCAGATATGAGTACGGAAACGGAGAGGAGGGAAACATTGGCGGAAAGATTAAGGAGAATGGTACAGACGAATATCCGGACTGTGCACAGAGGTACACTGGCGGAGCGAAGTACTGTGAAACTTGCTCCAGGATTGACCCGGAAAATGAGCATCTGATTCAGGAGGCAATATCGGAGTTGACACATGGCAAAACAATTATCACGATTGCCCACAGGCTTGCAACGATCGAAAATGCCGACCGCATTCTGGCGGTGGATGAGGGACGGATCGTCCAGAAAGGCACACACAGGGAATTGACCCGGCAGGAAGGGAAATACCTTGACTTTGTAAGAGACAGGGAACAGGCAGAAGGCTGGCAGATACAGCAAACCGAAAGAGAGCTTTTCAAACAACAGAAATTTTTAGAAGAACAGAAGAAGTAACGTTGCAGGAAGAGACAGCTTATGTTATTGTAGAGGAAGTGAAAACAGACGGACTGCGCCAAAAACCGTTACTTTCAGAAAGGATTGATACCCACATAGAATAAGGGGGCGGGAAGCCGGGGGCAGGGAGGTATTTATATTTATGCTGTTCAATTCCATGGGATTTTTAATATTTTTTCCTATTGTGGTGCTGGTTTATTTTATCATACCGCGAAGGATCAGAAATTTATGGCTGCTTGCGGCAAGCTATTACTTTTACATGTGCTGGAATGCAAAATATGCACTTCTGCTTCTCACATCAACGGTCATTACCTACTTAAGCGGTATTCTCATAGAGCGTGCAGGGGAGCGTACTGTTTACAAAAAATGGGTGGCAGCCGGAAGCTTTGTGCTGAACCTGGGAATTTTGTTCTGGTACAAATATGTGAATTTTATGCTGGAACTTCTGGGACAGCTTTTTGGGGCAGTTCATATTGAACTGCAGGTTCCTGCTTTTGATATTCTGCTTCCTGTCGGAATCTCCTTCTACATATTCCAGGCCTTAAGCTATACCATGGATGTATACCGCAGGGAGATTTATGCGGAAAAGAATTTCTTACGCTATGCGCTGTTTGTGTCCTTCTTTCCCCAGCTTGTGGCGGGGCCCATTGAGCGGTCAAAGAATCTTTTGAAACAGCTGTCAGAGGAGAAAAAATTCGATTATGACCGGGTGCGCGAAGGACTTCTCCTTATGCTCTGGGGCTATTTTCTGAAAATGGTGATTGCCGACCGGTGCGCCGTCCTGGTCAATACCGTTTACGGGGATTATGCTTCCTACCACGGCTTTCAGCTGATTCTGGCAAATGTGCTTTTCGCCTTCCAGATTTACGGGGATTTTATGGGCTATTCCGTGATTGCAAAGGGGGCGGCAAAGGTTCTGGGCTATGAGCTGATGGAGAATTTTTCTCAGCCCTATTTTGCGGAAACGGTGAGGGATTTCTGGAGAAGATGGCATATTTCCTTAAGTTCCTGGCTTCGGGATTATCTTTACATCCCCCTGGGAGGAAGCAGAAAGACAAAGGGAATCAAGTACCGGAATGTTCTGGTTACTTTTCTGGCGAGCGGCCTCTGGCATGGGGCCAGCATTACCTTTGTTTTCTGGGGAGCGCTTCACGGGCTGTACCAGATTATCGGAGAGCTTATGGAGCCTGCTGTCAGTCGCTTCTGCCAAAGCTTTCATGTGAATACCGGGAATATTTCCTGGAAGTGCTTAAGGATTCTGAAAACATTTTTCCTGGTGGACATTGCCTGGATCTTTTTCAGGGCGGACACCTTGACGGCGGCAGTACAGATCTTGCGGCAGTCTTTTGACCTGTCCAATACAGGGCTTCTATTGAACAACGGCCTCTATGAGCTTGGGCTGAATGAGAGAAATATGTCCATTCTCCTTCTGGCAATGCTGATTCTTGCAGTTTACAGCGTGCTGAAGGAACGGAAAGTAAATGTAATAGAGCAGCTTTCCCGGCAGAATGCGGTTTTCCGGTATGCCGTATATTGGGGAATCGTGCTTCTGATCACGTTTTCACTGGATATCACAGGGCAGGAATTTATATACTTTCAGTTTTGAATAGGAGAAGGCTATGAAAAACATTGTAAAATTAGGAGTAAAATGCATCTGTGTCATGTTTCCCCTGCTTGCCATTTATGCCTGTATGTGGCTCAATCCGCTGGGATATATGGATGAAGAGTCGCCCCATTACCTCTGGAACAAGGAAAAGGTGAATTCGGAGGAGACCTGTTATTACGATACCATTATTCTGGGCGATTCCATGGCAAATGCTGCCTATATGCCGGAAGTATTGTCAGATACCACAATCAATCTGTCCCTGGGCGGGATGACGCCGGTTGAAAACTATTATGTGCTGCAGGACTGGCTTACCACCCATACGGCGCCTGAGGTCTGCTATATCAGTTTTCAGGATGCCCATATGATTATGGAGGACTGCTTCTGGACAAGAACCATGTATGCCCACCGGTTTACGAGAGCGCAGAATCTGGAAATCCTGCGGACAGCGGAAATTTTCAGAGAGCCTACCATTCTTACCGATCACTATAAGACAGATTTTATTTCCTATGAGCTTTTCCTGCCCAACAAATATATTGCATCTTTTATGAACTCGGGCTTCAACCAGCGCTATGACAGGAACGTGGAGACCCAGAGAATGGACGAACTGCACAGGGGGCGTTATGTGGCCAGGGGAGCGGATGAATTTGAGGGCGGTAAGAAGGCGGCTCTGGAGGAATTTTATGTAAATCCCCTGTTTGAAGATTATTACAGAAGGCTTATTGCAATGTGCGTGGAAAACGGCATAAAGGTGCGCATTGTAAAGCTGCCCCATCCGGAGAATGTAAGCTTTACAGAGGAATATACGGCACAGTTCAACGAATTTTACGAAAATCTCAGGAAAGATTACCCGGAGATAACCGTAGACTGGATTGCTTCCTATGACAGAAAATGCTTTGTGGACGCCAATCATCTCAACTCTTACGGTTCCCTGCGGCTCAGCAGTGAAATCAGAGAGCTTTATCCGGAGGATTTCGGCAGCGCTCCGCTGTCCAGGGGGCAGGCAGAGGCAATCAGTGATTCTATAGCAGGCGTAAAGAGGGGCGAACAGCTGGCAGACTGGATATATGGAAGGGACTATACGCTGTTTATAAACGACGGTTCAAAAATCTATTCCGTTTCCGGGCTTAATAACCGCCGGGGGGAGCAGGAGGTTTTTGAGCTGGAAAACGGGCTTAAGGTCTGGCAGGAACCATCTGCCGCATGGAAATGGGAAGAGCATGTGCTGGGAGATTTCAGTGTTGTCGTGATTGATAACTATAATCAGAGAGAAGTCTGCCAAAAGTCCTTCTGGCAGGAAAAGGAGACCTGCCGCCTGGCAGAGTAAAAGATTTGCGAAACGATGGCGGACAGTGCCCATAAAAAATCTGAGGAGAATGGACAATGGCAAAAATACTGCTGGTGGAGGACGACAAAAACATTGTAGAAAATTTAAGCGCCGTACTGGGATGCGAGGGCTTCCAGGTGAAGACGGCTTCCGGACAGCGGGAAGCATTGGAGGCTGTGGAACGGGAGAGCTTTGACCTTCTGCTTCTGGATGTATCTCTGAAGGACGGCAACGGCTTTGCGGTCTGCTCTGCCGTAAAGGGAAAGGGAGATCTGCCTGTGATTTTTCTGACAGCCTCCGGCGATGAGTACAGTGTAGTGACCGGGCTGGAGCTGGGAGCGGAGGATTACATCAGCAAACCCTTCCGCCCGAGAGAGCTGGTCTCCCGGATACGGAGCGTGCTGCGCCGGTGCGGAAAGACCCAGGCTGTGATGGAGATTGAAGATCTGCGTGTGGATACGGTGCGTGCCCTGGTGACAAAAGGAGGGCAGGAGTGCTTTCTGTCTGCACTGGAGTACCGTCTTCTGCTGTTTTTCCTCAATCATAAGGGCATGATTCTCACCAGAAACCAGCTTCTGGAGGAAATCTGGGATGCGGCAGGAGAATTTGTCAACGACAATACCCTCACCGTCTACATCAAGCGCCTCCGGGAAAAAATAGAGACCGATCCCCAGAATCCCCGGATTATCCGGACGATCCGGGGGATGGGATATAAGCTTGGAGATTAAAAATCAGCAGTACTGTCACACGCTGCAAAAGGGGAGCAGATATTATGAGCTTTTTTCGAAATCGGGAGATCAGAAACCAGCTGGCAGTTTCACTGCTGCTGCTTATCTTTACAGGTATGATAGGTTTTTTCTTTTTTCCGGGCAGTTATGCAGTCATTTGCTATGCTCTTTTGTGTTCCCTGCTCATGTGTTTTGGCTGGCTTATTGTAACAAAAAAGCGCTACGATCATCTGAAAAGCCTGGCCGCAGATGCGGATCGGATGCTTCACGGAGAGCGCAATCTGAATTTTACAGGCTACCGGGAGGGTGAACTTGCTATTCTGGCCAATGAAGTGGAGAAGCTTCTGCAGCGTCTGACGGAGCAGTCGGATAATCTGCTTAAGGAGAAGCGTTATTTAAGCGATTCACTGGCAGATATTTCTCACCAGCTCCGTACTCCCCTCACTTCTCTGCATCTTCTGCTGTCGCGGCTGCAGGAGGCAGAAGATGAGGGAGAGAAGAGGCGTCTGGCCTATGAGGGGTCACAGCTTCTGGAAAGAGTAGACTGGCTGGTGGATGCTCTTCTTAAGATCTCAAAGATCGATGCGGGAATGGCCGTATTTGCAAAGGAGCGGGTAGATGCAGACGCACTGGTGAAGAAAGCCCTTGAGCCCTTGGGGATTCCCATGGAGCTGCGTGAACAGACAGTTGTCAGAGAGATTGAAGAGAGGGCAGGGTTTACGGGAGACGCGGCGTGGAGCGTGGAGGCTCTGGGAAATATCCTGAAAAACTGCATGGAGCATACGGGCCGGGGAGGAACTCTGTGGATCCGCGTGTCGGAAAATCACTTGTATACGGAATTTCAGATAGAAGACAACGGATCCGGCATGGATCCGGAGGATCTGCCCCATCTCTTTGAGCGTTTTTACAAAGGAAAAAATGCCTCTGATTCCAGTGTAGGAATTGGTCTGGCGCTTTCAAGAATGATAGTCTGCGCCCAGAACGGAACCTTAAAGGCAGAGAACCGCGCCCAGGGAGGCGCCCGGTTTACCATGCGGTTTTACAAGGGCGTAGTATAAAGGAGAATTCCCATGGATTTTCGTGATATATTGGAAAAAAGAGCGGGAAGAGAAGAGGAGCAGGGCAGGGTTCAAAGCCCGGCATCCATTTGTATGGAGAGAGGCGGTTATGGAAGCAGGAATGCAAAGGCGGCTCCCATAGAAGGGGAAATTGCCTCGGAGCATGAATTTTTCTGGCGCCTCGAGGATTTGAAGCTTGTCAGGGTAAAAAATGACAGAGCTTTTTTTCGTGTGGAAACAAATCTCAAGGCCCGGATTCTCCATATGGAACGGTTCGTGGCAGGGGAAATGCCGGCAAGGGTGCTGAATATCAGCGTGGGAGGAGCGGCGATCGGGACGAAATGCCAGTGCTGTAAGGGGGATAAACTTCTGCTGAAGGTAAAGCTTCTTACGGAGGAAGAGGACTGGAATCTGTTCTGCCAGGTGCTGAGGATTGAGAAGCATGGGGTTTCGGGGTTTGTTTACGGGTGTCAGTTTGTTGAATTAAGTGAGAAGGAGAGGGAAAGGCTGTTGGAGAGTGTTACGGGACTGCAGTATCAGCTGAGAGGGTAGGAAGGTGTGGCAAAGGAGATGGGAAGGGGACGGGGCTGTCGGGAAATAAGGCAGCAGCCATTTCTATACCCTGTGTTCGGACGGTTTGTGTACATTCTGTCTGCTCTGTACGGACATTGCTAAAGCAATATCCGTCCATATCAGACAGCCTGTTCACA
>JAETRR010000087.1 GCA_021770065.1 Lachnoclostridium sp. | reverse complement strand
CAATAGCCAAACATAATGCTTGCCAAACTTCAAGCAAGGATTGTCCAAGCAATTCCGTCATAGTTGAATGAGATGGTATATTTTCAAGCATCGTATCCTCCATAAATTTCCATTTACTTTTCTGTTGCGTTACTCTCTGACAAATGCGCAGTTTTCACTATATTTTCCAGAATATCTATTCCTACAAATTCCGGTTTTTTTATTTGTCCACAAGGTATTAGCTGTTCAAAAGCATTGCTATATTCTCATCAATGTCCAAAAAGGAAACACACGGCTCACAGCAGATTTAGCAGTTCTGTATGAATATATCCGTTTGTTCCTACAACACTGCCGCCTTTTCTCGGATCAAGCGGTTTTCCCACAAAATCAGTTACTTGACCGCCTGCCTCCTGAATCAACAGCATACCGGCAGCATAATCCCAGGGATTCAGATATATCTCGAAATATCCACCTTGTCTGCCGCAGGCGGTATATGCCAGTTCCAGAGCGGCAGAACCAATCCTGCGGACATCCTGGCACTGACCGAACACTCTGCGGAACCGGGCAAAGTTTTCATCGGCCAGCTCTCTTTTTGCTGTTCCCAGCCCAATCATCGTATCGGATAGCTTTTCTGCATTTGATACATGTATGGGCTGTCCATTCAGGAAGCTGCCTTTTCCTTTAATCGTTGAAAACACTTCTTCATGGAAGGGATCATATACAATTCCCATAACAATTGGATGCAGCCTTTGTCAGCAAGACCGAATGCGTCCGCTGCTTCCGGAAACAGTTTAACATGGTGCCCTCGGAATACAGAAGACGATTTCAAAAGCAGCTTTAGGATGGGTTATTTACCATAAGGGAACAGGAGCCGCTCTTAATAGATACAGCAATCACTTGTATCTCATATCCCCCGTGTTCTGGAATCCGGAATCCCCATCTGTTCCCGGTATTTGGCAACAGTTCTTCTGGAAACGGAGATCCCCTCTTCTGACAGCCGTTTTTGAAGACCTGCATCACTTAAGGGGCTGCCCTTATCCTCTTTTTGAACCAGGGTGCGGATTCTGTCCTTGATATCCTCCGATGTGGCCGCCTCCTCCCTGGAAACAGACCCACAGAAGAGATCCTTTAACAGGACCGTTCTCTGATACTGAAGATACTTCCCCCTGACTGCCCGGCTGACTGTAGTAGCATGCAAATGCAAAATCCCTGCAATGTCCTCCTGAGTCATAGGTTTTAAAGGAGCATTCTTAAGAAAATAGTCACTCTGATAATCCAGTATTGCATATACAATCTTTAAAATGGTTTCCCGGCGCTGTTCCACACAGTCCAGCACGTACCTGGCTCTCTTAAGCTTCTCTGCAAAATACTCTTTCAGCTCCCCGTCCCGGGCCTCTCCTATCATACGAAGATAGTAGTCGTTTAAATGATAGTCTCCCATCCAGCGGTCATTCAGCTCTGCTTTCCACGCGCCTCCCTCCCGGACAACAAGAATATCCGGTACAATATACTGTGTCTCCCTGCTTCCGCCTGTCAGGGGTCTGGGATTTTGCATACTTAAAATACGCATGTATTCCCTTGCTGCTGCCGTTGAAATATGAAGCTTTCTCGTTATGGTGCTGAGATGTCCTTTTAAAATCTCTCCCATATACTTGTCAGCTATCTCATACAGGATCGGATCCTCTACCCCGGCCCGCTTAAGCTGAAGAATCAGACACTCAGAAAGATCCTCCGCAAATATTCCGGGCGGATCCAGCTCTTTCAGAGTCCCCAGGCATTTTTCAATCATTTCCAAGTCATATCCTGATACGCCTG
This sequence comes from Lachnoclostridium sp., assembly GCA_021770065.1. Lineage (GTDB taxonomy): Bacteria > Bacillota > Clostridia > Lachnospirales > Lachnospiraceae > Laedolimicola. The sequence continues at coordinate 2,217 of JAETRR010000087.1, read as the reverse complement.
CTATATCCTCCGCCTTATAGGGAAAATATCCGTTATCATCCAGACAGCACACCAGGTACCGGAATAAGTTCCACTCCTCCCTGCTGTACTGTTTATAGGAAAGCTGTTCCAGAATCATCCGTTCCAGGGCTCCCTGCTCCTTTGCCCGTATATCTCCCCTGCGGCCTGTATCGTCGCCGTCCTCCCAGGCATAGCTGTCCCTGTATTCACTGCCGTTTTCATAGAATTTTTCCAGGCTCTGCATCGTCTCCCCCTTAAGGTCTGCGGATGTCTCCAGAAGAGGATTCTCCAGATACTCTGACTGCAGGAATGCGTTAAGCTCCTGGTTCGTATAAGACAGAACATTCAATAACTGAATCTGCGCCCCTGATAATCTCTGTGACTGCTCCAAGATCAAGCTGCCATGCATTTTATCTACTCTCCCTTATCTTCTGCGTCTTACCTACCATCCTAACATATATCCGCAGCTTTTGCAAAATCCGGATAAGGAAAAAGAGACCCTGGAAAAAGTCTCTTCGAAAGACTCTCCAGCAGTCTCTTTTTAAGCTTGGTTTCATTTATAAAATTATACCTCTGCAACACACTCAATCTCTACCAGTCCGCCCAAAGGAAGCTTCGCCACCTGCACACAGGAACGTGCAGGATAGTCCCCCTCAAAGTAGGATTCATAGATCTTGTTCACTGCCGCAAAATCATTCATGTCAGTCAGAAAGATCAGCGTCTTCACAACTTTTTTATAACTGCTGCCTGCTGCCTCAAGCACAGCTCCCAGGTTTTTCATGGAACAGTGTGCCTGGGCTTCCACGCCCTCTGCCAGTCCTCCTGCTTCCACGTCAATCCCCAGCTGCCCTGAACAATATACCATGCCATCTTTTTTCACTGCCTGAACATAAGGCCCTACCGCTTTCGGCGCTTTGTCTGTAAAAATAATCTCCTTTGCCATTATCTTACTACCTCTTTTCCTTTCATTCTAAGTACCGCACCGTTTCTTCTGCCGGTATGTTTTCCCTTTTCCACAGTTACCACTCCGCCTACAATCACATATTCAATGCCTTCCGGGTACTGAATCGGCTCTACAAAGGTCCCCTTGTCAATCACCGTATCCGGATTAAAGATGCAGATATCCGCCGCATAGCCCTCTTTTAACTCTCCCCGTCCGGTCATATTGAACGTCATTGCCGGTTTCTTTGTCATCTTATAAACTGCTTCTTCCAGGGTCAGCGCCTTTTCTTCCCTCACATATTTTCCCAGGATTCTGGGGAACGCGCCGTATACTCTGGGATGGGGCTTGCCGCCGAGAAGACCGTCCGTACACGCATTCATCTCCGGACGCTTCATAAAGCGGATCACATGCTCCTCGGTTCCGTAGAAATCCACCATGCCCACCGCATTTTCCTCTTCATAGAGGAGATCAAAGGTTGCCTCATAAGGATCCTTTCCCCTAAGTTCACCCAGGGCAGTCAGGCTCAGGCCGATGGCATCTTTATTTTTCTCTGTCTTTACGCTGGTCACAAAGATCTGATCCAGTCCGGCAAATTCCACAAAGTTATCCCAGCCCGGAATTCCATGTTCAATGTCATAAACCATTTTTTTGCGAAGCTCAGGATCTGCCAGCCGCTCCAGAACCTTATCCGTTCCTCCGTCATGAACCCAGGGGGGAAGAATAACGCCAAGCATGGTGCTGCCTGCCACATAGGGATACTGGTCAAAGGATACCCGGATTCCCTCTGCTTTCGCAGCCTCCAAAAGCTCAATGACCTTTTCTACCTTGTCCCAGTTTTTCTTTCCGCATACTTTAAAATGAGAGTAATGAATCTTTACGCCGGATTCTCTGCCAATCTTAATGACCTCCTCCATAGAATCCAGAATAGTATCCGCCTCGCTCCTCTGATGAATGACGAAGATTCCGTCATGCTCTGCCACTACCTTGCACATCTCAATGATCTCTTTTGACTCGGAATAGGCGCAGGGCATATAGATAAGCCCTGTGGAGAGCCCTGCCGCTCCGGCCTCCATCTCTCTTCGTGTGATCCGGCGCATCTTCTCCAGTTCTTCTTCATTGGGAAGACGGTTTTCCAGCCCCATAGCTTCCATACGGATATTTCCGTGAGGAACCAGATAGCACTCATTCAGTCCCGGCTTTGCTTCATCGATCATATTCAGATAATTTTCCGTAGTCTCAAATGTCCAGTCGATGGCATCGCTGTCCCCGTCCAG
>JAETRR010000044.1 GCA_021770065.1 Lachnoclostridium sp. | reverse complement strand
TCTGCCGCCGTTTGACCATGAATCGCATAATGAATTTTATTCTGCACTTTTTTGAAAAAGAGAATGGATATTTCCGCTTTGGGATCGTAATCAATGCTAGTAGCGTAAATCTCCAGAACTTGCCTGTAAAATACCTTTTCAGAAGCACGGATGTCTCGGATTCTTTCAAGTAATTCTTTAAAATAACCACCGCCACCCAGATTTTTCAATCGTTCATCATCCAACGCAAAACCTTTTCGCATATATTCTTTCAGTATATTAGTCGCCCAAATTCTGAACTGCGTGCCGCGTTTGGATTTCACACGATAGCCCACAGAAATAATAACATCCAAATTATAATAGTCAACTTGATAGGTTTTTCCATCCGCCGCAGTTGTTGCAAAATTTGCAACAACTGACTCTCTCGCTAATTCACCTTCGGAAAAGATGTTTTTTATATGCCTTGAGATTGTCGATTTGTCTCTTTGGAATAATTCAGCCATCTGGTCAATGGATAACCATACGGTATCTTCGTCAAAAGTCGTTTCAATTTTTGTCAAACCATCTTGTGTTGTATAAATAATGATATTCGATTTCCGCTCCTTATCTTCTCGTCTATTCACTCATACACCTCATTTCTACTATAATTATTATCTCCCTACTTCGAATAATCTTGCCAGTCATCAGAAAGTTGCTGCCAGTCTACAGTCCTGTCACTCTGTGTCCATATATTCCAATACTCTGGATCATCCGATTTAGGTCTATATTTATCTTCCAAATAATTCATTCTTACCATAACCGGCAGTTCTGATGCCCACCCTAATAGAATTGCATTCCTTGACGGTAAGGACGGTAACTCTCTCAATAGTCCTCTCAAATTGTCAAGAACAAGTTTGCTTACCAACTCTTGATCTCTGTCATTAGAAAGACGGTGCAACAGAAAGCTATTACACTGTGAAATCACAGTAAATCAAGCTCGCTCATTTCCAATTCCACTTCTATATTCTGTTTTGTATGAAGTTTTGAAAGCAACACGATACTTTCCACATGAGAAGTAAAAGGAAACATATCCACCCCACAAGCCCTCTCCACCCGGTACCCACACCCTTGCAGCAGTTCCAAATCCCTCGCCAGACTAGTCGGCTTACAACTAATATAGACAATCCTCTCCACCCCGAAATCAATAATTTTCTGCAATGCCTTCGGATGCACCCCATCCCGGGGCGGATCTAACACAATCAAGTCCGGCTTCTCACTCAGCCCGTCCACCACCTTCAATACATCCCCGGCAATAAACCTGCAATTCGAAAGCCCATTAAGCCTGGCATTCTCCTTAGCCACTTCCACAGCCTCCTCCACAATCTCCACTCCCACAACCTGCTCTGCCACAGGCGCAAGCATCTGGGCAATGGTTCCGGTTCCGCTATATAAATCAAAGATCACCTTGTCCTTTGTATCTCCAATATAAGCCCGTGCTGTCTCATAAAGAACCTCCGCCCCCAGAGAATTCGTCTGAAAAAAAGAAAAAGGCGAAATCCGGAACTTAAGACCCAAAAGTTCCTCATAAAAATAATCCCTTCCATAAAGAAGCTCTGTCCTGTCACTTTGAACCACATCCGCCAGACTGTCATTATAAGTATGAAGAATCCCCGCAAGCTCTCCGTCAAGGGAAAGTTTCAAAAGTCGCTCCACCCAGGGCTTGTCCGGAACCTCCATCTGGCTGCTGGTCACAAGCACCACCAGTATCTCCCCTGTCTTTGCTCCTTTACGCACTAGCAAATGACGCAGATATCCCACATGGCGCATCTTGTGATAAAAAGGCACCTTCTCCTCCTTAAAATAATCCAGCACACAGGAAAGAATTTTCCGATAATCCTCATCCACAATCCGGCACTTATCCACAGTCACAATATCATAGAAGCTCCCTCTCTTATGCATACCAAGAGCCAATGGTCCGTCCTTCTCCTCATCCCCAAAGGAAAATTCCATCTTATTCCGATACATCTCCCTGCAGGGGCTCTCTTTCACCCCTTCAAATAAATAAGGCTCCTTAATCGCGTCATTCAAAAGCTCCCTAAGCTGATTACTTTTTAACCGGATCTGCTCCTCATAAGGAAGATTTTGATAGGTGCAGCCGCCGCAGACTGCAAAATGAGGACATTCCGGCTCTATCTCCACAGAAGATCGCTCTAATACTTCCAATAGCCGCCCCTCACACTTTCCCTTACGAATCTTATTTACCTGAAAACGCACCTTCTGCCCCGGAACTGTGTTCTTAACCACGGCGTTATGTTCCTCAAACCGGATTACTCCCTTATTTGGGAAATCCACTCTTTCCACTGTGCCCTCATAAATATGTCCTTTTTTCATTTCATTCTCCTCACGTTTTTATTCCTTCTGATGTCTCCCCTATATCATTGTCTGCTTTTTCTCTCCAATTGAAAAAAGGGCTGCTGCTATCCGCAGCAACCCTTTCTCTGCTCTCTTATTCTTCCTCGTCTTCGCCGTCCTCAAAGAAGTCATCATCGAAATCGTCATCAAAATCATCCTCAAAGTCTTCCAGATAATCGGGCGTGAAGAAACGGTACACCGCATAAGCAATACCGGCTACGGCTGCTACCGCCCCGATAATTGCCAGAATCCATAGCACCGTATTTTTATTCTTCTCTTCTACCTCTCTCTTATGAAGCAGCTCATTCAATTTTGTTGCTGTCAGAAAATCTTCCATCTTATTCATCGCACGCACCCTTTCCTATTCGTTGTTCAATTCATGTCTCGCCTTCGGCCCATATCTGCCGGTCATAAACCTTACTTTATGGTACTTTTCACTGCCGAGGACTCACATTCACCAAGTGTTCATATTATACCACAGATATATTCAAATTACTATCTTTTCCGGAAAAATTATTTGCATAATCTTACAATTCATTACTGTCTGTCCTGCCCCGGATTCTGCAAGACTTTTATTCCTGCAGATGCAAAAAATATTCTACAATTTTTTAAGCTTGGCAAAGGAAGCAAAGAGCCGCTTAATTCCGGCCGTATCAAACTCCACCTTCACCTCATAATCCTTCTTTCCCTCCGTGATCTCCAGAACCGTTCCGTCTCCAAACTTAATATGGCGCACCCGGTCTCCCTCTGCATATTCCAATCCGGAAGCTTTATTCACCGTAAAGGACTGAGATTCATAAGGCTTGGCCCGGAAACTCTCCTTTGGCCGTATCCTGGCTGCCTGTTTTCCCGCATCAAGGGGCTTCTCTAAACCTCCTTTTTTACTCCCCGTCTCCAGATATTCATTGGGAATCTCCCGGATAAACCTTGAAACCGCATTGTACATGGTCTGTCCCCGGATCATCCGCTGCCGGGCCGCTGTCAGCATCAGTTCCCGCTTCGCCCGGGTGATGCCTACATAGCAGAGCCGCCGCTCCTCCTCCAGTTCTTCCTCCGGATTCTCTCCGTTAATGGACATGTAGCTGGGAAATATTCCTTCCTCCATGCCTGCCATATAGATATAAGGAAATTCCAGGCCCTTTGCGCTGTGAAGTGTCATCAGAATCACGTAATTGCTGCTCTCCTCCAAAGTATCAATGTCAGCTACCAGGGCAACCTCCTCCAGGAATCCGCTTAAGGTCGGCTCGTCCGCCGTTTCCTCATAAGCCGCAATCTTTGTGATCAGCTCGTCAATATTTTCAATCCGGCCTTTGGCCTCGTCTGTTCCTTCTGCCTCAAGTTCTTTTATATAACCCGTTTCCTCCAGAAGCTCCTTTGTGAGATCGACCAGCGAGGTATTTTCAAGCCTGCTGCGCATGGTCTGAATCAGCGCAGTAAAAGAACGGATCTTTCCTCCGCTTCTGCCAAGATTCGGAATCTCATCTGCCTTGAGAAGGGCTTCATAAAATCCAATTCCATAAGCCCCGGCATAATCTCCCACACGGTTCAGAGTTGCGGCACCGATTCCCCGTTTCGGCACATTGATTACCCGGCGGACAGCCACCTCATCTCTTCCGTTATCAATGGTCTTTAAATAGGCAAGTATATCTTTGACTTCTTTCCGGGCATAGAAGTTCACCCCGCCAATCAGCTTGTAGGGAATACCGGCCAGGATCAGTTTTTCCTCAAACAGACGTGACTGGGCATTGGTCCGGTACAAAATGGCGTGATCCTGGTAAGCCGCCTCTCTCGCGCGCACATGGCGGCTGATATCCCCGATGATCAGCTCCGCTTCCTCAAAAGCATTGGGAAGAAGACGGAAGGCAATGGGGCTTCCCTCCTCATTTTCTGTCCAGAGCCGCTTTTCCTTACGCCCGTAATTGTTGCGAATGACCTCATTTGCCGTATTTAAAATATTCTGGGTGGAGCGGTAATTCTGCTCCAGTTTAATCACTTTTGCATCGGGAAATACCTGTTCGAAGTTCAGAATATTATAAATATTGGCCCCCCGGAATTTGTAGATGGACTGATCGTCATCTCCCACCACACAGAGATTCCGGTATTTTCCTGCCAGAAGACTGATAAGCTTAAACTGGGCTGTGTTCGTATCCTGGTACTCGTCCACCATCATATACCGGAAACGCTCCTGATACGCATCCAGTATCTCCGGGCAATTCTGAAACAGCTCCACGGTTTTCACAATCAGATCATCGAAATCCAGGGCATTGTTCCGGCGAAGCTGGGCCTGGTACTCCCTGTAAGCTTCCGCCAGAAGCTTCTTCTGCCAGTCTGTCCCTGCGGCAATGGCCATCTCCACAGGAGAAACCAGCTCATCCTTTGCCCTGGAAATGACACTCATCAGATACCGCTCCTTATAAACCTTTGTGTCAATGTTCAGCCGCTTACACACATCCTTCATGACCGTCTTCTGATCATCTGTGTCATAGATGGAAAATGCGGTGTCAAAACCCAGATGCCCGATATAGCGGCGCAGAATCCGCACACATGTGGAGTGAAAGGTAGCCACCCAGACGCTGTCCGCCCCCTGGCCCACCAGATTGTTCACCCTCTGACGCATTTCCCCTGCCGCCTTGTTGGTAAAGGTAATCGCCATAACATTCCAGGGACTCACCCCCTGCTCCAGCAGCCAGGCGATCCGATGCATCAAAACTCTTGTCTTTCCGGAGCCGGCCCCTGCCAGAATCAGAAGCGGCCCTTCTGTGTAAAACACCGCTTCCTTCTGCTCCGGATTTAAACTGTCATATATACTCATGTAAATCTCCGTTCCGCCGTTCAAATTCGGCGGTTTCTAAAATTCTCGCCCTTATACCAGTTTTTTCCCACAATTGGGACAGAAATTCGCCCCGTTCGTCTTAGTTCCGCAGTCGGGACAGAAATTCGGAGCCGTTCCTCCTGCAGTCTGCTGCAAGGCCGCAGACTGCATCTGCTGGTTCTGCTGCATCTGGGCCGCCATCTGCTGTCCCATGGATAATCCCATGGCAATGCCTGCCATATCGGAAGCCGTTCCTCCGCCCTTTCCGGAGGCAATTGCCTCTCCCATTGCCACCTGCTGGAAACGCCCCACATCGCCGATCATACTCTGGGCCGCCGCCTTTTCCGCCATTTTCTGTACTTCCTCCGGGTAGTTAAAGCTGGAAATGGCAAAACCTGTAATGCTGATTCCGATTTTCAGCATTTCCATATCCAAATCCTCCTGAATACCTCTTCCGATTTCAGAAGCATTGACCTGAAGGTTGAACATATCCCGGCCTTCTTTTGCAATCCATTTCATCAAAAGCTGATCAAGCAGAGAAATAATGCGCTCCTTTACCTCTTCCACCGAATACTGCTGGCGGATTCCGGCAATTCGCTCAATGAACACATCGTAGTCCGCCACCTTGCAGCTAAAGGTTCCGAAAGAACGGATGGGCATGCCGCCCGGAAGTCCAGGTGCAGGTATCAGAACAGGATTCTTCGTTCCCCATTTTACCAGAACCTCTTTCGTATTGATAAATAGAACCTCAGCGCGGAGGCCGCTGTTAAAGCCGAATTTGAACCCTTTCAGTGTAGAAAGAAAGGGAATGATCTGTGATTCGATATCATAGCTTCCGTCGTCCCGGAACACGCCTTCCACTTTACCGTTATATAGGAAAATGGCATCCTGGCCCGGTTTTATTATCAGACGGCTCCCTTTTTTTATCTCCTTGTTGCTCCATTTCCAGAAAAGTATGTCATCCCGGAATTCCTGCCACTCTACTACATTGGCAAATTGTCCTCCGAATAAGCCCATATGATAGCCTCCATTCCAGTTCCGTAATCCCTCTGACAGTGCCTGGCTCTAGAAGAATTTGAGACACTGCTGCCGTGTCTCAAATCCTTCTGGCACTATACGAGGGCTTACTGTTTTCCAGTTCCGTAATTTTCTGCTGTTGTTAATGTATCCTCTATTGCTTCATTTTTTTCCGCCGGTTCTTCCGTCATGGTTTCCCCGGTATATGACAGGTAAGGCATATCTGCCCTCATATCCGGACCGCTGCTGTACCAGTATACAAGCGCCAGAATAAGCAGTACCAGCAATACAATGGCGCCAATCCGCACAGGGCTTTTCGGATAATCCCCTTCCACTCTTCCGCTCTGCCCGTTAATTAATACCCTGTAATGCTTTCCTTTATATGTATAAGCCGTAGAATACATGGGGAGCAGTACATGTTTGTAGGTTTCCTCCCCGTATTCTGCCCTCACATGAACATCCGTCACTTCATCGTATCTGGAAAGCACCTCACTGCGGGCCATGCTTTCCAGCTCCCGCTCCATGGTTCCCAGCGCTTCCCTGTGGGCATCATCCAGATCTACTGTGTAACACTCCGCACTGTAACCTGACAGATACTCCGGAGCATAGGATACAATCTGTTGTGTACCGAAATATCCGGTCCGCCGTAAAAGCCCCGAGTTCATTTTTTCGGAAGCAGGTACCAGAATGTCATCAAAAAAATGGCGGATATTTCCAGAGGTGGGATACCAGTCTGTCACTATCTGGCGCTCCTCTTTCCCGTCCGGCCCTTTACGGGTAACAGTCCGATGCCTTCCTCCCATAGCCGTATAACGGGCATTTACTTTGGCGTCAAAAGTCCAGTAGGGCACATATATTCCCTGAAGCCGGTCCTTCTGATAGAGATGCTTCAGCTCGCCGGGTGCCAGCCACCGGCCCTTAAGCCACCGGCGGAACAATTCTCCAACCCTGTTTTTATCCACTTGAAAGGGAAGCACACCGTCCGGGATCACTGCGTCGGCCTCCCGATCCGCAAGCACATAATCAGATCCGCAATAAGGGCATTCCGCCGCTCTTTCCGTTCCCTCCACTTCGATTCGGGCGCCGCAGCCTCTGCACTCCATGGTGTGGGTAGTCTTTTCACTGGCACGGATCGTCTGCATGGCATGACGGGTAAGGCTGTGTTCCACTAATCTGCTCTTATCATGAACAATGGGCACTACCGTACCGCAGTTCGGGCATTTTAGGTTCTGCGTGGCCACATCAAATTCCATGACTCCGCCGCAGCCTTCGCAGTAATATATTTTTTCTTCCATCGCTTACAGTCCCATTTTTGCCTTCAATGCAGCCAGTTCATCGTCTACGGATGAAGAATTCCCATCCTCATCATACTTTGCTGCCAGTTCGTCGATGCTGTCCGCTTTGGAGTTCAGCTCTGACATCGCGTTTGCCTCATCCAGCATTCGATCTACCTTTGCCTCCATGCGGTCAAAAGCAGCCATGGCTTCCCCGGCGCCGGAAACACTGGTTCCCATTTTATTAAGCTTTTCCTGGGTTTTGGCTACCGCCGCCTTGGCCTTGACAGAATCACGCTTATTCCGGAGAGTCTCCAGATCCTTTTCCAGTTTATCATGCATTTCCTTCATCTTGGCCGCATTGGCCGCCGCCAGATCGTATGCCTGTTCTAAACCGGCCTGCTTTCCTGCAAGCTCTCCCTTTTTCTCCAGGAATCTGCGCGCGTCATCTTCATTGCCTGCTGTCAGTGCTTTTTCTGCATATCTCTGCATCTTGGCAATCTCATCCCGGCACTCGGCCAGATCGCGTTTTGCCTTGGTCTCCGTTGCCATAACGGCTGCCGTCTCTGCTTTTACATTCCGCATATCCTCTTCGATATCTCTGATATATTTGTCAATCATCTTTTCCGGATCCTCTGCCTTATCCAGAAGTGCATTAATGTTTGCTGACATAATGTCGCCGAATCTCTTTAAAATATTTGCCATGTTAAATATCCTCCTATTCCAGTTCCGTAATATAATTCTTTTTTATTATAATACATTCGGGAGGTTCTGTCATTCTTTTTATCCCGGTAAAAAGAAAAAGTACAGGAATTCTGCTGTACTGCAGATATCCTGTACTTTTTACAGGGGATGAGAGAATCGAACTCCCACTAAGGGTTTTGGAGACCCCTGTCATGCCATTTGACCAATCCCCTAACTCAAACGTACTTATTATTTATACCACAGAAACATACTTTCTGTCAATCCCAAATTTCTTGAATTTCCGTACTTACCTGTCACAACATATCGGCACAATATCGGAAGAAGCGGAAACTTAAGAAAGTTTCCGCCCCAGAAGCTCCGAGTTGACCGCGTAGGCCAATGCCGTTTCTCTTGTTATCCGCCCCGCTTTATAAAGGCGCAGGATGTCACTGTCCATCGTCTGCATTCCGGCTTCTCCTCCGGAGTAAATCACATTGTCCATCTGATGAATCTTGCCCTCCCGTATCATATTCTGGATTGCCGGATTCACAATCATAATCTCAAAAACCGGTTCAAGGCCGCCGTCCACTGCCGGCAGCAGGCGCTGGGATACCACGGCCCGAAGCACCATGGACAATTGTACCCTCACCTGTGCCTGCTGTCCGGCCGGAAATACATCTACAATCCGGTCAATGGTCTTGGCTGCCCCTACCGTATGCAGTGTGGATAAAAGAAGCTGCCCCGTTTCCGCCGCCGTCAAAGCCGTCTGAATCGTCTCAAAATCCCTCATTTCCCCCAGCAGAATTACATCCGGAGTCTGGCGGAGGGCCGCTCTCAGAGCCGTCCCATAGCTCTCCGTATCCAGATTCAGTTCCCTCTGGCTTACAAGGCAGTTCTGATGGGAGTGGATATACTCTATGGGGTCTTCTATCGTTATTATATGTCCGCTCCGCTTCTGATTAATCCGATCAATCAGGCAGGCCAGTGTAGTTGTCTTTCCGCTTCCCGCCGGACCCGTAACAAGAATCATACCGTTCTTCTGACGATACAGGTTCATCACGGCCTCGGGAATATGCATCTGCTGACTGTCAGGCAGCCCGAAAGTAACAATCCGAAGCACGGCCGCCAGAGAACTTCTCTGTTTGTAGGCATTGCAGCGGAAACGGCCGGCTCCTTTTACCGAAAAGGAAAAATCATCGTCTCCCCTCTCCTGCAGCCCCCTGATATCGCGGTCCGCCAGTTGATAAATCTGCTCAAGCAGCTCTCTGGAGGAATCCGGCATCACCCGTTCCGTATTAATCTCAAAGATTTCTCCCCCTCTTTTTAAGCTTACCGCAGAACCCGGAATCACAAAAATATCCGATCCTCCCATCTCCAATCCTGTCTTTAATATTTCCCGAATCTCAATTGCCATCTCACATACCTCCGTCCCAAATATCCATTCCCGGATCCGGGCTCCACTCAACGGTATTTACCAGCCGCTGCCAGAGAACCTTATAACGCCCTTCATCCTCCTGCTGCCCTTCCCGGCTCTCTGCAGCCAGAAGCAATTGCTGTCCCTCCTGCACATCCTCTTTCAGTTCCCAGAATCCCTGCTCGGGAATCCGGGCACGGCCTGCAAGAAGATCCGCATCAAGCTGTGCCAGCTGCTCCTGAAGCCGTCCCTCCGCCTGATAATAAGCCGCCGCTGCTGCATGGGCTTTTCGGCTCATCCTCACATTGGTCATAGCCGACACCAAAGAAAGGATCCCAAAGGTGGTAAATGCCAATACCATCACAATCAAAAGAACGGATGCCATACCGACACCGGCGCCCTTTGACATGCCCCGGGCCTCTTCTTTCCTCTCAGGAGGAACCTGCCATGGTTTCAGATTCTCACTCATAGGCTTATTCTTACCCTTTCTCTGTTATGTTCCTGCCGCATATCTGGCCGTCTCAAGTTCCACCTGTGTCTTTCCGTCCCGAATGCCTGTGACCAGTACCCGGATGCGACAGAGCTCTCCGGCCTCTTTCTCCTCTGTCCAAAGCTCTGCCCGAATCTCATAGGCCGCCTCCTCAAGAGGAACAGGTTCCATATCCGAATCACATCCTGCACGGAAGATACGCACACTTCCTGCTGTTTCTTCCTCTTTCCAGCCGTTTTCCAAGGAAAAAAGCCGCTCCGGCTGTGCCGGAAATTCTTTCCACTGTTCTAACAAATCTTCAGCCGCTGTCAGCCCTAATGTCTGTGCCCGGCTTTCTTCACTGATAAGATGTGCTTTTACAAACACCTGCACCAGTACCACAGAGGACAGGGCAAAGAACAGAATCACCAAAACCAGTTCCACCAGCGCCGGATTTCTCTTTTCGGCCATTTTCATACTTATTTCCCCTCTAAATACAAATGCAGGCTGCGATGGTTCCCTTTCCCGTCTGCCGCAGACAATATCAGATGTCCCGTATCAGTCTCTTCTATCCGAAAGTCCGGAATTTCCACGAGTTTCTCTCCAAGCTTCGGCTGAAAAGGCTGGTCTGATGCCTGATAGGCCTCCCTGAGAGCGCCGTCATAGTAGTAAATACGGATCTCATACCCCTCTGCCGCAGAGTTAAGCACCAGCACATCCATGCCGTCCTGTTCCTCAATCCGGACACTTCCGGCCGCCCTCGTACTCATTCTCACCTTGTTTGCCACATAGGAAAAAGATGAACGGATCTGCGTATTTTCTCTGCCTGCAGAAACAATATTTTGATAGACACGCGCTCCGGCCGCTGCTAAAAGCAGCGAAAACAGGGCAAAGATTCCGTAAACCAGAAGAGTCAGCAGTCCGTTCACCGCATGCCTTTGTTCTCTCATATTCCCTCTCCATTCTCTGTCTCTCCCAAGCGGATGACCTTCACATGAGGCTTGATATTTTCTGCAAATATTTCATAACTCACTGCATATTTCCCGAAATCAACCTGTATCCCATAGTTCTCTATCAGATACTGTATACTCTCCGGATACCGGCCTTCCATGGCATAGCAGTTCACTACAGCCTGATTGACAGCGTCTGTGAGAAGCTCCTGCTGTTCCCTCTTTACAGTTTCTTCCATCCGGCTGCTGCTCACTATCAGAAACAGAAGCGCTGCAGAAAACAAGCCGAGGGCAATCGCCCATTGCAGAAGATGCTTTTTTTTCTTTCTATACAAATGCATAAAGAGGCCCCCTTATTGCTGCGGTTTCTATTACATTTCCGCCGCCTCATGCTTATCCGATAGACATCATAATGCTTACCAGCGGAAGCATCACAGACAGCAGAATCCCTCCGATAATCAAAGTCAATACTGCCACCAGTGCAGGCTCAATCCAGGATACCATGCGGTGAATTCCTTCGTCCACTTCCATTCCGTAGATTCCTGCCATCCGCTCCATAACCCGATCCGTCTGCCCTGCTTCCACGCCGACGCGAATCATTTTTTGATGAAGAGGTTCAAAAATCTCTGTCTTCCCTATCGCGGCTGCAAAATCACCGTCTTTCTCCACCAGCTCCCGGCAGTTCTCGACTTTCCTGATATTGCGCTTATCCGGCAGCAGATCCGGAATCAGCTCCAAAGCATGCTCCAGAGGATAACCGCTGTTCAGCACCATAGCAATTACATCTGCAAACCGCTGTGCCGTCTGCTTATCCAGAAGCCGGCGCACAGGCGGCAGCATACGGACGGCGTTAAGAAGTATCTGCTTTCCTCCGGTACGCCAGATAAAGAACAGCGCCAGCGTCAGAATCAGCAGAACTGCTGCGGCCGCCAGAACTATGCGGCCCAAAACCATACCGCCGGAAAGAACTGCGCCTTCCGTCCCTCCAAGGCCGGTTCCAAGACTCAGAAATACTTCTTTAAAAACAGGAAGCACCTTAAGTACCAGCACTGCAGTCACGGCTGTCATTATAATTACCAGAATCAGCGGATAGGCCACTGCACTCCGGATTGCCGCCTGCATCCGGCTCTCCCTGTCATAGTAATCCCCCAGGGATTCAAGCACTTGATCCAGTTCTCCCGATGTCTCTCCTGCCCGAATCATATGTACCATGTATTTTGGAAAAAAACCGGCTGACTTTACACCTTCATACAGGCTCCCTCCATCTCTCACACCTTCATAGATCTTTTGAAAGGCAGCACTGTAGGACGTATCTTTGTAATTCTGATATAAAACCTCCATGCCGCCATACAGAGGGATTCCGGCTTTCAGGAGCATTGCCGTCTGCTGGCAGAACAGAGATACCTCCACCGAAGGCAGGTCTTTTGTCTTCTTTTCTTTCATTTTGCGTTCCACTCCCCTCTAATACTGTCGTTCTTTCGTATAATTATCTTCTGTGCAGGAGGATGCAGGACCAAATGTGGAATCCATCCATATCCACTCTCCGTCCAGATATACCTGATTCCAGGCATGATAAATGTTATCCGGCTGCACGTATCCGATTGCCAGCCGCACCGGAATATTCTGTGCCCGGAGCATGGCTGCAAGCAAAGCGGAATAATCAAAGCAGATTCCCTTCCGTTCCCGAAGCGTAGCGTCAACGTCCGGCAGATACCCCTTTTCTACTGCTGCGGCCTTCTCATTATCGTAGGTAAGAAGGTTTACAATATAATTATAAATGCATTCTGCCTTCTCCGAATCTGATGTCAGATCCACACACAAATCAAAGGAAAGCTTTACCGCATTCTTATCATTGGTATACCATACATACTGGCTGGGATATAAGTAAACCCGGTCTGTATCCGGCATGTCCACCTTCACCTCTGTGTAATAGATGGGGCTGTAATTAGTTCCCTCCACCTGCCGGTACACCTGGACTTTGTAAGTTCCGTTACCCATCTGCAGGGGATATACTTCGTATTCCTGCTCCCGGTTCAAATCATAAGTGTAGATTTCCTCATCCAGGGATATCCGAACCTTTAAGCGGACATCAGACGCAATCCCTTTTACCATAAGATAGCCGTCCTCTGTATGACTGGCATCTACGGTAATGCCGTTTTCCTCATATACTACCTCGCCGGACGCCTCCGGAAGAGGTATCTCAATAGGCCCTGTATAAACAGAGCCCGGTTCAACCACCTTAAAATCCCCCTGCGTATCCGACAGAGAGCTTTTGACTTCAACATCTTCTATATTACTATTCGGGAACTGCTCCTCAGAGGCAGTCTTTTTGCAGCCCGTCAAAAAACACAGGGCTGTCAGAAGCACCATCCAAGTCCTTAAACCCATCCTTTTCCTCCCGCTTTGCCGTCCGGAATCCGCCGGCCGGATCTGGCTGCTCATCCGGCGAAATTTTAAAGATAAGCTCCGACAGCAATCACCCGTTCCTCATCGGTCAGTGCCGGCAGAAAGTATCTTTTGTAATAAAAGCATGCTTCCTTTAAAAGCTCAAGTCTTTGTTCATGGCTCAGCATTATTGACATATTCCTTTGCCAATGTTATTATAATTACATAAGTGATGCCGCCGTAATAGACGGTTGCCCTTAAACATTAGTTATTAAAAAATAACCGCAGGTTTGCAGACGTGGCGGTTATTTTTTATGAGAGATCTTGTAAACAAGACCAACTATAGCAACAATCAATAATCCGAACTGGAACAGCCCGTCATATGTAACCATGCTATCCCCCCTTTCTTTTGATTGGAGGGCACAGCCCCCCGAAAGCGAGGGCAACCGCCTACCGGTATCTGGCAGCATCACAAATTCAGCTTAACATAATTTTATTATTATGACAACTTCTATTTCCTAAAATTTCCATAAAACGGTTATTTCAAAAAAATCCCCACCACGTCGCAGTGGTGAGGATTTCACTAAAGGGGAGGATATAAGTAATTCGTTTCTCTTTTGTCTAATCCTAGTATGGCCCGCTATCCGGATTTTATACAAAATATTTGAAAAATTCTATACTTCCTCCCAAAGATATGTTATCTTAAAGTCATCCAGGAATTCCATGATACAGCAAAAGCAGGAGGAACCCCATGTTAAAAAAACTCAAACGTATCCTTGCCCTCACAGGCGCCATACTCTTGGCCGGCATGTACCTTATTACCCTCGTTCTGGTCTTCACGGATCCCACGGCGTCCAAGGACTGGCTCAAGGCCTCTCTTGTATGCACCGTTGTAATCCCCTGCTTTCTCTACGCCTATATTCTGGTATACCGGTATCTGAAAAAATAATCCGCTACTGCGTTTCCGTCACCACCGTGTCAAACCGATAGGCGGAAAGGGCCAGACCTGCCATCAGAGCACTGCCCGTGATGCTGATAAATCCCTCCGACACAAAGGGCAGGTTTCCGAACATTCCGAACTGGTATCCGAAATTCCCCACTGCTTCCCTTCCATACACCGGGCCCGTCCTCATAGTACCACCGGGCAGTTCCGCAGCGGAGCAGTTCTTCCTGAAAACCTCCCCATATCACCAGAATACCAAGAAAACCGCCAATTGCAGCGGCAAAGCCCCTTTTCTTACCTGTCTTCATATTTACAGTATTTGTTTAAAGATTATTCCATTACAAGTATAAGCTGTTACCGGACACCGAGTTTCTTTAGTTCTTCCCTGGCCTGCTCCTGGGAAGTAAAGAGAATCCCGTGAATACCCAGCCTCTCTGCCGCCAGAACATTTTCCCTGGTATCATCGAGAAACACCGCTTCCTCCGGCTCTATCCCATACTTCTTTGTCAGCCGCAGAAACGCCTTTTCATCCGGCTTGATCAAATGTTCTTGAAAAGAAAGGAAATATCCGTCCATCAGATCCAGAAAATCAAGCTTATCCCCACGCTGATCATATATATGCTTAGGCCAGTTCGAGAGAGCATACACCCGATACCCCTTCTCTTTTAACTCCAGAATCCAGGGAACGGCATAATCCAGGGTCCAGGTGCACTCTCCCAGATTATCATAGACTGCGCGGATCTCCTTTTCATATTCCGGAGCCGCCGCCACAAAATCCCGGATTTCCTCCTCCTCGCTTAAAAGCCCTTTGTCATGCTCCACCCAGGCCGGATTCTTAAAAACGGCCCGCTCCACCGCCTCATATGCTATTGGATCCGGCACAACCTTCTTTAAATATTCCTCCCAGCCATAGCCATTCAGCACTCGTCCGATATCAAATATAATTGTTGTAATCTTCATCACTGCCTCCATAATGAAAGAAGCTGCCGCAAAGCAAAACGACAGCCTCCATTCTCATACCTATTTCCGATAAATAATATCATCCCGGCCCGGCCCATTGGAAACCATGGTAATGGGACATTCAATCTGCTTCTCCACAAACTCAATATATTTCCGGCAGTTCTCCGGCAGATCCTCATACCGCTTAATCCCCCGGATATCGCATTTCCAGCCGGGAAGCTTTTCGAATACCGGCTTCGCTTTTTCCAGAAGATACGGAACCGGAAATTCCCTTGTAACCCCGCCGTCAATCTCATAGCCCACACAGACCGGAATCTCGTCAAGATAACCCAATACATCCAGAACCGTAAAGGCCGCATCCGTAGCACCCTGAATCCGGCATCCATACCGGGAAGCCACACAGTCAAACCAGCCTACTCTCCGGGGACGTCCCGTGGTAGCGCCGAACTCACCGCCGTCACCGCCTCTCCTTCGAAGCTCGTCCGCCTCTTCACCGAAGATCTCGCTGACAAAGGCTCCTGCGCCGACCGCGCTGGAATAAGCCTTGCATACCGTGATAATCTCCTTGATCTCATAGGGCGGAATACCGGCACCGATAGCGCCGTAAGCCGCAAGGGTAGAGGAAGAGGTCACCATAGGATAGATGCCGTGATCCGGATCCTTCATAGACCCAAGCTGCCCCTCCAGAAGAATATTCTTACCTTCCTTAATGGCTTTAAAGAGAAATGCGGAGGTATCACACACATAAGGCTCCACCATCCTCTTATATTCCATCAGTTCGTCATAAAGCTTTTCCTGATCCAGCGCAGGCTTGTGATACAGATGCTCAAGAAGCGTATTTTTCTGAATGCACACATTGGCAATCTTCTCCCGAAGATAGCTTTCTCCCGCAAACAGCTCGCTTACCTGGAAGCCGATCTTTGCAAATTTATCCGAATAAAAGGGAGCAATCCCCGACTTGGTAGAGCCAAAAGACTTTCCGCCCAGGCGCTCCTCCTCGCACTGATCCAGAAGAACGTGGTAGGACATCACCATCTGTGCCCGGTCAGACACCAGAATCTTCGGGGCCGGAACGCCGCGCTCCACAATGCTTTGAATCTCCCGGAACAACACCGGAATATTGAGCGCCACACCATTGCCGATAATACTTGTGGTGTGATCATAAAATACACCGGACGGAAGCGTGTGCAGTGCAAACTTACCGTAATTATTCACAATAGTATGGCCCGCATTTGCCCCTCCTTGAAAACGGACAATAATATCTGACTCCCGGGCCAGCATATCGGTAATCTTGCCTTTCCCCTCGTCTCCCCAGTTTGCTCCAACAACTGCTTTTACCATAGTCGGAATCCTCCTATTTAAAATTCCGCAATATTCATCCGGATACTGCCGGAGTATTGCTGTTTTAAAGTTCCGCAGCATCCGCTCAATACACACTCAACGGGGATACATTCACGGCAGCGAACGATGTCCGTAAATTCATCCGGGTATTGGCTGCGGTATCGTTGTCTCCAATAAGTACACAAGGACAGCGCCGGCAGGCACAGACACTATGTTCTAACCGCCGACGTTACCAGTATACATGCTTTTTCAATTGTTGTAAACCTTTTGTTGATCCCTGTATAACAACGTCCTTACTTATCTTTTGCCTTTCCAAGATAAGCCGCCTTCACTTCCTCATTTTCCAGAAGCTCCATTCCGGTGCCGGTCAGGGTAATCCGCCCGGTCTCCATCACATAACCCTTATCAGCTGCCTTCAAAGCCATGTTTGCATTCTGCTCTACCAGAAGAATCGTCACACCCTGCTTATTAATCTCCCGGATAATGTCAAACACGCCCTGCACAATAATAGGCGCCAGTCCAAGGGACGGTTCATCCATCATGATCAGCTCCGGTTTCGACATAAGGGCTCTGCCGATAGCAAGCATCTGCTGCTCTCCTCCGGACAGCGTTCCGGCCAGCTGCCAGGAGCGCTCTTTTAGCCTCGGGAACAAATCATGCACCCATTTCAAGTCCTCCTCCAGAGAATCTTTTCTCATATAAGCCCCAATCTTCAGATTCTCCAGAACCGTCAGATCCGGAAATACCCGTCTGCCCTCCGGCACCAGTGTGATCCCCTTGGACACAATCTGATCCGTAGAAAGCCCGGCAAGCTCTGCGCCCTCAAACTGAATACTGCCGCTCTCCGGCTTTACCAGTCCCACAATGGAACGTAAGGTAGAACTCTTTCCCGCCCCGTTGGCTCCGATAAGGGTCACGACCTCGCCCTTGGGTACCTCAAAGCTAATCTCCTTTACGGCCTTAATTCCGCCGTAGGACACATGCAGATCTTTTACTTCCAATATATTACTCATCCTGCGCACCTCCCAGATAAGCCTCAATAACCCGCGGATTGTTCCGGACTTCCTCCGGCGTTCCCTCTGCAATGGGCTTTCCAAAATCCAGTACATAGATCCGATCGGAGATCTCCATAACCAGATCCATATGATGCTCAATCATAAAAATCGTCAGTCCGAAATCGTCCCGGATGCGCCCGATAAACCGGGTCAGCTCCAGAGTCTCCTGCGGATTCATACCGGCAGCCGGCTCGTCTAAGAGCAGAAGTTCCGGCTTTGTCGCCAGTGCGCGGGCAATCTCAAGATGACGCTGTTTGCCATAGGGAAGGGAAGTGGCGGGCTCATCGCGCACATCGTCCAGCTCCATCAGATGCAGCAGTTCCTCGGACTCTCTGCGCATCCGGGCTTCCTCTTTGCCGTTCAGCTTAAAGGTGGCCGTAAAAATATTGCTGGTGCGCAGCATATGCTTTGCAATCAGTATATTTTCAAAGACTGTCTGGCTCTTAAAAAGACGGATATTCTGAAAAGTCCTTGCAATCCCCAGACGCGTAATCTTATCCGGCGTGGGGGCAATTGCATGCTGTCCCGTGTAGGTCATGGGATTCTCTCCCCGGTAAAGCTTCTTCATCTTGCCCTGGGGATAATTCTGGATAATTTTATTCCCTTTATAATAGACCGCGCCGTTGGTGGGCGCATACACACCGGTAATCACATTAAAGGCTGTGGTCTTTCCCGCGCCGTTGGGGCCGATAAGAGACACAATCTCTCCCTTGTCTACCTCCAGGTTCATATTGTCCACCGCGATGACACCGCCAAACTGCATGGTGACATTTTCCACCTTCAATACATTCTCTTTACTCACGGGAGCTCCCTCCCTTCTTCTCCTTTTTCCCGCTCAGCTTCTTCTTGAAGAAATTGGAAATACCCTCCACGGAAAATTCCCTGGTTCCCATAATACCCTGCCGGTAAAAGAGCACCACTGCCATAATCACAACGGCAAATACTACCTTCCGGAAGCCTGGCCGCAAAAGAGGTACATGGAAACCGCCGATGTAAAGATTCTCATTATCCAGAAAGCGCAGCCACCATTCAGAGCATGCAATAAACAGGAAAGAACTGATACAGCTTCCCGTCACAGAACCGATACCGCCGATAACTACGATCAGCAGAATCTCATAGGTCATGGCCGACTTAAACATAGATGCCTGGATAGTCGTCTGATACATGGCAAGAAGACCTCCGGAGATCCCGGCGAAAAAGGAACTAATCACAAAAGCCAGACGCTTATGGTGAGCCAGATTGATACCCATGGCCTCCGCCGCAATCTCATCATCCCGAATAGCTTTAAAAGCTCTGCCATAGGTGGAATTGATCAGCATCACAATCAGGGCAATACAGATGCCTGCTGCCACAAAGGGAAAAATCACAGAGCGGAAAGACGGAAAATTCCGCAGCAGGTTGGATCCATTCGTTATGGGCCCCAGTTTATCCCACTGAAACACTGCCCGGATAATCTCCGCAAATCCTAATGTCGCAATAGCCAGATAGTCGCTTTTCAGGCGCAGCACAGGAAGTCCGATAAGATAGGCAAATACAGCTGCCACAATTCCGCCTGCAATCAAAGCTACCGGAACCGGAAGGGTAAATTGAATGATGCCGCCGTCAAAATACTGATATACACTATTTCTGGATTCCACTGGAATGGTAAAGATAGCATAGGTATAGGCTCCCAGAAGCATAAAGCCCGCCTGTCCCAGGGAAAACAGTCCGGTAAATCCGTTCAGCAGATTCATGGAAACAGCTACCAGTGCATAGATAGCTCCTTTTTTCAACACAGTGAAAAGCATAGAACTGGAAGGCAGCACCTGCTCCAGCAAAAAAAGCAGAATCAACAGCGCCGCAATAAGGCCTGCGTTCCATGCAGTTTTTTTCTTCGTACTCATTTTGAACGCCTCCTTATACTTTATCCGTTACCTTCTCACCGAAGAGACCCGTAGGCTTGGCGATTAGGATCACGATCAGCAATGCAAAGGTAAAGGCATCGGAAAAAGTAGTCCAGCCCAGACCCTTGATGATATTTTCGCAGATACCAATGATAAATGCACCGATGACAGCACCTGGAATGGAACCGATTCCCCCGAATACCGCCGCCACAAATGCTTTCAGTCCCGGCATAGCTCCTGCAGTAGGTGTTACGCCCGTGTAGTTGGTAAAGAACAAAAGACTTCCGATGGCCGCCAGAAAGGTTCCGATGATAAAGGTAAAGCTGATGACCGAATTAATTTTAATTCCCATAAGCTGTGAAGTCTCAAAATCTCTGGATGCCGCACGCATCGCCATACCAATCTTAGTGCGCTTAATCAGTGTCACCAGGAGCAGTACCAGAATAATGGTCAGTACAGGCGTAATAATTGTCACCCTCTTTGTGGTGGCTCCAAACACGGTCACCGTATCATTGATCCAGGGAATTGCCGGATACTGCTGGGACAGTCCGCCTGTCACATACAGAGCCATATTCTGCAGCAGATAGGAAACACCGATAGCAGAAATCATAATAGACATACGGGGAGCGCTCCGAAGAGGCTTGTAGGCGACACGCTCCACCAGAAAGCCCAGGATAACCGTTACAACAATCATCAAAGGAATTGCTATGTAGATAGGCATAACTGTGGCCGCATACACCATAATCAGACCTGCCACCATAAAAATATCACCGTGGGCAAAATTAATCAGACGCAGAATGCCATAGACCATGGTATAGCCGATAGCAATCAGGGCATACTGACCGCCCACTGAAATTCCTGCCATCAGATAAGGCAGGTTTCTGCTTAACCAATCCATAAAAAGCCTCCAAATTATTTACTTCTGAACCAGTATCATTAAACGGAATTTAACCTAATGACATCGGCTTCTAAACAGTTTCTCAGGAAGACGGGTTATTTTATGTACAAGGATATGGCGGAAGAGCAAAAGAGCCTTCCGCCATTCTTATTCGTTACTGCTCTTAGTTTACGCCCTGCTCAGCCACGAAATCCCATGCGCCGGACTCCGTATTGGCACATTTTACATAAGCGGTGTCGCGAAGGGCATCTCCGTTCACATCGTCGAATTCGATCTTTCCGGTTACGCCTGTGTAGCTGACATCCCAGAGTGCCTCATTAACCTTCGCCGGATCCGTGGAACCTGCCGCCTTCAAAGCCTCCAGAGCCACATAGTATGCATCATAGCCCATTGCAGTTACGGCCGCTATGGTGTCGTCTCCGCCGTTGTTTGCTTTTGCTGTGGAATCACTGTTGATCCACTCCTTGATACCGTTATCAAATTCCTCGTTGCCGCCCTCCTGGTAGAAGGTTGTAACATAAATCTCAACATCCTTGCCCTTTGCCGCATTTAAGATAACGTTGGAATCCCAGGTATCGCCGGCCATCATGGGAATCGTCAATCCCTGTGCCGCCGCCTGCTCGATAATCAGCGCTGCCGCCTCTGTGGATACGGGTGCGAAGAATACGTCCGCGCCGGCATTCTTTGCAGAGGTTACATAGGAAGTAAAGTCGCTGTTGCCCTCCTGGAAGGTCTCCTCCACTACCTCTCCGCCAAGGCCGGTAAATGCCTCCTTGAAGTAGTAGCCGAGTCCTGTGGAGTAGTCGTCGCCGAGCTTTGTTAAGATATATGCCTTCTTTGCGGAGAAATTCTCATTTGCAAAGTTGGCAAGTACGGTGCCCTGGAAGGGATCCAGGAAGCAGATACGGAAGTAATGGGTATTGCCCTCCGTAACCTGGGGGTTGGTACAGGTTACGCCCATAGCCGGAATGCCTGCCTCTTTAAATACATCGGAAGCCGCGATAGACACGCCGGATCCATAGGAGCCCAGTGCGATGGACACGCCGGCGCTTACCAGTGTGGAAGCTGCGGAAGGTCCCTTGTCATTGGAAGACTCATTGTCTACAATCTCCAGCTGTACCGTGTACTCTTCGCCGCCGATCTCTACGGTCGGTGTCTCATGGTTGGCATACTGCATTCCAAGCACTTCCTGCTTGCCGCCTGCGCCGTTGTCTCCGGACGCCGGCTCATATACGCCGATTTTTACTACCTTTGCGCCGTCACTGGCTGCCGGTGCATCAGTTCCCGCCTCGCCGCCGCTGCTCTTACCGCTGCAGCCCGCCAGCATGGAACCAACCATTGCGGTTACCAGTGCAATTGCTAAAACACGCTTTTTCATAACTCATCATCCTCCTACTTTTAGTTCTGCAATATCCCGGCTGCAGAAGTATGTATCTGCATATTCTTTTAAGCACAGTCTGGAATACTGCATTTTGTACGTGTGTCAAAGACATTTGTACGTATTTTAATACGCGCTCTAGTATACCATGTTTACAGAAATAATTCAAGAAAAAATCTTGGGAAATACCGGTAAGATGCCGGTAAGGCAATCAAAGCACTTCACACAAAATCAAACAGCGACAGCTGATTCGACTCCGGCATATCTCCCAGAAGCCCCAGATCTCCCATGAGATCAATCAAGCTCTTGGAAATCTTACTGCGCTGTCTCAGATCGTCCCTGGACAAAAACGGCCCGTCCTTGGCCGCTTCATAGAGCTGCTCCGCCGCCTTGTCCCCCATACCTTCTATGGTGCTTAAAGAAGGCATCAGCTTCCCGTCAATAATCTGGAACCTGCCTGCCTCAGCCTTATAAATATCAAGAGGCAGGAACTCAAAGCCCCGCGCATACATTTCCTGTACAATGTGCATATCCTTCATGGTATCCTGCTCTTTTTTCGAGAGCTGATCGCTTCTGCGCTTATAGTCCGCCATATAGTAAGCCAGGCGTTCCTTCCCCTGGCACATCAGTTCATAGCTGAAGGCCGAGGCCCGGATGCTGAAATACGCCGCATAATAGGCCAGAGGATAATTGATCTTGCAATAGGCAATTCTCCAGGCCATCATAACGTAAGCCGCCGCATGAGCTTTGGGGAACATGTATTTAATAAGCGTACAGGATTCGATATACCAGTCCTCCACCCCTGCCGCCTTCATTGCTTCGATCCACTCCGGCTTCAGGCCCTTGCCTTTACGCACACTCTCCATAATGGTAAAGGAAAGGCTGGGTTCCACGCCCGTGTTAATAAGATACAGCATAATATCGTCACGGGTACAGATGGCCGTGGAAATGGTGGCTTTCCCCTCCTTGATAAACCGCTGTGCATTGTTAAGCCACACATCCGTACCATGGGAAAGGCCGGAAATCCGCACAAGATCCGAGAATGACTGAGGCTTTGCATCCACCACCATCTGGATAACAAAGTCCGTACCAAACTCCGGAATTCCAAGGCATCCCAGGGGGCATCCGTCGATATCCTCCGGCGTAATCCCCAGTGCCTCTGTACTCTTAAACAGAGACATCACACCCGGATCGTCCAGCGGAATGGTCCTTGCGTTCAGCCCGGTCAAATCCTCCAGCATACGAATCATGGTCGGATCATCGTGTCCCAGAATATCAAGCTTCAGAAGGTTATGGTCAATGGAGTGATAGTCAAAATGGGTGGTAATAATGTCCGTAGTCATATCATTGGCCGGATGCTGCACCGGCGTAAAGGAATGAATCTCCTCCCCGTGGGGCAGCACCACGATACCTCCGGGATGCTGCCCGGTAGAGCGCCGTACTCCCACACAGCCCTGGACAATCCGGTCAATCTCGCAGTTGCGCTTATGCTGCCCATGCTCTTCAAAATAATTTTTTACATACCCGAAAGCCGTCTTATCGGCCAGGGTCGCGATAGTTCCTGCCCGGAAGGTCTGTCCGGTTCCAAAAATAACCTCTGTATATTTATGTGCTTTAGACTGATAATCACCGGAAAAATTCAAGTCTATATCAGGCTCTTTATCCCCCTTAAATCCCAGAAAGGTCTCAAAGGGAATATCAAAACCCTCCTTCTTCAAGGGTGCGCCGCACTTTGGACAGATCTTATCCGGCATATCACAGCCGGCTGCCCCTGCGTATTTCCGGACCTCATCCGAATCAAAATCGCTGTAATGACACTCTGAACAGTAATAATGAGGCGGCAGAGGATTTACCTCCGTAATTCCGGCCATGGTGGCCACAAAGGAGGAGCCCACGGAACCGCGGGATCCAACCAGATATCCGTCATCATTGGACTTCCATACCAGCTTCTGCGCAATGATATACATAACCGCAAAGCCGTTGGAAATAATAGAGTGAAGCTCCTTTTCCAGGCGCTCCGTTACCATCTTTGGAAGTTCCTCTCCATAGATGGAATGGGCCTTCTCATAGCAGATATCACGAAGGGTCTGATCGGAATTTTCAATTACCGGAGGACACTTATCCGGCCGTACCGGGGAAATGTATTCGATCATATCGGCAATCCGGTTGGTATTAGTGATAACCACTTCCTCGGCCTTGTCGCTTCCAAGATATTCAAATTCCGACAGCATTTCCTCCGTGGTCCGCAGATATAAGGGCGCCTGGTTGTCCGCATCCTTGAAACCCTTTCCGGCCATGATGATCCGCCGGTACACTTCATCCTCCGGGTTCAGAAAATGCACGTCACAGGTGGCAGCTACCATTTTCCCAAACTGTTCCCCCAGTTCTACAATCCGCTTATTAAGACGGATAAGCTCCTCCATGGACTCAAATACAGGCCGCTCTCCCCGAAGCATAAATTCATTATTTCCAAGAGGCTGAATTTCCAGATAATCATAAAAATTCACCAGTCTTGCAATCTCCTCCTCCGGCGCCGAGCGCACCAGCGCCTGATAAAGCTCCCCGGCTTCGCAGGCGGATCCGATAATCAGCCCCTCCCGGTATTTCTGCAGCACGCTCTTGGGAATCCGGGGGCGCTTTGCATAATACTCCAGATGGGACCAGGAAACAAGGCGGTACAGATTCACCCGGCCAATCTCGTTTTTAGCCAGAATGATCACATGATAGGTGGGAAGCTTCTTTATGGCATCTGCGCTTAGGGTTCCCATCTGATTAACCTTTGTCAGATCCCGGATATCCCGTTCTTTCAGCATTTCCACAAATTTTACAAAGATCTCTGCGGTACAGCCTGCATCGTCCACCGCCCGGTGGTGGTTTTCCAGGGACACATTGAGAGCTTTTGCCACGGTATCCAGCTTAAAACGGTTCAGATTAGGCAGGAGCACCCGGGCCAGAGATACCGTATCCACCACGGTAAAGGCGCAGGGCAGCTCCAGGCGCCGGCTGTTTTTCCGGATAAAACTCATATCAAAGTCCGCATTGTGGGCCACCATCACCGCCCCCTCGCAGAATGCCAGGAAGCGCGGCAGCACTTCTGCAATATCCGGCTCGCTAAGAACCATATCATCTGTGATTCCTGTCAGCTTCTCGATCTCAAAGGGGATAGGCGTATGAGGATTCACGAAGGCGCTGAACCGATCCGTAATCTGCCCCTTCTCTACTTTTACCGCGCCAATCTCAATGATCCGATCATTCTCGGCGCTGAATCCGGTCGTCTCTATGTCAAATACAACATAGAGGTCATCAAGGCTCTGCCCCCTGGGATCTGTGACAATTTCCTTCAAATCATCTACCAGATAACCCTCCAGACCATAAATCACTTTAAAGGGATCGCCTTTGTCCAGACTGTGGCTGGCATCCGGATATGCCTGTACCACTCCGTGATCCGTTACGGCTATGGCCTTATGTCCCCAGGCTTTTGCCTGTTTGATGAGATCCCTGACCTCGGAAACTCCGTCCATATCACTCATTTTTGTGTGACAGTGAAGCTCTACGCGCTTATGCTCGTGGTTATCTTCCCTCAGTTTTCGAAAATCTGCGGACTTTTTGATTCCTGTAAGGGAGCTTAAAGTCAGCTCATTGTCAAAGCGGTCGATGGCTGTCATGCCCTTAATGCGCACAAAAGCTCCCTTCTTTATATTTTCCCGGAAGGCCGGAAGTTCTTCGTTTTTGATGAAGAGCTTTGCCCGGATTGTGTCTGTATAATCTGTAATTGTTATAGTTACAATTGTTTTTTCACCGCGGATCTCGCGCTCGTCCAGGGACGTCACCTGTCCGCGGACGGTGACCTCACCCATTTCTCCGATGATCTGGCAGAGCTCTGTGATCTCCTGCTCCTCAAAGCTGCGGCCATAGAGGACATCCGGGTCTGACGACCGGGTACTTTTGCCGCTGCTGCCTCCGCCGCCGCGCAAAGTACGGCGATAAGGGTAATCGTCTCTGCCAAAAGAAGGGCGGCTCTTCTTTTCCTGGGAAGTCTTTGCTTTGGCCGGCGCTTTTTCCCCGGCCGGGGAAGCTTCCTTCTCTGTCTCCGCCCGGTGTTCTCCCTGTAACGCCTGCTCCTGCTCTGCCCGGTACATGCGGTCTGCCAGTGCGGCTGCCTGCTTCTCCATAAATTCCCGGCTTTTTTGTCGTTTTTCTTCCTGCTCCCGGTTCTTATCTACCAGCTCAGCCTCGATCTCAATCTTCATTCCGCAGCGTTCTGTAAATATCTTGTGGAGCACCCGGACCAGCTCGTCGGCCGCTTCCTGGCCCAGAGTAGTTTTTTCCAGGGAAAGCTTCATTCGGTTTTCTTCGGGAAATGTAATGTCGGCTCTTCGGAACAGATTGAATTCCAGGATACTGTAGGCCCGAAGCTCGAAAAGTATGCTGTCTTTGTAGAGCTCCAGAACTTTTTCCGGAGTGTATTGACCGGATAGTTCAAAGCGCTCTATGATCTTCAGCTCTACCGGAGCTTTCCCGAAGAGCTGTTTTTTCAGTACTTGTTCCAGATGGAAAAGATGCTCTCGATGGATCAGTTTTCCGCTTACAAGGTAAACTTTGATATATGTCTTTGCGCGGTTGGAGGTAACGCGCTCTACGCGTACCTGTTCCAGAAGTTCGCTGAGATTTTGATCTATATGAAGGGGCGGAAATACATCGGCGAATCGTTTTTCCATTTTTGTTCTCCATTTTTGTTTTTTGGCTTCGGACGGTTTATGCTCTTTCGTCTGCAAGTTTTTGGAGTTCTGTGCGTAAAGCCTCCAGAAGCTCTTCTTCCGGGATGCCGCTCTTTACAATCTCTCCTTTACGGAAAAGGATTCCAACGCCTTTACCGCCGGCTATTCCAAGATCGGCTTCTTTTGCTTCGCCGGGACCGTTTACTACACATCCCATGACGGCTACTTTCACATTGTCCAGAGGGAATTCTTCTGCCATGGTTTCTACCTGGTTTGCCAGGCCGATGAGGTCAATCTGGGTTCTTCCGCATGTGGGACAGGATACGACGTCTATTCCCCCTTTGCGAAGGCCCAGAGTTTTCAGAATACGCTTAGCGGATTTGATTTCCTCCAGCGGATCGCCTGTGAGAGAGACGCGGATGGTGTCTCCGATGCCCTGGTAGAGGATGATTCCAAGGCCGACTGCCGATTTGATATTGCCGGAATACAGGGTGCCTGCCTCGGTAATTCCCACATGGAGGGGGTAGTCGGTTTGTTCTGCTATCAGTTCATGGGCTTTGGCACACATCAGTACGTCTGAGGATTTGATGCTGATGACCAGTTCCTCAAAACCCAGATCTTCTATCATATGAACTTTATCCAGGGCGCTCTCTACCAGGCCCTCTGCGGTGACGCCGCCGTATTTTTCCAGCAGTTCTTTTTCCAGGGATCCGCTGTTGACGCCTACGCGAATGGGAATCTGCCGTTCTTTTGCCGCGTCTGTTACGGCCTTCACCCGGTCTTTTCCGCCGATGTTGCCGGGATTGATGCGGATCTTGTCCGCACCGTGCTCTATGGCGGCTATGGCCATGCGGTAGTCAAAATGGATGTCTGCTACCAGGGGAATGGTGATCTGCTTCTTTATCTCTGTCAATGCTTCTGCCGCCTCTATGGTCGGCACTGTACAGCGGATGATCTCACAGCCGGCTGCCGTCAGGCGCTGAATCTGCTCCACCGTTGCTTTTATGTCCTCTGTCTTTGTATTGGTCATGGATTGGATCAGAATGGGGTTTCCGCCGCCAATGACCCGATCCCCGATTCGTATTGTCCTCGTTTTCTTTCTCATAGTCTGCCTCCTGTTTAAAATCGCTTCGCGATGGCACGAAAGGGTAACAGTAACGCTGCTTCAACAGTTCTGTATATCCCTATAATTTCTGCTCCCGGTATTCCTGTTCCCTCTTAAAACGGCCCCATTTTTCTACATTCAGCACCATTCCCAGCTCAATCAGCAGGAATACGGCCGCTGTTCCTCCTGCGCTGAAAAAAGGCAGGGTTACACCTGTAGTTGGAAAGAGCCGGGTTACTACCATCAGATTCAGTACTGCCTGCAGTGCCACATGGGAAAAGACGCCGATCACCAGCAGGCGGCCGAATAAATCTTCTGCTGTCTGGGCAATTACGTACAGCCGGAACAGCAGATAGATAAAGAGAAGTATCACAAGCCCGGCGCCGAAGATTCCAAGCTCTTCACAGATGATGGCAAAAATCATATCATTATAAGGCTCCGGAATGCGGAGCTTCTGAATGCTGTTCCCCAGCCCCTTCCCCATCAGACCTCCCGAGCCGATGGCGTAGATACCCTGTAAGGACTGATAAGCCTTGTCTGATTCATATTCGTAGGGCTTCAGCCAGGCCACTATCCGGGCAATCCGGAAAGGGGAGTCGGAATCGCTCGCCGGCATATGTAAGGTATAATAGATGACACCTGCCGCTGCAGCTGCTATGGCCAGTCCCATAATCAGAAATGGATAATATTTCGGATGCACCATAAACACCATCAAAAAGCTGATGCCAAATACAATTACTGCTGTACTCATATTGTTGCTGATTTTCAGAATCATTAAGGAGATCACGGCTGTCGGCGCCATGACCCGGATCAGAACCTTCCAGCTGCCCAGACTGTGGGCGTATTTACAGATTAGGGCTGCGGAAAATATGATCATGGCTACCTTTACCGGCTCTGCTACCTGGAACTGGCCGATACCCGGAACCTGGAGCCAGCGGGTTGCCCCCTTTACGGTCACGCCCAGGCCCGGTACCAGCAGAAGAAGTATCAGGACTGCGGATCCAATCAGCCCTATCATGGCAAAATAGCGCCACTTGTGATAGTCGATATTGGCCACTACCAGCATTGCAGCCACACCCAGAACACTGTATTTCGCCTGGCTTTTTAAAAGAAATGTGGGATCGTAGTTATAAGCCTGGCTCATGCCTGCCGTATAATAACTGGAGCTGTAAATCATTATCAGACCAAATACAATCAGAAAAATGACTGCCACGATCAGATTCATATCGTAACTTAACAGATAGGAACGGAGCTTCCACCGTTTCCTTTTATTTGCCATACCATTCCTCCCGGTTTCTTTCCTGCGATTGCTTATCCTTTTATTGAACAAATTCTTTTTACCCTGAACTTAGTTTCCGCTGCGCGGAAATGGTATTTTCATTGTAAAAGGATAAAATCTCCTTGTACTCTTTGGGTATACAGTATAACACAAATAAAAAAATTTTGTGTGAATTTTTAGGCATCTGCTGTCATTATACTTTCTTCCTCCCTTCCATGCAATAAGGGAACACACTTTTTCATCCTGCTCTGCAGCGGCAAAAAGGGCTGCCTTATTTCCCGACAGCCCTTCTTATCTTTTGTGATTCTTATTTTACCTCAACCGTCCAGCCAAAGGTATCTTCTATCCTGCCAAGCTGAATCCCTGTCACGGTGTCATAAAGCTTCTGGCTGAGCTCTCCGATTCCGCCGTCGCCAATCTGAAATACCTCGTCCTCGTAGCGCAGATGGCCTACAGGGGAGATTACGGCTGCCGTTCCAGAGCCCCATACCTCTTCCAAAGTCCCTGTTCTGGCTGCCTCTTCCAGTTCCTCCACGGAAATCTTCCTCTCTTCCACGGGAATTCCCCATGACTTACACAGCTCCACACAGGTTCTTCTGGTTACGCCGGGAAGAATACTGCCGTTCAGCTGAGGAGTAACTACTGTGCCGTTGATCTTGAAGAAGATGTTCATGGCTCCCACTTCCTCAATATACCTGCGCTCCACGCCGTCCAGCCAGAGCACCTGGGAGTAGCCCTCCTCATGGGCTTTCATCTGGGCCGCCAGGGATGCCACATAGTTGCCGCCTGTCTTGGCCTCGCCGATGCCGCCCCGGACTGCACGCACATACTCGTCCTCAATCCAGATTTTTACCGGGTCAAGCCCCTCGGGATAGTAAGCTCCTACCGGAGAAAGAATAATGATAAACTTATAAGTATGGGAGGGACGCACGCCCAGGAAAGGATCTGTGGCAATCACAAAGGGCCGGATGTAAAGTGAGGTTCCCTCCTTTGTAGGAATCCACGCCTGTTCTGTCCGAACCAGTTCCTTCATGGCCTGAAGAAAATCATCCGCCGGAATCTCGGGAATCATCAGACGGCGGTTGGAGTTATTGGCCCGTTCAATGTTCTTGTCCGGGCGGAACATGAGAATCCTGCCGTCCTCTGCCTTATAGGCCTTCAACCCTTCGAACATCTCCTGTCCATAGTGAAATACCATAGCGGAGGGCTCCAGGCTGATGGGCGCATAGGGCTCGATTCTCGGATCATGCCATCCTTTACCTTCCGTATAATCCATAACAAACATATGATCCGTAAAAATAGTGCCGAATACCAGGGGATCTTCGGGGCCCGGAATGGGCTTCGGATTCTCCGTTTTGATCATTTTGATGTCTAACATAACATCACTCCTTTCATCCCTGTTCCACGCCTGTCCGGAAATACCTGGCTGCGCAAAGAATTTGCGGGCCCAAAAAGCATGTCCTCAATTCCATCCGGACATTGCCCGACAGGCGCTGTTTTATTTTTTTCTCATTATTCTACTTTTTTTTGATGATGTCAATTCTTTTTTGTTTCTGATTCCAACGTCTATATTGCTTTTGGAGTACTGTTACGGTATTTTACAAATTCAAATTCCAAATCATAGTAGGTCTTTTCCCCGCTGGACGCCTCCACATTCCACTCCGGGAGCTCATCCAAATTTGGGAAATACGTATCCGCCTCATAAGCATAGTCTATCTTCGTAATATGAGCAGCACTGCAGTAAGGAAGAAACTGCTCATAAATGCTTGCTCCCCCGATGATATAGATATTCTCGGAGGGATACTTCTTTAATTCCTCCATAACCTCTTCTACAGTATGGAAAACAAGTGCTCCTTTGGCATCGTAGTCCGGATTGGAGGTTAATACAATGTTGGTTCTGTTCTTAAGAGGCAGGCCGTTAGGAAATGTCTCCAGAGTCTTACGGCCCATAACTACCACCTTTTCGGCGGTTTCCGTCCGGAAAAACTTCATGTCCTCGGGAATGCTCACCAGCAGGCGGTTTTTCAGGCCGATGGCCCAGTTTTTATCTACTGCTGCAATTAGATTCATCTTTTTCTCCTATCTAAGTCGCTGCGCGACAGCACTAAAGGGTAAAGTCGCTTCGACACACTGGTATGGAGAGAAACTTTCATTCGAAAAGCTCTCATGAAAGTTCCTCTCGTGCGTCTTTGCGACTTTACCTTTTAAAATCGCTGCGCGATGGCACTAAAGGGTAAAGCCGCTTCGTCACACTGGTATGGAGAGGAACTTTTATTCGAAAAAACTCTCATAAAAGTTCCTCTCGTGCGCCTTTGCGGCTTTACCTTTTAAAATCGCTGCGCGATGGCACTAAAGGGTAAAGCCGCTTCTTACACTGCCACCGGAATATTTTTTACTTGTGGGCCTGTTACGTAATTCTCTACCAGAAGATCCGCTGTGGTAAACGCATAGAAATCCGTAACCTCAGGATTCAGGGATACCTTCGGCGCCTCATAGACAGGCCGCTCAATCAGCTCCTTCACAATCTCCACATGCCGGTCATAGATATGGGCATCCGCAATCACATGTACCAGTTCCCCGGGAATCATGCCGCAGGACTGGGCTGTCATCATAAGAAGGATGGCGTACTGGCACACATTCCAGTTGTTAGCTGTGAGCACATCCTGGGAGCGCTGATTCAGGATCATATTCAATGTCAGCCTGTCCTCCCCCGGCTTTTTTGTCACATTATAGGTAGCGCTGTAGGCGCAGGGATACAGGTTCATTTCGTGAAGATCCGCAAACACATACGTATTTGTCATAATTCTGCGGCTGTAGGGATTGTTCTTTAAATCATAGAGAACACGATCCATCTGATCCATCATGCCTTCCTTATACCGGCTCTTTACGCCGATCTGATAGCCATAGGCTTTTCCGATGGTTCCCTGCTCATCCGCCCATTCATCCCAGATGCGGCTGTTCAAATCCCGGATGTTGTTGGATTTTTTCTGATAAATCCAGAGGATTTCATCCATACAGCTTTTTAAAGCCGTTTTCCGCAGTGTCAGCGCCGGGAACTCTTTTGCCAGATCATAGCGGTTTACCACGCCAAACCGCTTGATGGTGTATGCGTAAGAACCGTCCTCCCATTTGGGACGTACCTTTTCCCCTTCCGTGCTTGTGCCGTTTTCTATGATGTCATGGCACATATTGATAAACAGTGTATCCGCGTAACTCATTCCTGCCTCTCTTTCTGTCTTTCAAGTCAAATACCCCACAGCAAGCTGCGGGGTATCTGCCTCTTGAAAATCCGCTCAGCTCTCCACAACTTCCAGTACATCCATGGGACAGGCCTTTGCACAGATTCCGCAGGCAATGCACTTGGATGCGGTGGGAGAAGTCTCTGCCTTTACCATCAGCCCGAAAGGACAGGCCTCCACACATTTGCCGCAGCCGGTACAGAGCTTCTTGTTTACCATATACACTCCTTTGGCGTTCTGTGTGATGGCTCCTGCTTCACAGGCTTCGGCACACTTGCCGCACTGGGGACAGGCCATGGGACGAACACTCTTTTTCTCCACAATCTGAATACATGCCTTACCCGGGTCAAACTCTTTATAAAATGCCTCAGAA
Organism: Lachnoclostridium sp.; assembly: GCA_021770065.1. GTDB lineage: Bacteria > Bacillota > Clostridia > Lachnospirales > Lachnospiraceae > Laedolimicola. The sequence continues at coordinate 1,732 of JAETRR010000044.1, read as the reverse complement.
CATGCCCGAACACACTCCAGGCAGGCCATACAGGTAGACCCTTTTTTCATCATCAGTTTCTTCATCTTTGCTTCCTCCGTGATTTGTATAAATGTTCCCTGCTGTATATTCTCTGATCGGCCGGGTTCCAACAGGTGAAGCCGATCGCTCTTCGCTGCTTCTAAGTGTACCATTATTACCGCAATTTCACAACCCAAACTTTCAACAGATTTTTTTCAAAAAAGTGTTGACAAATGATTCTATTTGTTGTATTATCAATCATGTCGCTGATACAAGACAGCACACAACAGAACAGATGCGATAGTGGCGTAGTTGGTAACGCGCGACCTTGCCAAGGTCGAGACCGCGGGTTCGAGCCCCGTCTATCGCTCTTGAAAAGTCTTTCGGTTTTACGGCCGGAGGACTTTTTTTTATGCTTTTCCAAATTGTTGATAAAATTATCCTTTTGCGCACATACTAATTTTCAAAGCCCGGCTTTTATAAAGGATCTGAAACTGCCCTCAACGGACAAAGGGCTGTAAAGGTTATTTCAAAATCAAACATTGGAGGAATTTTTATGTGTCACAGAAGCAGTAAACCCTCTGCCATGGATCTGCCGCCGTCCTGTAAGGCTGCCGCGGATCGGATGGAACATGCTCTGCGTGAGGAAGATTTGGCTTCCTATAAGGCCGCGCAATTGACCGCATCAGCCGCAGACACTCTTTCCGATGCGGAGCAGCAGCTTTCCCGGGAACTTGGCAGAGACATTGTGCTTGTCGCCTATGAATCCAGATAAATGCCATTGTTTTTCCCGGCAGGTAACCACACACAAATAACGGCAAATCATTTCATTTCCAGAAAGGAGTACCCAGACTATGTCTATTGATTTTCAGCACAGCGAAACAAGAGAGAATCTGATGCGCGCCTTTGCAGGCGAAAGCCAGGCACGGAACCGCTATACCTTCGCAGCGGAGGAGGCCAAACGGCAGAAGCTCCCCGTAATTGAGCGCCTGTTTACTTTTACGGCCAATCAGGAAAAGGAGCACGCAGAGATTTTTTACAACCATTTAAAGCCCCTGGCCGGAACTACCATTGAGATCGACGGCGGATATCCCATTGATCTTTATCCCACTATGGAAGAGCTTTTAAAAACCGCCCAGCACAATGAATATAAAGAAAACGATCCCATTTATAAGGCATTTGGAGATAAGGCGGCTGAGGAAGGTTTCCCGGCCATTGCCTCTTCTTTCTATGCTATCGCAGCCATCGAAAAAATCCACGGAGACCGCTTTGGGACCTTTGCCAGACTTCTGGAAGAACAAAAGCTGTTTTCTTCCGATAAACAGGAAGCATGGATCTGTCTGAACTGCGGCCATATCCACACAGGCCCCATGGCCCCGGCTGTCTGCCCCGTCTGTCACAAGGAGCAGGGCTTTTTTGTCCGGCTTTCCATGATGCCGGTAACTCTGCAGAGCTTATAAGCTTGAAATATATGCCAAATTCTTTTATAATAAATGACAGCACCGGAAACAATAATATCCCTCTCAGTGCACAAATCAATTTACAGACGCATGTTTTTGCGGATGGAAATTGATTTAGGTTAAGGTGTACTGGGAGGGATATTACGGAACTGGAAACAGTAATATCCCTCTCAGTGCACAAATCAATTTACAGGCACAGTTTTTTGTGACTGGAAATTGATTTAGGTTAAGGTGTACTGGGAGGGATATTACGGAACTGGAATCAGTAATAT
>JAETRR010000043.1 GCA_021770065.1 Lachnoclostridium sp. | reverse complement strand
TTTCCGCATTATATTCCACCGAAACAATATTTCCGCCCTTGACCATAATCGTAATATATTCTTTCCAGCCGTGGCTGAACTCGGAAGCCTGAGCAGTATAATAACCATCCTGAAGAACTGTCTGCCCGCCGCAGCCTGTAAGCAGCATAACTGAAAAAATCAACGTTATGCCAAACATCTGTCTCATCATTTCTCTTATCTTCTTCAATGTTATTCCTCCTTCAAAGCAAATTTCTTTACCTGCACCTGAAGCTCTTCGGATTCCTTTGCCAAAAGCACGCTGGACTGGCTTGTTCCAACGGCACTTTGCAAATTCCTGTCGGCGATGGATGAAATTGTCGCAATCCTCTCTTCCATGCTAATCAGTGCATTCTCCTGCCCCTGTACTGCCGCTACCAACTGGTCTGATATTTCACTGATTTCAGTGGAAACACCGTAAATGGCCTGCAGAGATTCCGCCGTACTGGCGTTCAGTTCCACGCCTTCCTGGATAACAGCCTTGGTATTTGTTACGATAGCCATCGCGTTTTGAGCTGCCTGGGCGCTTTTGCCTGCCAGCTCCTTCACCTCCTCGGCCACAATGGCAAATCCGCGGCCCGCGCTTCCGGCCCGCGCTGCCTCCACAGATGCGTTCAGCGCCAGAATATTGGTCTGGAATGCAATATTATCAATGGCTTTGGCTATACTGGTAATTTCCTGGGCGTTGGAGCTGATATTGCTCATTGCGTTAGAAAGGGCGTCCATCTGCGTATTCGCTTCCTGCACCTTTCTGGTGATTTTACTTGTCATAGTATGCGTCTGGTCACTGCTCTTAATTACGCCGGCAAGCTGTTCCTTGACATGGGTCACTTCATCAACCAGTACCTCGGTCGCCTGATTTTGCTCTAAAGATGCCTGATGAAGCTGCCCTGACTGTCCGCTCAGTTCTTCTGCCATTTGGGCAAGGCGGGCCGCAGCCGCCCGAAATCCCGATATCGTCTTATTCATGGACGCAAGAATCGTGACGAGGCTGTTGCGAATCAGCGTGAAATCACCTTTATACTGAACCTGAGGCTCAATCTGCAGGTTGCCGTCCGCAACACCGCTTAATACCTGATGGATATCTGATATGTACCGGTTAACGTTTCCTACCGTATCTGCCAATGTTCTGGTCATAATCTCAAGCTCATCCCCTGACCTGATATGCGCCACCTCAGTATGCAGATCCCCATCGGAAAGGCCGAGCATTCGGTTTGTCACATTCTTCACCGGTTTGGATATTGACCGGGCCATCCGCAGAATCACCAGAATGGATATAAAGAGCACCGCCAGCGTACATATTCCTGCAACTATCATTGCCCCGTTTATCAGATTATTGTAATCCGACTTTGGCACCTGGATAACCAAAGCCCACTGTGTGCCATGAATGGGTGAAAAAGCCACCAGCATCTGCTGTCCGTCTATGTCAAATTCTGTTGAACCGGTCTCCCCTGTGGTCACGCTTTTGATCGCTTCCTCATTTCCACCGCCAAGCTGCAGCAGCGTACTTTTGGCTTGAACCTTTGACTGATCCGGATGGCCTGTGACAATTCCTTCACGGTTAACCATATAAGCCATACCGTTTTTTCCTATGTTTATACTGCTTAGTACATCATTCAGCATATCGTATTTATAGACGCCTACCAAATAAAAAGCGGTTTCGCCGTTTTCCTTTACCGGCATCCCCATAGTGATGCCCAGTTTATCCTGAAAAATGGTACTGTTATAGGTCGTCAGATTATCGGTTTCCTTAAGCATTGTAAAAAAGCCGTCATCCAGACTTTCCGGCGCGCCGTCTATTCCCTGGACCAGTCTGCCGCTTAAGTCATAGAGGGCAATCGTATAAAATTCGTAAATCTCGGCTGCTTCTGTCAAAACAGCCTCCCATCCGTCCGCTGCTGTCTTCCCATCATGCCCGGATTCCGCTGCGTTTCCTCCTATATCAACGATGTTCATTCTCGAATCGCCGGCGAGCATCATCATGCGCTCCGCCAGCATGCGAATATTTGCCTCCACTGTCTTAGCTGACTGTCTGGCCATTGGCTGCAGGCTGTCCAGTAAAATACTGTTTGCCAGCGAGTGCATGGAAAGCGCCATAATCACACAACATACAGCCACCAAAATCAAAATGTTGAGTGTGGTGTTCCTCAAAATCCTTCCGTTAAGACTTTTCTTCGTATTTCGACTAATGCGGGAGTCTGACAGTTTCGTTCCCATTTCACATTACTCCTTTTCCTTAACATTTCCCCTAAACATAATAAAAGGCTCACTTCCCATTCGGCAATCCCCTTAAAAAGGGCCTGCCTGCTATGGATAACAGACTTTTGCTCATTATCATAACACAAACCTTCAAGAAAGAAAAGCCCTCCTGGCCATTGAAATCAAATTTTCCTAATACTTTTCTTAAATTTGCCCGATAGACTCTTTTTCAGAAAAACAGTTAAAGGAGATTAAGATAAGGACAGGCGGGTTGAGATAGAGTGGAACTTCAGTGTGGATAATACCGCAAAATACGGTATGGGGGTTAGCCGGTCACAAACAACTTAGCAACTATTTTCCATCAACGGGGGGTATGGGCGGTTAAATGTAGTCGGGTCGTTTGATGTATTGATCGGGGTGTGAAAGTATATAGACAATCTTAATCCTCTTTCAGTATGAGAAAGCTGAAGGTGGATTTTTTGTATTAAAATGTTGAAAACAAGGTTTGGCTATACTTGCTCGACAAGTGTAATAAAATATGGATACTCTACATTGATGGGTGAAGCGTGTGGAAAAATATAAGGCTGATGAGAAAAAGAAACTGTTAACTTTTGAGAGAGACGCATTTTATACAGAGAAATCTCTATAAATCAATAAAAAACAGATATATATTGAAAAACGAGCAAATAAATGCAAAAAAGATGAAATTAGATGTTGATATTTTCCTAAAATAGAATATAGTATGCATATAAGTGAAAACCAAATTATAGATGTGAACCTGTAAATAGGAGATTGCTATGTTGATTCAATTTAATTTTAAAAACCTTAAATCCTTTCGTGATGAGGCATCTTTAGATTTAACAGCAACAAAAATAACAGAACATGAAGACCATGTGGCAGAAGCGGCGAATGACAAACGAGTCCTTTAAATCCGGTGGCGAAGAGACCACCTTTGAAGTATTTTATGTTGACAATTCAGAGGATACGGGAAAGACATATCAATACGGCTTTTCCCTGAAAAAGGATGAATCGCAAAAAAGGCGAAGAGTTGGAGATGAACGAGTTTTCCAATGAATTGCTGCAGCGGGATGAAGCCTTTTCGGGCAGGCTTGAGCAGTATATAGGAAGATTAAATCGTGATTATGATGGAAAAACAGAAGTCATTGTGTATGATTATGTAGATTCCCATATTCGTGATTTGGTAGTGTAAAAAATAGAGATATGACTATCATAAATAACTTAGCCCGAATTATTCATGGCGGTATAAGCCCGCATAAAATCCGCCGTAGTTACCGTCACGACCACTCCCAATATCTCGCTTTGCCACAAGACAGCATAAAAATAGGCAGACTTCCCCAGAGACGTTTTGTAAAGGACTTTTTAATCAAGTTCACAGAAAATTTACATTTCAGGGCAAAAAAATAAGACCAGGAACCTGTTTTTAGATTCCCGGCCTACGGTTTCCACGGTAAGCGCCATTTACATACAGTATGTGCGAACCGTCCTCAAATCTTTCCCCGGTTCCTAAAAAGCACCTCTCAATCGGATAGAGCGGCAGCCCTTTTCCCATTACGTCATTCTCTGTGATAAAGATTACCCATGTTTCTGGCAGCTTGTCGAAGTCTTCGCCTTTCTTCAAAAGGTTTGCGTCCATCATGCTGCTGTTGTACCTGGCTCTTTTTCTCCCGGATCCTTTGTCGGAGCGCTGTACCTCCACGTTCAGTTTTGCCCCTGTGCTGTCTGCAGCCAGAATATCCAGCCTCACTGAACGGTTCAGCAGGTTCTCCGCAAATACCCGGGTACGGACGTCCATCACCTTAAAAATCCGGCTTTTCCAGTACAATCCGCAATACCAGTTCTATGCTTGTCGTATCTCCCTCAAAACACTTTGTGAGGAAATCATCATCAGGCAGGCGAAAACCTCTTAGCCTCTGTAAATCTTCCTGATGTTTCTGCTCTATCTGTTTCGTCACTGTCAAACTTTCCACCTGCTTTCCCTTCCCTTTTTGTATCTCTATACTACCATACAATCGAAATATTTTAAATCATATCCAGATTTGTCTATACTGAAGAACCAAAAGAAGTGGCAGAAAAATATGCGTATGAATTGAAAATTTTATTTGACGGTTGACATGTGTAATAAAAAATGCTATATTATGTGTAATAAAAAATGCCAAATCAGGGAGGGAATAGGAGAATTTGCATGAATGAAGGGATAACAATATATTTAAATATGGAAGAAAGAGAATTTGATAAAAATGAAGCTTTGATTCGAAAGATAGATGAATTCTTGTTGAATTTCGGAATAAAATATACAGGTATTCGAAATGTATACACACCCATAAAAAGCAGAGACAGAGATCATGCAGTATTTATTGCATGCAGGGCATTAAGAGATGCGGACTGGCTGAAAGGCAAATTAGCTTATGTATCTATTATACATCGGACAGATGCGTGTCCAATGGAGCAGATAAAATTAGACAATATGCAGAAGCCGTCTGCTGCAAAGCTAAAGTATTATGAAAGATACTATCAAAAATCACACACATTGGCCCATAGCATTGTTGTGGACGAACAAGGGTATTTGAGAGATGGCTATATTTCGTATATTCTCGCGTGTAAGTATGGAATTCGTCCGGACATCTATGAAGCATTCATCGGACAACCTCTTAAAAAGACTGTAAGAGGGCGGCATATATTACGGAATAACGACACCTGGAGAATAAAAAGCAATAAAAGTTATATTTGGAATTATACTTTAAGAAATCCGGTAGTTCCTGGAGATATTCTGAAGGCAGACACGAAAAACGGGCCGCAGTTTATTTGTGTAGATGGAATTGATTACATAACCGGAAAAGAATTCTGTGAGGGTTATAGAAATGTAGAAAAACATATGAGAGAGCGCCTGCAATGTGATATATAATTAGTGTGATAAATGGAGAAAAGATGAGAAGCATTACGTATAACAAGCTGGACAATCTATATAAAAAGACAAAAGGGTATATCAGTACTCAGACATTATTGGAAGAGGGATTTACAAACAGGCAGATTGCACTTTTGATAGATGAAAATTATTTGGAGAAGGTGTGTCACGGCTATTATTGGCTGTTAAGAAGCGGGTATCATAAACCGAACGATTATAAATGCATTGAAGTATGTCTAAGTAATCCCCGGGCAGTTATATCTATGGAAAGTGCATGCTATTATCAGGGGGTTGGAAAAACGGAACCAGAAATTTTAACAGTAGCTACGGAACGTACGGATCGCAGCACAATGAAAATGAACTTTCCAATAAAACGACACTATTTTTCAGGCAATTATTTTAACATTGGCATAAAGAGAGTTCAAAGAGAGGTTGGCAGTTATAGAATTTATGCTAAAGAACGCAGCATATGTGACATGATTCGTTTGGATACGGAAGACTCAGATAATCCGTTTGTAGTAGAAGTATTGGATTCTATAAAACAAAAAGAAGAACAATATAAGCGAATGCTAAAATATGCGGAACTGTTTAAGTTAAAGAGTCTGCCATAGGGAGAGGATTTATGCATGATATGCAAATAATTGATGTAAACGATGAAAATATTTTGGGAAAACCGTCATTGAAAGATATGGGACAAAAGGGCATCATAAAAGCTGAAGGCAGAGGAAGAGGTACGAAGTATATAATAAACTAGGAAAGTTCAAGCTCAATGGGATGCTGCATAATACAGACAGAGCTCATGTCAAAAGAATTTGAAAGAAAAGCTGACTTGTAATTTCTCCCAAAAATTGTTATAATCGCAGCATCTTAAATTCCCGGGAGATGATGCGTGTGAAAAGGTTTTCTAAAGATATATATGCAGAAATGTTCTTATTTGTTTTTGTGTTCGGCACATGGCTTTTCTGGGCTTTTATTCTGCCTTTAAATGAGGGACCGGATGAAAATATGCGTCTGCAGATTGTGCAGTTCATATTAAAGTACGGAAAGCTGCCGACGGGGGATCAAAAAGAAATCATGGACTATACCTGGGGGTTTACCTATGCTTTCCGGCCGATTCTGCCACAGATGCTTGAGGCATTGTTTATACGTACTGCCATGATTTTTACCAGGGATGCGTTTGCGCTGCTGTTCGCCGGACGCCTGGTCAGTGTGCTCAGCGGCGCAGTCTTTTTCTGGTATGTCCGTGCTCTGGGGGACATGCTGTTTGAAAAGAAAAGCCTGCGATGGATGTTTTTACTGCTGAATGTCTGCCTGCCCCAGTCCGGTTTTTTATTTGCCTATTTAAATTGCGATTCCATGGCGCTGGCAGCTTCGGCCATGATTCTGTATTATCTGCTGAAGGGCATGAGAGATGCTTTTTCAGTACGGACTTGTGCCTGGCTGGGAGTCAGCCTTTCGATTTGCGTACTCTCTTATTACAATGCATACGGATTCCTGCTTACCGCCTTTCTGATTTTTTCGGGATTCTTTCTGAAACGTGCCGGGAAAGGCGAACCGTGCAGAGGGGAATTCTGGAGAAAAGGCCTTTTTATCTGCGGAATTGTTCTGGTTCTGTCAGGCTGGTGGTTCGTTCGGAATTATATTTTGTATGACGGGGACTTTCTGGGCCTGCGGACACAGGAAGAGTGCGCGGAGCAGTATGCGCTGGACATGTTTAAACCTTCCGGAAGACGGAACTGTATTAATATGGGAATTTCCATGACGGATATGCTGTTCCGTTCGAATTGGGTTCTCCTGGTGTTTAAAAGTTTTGTGGGTGTACTGGCGCCTCTTACAGAGGCTCACAGGGCCTGGATTTTCGCAGGGTATGGATTGTTGTTTCTGGCAGGGGGGACAGGGATTCTCGGGGAATGCGCCCAGGCGCTTGGAAGGAGATATGCAGCGAAGAACAGAGAAAGTGCAGAAGAGAAGAGGAAGACTGCGGATGTGTCCCAAGTTATGTTTCATGCAGGGCTTGTGATGGCAGTACTGCTTCCGAATGTTATGAATATCTGGTATTCGTATTCCAATGATTATCAGCCCCAGGGACGCTATAGCATGCCTATGCTGGTGCCTTTTATGTATTATGTGACGAGAGGAATCGGATTTTGGGGGCGGCGGCTGGCATCCGGCTGGCGAAGCAGAGGCGCCCGGGCAGTTAAAATTTCGGGATATGCGGTCTGCCTGTGGATGGCTGTGGTGCTGGGGTACTGCACGGTAAGAATTATGTGGCCGGCTTACCGGAATGTGGAGGATAAGACGGAGGTACGGGTGTATACGATGGAAGAATTGTTTGGGGTGGAGGAGTGATATAAGAATCAGAGGGACGGGCATATCCGGGTGGAGCGGGGCTCCACCCGGATATCCTGCTGGCGCAGGATATCTGAAAGGATACAGGAAGGGGGCGAGGGAATGCGAGCATTTCCTCGCCCCCTTCCTGTATCCTTTCAATGCCCTGTTTGTAGCCCCATAAATGGGAGGATGCCAGGCAGCTGGTCTGCCTGGCATTTATTATGAAAAAGTTTATTCAAAAAATAGTAATTGCTTACTAGGAGCTGTCATGTTGTTTTTTGTCTTGCTTTATCTTATGGTCTTATTATATGGAATAGAAATGAATGGATTATGTTAATCAATTTAACGTTTTTTAAAAGAAGTGTGAATAAAATATGAACGTGGTTATGGTTGGATTTGTTTGGGTATAAAATAGGGGTTTTGTTTGATTGTGTTGATACGGGACGGGCATTTGCAACGCAGGCAAAGTAGTAAAAGTCCGTACCGGAGAGGAAGATCTGGCGGCACTGCAGGATGTGGAATAGAGAAACGTGATACTTAAAAGCATAGAGTATAATAATTTTGAAAAATAACAAAGGCAGATAAAGGCAGATAAAGGCAGAAAGAAAAGCTCTATGCAGAATATATCACTGCCTGCACCTATACATACTTTACATACATTTTACAAATACTTCGACTATATTTTACACAATCCTGTTATTCTGATTTCCGTAAGAATGCGGGGAGCTGCCGCAATAAAGAAATGTAAAATACCCTCAGGGGACAAGGAGGAACCCACATGTCGCACATAGAAATGCTGTTCCGCTTCATCGGCGGACTTGGAATGTTTCTGTATGGAATGAATGTCATGGCAGACGGCCTGCAGAAATCCGCAGGAGGCCGTATGCGCCATCTCCTGGGTGTACTGACCAAAAACCGCCTCCTTGGAATCCTTCTGGGCGCCGGTGTCACGGCAGTCATTCAAAGCAGTTCAGCCACTACCGTCATGGTTGTAGGCTTTGTAAATGCCGGTCTTATGAATCTGACTCAGGCAGTCGGCATTATTATGGGCGCCAATATCGGAACCACCATTACTGCCTGGATTGTATCTATGAGTGAATGGGGCAGTATCCTCAAACCCGAATTCTTTGCCCCTTTACTTATCGGAATCGGCGCATTTCTGATTCTGTTTTCCAAAAAAGAAAAGTCCCAGGAATTAAGTGAGATTCTCATCGGCTTTGGCCTGCTGTTCATTGGCTTAAGCTTTATGTCCGGCGCAATCACTCCCTACCGGGATGCTCCTGTCTTTGCTGAGGCATTCCGTATTCTGGGCAGCAATCCCGTTCTGGGCATACTCACAGGACTTATCGTAACGGCCATTATTCAAAGCTCATCTGCTTCGGTCGGCATTCTCCAGACTCTGGCTGCCAATGGGGTTGTAACCTGGAATTCGGCAATCTACATCACTCTGGGGCAGAATATCGGAACCTGTGTGACGGCACTGCTGTCGAGCCTTGGAGCTCATCGCACGGCAAAGCGTGCAGCTGTTATCCATCTGCTCTTTAATATAACAGGGGCCATCCTGTTCGGGTGTGTAATGTTTGCGGTATTTTCCCTGAACCGGGTTTTGGCGGCGGCACCCATAAGCAGTGTGCAGATTTCTGTTTTTCATACGGTTTTTAATGTGACAAACACACTTCTTCTTTTTCCCTTTGCCGGCTGGCTGGTAAAAATGTCCGGGATTCTGGTAAAAGGAGAAGAAGAGCCTAAGGAAGAAGAAAGCTTTCAGCTTCCCCATCTGGACGAACGTATCCTGGAGACCCCGTCGTTTGCGGTAGAGCACGCGGCAAAGGAAGTTGTGCGCATGGGCGAACTTTCCTGGCAGCATGCAAAGCTTGTATTTGAAGCCGTCCGTACAGGAAGTCAGAAACGAGTTGACAAAGCCTATCAAATAGAAGAAACTATGAATAAGTACGAAAGGCAGATGACAGAATATCTGGCGAATATCAGTAAAACTTCCCTTACGGATCACCAGAGGCAGGTTGTAGTCAATCTGCTGTATACGGTAGGCGACATTGAGCGTATGAGCGATCACTGCGATAATATTGCCGAGATGGCAGAGCGGATGATAAGTGAGAGGCTGTCCTTTTCTCTGGAAGCTGCTGAGGGGCTGGACGAAATTGAAGGACTTGCCCTGGATTCCATGAAAGCGTCCATTCTGGCCAGGCAGACAGAAAAGATGGCTTATGTGCAGCAGACCATCCAGATTGAGGATGAGATTGACGAACTGGAGGAAGAACTGCGGGAGAAGCACATCGAGCGTCTGGCGCGCAACCAGTGTTCCGCGGCCAGAGGAGTGATTTATCTGGATATATTAAGCAACATAGAGCGGATTTCCGATCATGCCGATAATATTGCAGGCTATGTGGCGGATGAAATACAGTAACGTATAGAATTCAGAAGGAATCGGGATGGAATTATGGATTTGAAGAAAAAATTTCTGTTTGGATATGCGGCGGCTGCAGTGGCTGCGCTGCTGGCTTTTGAGTATGCTTTTTGGACAAACGGCTTTTCCTACCTGGAGAAGCAGAGCGAGGCGGGATATCTGACCCAGGCGGAGATGCTTCGGGATATTTTGCTGGCAGACATGCCGGAGGGAACGGCTTCGGCCGGGAAACTGGAGGAATTTGCTGAAGAATACGGTGAAAGATACAACATACGCATAACGATTATTGACCAGGAAGGCAGAGTGCTTGGAGAATCGGACGGACCGGGACCGGCTATGAGCAGCCACCTGGATCGGGAAGAGGTCAGAAAGGCTTTGTACGGGGAAAGCAACAGCATCATACGGCGTTCCGCTACCTTTGGCCTGGATTACTGCTACTGTGCGGTTCCGCTGAATGCCGGAAGTTTTCGGGGGGTAATCCGGACGGCAATTCCCATGGAAGAGCTTCGCGATATGGATGAGGAATTTCTGCGCTCTACGATATTGGCCGTTGCGATCCTCCTTCTGCTTGTGCTTTCTCTGGTAATGTATTTCCGAAAATATCTGTCGGCGATGAAAGCGGTAGAACAGCAGCGCAGGGAATTCGTTTCCAACGTAACCCATGAACTGAAGACGCCTCTGACTTCTATCAGAGGCTTTGTGGAGACTCTGAAAAACGGTGCTGTGGAGGATCCGGACTGCGCAGGAAGATTTCTGGATATCATTGACATTGAGACGGAGCGCCTGGGGAATCTCATCGACGATACACTGCTGCTTTCCGAGATTGAAAGTAAAAAGGATGTCCGGCAGGAACCGTGCGATGTGAATGAAGTGATAGGGGAAGTCACGGAGCTGCTGATGCCGAAAGTAAAGCCCCACGTTCGTCTGATTTTTACACCGGATGCCGGTGTGCGGCCTTATACCTGCAACCGGGATCGGATGAAGCAGCTTTTAATCAATCTGGTGGACAACGGACTGAAGGCTACGGACTTCGGGGCAGTGACGATTCAGTGCAGAAGTACGGCTAGTCACTTGATACTGGAGGTTGCCGACACCGGGATCGGCATGGAAGCGGAACAGACGGAACGTATCTTCGAGAGGTTTTACCGTGTGGATAAGGGGCGTTCCCGGGCACAGGGCGGCACGGGGCTGGGGCTGTCCATTGTGAAGCATATTGTGGAGCTTTACAGAGGAAGCATCCAGGTGGAGAGCAGGCCGGAAGAAGGAACCACATTTCGTGTGGAACTGCCGTATTATTAGAATTCGGAATGTCTTTAGAGACAGCGGCAGATAATGAATAGATATGAAGGGAAAATACATGGATAAAAAGGTTATCCTCACCATTGACGACGAACCTCATATACTGGATCTCCTGGAATATAATCTCACAAAGGCCGGGTATAAAGTACTTCAGGCAGATACGGGTGAAAAAGGACTGGAATGTTTAAGGAGCATGCAGGTGGATCTGGTGCTCCTGGACTGTATGCTTCCCGGAATTGACGGCATAGAGGTTCTTCGGGAGATACGTGCTGATTTGAAGCTTTCAGCCCTGCCGGTGATGATGCTTACGGCAAAGGGAGAGGAGATTGACAAGGTTCTGGGACTGGAACTGGGGGCGGACGATTATCTGAGCAAGCCCTTCGGAATCCGGGAACTGGAAGCGAGAGTAAAAGCGCTTCTGCGCAGAAGCATGCAGAATCAAAGGGAAGCAGATCCAAAGGAACAGTTTCAGACAGGCGGTCTGGCGGTGAACCATGCGGCCCGTGAAGTGACTCTTCAGGGAATGCCGGTAACGCTTTCGCGGAAAGAATACGAGCTGCTCTATATTCTTATTACCCATCCCAACCATGTATTTACCAGAGAGCAGCTTTTGGAACAGATCTGGGGCTATGACTATTTTGGCGAGACCCGGACGGTAGATGTACATATCCGCAGCCTGCGCAGAAAACTGGAGGAGAATCCGGATCAGCCGCAGTACATCCGCACAGTGCGGGGTATCGGATATAAGTTTGTAAAGTGACGGCTGCGTAAAAACAGTTTTTACGAGGCTGCTGCAAAATACTGCGGCAGCCTCTTTTGTCATTCGTATATCTTGCAGCAGACCGCTGGATCTATATAAATCAACCTAATTCCGGTAAAAATTCTTAAAATTGTTTTAAGAATCAGAAAAATAATGAAAATTATGAAGAAATTAGAGTAGAATAATCGTTTAGAAGGATAGAAGCAGTTAAAAAAGAAGTAAAAAAGGAAATGGCAGCAGAGGAGGAGAGAGGCATGACCCGGAAAAAACAGCGAATCATCAATCTGATAACCTGGTGCTCTATGGGGGCGCTTCTGATATTTACCGTTTACGGAATCAGGACAGGAATCTTTACGGATCGAAGCCGGATGGAGGCCCTGGTATCCAGGAGCGGTATCTGCGGCCCTCTGCTCTTTGTGCTGATTCAGATTATTCAGGTGGTTATTCCCATCATTCCCGGCGGTATCACCTGTGCAGTGGGGGTGGTGCTGTTTGGAGCCTGGCAGGGACTTCTCTATAACTATGTAGGAATTGTCATCGGCTCATTCATCAACTTCTATCTGGCAAGACGCTACGGGAAATGTTTTGTACAGTCTCTTGTAAAGGAAGAAACTTACGAGAAATATGCCGGCTGGCTGGAAAGAGGAAAAAAATTTGACCGGTTTTTTGCACTGGCGATCTTCTTTCCCTGCGCACCGGACGACTTCCTTTGTATGCTGGCTGGGCTTACCCGTATGTCCTGGAAGAAATTCACTACAATAATATTGCTCGGAAAGCCCGCATCCATTGCCATATACAGTCTGGCACTGGTATACACAGGCACCTGGCTGGGAGGAGTGTTGACATGAAAATATTGATTACAACGGATTTATTTCGTTCCACTATTAACGGAGTGGTGACTTCGGTCCTTAACCTGGAGGAAGAGCTGACAAGACAGGGCCATGAGGTGCGGATTCTGACCGTTTCCGATACGGGAAAGGCTTACCGGGAGGGAAATGTGTGGTATCTGCGCTCCATACCCTCAGGTATCTATCCGGGAGTGCGCATCCCGGTTCCGGGGGACGGAGCCTACCGCCATGAGCTGACGGAGTGGATGCCCGATGTGGTTCACAGCCAGTGTGAATTCTGTACCTTCAGCTATGGAAAACGCATTGCAGAAGACACGGGAGCCGTACTGATACATACCTGCCACACCCTGTATGAGCAGTATACAAAATACGTTCCCATGGGAAAATATTTAGGAGGCGCCGCAGTGGCCGCCTGCATGCGCTGGAGACTGAAGCCGGTGGATCGCATCATTGCGCCTACAAAAAAGGTAGAACGAACCTTTTTGAGTTATGGAGTGCAGAAGAAGACGGCCATTATTCCTACGGGAATCAGACTGGAAGAATTCACCAATCCGGTTCCGGAGGAACTTCTTTCAAAGCTTAAGGAAGAGTGCGGCATTCGCCCCGGCGTAAAAGTTGTCTTAAGTCTGGGCCGTCTGGGGTTTGAAAAACAGGTGGACGAGCTGCTGCGCGGATGGAAGGAAGCCGGTATTTCGAATAAAGAGGCCATGCTCTTGATCGTAGGCGGCGGACCGGCGGAGGAAAGCCTCAGAAAGCTTTCCGGTGAGCTTGGGATTTTGGATCAGATATATTTCTACGGAATGGCAGACCCAAAGATTGTTCCGGCATTCTACCGGCTGGCAGATCTTTTTGTCTGCGCTTCCACCAGCGAGACCCAGGGCTTAACTTATGTGGAGGCTCTGGCAAGCGGCCTTCCTCTGGTGTGCAGAAGAGATCCCTGTCTGACCGGTGTGCTGGAGCATGGGAAAAACGGGTATTCCTTCCGCAGCAGAGACGAGTTTGGCAGTTATGTAAAAGAGATCCTTAATAAAAAGGAAAAACGGCAGGAAATGAGCGCCCGCAGCAGGAAGCTGGCAGAGGCATTCGGGACGGAAGCCTTTGGACGGGCGGTGGACAGCTTATATAACAGCAGTATCCGGGACAGCGCCCGGGAGGAAATACAGGCGCATTTGTTCGGCCGCCGGAAATTTATCTGAATGAATTCCCCGGAACAGTCAGAGGAATGCAGAGCCGGAACGGAGGTTCGCTTATATGAAGGTGCTTTTATATTCAAAGAATCAGAAACTGCTGTCCCGGAGCGGTATCGGACGGGCTATGCAGATGCAGAGAGATTCCCTTGAGGAAAACGGAGTGGAGGTTACGGTGAATCCGGAGGAGGACTATGACATTTTACATCTGAACAGCATTTTTCCCAGCGATTACCGGATGGCGGTAAAAGCGAGAAAAGCAGGGAAGAAAGTGATTTACCATGCCCATTCCACCCGGGAGGACTTTGAGGACTCTTTTGTGTGCTCCAATCTTCTGGCGCCGCTGTTTCAGCACTGGCTTGTAAAATGCTATGAACTGGGAGACCTGATTTTAACGCCCACGTCCTATTCCCGTTCCCTGCTGATGCACTACGGAATCCGCAGGCCCATTGCCGTGATTTCCAATGGGGTAGACACCTTCCGTTTCCAGAAAAATATGGCTGTGCGGAGCCGGTTCCGCAGGGAGTACGGTTTTACGGAGACGGATCGAGTGATTCTGTCCGTGGGCCTCTATTTTGAGCGGAAGGGAATACTGGACTTTGTGGAGCTGGCCCGGAAAATGCCGGAGTATCAGTTTATCTGGTTCGGTTACACGCCGGATATTCAGATTCCGGGAAAGGTGCGAAAGGCTGTGCGCACACGCCTTCCCAATCTGACCTTTGCAGGCTATGTATCACCGGAGCAGCTTCGGGAGGCATACAGCGGCAGCGATCTGTTTTTCTTCCCCTCTTACGAGGAGACGGAAGGGATTGTGGTTCTGGAGGCGCTCTCCTGCGAGATACCGGTACTGCTCCGCGACATTCCCGTTTACCGGGACTGGCTGACGAACAGGACCGATGTGTATAAGGGAAGCAGCCAGGCGGAATTCGAGCGGCTGATTGGGCAGATTTTGGAGGGCGAGCTTCCGGATCTCACCGTAAGCGGCCGGCAGAGAGCCGTGGAACGTGATATTTTCCACCAGGCAGGAAAACTGTACCATCTGTATAGGAAAGCGGAGGCATTGTAAAGAGCCGGATAAGGCGGCAGGGAAAAAAAGGAAACATCCGGAAAAATTTAATTGGAAACATGATCTTTCTTCATAAAAAATTAAGGTGTTACTGCTATGCTTATGTAAAAAGGCATAGAAATAATGCCTTAATTTTTTCTTCTGCGGAACTGGAATAAGAAAGAGAGGTGATCTCCATGAGAAAAAGGCTGTTTTTGTGCGGAATGCTGTTTCTGCTGCTGATTTTGTCCTCCTGCGGCAAAAAGGAAAAAGCAGGACAGTCTGCCGTGACGCCCCTGGAAGGAGTGCTTCATAAAAAAGAGACTGAAAATACAGGCTCTTCCGGAATTCCCATCCGCATTTATCACAGCGATGACAATGGAGAGAACCTCTGTGTAAGCATGGCCCGGACAGAAGAGATAACGCCGGATATACTGTTTCTCAACCTGTCCTTCTATTATATGGTGCCGGAAACTATGACAGTCCGGGATTTCGGACAGAAAAAGCAGGAGAACGGGCTGCTGCTGACACTGGATCTGACGGAGGATTATGAAAAGTATCTTTCCGCCCTGGATGAACCGGACGAGATGCTTTCCATAGGAAGTGTGGTAAATACCTTTCTCGATGCTTATGAAGGGACATCCATACTCATTACCGTGGATGGGGAGGCCCTGGATACAGGACGCAGTGTCTATTCTGCAGCGCTTGAACGGTATTCCTACCGGGAGGCTTCCTACCAGATAGAGGAAAAGAAGCTGTCAGAGGGGCAGATACAGATCTCTTATCCGCAGATAACAGGGCTTATGGATGAAGAGATACAGAAAAAATGGAATGAAATTATCAGCGGACATGCGAAGAGAGCCTTGGAGGATGCGGAGGAAGGGAGGAGCCTGGAGGTTTCCTATGAGATAAAGACAATGAACGATCAGCTTCTGTCCATTTTGATTGAAGGACGTTATAGCAGTATGGACGAATCCTGTCCTGCGCGTTTTTGTTATACCTATAATATTGACATGCTCTCCGGAGAAAGTGTGCGCCTGGCTTATTACCGGGATCCGGATGAACTGGCGGAGGCGCTTTTGGCCGGCGAGGGCTATACTGTGGAGGGAGAGTCCGGGGAAGAACTGAAGGAACGGCTGTCGATTCTCTACGGGACGACAGAGCAGCTGGCAGATGTACTGAGGGACTTTGACTATGGCGATAACCGCGAGACGCCCGGCGGATTTTCTTACCAGGAAAATGGCCGTACCCATTTATGTATTGAGGTGCCCCATGCACTGGGCGACTGTGTGGATGTAGAGCTTGATAAAAAAGCATAAATTAATAGAATATTTTTGAAAATTAGAATAATTTATAAAAAATAATAAAATTAAACAATTAATAATAGAAAAGATAAAATAATTTTAAAATTTTTTTGGTTATAATGATTTCAACATAAGAAATACAAAACACCACATAATCTAAACGATATATAAATATATATTTCATATAGATGTGAGGTGAAAAATTAAGAAAGAGAGGTACGGACCAACAAAAACTTAACGAATTACCTCATAATTTAAGAAAAGGAGGTACGGACCAAAGTACAGTTAGGTTAGACCTTCTACTATTAAATCAGAATCGGGTGTAACACATATCTGAATCAGAATTGTATAGTAAGAAGAAGGTCAGGGACAAAAAAGTTCGACGAGAATCGGTAAAGAAGGAGAAGCCGGAAAAGAAGCAAAGAAGAAGAAAAGAGAACCGGAAAAGAAAATCTTATGATTACAGAAGGGAAAAGCCGAGAACAGAAGAAGTCGAACGGGAGAAGTCAATAAGACTTCAGAAAATTACCAACTGAAGAAAAAATTTTCGAAAGCAGAAGTTTTTGAAAGAAAAATTCAGAGTGGTAAGCGTAACTTGAAAACAGGCATTAGAAAAGAGGTAAAAGTCCAATGGACAGCATAGTTTAACAGAGGGTATCAGATGACGGATAGTACTGATACCCTCTAATTCTGTTTTCGGGTAAAAGTCTTATATTGCGCCGTCAAATGAGGGAGAACTATAGAGGGCGGATTCACAGGCAGTGCGGCTTGCGGATTGGCTTTTTTTTTACGCTTTTTTACTTTGGCTTTGGGATGACTTCTATTTGAATTTATGTTACACTAAGAATCAAAAGACTGTTCATATACAAAGTTTTTGATAATGAATACGGATTGGGTTACAGATATCAGAAGAATTTATGCTGTATACAAAGAGAGGTTCGTCTTGGCACATTTTGTAGAATTAAAACAGGTAAAAAAGATCTATCAGATGGGGGAAGTTTCCATCCCGGCCGTGGACGGGATTGATTTTGAGATAGAAAAGGGAGAGTTTGTGGTGATCGTGGGCCCCAGCGGGGCGGGAAAAACGACGGTACTCAACATTCTTGGGGGAATGGACACCTGTACCTCCGGGGAGGTCTGGGTGGACGGAAGGGATATCGGCAGCTTTAAGGGAAAGGAGCTTGCGGCATACCGGAGAGACGACATCGGTTTTGTATTTCAGTTTTACAATCTGGTGCAGAATCTTACGGCTCTGGAGAATGTGGAGCTGGCCCTGCAGATCTGTAAAGATCCCCTGGATGCGGAGCAGGTATTAAAGGAGGTCGGACTGGAGGGACGCAAAGACAATTTTCCGGCGCAGCTTTCCGGCGGAGAGCAGCAGAGAACAGCCATTGCGAGGGCGCTGGCGAAGAATCCCAAGCTTCTGCTCTGTGACGAGCCTACGGGAGCCCTTGACTACAATACAGGCAAGGCTATCTTAAAGCTGCTGCAGGATACCTGCCGGGAAAAGGGAATGACGGTGATTGTCATTACCCACAATCAGGCCATTGCGCCTATGGCAGATCGGGTGATAAAGATTAAGAACGGCCGGGTGAGCAGGATGGAGCGCAATGGGGCGCCGGTTTCTGTGGAAACCATTGAGTGGTAAGCGGCAGAATGAAAACGGGATTTCGGGTTGAAATGTCAGGAGGCGGTCATGAAGAAACGTGCCCTTAAAAAAGAATTTTATATGGAAATCCGCAAAACCCTGAACCGTTTTCTGTCGATTCTTCTGATCAATGCTCTCGGCGTGGCCTTCTTCGCCGGTGTCCGGGCATCCAGGCCGGATATGCGTCTGTCGGCCGATGCCTTTTTTGACGAGAGCAGCCTTATGGATCTCAGGATAATGGGAACCCTGGGAATGACCGATGAGGATGCCGAGGCGATTGAAAAAGTGGAGGGTGTAAAGGAGGTTATGCCCGTCTATTCCATAGACATGTTCGGCCGGCTTTCCGAGCGGCAGTTAAATCTCCAGGTCATGTCACAGCCGGAGGAAATGAACCGGATTCATGTGAGGGAGGGGCGGCTTCCCGAAAAAAGGGATGAGTGTCTGGCTGACTACAAGCTGCTGACCTCCGGTCTCTGTAGTCTCGGGGATGAGATTACCCTTGCATCCGGTACGGAGGATGAGACTTCGGATCTGGTGAACCAGGAGACCTTTACCATTGTGGGAGCGGGAACTACTTCCTATTATATGTCTCTGGATCGCGGAACTACCGGCATAGGAAGCGGAAGCCTGGACGGGTTTCTGATTGTGCGTCCGGAAGTGTTTGAGCAGGATTACTATACCCAGATCTGCGTGACAGCCGAGGGAGCCCGTGAGCTGACCTGCTACACGGAGGAGTACGACACTCTGGTGGATGAGCTTGTGGAGCGGATTGAGGCGATCGAGAAGGAGCGGTGCGACATCCGTTATGCCCAGATCCAGGCTGAGGGGCAGGAAAAGATTGCGGATGCGGAAAAAGAGGTGGCTGACGGGGAGCAGAAGCTTAAGGATGCCGGAACGGAGCTTGAAGATGCAAGGGTAAAGCTTGCGGACGCGGAGGAAAAGCTTGCGGACGGCAGAAAAGAGCTTGCGGACGGCGAGGCAGAATTTGCAGATAAGGAAAAGGAATTCCTGGATGCAAAGCAGGAGGTGTCTGACGGCTGGAGCGAGCTTCATAAGGCCCAGGAGGAACTGGTAAAGGCAACCTATCAGATACACAACGGGTATGCCGAATATGAGAAAAATAAGGCAGAGGTGGACGCAGGCTATGCACAGCTTGCGCCGCTTAAGGAACAGCTTTCACAGATAGAGGACGGGCTTGTACAGACAGGAGAGGGACTTGCCAGGATTGAGGAAGGAATCGCTCAGACAGAAGAGGGGCTCTCAGAGATAGAAGACCGGCTTCTTGAGATAGAAGGGGCCAGAGAAAGATACGAGGAGCTTTCCGGGAAGCCGGAAGACCAGCGCACAGAGGAAGAAAAAAATGAGCTGGCTGTGCTTGAGACGGCGGCACCCGGCTGGCCGTCTATAGAGGAGGAGCTTAAGAAGAAGCAGACAGAAACGCAGGAGCAGCAGGCAGGGCTTACAGCACAACAGACGGGGCTTAAGGAAAAGGAGGCAGAGCTTCTTAAGGCCAAAGCAGAGCTTGCACCCATAGTGGAAGAAAATACGGCAAAACTGGATGCGGGGGCGGCAGCCTTAGCGGAAGGGAAGCGGCAGCTTGACGCGGGCAGCGATGAGGTGGATGCCGGAAACAGAAAGGCTTACCATGCGGAGCAGGAACTTCTTGAGGCAGAGGAGGAGCTTGCCGACGGAGAGAAAAAGCTTGCCGACGGCCGGGCCGAGCTTGCCGATGCCCGTCAGACACTGAAGGATGCGGAGGCCGAGCTTGCGGATGCCGGGGAGGAATTTGCCCGGGGGGAGGCAGAGTATGAAGAAGCTCTGGCGGAAAATGAGAAAACCCTTGCGGATGCCAGAGTAAAGATCGCGGATGCAAAACAGGAGCTGGCAGACTTGAAGCAGCCGGAGTGGTATGTACTGGACCGCCAGTATATTCAGACCTACGTGGAGTACGGCAATGACGCAGACCGCATCGGAGCTATCGGGGAGGTATTTCCGGTGATCTTCTTTCTGGTGGCAGCCCTTGTAAGCCTTACCACCATGACCCGTATGGTGGAGGAACAGCGGACCCAGATCGGAACTTTGAAGGCGCTGGGCTACGGAAAAGGAGCCATCGCCTCCAAATATATTTTGTATGCCCTGCTGTCCAGTCTCCTGGGAAGCCTTCTGGGACTTGTGGCGGGACAGAAGATTCTTCCGGCGGTGATCATAAGTGCTTACAAGATACTCTACAACAACCTTCCTGACATCTTAACGCCGCTGAATCCGGAGTATTCCGTCACAGCGGCAGCCGTTGCGGTATCCTGTACTACCCTTGCGGCCTGGGCCGCATGCTATAAGGAGCTGAACGCCGTACCGGCGAATCTGATGCGCCCGGCAGCGCCGAAGGCCGGAAAGCGTGTATTCCTGGAATATGTCGGTTTCCTCTGGAAGCGTCTGACCTTCAGCCAGAAGGCGGCCGTCCGCAATCTGGTCCGCTATAAAAAACGCTTTTTTATGACTGTTTTTGGAATCGGCGGCTGTATGGCACTGCTTTTGGTAGGCTTTGGGCTCAAGGATTCTATTCTTCATATCGGAAACGGCCAGTTTGGGGATGTATTTGTTTACGACGGTACTGTCGGCATTGACAAAGACGCAGATGAGGGGGAGCGCAGGGAGCTTGCAGATCGGATTGAAGAGGATGAGCGGATTGCCCATCATATGAGAGCCCTTGAGACTGCCGTGGATGTGGAGGCAGAAGGAGCTCCCCGGAGCGCCTACCTGATTGTGCCGGAGTCTGAGGAGGAGCTGGACACCTATATTCACCTGCAGGACCGGGAGACAGGAGAGCACTATGAACTGGACGGCCGGGGCATTGTGCTGACCGAAAAGCTGGCCCGGCTTCTGGGAGTGTCTGAGGGAGATACCGTTATCTTAAAAGAGGACGATACCAAGGCGGTGGAGGCAAGGGTAGCCCATATTACGGAGCAGTATTTTATGCATTACGTGTATATGAGCAGGGAACTCTATGAAAGCCTTTACGGGCAGGCGCCGGAATGGAACCAGTGGTTTATGAAAAATAACCGGCAGGACGAAGCCTTCGAGGAGGAGCTGCGTACAGAATACATCCAATACGATGCAGTGTCAGATGTAGACTTTATCAGCGGAACGGCAAAGCGTGTGGCGGATATGCTCAGAAGCATGGATCTGATCATTTATGTCCTGGTGACTGCTGCCGGACTTCTGGCCTTTGTGGTACTTTATAATCTGAACAACATCAACATCAATGAGCGCAGACGGGAGCTTGCTGCCCTGAAGGTACTTGGCTTCTTTGACCGGGAGGTTTCTGCCTATGTAAACCGGGAAAATGTGCTGCTCACGGTGATTGGAACCGGCGCGGGCGCAGGCCTGGGCATTCTGCTTCACCGTTTTGTCATTCAGACGGCGGAGATTGACATGCTGATGTTCGGCAGAGCCATTTCACCGGCAAGCTACCTTTACAGTGTCCTTTTAACCTTTGTGTTCTCGGCGCTGGTAAACGGGGCTATGTTTTTTAAACTGCGTAAGATTGATATGGTGGAATCTTTGAAGAGTGTGGAGTAATCGTATGTCACTGCAATTTATTTTCGGCAATTCGGGTTCGGGAAAATCCTATACCCTTTATCAAAACATCATCCGGGAATCAAAGGAAAATCCGGAACAGAAAATTCTGGTCCTGGTGCCGGAGCAGTTCACCATGCAGACACAGAAGGATCTGGTGACCATGCACCCGGACGGCGGCATCCTGAATATTGATGTTCTGAGCTTTCAGCGCCTTGCCTACCGTGTGTTCGAGGAAACAGGCACCCAGGTGGGAAAGGTTCTGGAAGAGACGGGGAAAAATCTGGTGCTTCGTAAGATTGCCCAGGAGCATAAGGACGAGCTGAAAATCCTCGGCGGAAACTTAAAGAAAACCGGTTATATCAACGAAATCAAGTCCCTCATCTCAGAGCTCACCCAATATGCGGTGACAGAGGAAGAGCTGGAAAAATTCACGGAGCTCAGCAAAAACAGACCTCATCTCTACTGGAAGCTTAAGGATCTGCAGGTGCTTTACAAGGCCTTTCATACCTATCTGGCGGATCAATACATAACGGCGGAGGAACTTCTCGAAGTTCTTTGTCAGACAGCAGAGCGTTCGGAGATGATTCGAAGGAGCAGGATTGTTCTGGACGGCTTCACCGGCTTCACTCCCATCCAGAATAAACTTATGCAGAAGCTCATGCAGTACGCAGAAAAAGTAACGGTGACGGTTACCATAGACAGCCGGGAAGACCCTTACCGTATCCAGGGAGAGCATCAGCTCTTTTACATGAGCCGGAAAACCATTTCAACTTTGACAGGTCTGGCAGGGGAGGCAGGCGTTCCCATTGAGGAGCCGGTTACAGTGCGTCCCCTTGGACAGTCGCGGTTTGAGAAAAATAGCGCCCTCTTTGCTTTGGAGCAGAATCTATTCCGTCTGCGGCGCAGGACATATGAAGAAAAGCAGGAGCAGATAAGCCTTCATCTCCTTCGGAATCCTTCGGAGGAAACAGCTTGGGCAGCGGCAGAGATCCGCCGTCTTATCCGGGAACAGGGATATCATTACCGGGACTTTGCGGTGATTACGGGTAATATGGAGGCTTACAGCCATTGCCTGGAGCGGATTTTCCCGGAATACGGGATCCCCTGCTTTCTCGATTATAAGCGGAGCGTCCTGAACAATCCTTTTGTTGAATTCTTACGGGCACTTCTGGAAATGACAGAGCAGGATTTCACTTATGAGACGGTATTCCGTTTCCTGAGAAGCGGCCTGTCCGGGATGGGACGGGAGGAGACGGATCTTCTGGAAAATTATGTGCTGGCACTGGGAATCCGGGGCCGGAAAAAATGGGGCGCGCGTTTTATCCGCAGCTACGGAATGCTGACCGGGGAAGAGCTGCTCGAGATTGACGGCCTGCGGCAGCGGTTTGCAGAAACGGCCCTTCCCTTCGCAGAGGTAATGAGAAAAAAAGGCGTGGATGTGCGCACACGGACCACGGCCCTGTACCGCCTCATTGAGAAACTGGAGATTCAGAAGAAGCTCTCCGCTTTTGAGGAGCGGTTTAAGAGAGAGGGAAACCAGGTTCTGGCAAAGGAATATCACCAGATTTATCCGATTGTCATGGATTTACTGGATAAACTGGTGGATCTTCTGGGCGATCAGAAGCTTTCGGCCAGAGAGTACCGGGAGATTCTGGAGGCCGGCTTTGCGGAAGCCCGGGTGGGCGTGATTCCTCCCGGCGTGGATCAGGTGGTGGCCGGTGATATGGAGCGTACCCGTCTAAAAGACGTAAAAGTGCTGTTTTTCCTTGGGGTAAATGAGGGGAGCGTGCCGAAAAATACCGGACGTACCGGGCTGCTCTCTGATATGGAGCGCGAACAGCTGAAAGCCCGGGGGATGGATCTGGCCCCCACAGCAAGGGAGCAGGGATATATTCAGCGGTTTTACCTGTATCTGAATCTCACCAAACCTTCCAGGAGGCTTTATGTGTGCTGCAGCCTTCTGGACGGCGGCGGCAAGGCCCTGCGCCCCTCTTATCTGATGAATGTGTTAAAAGGACTTTTCCGGGGTATGGAGCTGCAGAAAGAGGACGGGCGGCAGAAGGAGCTTCCGGCAACGCCGGCAGAGGGGCTGCGCCTTCTGACAGAGGGACTGCGTGCTTACCGGTCCGGCAGGGAAAATGAGAAGTTTTATGAGCTCTACCGCTGGTATGCTGCCCGGGAGGAGTATGAAGAAAAGCTGTCGAAGCTGCTGGATGCGGCTTTTTCCCGCCACACGGACAGCCGGCTGGGAAGGGCGGTGGCCCACGCTCTTTACGGAACAATCCTGGAGAACAGCGTAACCAGGCTGGAACAGTATGCGGCCTGCGCTTATGCCCATTTTCTGATGTATGGTCTGAAGCTCTCCGAACGGGCAAAGTACGAATTTGCGCCGGTGGATATGGGAAATATTTTTCACAGGACGCTGGAACTCTTTTCCGGACGCCTGGAGGACAGCAGCTATACCTGGAAAGACATTCCGGAGGAAGTTCAGGACGCCTGGGTGGAGGAGTGCATGGATTTGGTAACGGCGGACTACGGAAATACCATCCTTCAAAGCACGGCCCGGAATGCCTATGCCGCAGAGCGGATGAAGCGGATGATGAAGCGGACCGTCTGGGCTCTGGGAAAGCAGATTCAAAAAGGCCTGTTTGTGCCGGAGAACTATGAGATATCTTTTTCCAGCGTGTCGGATCTGGAAGCGGTTAATATCACTCTCTCGCCGGAGGAAAAGCTTCTCCTAAAGGGACGCATAGACCGGATGGACACCTGTGAAGAGGAAAATAATATCTATGTGAAGGTTATTGACTATAAGTCGGGAAATACCTCCTTTCAGCTCTTGTCACTGTATCACGGCCTGCAGCTTCAGCTGGTGGTGTATCTGAATGCGGCCATGGAGCTGGCAAAGAAGGAGCATCCGGATAAGGAGATCCATCCGGCGGGAGTCTTTTACTATCAGATCCAGGATCCGGTATTGGAACTGGAGGCAGGAGCGGAAAGTACGGATCTGAATGAACAGATTATGGAAAAGTTAAAGCTCAGCGGCCTGGTAAACAGCGATCCGGAGGTCATAAAAAAGCTTGACCGGGATATGCCCGGAAAATCTTCCGTGCTGCCCTTATCCTACAATAAGGACGGAAGCCTCCGGGCTGGTTCCGGTGCGGCGGCGGAGCGGCAGTTCCTGGAACTGTCATCCTTTGTAAACCGGAAGATACAGAAGCTTGGTTCCGAGATTCTGGAGGGCCGGGCGGATGTAAATCCCTATGAGCTGAAGGGCAGGACCGCCTGTGATTACTGTGCCTACAGGGGTGTGTGCGGTCTGGATCCAAAGGATGAGGGCTATGGAATGCGGCGGCTTTTGGTGTTTGAGGATGCGGAGATCTGGGAGCGGATTGAAGAAGAGCTGCATGGGGAGATAAAATAGAACAGCAGGATTGCAGAACCGGAATAATATTGTAACGGGAGAATCAGAAATGAGCGTTAAGTGGACAAACGAGCAGCAGAAGGTCATTGATGTGCGGAATAAGGATGTGCTGGTATCGGCGGCAGCGGGATCGGGAAAGACAGCCGTACTGGTGGAGCGTATCCTTTCCCTGGTCTGCGGCGATAAAGAAGGCGATACGCCCGTAGATGTGGACCGCCTTCTTGTGGTGACCTTTACCAATGCGGCTGCCGCGGAAATGCGCGAGCGGATCGGCCTGGCCCTGGCAAAACGTCTGGAGGCCGAGCCGGACAGTGTGCATCTGCAGAAACAGCAGACCCTGATTCACAGCGCCCAGATTACTACGATCCACAGCTTCTGTCAGTATGTAATCCGGAACTATTTTCACCAGTTGGATCTTGATCCTTCTTTCCGCATCGGAGACGAGGGGGAACTGAAACTTCTGAAAGGCGAGGTGCTTAAGGAACTTCTGGAGGACCGCTACCGGGAGAACAGCCCGGAGTTTTTAAACTTTGTGGAAACCTATGCACCGGGAAAGAGCGATGCGGCCATTGAGGAACTGATACTGCAGCTCTATGAATTCTCCATAAGTTACCCTTATCCCGGGCGATGGCTTAAGGACTGCATGAAAACCTATGGAGCGGAATGTGAGGAAGATCTGAACCGGAGCGGGTGGATGAAGTTCCTGCTGGATTTTACCGGAAAACTTCTGTCGGGCTGGCAGGAGGAGGTGCAGGGCGCTCTGGCGCTCTGCAGTGAGGCGGACGGGCCATATATGTATCAGCAGGCTCTTTCGGAAGATTTGGAACAGGCAGAGGCACTCTCGGCCTGCCGTACCTATGAGGAATACAGGGAGGCGCTGGGACAGCTGGCATTTGCAAGGCTTTCTGCCAAACGTGACGCCCGGGTGGATGAGGGAAAGAAAGCAAAGGTAAAGGCTCTTCGGGATCGGATGAAAAAAAGCTTAAAAACTCTGAAGGAGACGTATTTTTCCTGTTCTCTTGCCGAGGTTTGTAAGCTGCTGCAGATGGCGGCTTCGCCGACAGGAGTTCTCATTTCGCTTACGGCGGAATTCGCGGACCGTTACCGGGAGAAGAAGCAGAACAAGAATCTGGCAGATTTTTCGGATCTTGAGCATCTGGCCCTGGAGATTCTGACAGAGGATGTGAAAGAAGAAGACGGGGCCTTAGCAGTGACGGTTACGGATGCGGCAAAAGAACTGTCGGAGCGCTATGTGCAGATTATGATTGACGAGTATCAGGACAGCAATCTGATTCAAGAGATTATTTTAAACAGCGTGAGCCGCCGGGAAGCGGGCAGTCCCAATGTATTTATGGTGGGAGATGTGAAGCAGAGCATCTACCGGTTCCGGCTTGCCCGGCCGGAGCTTTTTATGGAGAAATACCATACTTATCCCCGGACAGAGGAAGGGCCTTCCATGCGGATTGATCTTCACAGGAATTTCCGAAGCCGGAGGGAGGTGCTTACCGGAGTAAACGAGATATTTTACCGCCTTATGACGCCCGGCGTGGGAGGAATCCGCTACGATGAAGCAGCGGCTCTTTACCTGGGAGCCTCTATGCCGGAGCCGGAGGATGACATGAACGGGCCGGAGCTTCTGCTTCTCGACGGGGATGCACCGGAACTGTCTGACGGGGAGAAGGAGCTGACGGCGAGGGAGATGGAAGCCTATGCTGCGGCAGAGCGCATTCGCGGGCTGCTCGCGCATCAGCAGGTGTGGGACGCGCAGAGAGAGGTTTTCCGGCCCGCTTCTTATGGAGATATTGTGATTCTGCTCCGCAGTCTTACGGGCTGGGGGGATGTGTATGCACGAGTGCTGACCGAGGCCGGGATCCCGGCGCATACGGAATCCCGGACCGGGTATTTTACGACGGTCGAGATACAGACCCTTCTGAATCTTCTCCGTGTGGTGGATAATCCCAGGCAGGATATTCCCCTGGCAGCGGTGCTGAAGTCTATGATCGGGGGATTTACGGATGTGGAGCTGGCCCTGATAAAAAGCCGGTATCCCGACAGGCCCTTTTATGAAGCATGCATGTGCTTCTGGCAGGAGAGAACGGCAGAGGAAATAAACACCGGAAAGGACAGCGGTCCGGGAACAGAGGACGGCGCCATGCCCGGGGCCAGAATGAAAGCCTTCTATGAAAAGCTGAACCGTTACCGGAGCAAAGCAGACTACCTTCCCATCCATGAATTCCTGTGGTTTGTTCTGGAGGATACGGGCTACGGAGATTATCTGGCGGCCCAGCCGGGAGGACAGCAGCGCGAGGCCAATGTGCGGATGCTCATAGAGCGCGCCATAGCTTTTGAGAAAACCAGCTACCGGGGGCTGTTCCATTTTGTGCGCTATATGGAGCAGCTTCAGAGCTATCAGGAGGATTTCGGAGAGGCGGGCATTACCGGGGAAAATGAGGATGCGGTGCGGATTATGACCATTCATAAGAGCAAGGGCCTGGAGTTTCCCATTGTGATTGTGGGCGGACTTGGGAAAAGTTTTAACCGGCAGGATACCAGAAGCAGGGTAGTGCTTCATCCGGATCTGGGCCTTGGAGCAGACTACGTGGATGCCGTGCGAAGGATAAAGATTCCGCTGCTTCCCAAGAAGGTTCTGCAGAGAGCCCTGGATCTGGAGATGCTGGGAGAAGAGCTCCGGGTGCTCTATGTTGCATTTACCAGGGCAAAGGAAAAACTGATTCTTCTGGGGAGTGCAAAAAAACTGGATGAAAAGCTGGAAGGCCTCCAGGGGACAGAGGGCAGAGGGCCTCTTCCTTTTTCGACGATCGCTTCCGCCGGAACTTATCTGGACTGGATTCTGCCGGCATCGGCCGGGAGCAGCTTTGCCCTGTTCCGGGTACAGCCGGAACAGCTGATTGAGGAGGCCGTGGGGCAGCAGATATCCATGGAAGAATTGAGGGAACGGCTCCGGCATCCGGAGGATCTGCCCGGGGGAGACGAGGCATTTGCGGAAGAGATCGGGAAGCGCTTTGCGGAGGTGTATCCCTATGAGGAGGATATTTCTCTTCGGGTGAAGGTCAGTGTTTCCGAGCTTAAAAAGGCAGGTCAGACGGAGGAAGAGGATGCGGATACGCTTTTATACCCACAGGAGGAGATCGTTCCGTATATTCCCAGGTTTATGCAGGAGGAAGAGCCGGTCAGCGGGGCGGCCCGCGGTACGGCTTACCACAGGGTATTGGAGTGTCTTGACCTTTCCGGCTTCCGTCACTCCGATAAAGTGAGGGAGGCCATGGACAGGCTGGTAGAAGAGGGCAGGCTGACAAGGGCCCAGGCGGATGTGGTCCGGCCTTATGATATCTATGCTTTTGGAAAGACGGATCTGGCGAAGCGCATGACGGCAGCGAAGAGAAAGGGGAGGCTTTACACGGAGCAGCCCTTTGTGATCAAGCTTCCGGCCTGTGAACTGGAACTGGGATATAAAAGCCGTGAGCCGGTGCTGATCCAGGGGATTATAGACGCTTACTTTTATGAGGAGGACGGCATTGTAGTGGTGGATTATAAGACGGACTATGTAAAGCAGGGGGAGGAACTGCGAAAGAAGTATGGGCGGCAGCTTGATTACTACGAAGCAGCCCTTGAAAAGCTTACCGGAAAGAGAGTGAAGGAGAAGGTGATTTATTCCTTCTGCCTGGGAGAACCTGTGCCGGTAGAACTGAGGCGGAACTTTTCTATTTAGAAGTTTGACAAATGAAGGGAGCGTGCTATAATTAGCAGTGTATCAAAGAGAGTGCTAATGATGAGCGCAGGATAGGGCATTGCGAAGTTCAATTTAGGAAAGAAGGAATAAATTATGACAGAGATTACCATTATATCCGGTTTCCTGGGAGCCGGAAAGACAACCCTGATTAAAAAGCTTCTGGAAGAGGCTTTTCAGGGAGAGAAGATTGTATTGATTGAAAATGAATTCGGAGAGATTGGGATTGACGGCGGATTCTTAAAGGATGCAGGAATCCAGGTAAATGAGATGAACTCCGGCTGTATCTGCTGTTCCCTGGTAGGAGATTTTGGCACGGCTTTAAAGGAGGTCCTGGATACCTATGCGCCGGATCGGATTCTCATCGAGCCGTCAGGCGTAGGCAAGCTTTCCGATGTGGTAAAGGCTGTGGAAAATGTGGCAGGCTCCATGGACGTTCACATTGACAGCTCCATTGTTGTAGTGGACGGGAAAAAATGCAAGATGTATATGAAGAACTTCGGAGAATTCTTTAACAACCAGGTGGAGCATGCGGGAACCATTGTCTTAAGCAGAACCCAGAGTATGACAGACGAGAAGCTGGAGGAGTGTGCGGCGCTCCTGCGTGAGCACAATGCGCATGCCACTATGATTACGACACCCTGGGATGATCTGGACGGAAAGCAGATTCTGGCAGCAATGCACCATGCGGAGCTGGAGATGGAAGAGCACAGGCATCATCATGGGGAAGAATGCGGACACGAGCACCATCACCATGAAGAAGAATGCGGACATGAGCACCATCACCATGAGGAAGAATGTGAGCATGAGCATCATCATGGGGAAGAGTGCGGGCATGACCATCACCACGAAGAAGAGCATGCTCATCATCACGAGCATGACGAACACTGCACCTGCGGCTGTCATGATCATGAACATCATCACTACCACGATCATGAGGGCCATCATCATGCAGACGAAGTATTCACCAGCTGGGGTCTAGAGACAGTCCACAAGTATACGGCAGAAGAGCTGCAGCAGATCTTAGAGGAACTGGGCGGATCTGAAAAATATGGCATCATTCTCCGCGCCAAGGGCATTATTCCGGGAACGGACGGCAGCTGGATGCAGTTTGACTTTGTACCCGAGGAGTATGAGGTGCGGGGCGGAAGCCCGGATTACACGGGGCGGCTCTGTGTCATTGGTTCCAAGCTGAATGAAGAAGCATTGAAAGAATTGTTCCATGTAGTATAAAGTAAGGAACTGGAATAGGAGCAGCCATGAGTTTTTTAAATAAAGTACCGGTTTATGTGGTAAACGGATTTCTGGAAAGCGGCAAGACTTCCTTTATCCAGGAAACTCTTTCCGATCCCTATTTTTCCGACGGAGGCAGAACCCTTCTGATTGCCTGCGAAGAGGGAGAGGAGGAGTATGATAATCATATCCTGGAATCCTATGACACGGTTATGACGGTTGTGGAGGGAAAGGCAGAATTTACCCCGGAATTTCTGGAGGACTGCCGGAAGGAATACAAGCCCACCCAGGTGATGATTGAGTACAACGGCATGTGGGGCATGCAGATGCTCCGGGAAATGCAGCTCCCTAAGGGATGGTTCCTGGCCCAGGGTATTACCCTGGTGGATGCTTCGACTTTTGATCTGTATATGCAGAATATGAAGTCTCTTTTCATGGATATGGTGCAGGATTCCGATCTGGTGATTTTCAACCGCTGTAAGGAGGGAACGAAAGCCGCCTCCTATAAACGGAATATCCGGGCCGTCAATCCAAGGGCACAGGTGGAATTTGAGCAGGAGGGCGGAGAACTCTTTGAATATGAAGAAGAACTGCCCTTTGATCTGAATGCGGAGATTATTGACATCGAAGACATTGACTACGGCATCTGGTATCTGGATGCCATGGATCATCCGGAACATTATGAGGGTAAGACGGTCCGGTTTAAGGCCATGGTCATGCGGCCCAAAGAGCTGGATGCGGGCTACTTTGTACCTGGCAGAAGAGCAATGACCTGCTGTGCGGATGATACCGTATTCCTGGGCTTCCTGTGCAAGTCCCAGAATGTAGATAAACTCCGCAACCGCCAGTGGCTTATGGTAACTGCCAGGGTGAAAGTGGAGACCCGAAAGGAATATTCCGGTGAAGAGGGTCCGGTGCTCTATACAAAGGCTTTGAAGTCCGTAGAAAAGCCGGAGGAAGAGATGGTGTATTTTTAAGTAACAGGGAGCACGGAAAATGACGAGATTTCTGCAGAATGAATTCTTTGAATCACCAGATCTCCGGCCTCTGATACTGCAGCAGCAGATTTTTCAGATATAGCATAGAATCCGTAAGAAGCTTATCCTTATGGTAGACAAGATTAAAGGTGCGGTTCCATGCATGCTCCGGGTGGGGCAGCATGTGGATCGTGCCTTTTTGCAGTTCCTCTTCAATCAGGCGCACGGAAATCACGGCCATACAGTGGTTAGAGAGGATGGCATGTTTCATAGCTTCCGGAAAAGGAGCTTCTATCCGGCAATGGATTTGAATGTGATTGGCCTGCAGATATTCTTCAAAAAGGGCACGGGTGCCGCTGCCTTTTTCTCGCATCACAAAATCCATGCCTTCCAGATCAGAGGGCTGAAAGGAAGTACGGGCAGCAAAGGGATGATCTTGACCGCAGGCAAGAACCAGATAATCTTCCACCATAGGAATACTGATGAGATCCGGACTTTTGATAACGCCCTCCACAATCCCTGCATCCAGTTCTGATTTTAACAGTTTTTCCTCAATTACGGCCGTATTGGCAATAAAAGAAAAAGTATCTACCAGAGGCCGCCCCTGCCGGAAATCCTCCAGAAGGGATGGAAGCAGACAGGAACCCACGGTGACAGTAGCTCCGATGCGGAAATGCTCCGTCCGGGTGCAGTTTTCCATCCGGAGTTCCAGATCGTCAAAAGCCCTGACAGTATTTCGGGCCATCTCCAGAAGTTCTCTTCCGGATTCCGTAATATAAAGACGCTTGGACAGCCGGTCGAACAGCGGAGTGTGATAATGCTCCTCCAGCTCATGGACAGCCTGGCTGATAGTAGGCTGGGACAGATAAAGTTTCTTTGCCGCAAGGCTCATTTTTCCTGTTTCCGCTACTGCAATAAATATTTTCAAATGCCGGATGGTCATAAATATGCCTCCTGTCTCGGTTTTGTAATAAAATAGTACCATTTCTGCGAGGTATCCGCAAGTGACACAAAAAAGATGGGATTGTGAAAAGATGATGCAATTATGATGTAAATTTGATTCGGTTTTGATGTAGTCTTTTGCTAAAATAAACATCAGCAGGATACACAGACAGAGGGAAACGGACTATGAAAAAACGGATGAAAAAAATTATTTTAATCTTATGGTGTGCCGGAATTGCCACGCTCTGTGCCTCCGGAAAAAAGGTGCAGGCTTCACGGGAGGAACCGGGGGCAGCACACCTTTTTTTGATGTAATCCGCAATGAGACGGCGCCGGATGTGCAGGAAGAAGCGGGATCTATTGAGAATCAGATGAAGGAAAACAGAGAGAGATTTTTTGAAGAGACACAGAGGCAGGGAATGGGGACAGAGCAGGCGGAGGAGCTTTTCGGGCGGCTTTTGGAAGCTGAAATTTTCCAAAACGGCGCCATGGCGCTTACAGGGCTTAGGCTGGATGACATAGACGGAAACGGGCAGACGGACATGCTTGTTATGGTGCAGGACGCAGAGCAGATTGTCTTTTACGGTTCGGGAGGCTTATGGTTTTTTATGAATGAGGACACACCCTGCTGCTTTGCAGAGGAAGACTGTTCCTATTACGGCATTTTTGATGTGTTCTGGGCCGATGTGGACAATGATGAAAATACGGAGATTGTGTTCAGCGCAGAGGGTTTCGGCTGCGGTGCGGTCGGAGACTCCTACAAAGCCGTTTTTAAATACAAAAATCATGCCATAGAGCGGATGGAGCTTCCCTCAGATTTTGACGAGGATTACGACTTCGGACTTACGGTGGATGTGATTCGGGAACCGGCCGCAGACAGTTATAGCGCATACTGCCCTTATTTAGACGAGATCCTCCCTTTTCACAGGGAAAACGGGTGTCCGCCGCCGGAGACGGCAGAGGTTATAGGCAGCAATGTAAGGGGATTTTATGATCTGGCTGCAGCAAAATACAGAGGAAAAAATGTGCTGCAGGCTTCCGAATATCTGTGCGGAGAGGGTGGAACGGCAGATTGTGCCGCTATAGCAAAATTTTTAATTACATGGGAGGAGGACGGAACACCAAAGATAATCAGATGGTGGCTGGAAGAAGAATCCCTGTAGCAAATGAAGGGCGCAGTTTTATGCAGCCCTTTTTGCTTTACTGTTTTTTCCCTTGCACAGCCCGTTATACACTCTTTATTTGGAGAGGCGAATCAATAGGTTTTTCCTATGTTATTCATAAAATAATATCATTTTAATTATCAACTGGCAAGTGTTATAATAAATACAAAAGAGACAGCTGGGGAAATTTGACAGAGATTTGTTAAAAAAATCACGAAAAAGAAAGGGGATTCTACCGATGAAAGTACTGATTATCGGGGGCGTTGCGGCCGGCACAAAGGCGGCAGCGAAAATCAAACGGGAAGACCGCAGCTGTGAGGTGACAATTCTCACAAAGGGAAAAGACATTTCCTATGCAGGCTGCGGGCTTCCCTATTATGTGGGAGGCGTGATTCCCGCAAGAGAGCAGTTGATCGTGAACACACCGGAGTCGTTCTCTAAACTTACCGGCGCAGAAGTTCTCACGGAAACTGAGGTTACGGCAGTAGATACGGCGGCAAAGACGGTTACGGCCGTACATAACGGGGAGACCGGCACTTATGGCTATGACAAGCTGATCATTGCCTCCGGCGCGTCACCTTTCCGTCCTCAGATTGAAGGCCTTGACCTGGAAAATGTATTCTTTATGCGCACTCCGGATGATGCCATTGCCCTCAGGGAAGCGGTTGAGGCCGGAAAGATTAAGCGTGCGGTAGTTGCGGGCGGCGGCTTTATCGGCCTTGAAGTAGCAGAGAATCTGGCGGAAAAAGGCGTCCGCGTCAATGTCATTGATTTTGCGCCGCATGTACTGCCGAACTTTCTGGATCCGGAGCTTTCCGAGTATGTGGAAAATAAGATGGCCGATGCAGGGATCAATCCCATGACAGGCGTTGCCTTAGAGGGTGTGATTGGCGACGGTAAGGTGGAGAAGGTACAGACCAGTAAGCGTGCAGTAAAGGCCGACGCTCTCGTTCTGGCTATCGGAATCCGTCCCAATACCGCATTTCTGGAGGGAAGCGGTATCGAGATGTTTAAGGGCACTATCCTCACGGATAAGTATCTGCGTACCAATGTAGAGGATGTGTATGCGGTCGGCGACTGTGCTATGGTGACCAACCGTGAAACCGGCGAGCCGGCATGGTCTCCTATGGGCTCTACGGCAAATATTGCCGGCCGTGTCCTGGCGAAGAACCTCTGCGGCAGCGAGATCGAGTATGCAGGTGTTCTGGGAACCGGTGTGGCGAAGCTTCCGGGAGGGATCAATACCGGACGTACCGGACTTACGGAGACTGCGGCAAAGGCAGCGGGCTATGATGTGATTACAGCTCTTAGCGTAGTGGACGACAAGGCTCATTATTATCCGGGAGCAGGTTCTTTCATTATTAAGATGGTTGCGGATAAGACTACACGGAAGTTCTTAGGCTTACAGGTACTTGGAACCGGTGCTGTTGACAAGGTGACGGATATTGCCGTGACAGCCATTTCCCTGGGGGCAACGGTAGATCAGCTGGAGAATCTGGACTTCGCCTATGCACCGCCCTTCTCCACGGCGATTCATCCCTTTGCCCACGCCTTGAATGTACTTCTGAACAAGATGAGCGGATCCTTTGAGACCTTCACCCCCGTGGAATTTGCAGAAGGGAAGGCAGAGGGCTACCGCATGGTAGACGCTTCCATTCAGCCGTCCATTCACTCTGCTCCTTATCTGGATCTGACTAAGATCAACGGCGAGGTAGAGGGCTTTGGCAAGGATGAAAAGCTTCTGATTGTCTGCGCAAAAGGAAAACGTGCCTACATGGTTCAGAACCGTCTGAAATTCTATGGTTATACCAACACAAGAGTGTTGGAGGGCGGCACTACCTTTAACACGGTTGAGGAAGAGGACTAAGATAGATAACTTATAAAACTTTAGAAATAACAGTTCTGAAATCAACTTAAAACAGTAATATCCCCACAGTGCACAAATCGATTTACAGACGCATGCATTTGCGGCTGGAAATTGATTTAGGCTAAAGTGTACTGGGAGGGGTATTACGGAACTACAAATAAGGAGGATTACATATTATGGCAACTTTAACCATCAGCGCTGAAGACGAGAAGAAAGTGAAAGCACGGGGATTTTTAAGCAACAAGGGGACGGACAATTTTTCCGGGCGTATTATTACCGTCAACGGAAAAATCACTGCTGAGCAGCAGAAGGTAATCGGCGAGGCCGCTGAAAAGTTCGGCAACGGGATCGTAACCTTTACCACACGGCTGACCATCGAGGTACAGGGCATTCCCTATGACAAGATTGACGACTTCTGCGAGTACATTGCAAAAGCAGGACTGGTAACAGGCGGAACCGGATCCAAAGTGCGTCCGGTAGTGGCATGTAAGGGAACCACCTGCCAGTACGGCCTTCTGGATTCCTTCGAGCTCTCCGAGGAGATTCATCACAGATTCTACGAGGGCTACCGTCAGGTACTGCTTCCCCACAAGTTCAAAATCGCTGTGGGCGGATGCCCCAACAACTGTGTAAAGCCGGATCTGAATGACCTCGGCATCATCGGACAGCGGATTCCGAATTATGATGAGGATGACTGCAACGGCTGCAAGAAGTGTGCCGTAGAGAAAGTCTGTCCCGTAAATGCGGCAAAGATGGTGGACGGTGTGATGGAGATTGACAAGGACATCTGCAACAACTGCGGACGCTGCGTAGGAAAATGTCCCTTTGACTGCATCGAGGACGGAACCTACGGCTACAAGATCTATATCGGCGGACGCTGGGGCAAGAAGGTGGCCCAGGGCCGGGCTCTCTCCAAGGTATTTACCGATAAGGAAGAGGCTCTGTCCGTGATCGAGAAGGCTATTCTGCTGTTCCGCGAGCAGGGACAGACCGGCGAGCGCTTTGCAAAGACCATTGAGCGTCTGGGCTTCGAGAATGTGGAGAAGCAGCTTCTCTCCAATGATATTCTGGACAGAAAACAGGAGATTCTGGATGCGCAGCTTCATCTGACAGGCGGAGCCACCTGTTAACTGTTTGTTATTGAGTGGAACGTTCACAGGGCTGTTGTAATAGGACATTAGACGGATACTGGAAAAGTCTGCTGCTTTCTATTGCGGCAGCCGTGCAGTTTTAAATTGCAATAGATATAACACGAAAGAAATTGAGGGAGAAAAATTAATGAATAAAAAGAAAACAGGTGCCATTATCCTCTGTCTTGTGATTGGATGGCTGGCAACCCTTTCTACGGACTGGCAGTCCGCATGGTTTCACCGCACCGTCATGGGCGGTCCGATGGTAGCCCTTCTGGTATCCATGATTGCCTGTAACCTCCTCCCAAGCCTTCATAAGGATTTTAAAGCAGGAACCACTTTTGCAAGTAAGAAGTTTCTGAACTGGGGAATTATTCTCACTGGTGCAACCTTAAGCTTTGCCGATATTTTAGGAACAGGTGTAAAGGCTCTTCCGCTGATTCTGTTTAACATCTGTCTTTCCTTTGCCATTGCCCTGCTGGTGGGAAAGAAAATCGGTGTGAGCAGGAATACGTCTATTCTGGTAGGCGGCGGAACCTGCATCTGCGGCGGTACGGCCATTGCTACCCTGTCGCGGATTATTAAGGCGTTAGAGGAGGAAATCGCCTTTGCCATGGCGGCCATCTTCCTGTTTGATACCCTGGCGGCATTCAGCTATCCTTATTTGAGCGGAGTCCTGGGGCTGACGGACAATCAGTTTGCATTTCTGGCAGGAACCGCAATCAACGACACGTCCTCTGTGGCCGGAGCACAGGCTACTTATGTGGCTATGAACGGTCTGGGAGACTGGAGCGGAGCTTTGAATGTAAAGCTTGTCCGGACCACTATGCTGATTTTTGTGGCGCTGGTATGGACGGTTATTATGGCAAAAGAGGCCAAACAGAACGGAGAAGGAGGACAGAATGATTCTCTTCTGAACGTTGTAAAGAAGACCTTTCCAATGTTTATCCTCTGGTTCGTGGTGATGGCCGGTCTGAATACTTTCGGTGTATTCAATTTTGATGTGCCGGGACTTGGCATGTCTGCAACAGGCCTTCTCGGGAAGCTTGCGAAATTCCTCTTTGCATCGGCGCTGGCCGGTGTGGGCTTTAAGATCAAGTTCAAGGATGTATTTTCCAAGGGCATCAAGCCTATCGCCTTAGGAGGCATTACCTGGGTGTGCGTGGCGGCCTGCTCTCTGGCCTTTGTATTCCTGTTTTCGGGATATATCGGATAAAAATGCTCCTGGACAGTCGAAAATTTTTCTGATATGATACGTGTATAATACAAAGGCAGTTTGCGAAAGCAGGCTGCTTTTGTTTATAGAAGAAACTATGGCACATGCTTTTGTTACAGGAAATTGATTTCGATACAGATGTACGGGAAGGATATTACGGAACTGGAATAGAGGGACAGAATATGGATCACATGGACAAAAGGATACTAAGATATTTGAAGGAGAATTCCAGGCAGACGGCTTCGCGGATCAGCCAGAATATCCACTTGTCCGTATCAGCCGTCATTGAGCGGATACGGAAACTGGAACGAACAGGGATCATTCGGAAATATACAGTAGTTCTGGATCAAAAACTGCTGGGCAATACACTGACCGTCTTTGTGACCCTGCAGCTTTCTCATTCCAAATACCACGAGCCTTTTGTACGGGATATTCTTGCCTATGAGGATATCTGTGAGTGCCATGCCATTGCCGGGGATATGGATTATCTGCTGAAAATCGTGACGAGCTCTGCCGCAAGCCTGGAACTGATTCACCGGGATCTGCAGAGAATGCCGGGGGTATCCGCAGTGAAGACGCTGTATGTCCTCTCTACCGTTAAAAATGAGTACTCGGTACTGCCCTCCTGAGACAGTCCTTTTACCTGTTCCGGCAAGGCCGGTTGGATGAATCCGGGCCGGGATTTTCGAAGCCCTTTATAAAAAATAATTTCCTGCGCTTGACAGAAACGGTTTATGGGCTTATGCTCCTTAATAACAGATTTTTTCCCAATCGGCAGGGGGACAAGAGAAGGAGAACACACATGGATTTGAATCGAGAGACCATGAAGAAGCTGATGCTTCTGATTGCTTTTACTATATTGCTGCTGGTAGGCGTCCAGAGACTGGATGCGGTTTTCGGGGCGCTGCGGTTCTTGTGGGGAATCGGCTTTCCCTTTGCGCTGGGAGGAGCCATTGCTTTTATCTTAAATGTTCCCATGACGGCTCTGGAGCATTGGCTGTTTCCGGAAAAGAGAATGCAGAAGAGCAGGCCGATGAGGAAGCTTGCCCGTCCTCTGAGTATGGTTCTTGCCATCCTGCTGGTATACGGCGTTATTTCACTGGTGATTTTTGTGGTGGTTCCGGAACTCGGCACTACGGTGGTCGGGCTGGGAGCCAGCGTGGAGGCATTTCTTCCGAGAGCACAGGAGTGGCTTGAAGAGATTTTCCGAAATAACGAGCAGATTGTGCTCTGGATTGAAGGTCTGGAGATGAATTGGGAGAAAGCCGTAGAAACGGCCTGGAATTTTTTCCGCAGCGGTGCGGGCAGTGTGCTGTCCTCCACAATGACGGTGGCAAAGACCATAATCAGCGCAGTGACCAATTTCTTTATCGGCTTTGTATTTGCCTGCTATGTGCTGCTTCAGAAGGAGAAGCTGGGGGAGCAGTGCAGGAAACTGCTTAAGGCGGTCTTTCCGAAAAAGCAGGTGGAATATATTCTTCATGTGTGCTCCTTAAGCCACCGGACCTTTTCCAGCTTTATCACAGGACAGTGTATGGAAGCTGTGATTCTGGGAGCCATGTTTTTTGCAGCTATGAGCCTTTTGCGCTTTCCCTATGCTTTGCTGGTGGGGGTTCTGGTGGCGTTTACGGCGCTGATTCCTATTTTCGGCGCTTTTATCGGCTGTGTGATGGGAGCCTTTTTGATTTTGATGGTGAACCCGGCCCAGGCATTGGGATTTATCGTACTGTTTCAGGTGCTTCAGCAGATTGAGGGAAATCTTATCTATCCCCGGGTGGTGGGGAATTCCGTGGGCCTCCCTGCCATCTGGGTATTGGCAGCCGTGACTGTAGGCGGCAATCTGATGGGAATTATAGGCATGCTGATTTTCATTCCCATTGTTTCCGTGCTCTATGCGCTTCTTCGGGAATGGATGTATGGGCGGCTGGAAGAGAAGAAAGATTTATGAGGGCTGTTCAAGTCATAGAGAGACGGAACTATGGCCTCGATGACCAGACAGCCCTTGGTTTATAAATTATTCCTTGATTTTGTCAAGTTCTGAGAGATTAACACCTGCTACGGTGAGCAGAGCTTTTAGAGATATATATTCCTCTTTCAGATCAGCGTATGTTTCAACGGCATTTTCTTTTTTTGCCAATATCATGCGCCTTTGAACTTTTGCAAAATCATCAATTGCGGCTTTGGTAATTTCGAGACCGTTTGGCATATGATCACCTGCTTTCTTCGAATGTGAGTTAAAATAGTATCCGATACTTTTATTATATCAATCTAATTTTGAAGTGTAAAGCCTATATTCCTGCTCTTTCAAAAAGCCTCTTTCAAAAAGAAAGGGCGCTATAAAATAAAATCTGACTGAAATTTTATGCAGAACTTCTGTTTTGACGGGGTTTTCTTTTTGGCATAAGTGTGTTACACTAGCAGTTATCAGGTCAAATGTTTGTGTATGCATTTATATCCGCCGGCAATGAGACGACGGATATAGAGCCACGGCATTTGGCTTCTTGTTCGCAGGAGTAAACAAAAGCGAAGCAGACGAACATAGAGAAAGAAGGAATTTTGTGAGAGAGATTAAGATTGGAGCTTATTACAGGCATTTTAAGGATGGGCTCTACCAGGTGACGGCCATTGCAGTCCACTCGGAGACAGGAGAGCGGATGGTGGTATACCAGGAACAGTACGGAGATGAGAAGGTCTGGGTCCGGCCCTATGAGATGTTTGCAAGTGAGGTAGATCACGGGAAGTATCCGGATGTGACACAGAAGTACCGTTTTGAAGAGATGGAGGAGCCTGTGGAGGTGAATCCTATGCTGCTGCGCTTCCTGGATGCAGAGACTTACCGGGATAAGCTGGAGCTTTTTCAGTCATGGGCAGGCTATGAGGACGACAACCTGTTTGAGAGCGTTGCCGCCTCCCTGGATATCGGCCTTGCAGCCGGAAGCGCCCAGGATAAGTACCGCCAGATTTTGAACTGCCTGAAAACAATGGAACATTTTGAGACGGATCGTTTTCGTTAAAAACAGCAGCGCCTGAACAGTCTGGGTGCTGCGGAACTGGAATATGACTGGGATAGAGGTTAGATACGAATGAACATCGTAATAATTGGGGACGGCAAGGTAGGACATAAGCTTGCCGTGCAGCTTACGGCCGAGTGTTATGACGTAACACTGATTGATGTGCGGGAGGGCCGGTTAAAGGATTCCATCAATGAACTGGATGTCTCCTGCGTGGTGGGGGACGGAGCCAGTGCGGAGATACAGATGGAGGCGGATGTCCAGAATGCAGATCTGGTAATTGCCTGTGCCTCCACAGACGAGCTGAATATGCTCTGCTGCCTTCTGGCAAAGCGTCTGGGAGCAAAGCAGACCATTGCCCGTGTGCGCAATCCTGTATATTATCAGCAGATTCATTTATTTAAGGATGAATTAAAGCTGAGTATGGCTGTCAATCCGGAGCTTGTGCTTGCGGGAGAGATTTCAAGAGTGCTTATATTTCCGTCGGCCGCCAAGGTAGAGACCTTCGCCAAGGGAAGAGTGGAGCTGGTAGAGGCATCTATCAGTGAAAATAATCCCATGGAGGGACTGTCATTTCGGGAATTCTATGAGAAATATCAGATTAAAATGCTGGTCTGCGCTGTTCAGAGAGGCAATGAGGTTTTCATTCC
Organism: Lachnoclostridium sp.; assembly: GCA_021770065.1. GTDB lineage: Bacteria > Bacillota > Clostridia > Lachnospirales > Lachnospiraceae > Laedolimicola. The sequence goes on along the minus strand of JAETRR010000043.1, from coordinate 10,631 downwards.
TGACGGAAGCTTTGTGCCGAAGCAGGGGGATAAGATCAATATAGCCGCCTCCCATAAGGAGATTGAGCGTTTTTTCAAATTCGTGGGAGCGCTTAGGAGCCGTGTGAAAAATGTCATGATCTGCGGAGGCGGTAAGACGGCCTACTATCTGTCCCTGAAACTCCTGTCGCTGGGCATGAACGTAAAAATAATTGAGCGCGATCCGGAGCGTTGTGCCTCCCTGTGCGATCTCCTTCCCAGAGCGACCGTAATCTGCGGCAATGCAACGGATCATGAGCTTTTAGAGGAAGAGGGAATTGAGCATGTGGACGGTTTTGTGACCCTCACCGGCATGGATGAGGAAAACATCATTATGTCTATGTATGCCAAGACGAAAAAGGTGTCCAAGATTATCACCAAAGTAAATGATGAGGCCCTGCAGCATCTGGTAGATGAGCTGGGAATGGAAAGCGTAGTTTCCGCCAAAAATGTGACGGCCAATCTGATTATGAGTTATGTCCGGGCTATGAAGAATTCCATGGGAAGTGCAAACATTGAGACGGTGTACCAGCTTATCAATGACAAAGTGGAGGCTCTGGAATTCCAGATTCGGGAGGCGGCAAAATATACGGGCATTCCGTTAAAGGATCTGACCTTAAAGGAGAATCATCTGGTGGCCTGTATTGTACGAAAGCGGCAGATTATTATTCCGGGCGGCAATGATACCTTGGAAGTGGGCGACAGTGTAGTAGTTGTGACCATGAGCCAGGGCCTGGAGGATCTGGAGGAGATTCTGAAGCGATGAATTACAGTATCATTCGATTTATTCTGGGAAGAATGCTGCGGATAGAGGGGCTGGTGCTGCTGGTTCCGGCCCTTGTGTCGCTCATTTATCAGGAGCACAGCGGACTGACCTTTGTGCTTACGTCGGCCCTTTTGATGACCTTGTCTCTTTTACTTGGGAAAAGGCCGAAAAATACGGTGTTTTATGCAAAGGAAGGCTTTGTGATAGTGGCTCTGGCATGGATTCTCTGGTCGGCCTTCGGAGCCCTTCCCTTTGTGCTGTCGGGTGCTATTCCTCATTTTGTGGATGCTTTTTTTGAGACGGTTTCCGGATTTACCACTACTGGTTCCACCATTTTGCAGGATATTGAAGCGCTGCCCAAGGGGGTTAATTTCTGGCGCTGCCTCACGCACTGGATCGGCGGTATGGGAGTGCTGGTCTTTGTGATGGCTGTGATCCCTCTGGGAAATAAGGGAGCTATGTTTCTTATGCGCGCGGAGATGCCGGGTCCTACCTGTGATAAGCTGGTGCCGAAGAGCAGAGGGACGGCAAAGATTCTCTACGGCATGTACATTTTTCTCTCCGGCGTGGAGGTGGTTCTCCTGCTGACAGGGGGTATGGATCTGTATAATGCCGTGATTCATACTTTCAGTACGGCGGGCACCGGCGGTTTTTCCAGTATGAATGCCAGCATCGCTGCTTTTGACAGTGCGTATATTGACGGTGTGATCACGGTATTTATGCTGCTTTTCGGTGTCAATTTTAACCTGTATTACCTCCTGCTCTTGAAAAATGTACGGGCAGTGATGAAAAGCGAGGAGCTGAGGGCTTATCTGGGAGTGGTATTTGGTGCCGTTACCATCATTACCCTCAATATTATGCATCTGTATGAGACGCCCCTTAGAGCTCTCCGCTATGCGGCTTTTCAGGTATCCTCGGTAATTACGACCACGGGTTTTGTGACGGCTGATTTTGAACTGTGGCCGGAGCTTTCCAAGATGGTGATTCTGCTTCTGATGATCATCGGCGCATGTGCCGGCTCCACCGGAGGCGGCATGAAGGTGTCGAGGATATTGATTCTGGCAAAGACGATTAATAAGGAAGTGCGTCAGATTCTTCACCCAAAGTCCGTCAATATTGTAAAAATGGACGGCAAACGGGTAACGGGGGAGAGCATTCACGGAGTGTATGTGTATCTGATCTGTTATCTGGTGATCCTGGCAGGGTCCGTACTTTTAGTTTCTGTGGATAACCAGGATTTTACGACGAACTTTACGGCGGTGCTCACCACGCTCAACAATGTGGGGCCGGGCCTTGCGAAGGTGGGGCCTGTTGAGAATTTTTCCCATTTTTCCTATTTTTCCAAGCTGGTTTTAAGCATGGATATGCTGGTGGGCCGACTGGAGATTCTGCCCATGCTGATGCTGTTTGCACCCCAGGTGTGGAGGAAGAAGTTTTGATTTTGCGGACACATGTTTTGGCGGCTGTAAATAGATTTAGGCTAAGGTGTACTGGAAGGGATATTACGGAACTGGAATAGGAGAGGCTATGAACGAACATAATAGATTAACAGCAGAGGAAAACAGAGCCTTTTACCGGATGGCCTTTGCCCTTGTAATCCCCATGGCATTGCAGAATCTGATCAATGTGGGCGTTACCACTGCCGATGTAGTGATGCTCGGAAAGGTGGGGGAGACTGCCCTTTCCGGCGCTTCCCTGGCCGGTCAGGTTCAGTTTATAATGAATCTCATTTTCTTCGGGCTGACTTCCGGCGCTTCGGTTCTGACTGCCCAATATTGGGGGAAGCAGGATGTGCGTACAATTGAGAAGGTTTTTGGGATTTCCATGTGTATTTCTCTGGGAATCGGCGTGGTGTTTCTTGCGGCGGCCCAGATATTTCCACGTCAGCTGATGTATGTATTTTCTTCGGAAGAGCCGGTGATCCGGGAGGGAATATCCTATCTGCGGATTGTATCCTGGTCTTATCTTCCGGTGGCATTTACTATGATTTATCTGAATCTGATGCGCAGTGTGGAACGGGTCGTGGTGGCGACCTGGACGTATTTTGCGTCTCTGATTATAAATATCATCGGAAATGCTATTCTGATCTTCGGCATGTTCGGGGTACCGGCCATGGGCATCCGGGGTGCGGCCTATGCTACCTTGTTTGCACGGATTGTGGAGCTTGTCATTGTGGTGCTGTACATAAACTGGAAGGGCAACCCCATTACTCTTCATTTAAAAGATTTTGTGCGGTTTGACAGGCTGCTTTTGAAGGATTTTGTGGTATTTTCCTCGCCTGTGGTGGCAAATGAGCTGATGTGGGGACTTGGCATGTCCGCCAATGCGGCGATTATCGGCCATCTGGGAAGTGCGGCTGTGGCAGCCAATTCCGTGGCCCAGGTGTCACGGCAGCTTATTATGGTGATTGGTTTCGGACTGGCGGCGGCTACTTCCGTGATGATTGGAAAGGTCATCGGCGAGCAGAAGCTCCGGCTTGCGGAAATTTATGCCAGAAAGTTTGTGTGGCTCAGTGTGGGGATTACACTGGCAGCGGCAGCGGGATTGTTTTTGTGCCGGGGCTTTATTGCAGGCAGCATGACGATCTCCGGCCAGGCTAAGGACTATCTGAATTTTATGCTGTTTGTAGTCTGCTATTATGCCATTTTCCAGTCTTATAATACGACCCTTGTGGTGGGCGTGTTCCGGGCCGGAGGAGACACGCGGATTGGGTTCTTTGTGGATGTGATTGGAATGTGGTGCTTTTCCATTTTCCTGGGCGCAGTTACCGCCTTCTGGCTTCACTGGGGCGTGAAGGCCGTGTTTGTAGTGCTTCTGTCGGACGAGATTGTGAAGATCCCCATTACGACCTGGCGCTACCGGAAGAAGCTGTGGCTTCGGAATGTAACAAGAGAGATCGAAACTTAAACAGGATATTACGGAACTGGAATTAGGAGGTGCTTTTATGTCAGAGAGAGAATGTAACAACAGCAGCTGCGACAAGTCGAGCTGTGAGGGCTGCCCCAGCAGGCAGCAGCCCAAAAGCTTCCAGGTGGAAGCCAACGAGTACAGCTGTATCCGCCGGGTCATCGGCGTAGTCAGCGGCAAAGGCGGTGTGGGAAAGTCAATGGTGACGGCTTCCCTGGCCAACCACCTTGCGGCAAAGGGGTTCAGGGTGGGAATTCTGGACGCGGATATTACCGGGCCCTCTATCCCGAAGATGTACGGAGTCCACGGCCCTGCAGAGGTCACGGAGGAGGAAGGAATAACCCCCTGCTTCACAAAAAACGGAATTGCGCTTATGTCCATCAACCTGCTGCTTCCCGATGAGGCTGCACCGGTGATCTGGCGCGGACCCATTATCGCCAATGTGGTAAAGCAGTTCTGGACAGATGTAATCTGGGGCGATCTGGATTATCTTCTGGTGGATATGCCTCCGGGGACAGGCGATGTGCCCTTGACAGTGTTCCAGTCCCTTCCGGTGGATGAGATTGTCATGGTAACCTCACCTCAGGATCTGGTGCAGCTCATTGTGAAGAAGGCTCTGGGCATGGCGGAGCAGATGAATATTCCGGTTAAGGGAATTATCGAAAATTATTCCTATTTTAAATGCCCGGACTGCGGTAAGGAAATCCAGCTTTTTGGTAAGAGCCATATTGATGAGGAGGCTGCAAAGCTGGGGCTTAAGGTTCTCGGGAAAATGCCTGTGGAGCCGTCATTTGCGGAGGCTTCGGACAGAGGGGAATTCCATACGGTAAAGAATCCGTACTTGGAGATAGATTTTGAATAACTGTTCATATGTCACTTTTGATAAAAAACGGGAGAATTTTCTCCTGTTTTTTATTGAAATGTGTAAGAGAGTATAGTATAGTAAGAAAGAAACGCAGGATGGAGGGATTGTGTTATGGAGAAAACGGCAGCTCAGAAACTGATACTTGGGATTCAGCATGTGCTGGCGATGTTTGGAGCGACGGTACTTGTTCCGGCATTGACAGGGCTGAATACATCGATCACACTTTTTTGCGCAGGGCTTGGAACTCTTTTATTCCATTGGATTACAAAGAGGAAAGTACCTGTTTTTTTAGGCTCCAGTTTTGCATTTATCGGAGGAATCAGCGCGATTCTGGGGGATTCCCGGATGGGAGATGCGGATTATCTGGAAAGGCTGGCATCTGTAAAAGGCGCTTTGATCGTGGCAGGCCTGGTATATGCAGTGTTTGCGGCGCTGATTAAGCTGGCCGGGTATGAGAAGGTCAATAAGCTGCTGCCTCCTATTGTGACAGGTCCTATTATTATTGTGATCGGCCTGCGTCTTTCCGGGTCGGCCATCAATTCCGCTTTTTACTGGAATGGAGAGTTCAGCATGAAAGCGGTTCTGGTGACTCTTGCGGTTCTGGCGTCGGTGATCTGCATATCCGTATTTGCAAAAGGGATTTACAATCTCATGCCTATCCTTTTTGCGATTATTGTGGGATATCTGGTGTGCGTGCCTATGGGCTTTATTGATATGACGCCTATGAAGGAGGCCCATGCACTTTCTTTCCTGGATCGGAATATTATGGACCAGGTGCTGTGTATGCCTGTCTTTAAAGCGGACGCGATTCTGGCTATTGCGCCGATTGCTCTGGTTACGCTGATTGAGCATGTGGGAGATATTACCACAAACAGCGCGGTGGTGGGGAAAAACTTTATGATTGATCCGGGCATTCACCGGACGATTCTCGGCGACGGCATTGCAACGGCCGCGGCGGGGCTTTTGGGCGGGCCGGCTAATACAACGTATGGTGAGAATACGGGGGTGCTGGCGGTGACGAAAAATTACGATCCGTCAGTAATTCGGATTGCGGCTGTATTTGCCATTGTGCTGGGGCTGTTTGGAAAGATTGGCGGAATTATCACCAGTATCCCGGGGCCGGTGACCGGAGGAATCAGCATTGTGCTTTACGGCATGATCTCCTCTGTGGGTGTGCGGATTCTGATTAATTCCCGTCTGAATTTCGGCAACAGCCGGAATCTGATGATTGCGGCACTCATCTTTGTTCTTGGAATCGGCTGTGACAGCATTCCCGTAACGGGTACCGTGACGATCTCCGGCCTGGCGCTGGCGGCTGTCGTGGGAATGATTTTAGCGGCTGTTCTGCCGGCGGGGCAGGATGACGTGATTGAAGAATAAAGCATTTATGAAGGGCGGAATGGTGCGGTTACCGGCCCATACATAAGGCTGCCAAAATAAAAGAGAAAAACAGTATAAAAGGGGAGCGGATTGAAGAATAATCCGGCTCCCTTTTTCTGTAATCTATTATACAGCAAAAACAGGAAAAATTCAAGACTGGTAAGGCGATCAAGGCGGTGCTATAATCATTTTCATTGTAACAATTTAAGAGATACAACAGAAAATTCCGGTAAAAAGAATGAGGAGGCGATTGGGTGGAAAAGGATTGGATGATTTTGCTGCAGCAGAGAAATCAGCTGGCAAAGGTGATGGAAACCAATAAGATGACTGCCGGGTATGGGCTTGTGCTGACGGAACAGGATGCAGAGCTGCTGGTGGAGGAGAGAACCCGTGTGCTGAGAGAAGAGCGGAGGGTGGAGTTCGGCCCGGGAATTTTATCAAAAATAATAGAGCAGTTTTGCGATTCGGATTTTATTGACCAGAATAATTATACGGATACGCTGCTTCGTCTGCAGGAGATTTTTTATCTCTATAAAAATGAGATGCATGATGAGATTACAGATGAGGAATTACTGCATTTTATGAGGGAGCAGTTTGAGGAGGTATGTTTTGGGGATCTGGGATATCTGGAGGGAACCTGCCTGCAGGTTTTTGCGGAGGCTGTCCGGGCCGGATATCGAGGGTATCAGGCTTCGGAGGGATATGGGGAGTATTCAAAGTTTGACGAGGTAAAACGATGGGATCGGGAACTGTATCTGGAAGCTTTAAATGCGCTGTTTTAAATGGCAGGGTGTGCAGAGGAGACAGCAGCCTGCGGGCTGCGGATACGGGATGGAGGGCTGTAGATGAATTATGAGATGGAAGAGCTGCTGCCCATTGCAGGGCGGCTGGCTGCGAGATATACGGGGACGGACAGCACGTCAATATCTTATGAGAAGGCAGAGCAGCTTATGGAGGCAGTGCTGTATTGTATACGGGAGACGGAGCTTGAAGCCCCCTGTGCAGCTGCGGCAAAAGGAACGCCGGCCGGGCGGCTCTATGAGGCCGGCCGGGCGGCTGTGGAGAGAAAAGTAAAAAAATCCCTGGAACTTTATCATAAGCTTTTGCCGGAGTTTTCCGACTATGGTAATCCGTATCTGTCGGATACGGTTCTTAAGGGGCTGCCGGAGTTTTTTCAATGGTACGATGCGGAATTTGATCCCCAGAATACCATTTTAACCCTGGATTATCCGGTTTTGAGAGATCTGTCTTCCTATACAGGGGTTGACAGAATCTACGAATATCTTCTGTGTGTTTCCATGGAGCAGGAATTTTTAAAAGCATTTCCGGAGGGGCTTGCAGGAAAGCTGATATATTCATATTGCGGGGAAGCGCGCGGGATGGCTGACAATCTCTGTGAAAGTGTGCTTTTTGTCATGGCAGAGTATATTCTGGCCAAAAAGCCTTTGGGCAGGGAAGAACTTAAGGAAGAAGACGGCCTGTTTGTAAGGCAGCGCCTTGGGGAAATGGAGCTTACAGAAGTGAAAAGTTATTTAAGAGCCGCTTTGAAAAAATTTACGGAAGCTTACTGTGAGGATTCGGAGGAACTTTTTGAGTATCTGGTATATGCGGCGGACAATGCTGCCGTTCGATTGAAAAATAGTACTTGTAACTTTTCTTCTTCTGTGATAAAATAAAACAAACGTTCGAGAACAGGTGTTTGCATCACATGGAGAACAGGTTATGCAGGTTCGTGTACCGGAGAAGATGACTCTGATGGAAAAACTGAATATTTTATCAGACGCGGCTAAATATGATGTAGCCTGCACCTCCAGCGGGACGGAACGGGGCAACTCGGGAAAGGGTGTGGGGAACTGTGTGGAGGCAGGAATCTGTCACAGCTTTTCTGCAGACGGACGCTGTATCTCTTTACTGAAGATTTTATTTACCAATGAGTGTATCTACAACTGCCGTTACTGTCTCAACCGGGCATCCAATGACATTCCCAGGGCGGCATTTACACCCCGGGAGGTCTGCGATCTGACCATGGGATTTTACAGACGGAACTATATCGAGGGCCTGTTTTTAAGTTCGGGCATTCTGAAAAGCCCAAGCTATACCATGGAGCTTCTCTATCAGACCCTTTATAAGCTGCGGCACGAATACGGCTTTGGAGGTTATATCCATGTGAAGGCCATTCCGGGGGCAGACCCGCGGCTGATAGAGGCTGTCGGCTATCTGGCAGACCGTGTGAGCGTGAATCTGGAGCTTCCCACGGCGGAGGGGCTTAAAAGGCTGGCTCCAAGCAAGTCCCGGGAACGGATTCTTACCCCTATGCGCCAGGTTCAGAACCGCATGGAGGAAAACAGGAATGAGCTGGCGCTTTACCGCAGTGCCCCCCGGTTTGTGCCGGCCGGTCAGTCCACTCAGATGATTATCGGAGCTACGCCGGAGAACGACTATCAGATTGTGTCTGTGGCGGAGGCTCTTTATCAGAAGTTTGCACTGAAACGGGTTTTTTACTCTGCTTTCGTGCGCGTGAATGAGGACAGCCTGCTTCCGGCCCTTCCCGGCGGTCCGCCTCTCTTACGGGAACACCGTCTGTACCAGGCGGACTGGTTATTGCGGTTTTACGGGTTTCGGGCGTCAGAGCTGCTCTCCGAGGACAGGCCTAATTTTAATGTGCTTCTGGATCCCAAGTGTGACTGGGCCCTGCGCCATCTGGAGCAGTTTCCGGTGGAGATTAACCGGGCGGATTACAGGACACTGCTTCGGGTTCCCGGGATCGGGGTGCGGTCCGCGCAGCGGATTGTCAAAGCGAGGCGGCTGGGAAACGTTGATTTTCCGGACTTGAAGAGGATGGGTGTGGTGCTGAAACGGGCGCTCTATTTTATCACCTGCCGTGGGAGGACGATGTATCCCATTCGGATTGAGGAGGACTATATTACACGGAATCTTCTGGATGTAAAGGAGCGGCTGCCCTTCGGAGTCGGAGATCAGGTTACCTATCGTCAGCTGTCTCTTTTTGATGATCAGAATTTTTCTCCGCTTCAGGGTACGAAAGTGCAGGAAGACGGGGAACGGGAAAGGCTTAGACAGGAATAAGATATGACTGTATTTTGGTGTGAGGACAGTCTGGACGGGATCCTGACGGGAATTTATGATGCCTGGGACAGCCGTCTCGGACACAGCCATGTAAAATTGAAAACGGATGCGCAGGACACTCTGGAGCTGTTCTGCGAATATCGTCAGGTGGAGACGGATGCGGTGAAGGCGGAGAAAGTGCTGCGCACCGTCCGGGAGAGGCTTGGAGAGGAAGCTTTTGAGGCGATCTGCTATGCAGCGGCCTGTACGGACGGCCGCAGGGCAGATGCTATCTACCGCATGGTGGTTCTGGGGCTCCATATGAAGAACGGCCGTCAAGTGGTGAATTGTCTGCAGAACCCGGATGTCTCTCTTGTTATGCACCTGCGGATTAAGGCATGGCACGAGGCACACCGCTATATGGGCTTTGTGCGCTTTGAAGAACTGGAAAACGGCATCCTTTACAGCGCCATTGAGCCGGCCTATGCGGTTCTGCCTCTTCTGGCTCCCCATTTTGCGGATCGCTTCCGGCAGGAGAACTGGGTGATTCACGATAAGCGGAGGGGGATTATGGCGGTACACCCCAGGGGAGCCCTGTGGGTGCTTGCAGATGCCGGAGTGCTGGACTTTGACTGCCTGGGCCGTCCGTCAGAGAAGGAAGAGGAATTTAAAGAGCTGTGGAAGAGCTTCTGTAAAAGCATTGCCATTGAGGAGCGCAGGAATCCCAGGTGCCAGCAGGGCCTTCTGCCTCTGCGTTTCCGGGGCTGCATGACAGAATTTGAGCAGGAGCCGGATGAGACAGGAAGAAAGTAACAAAGAAGGATTTAAACACATGATTCCTTATGAGATAATACGCAGCAGACGCCGGACGCTGTCCCTGCAGGTAACCCGGGAGGGGAGAGTGGTAGTACGGGCGCCCCTTCGGTATCCGGCCGGCCGGATTGAGACATTTGTACAGCAGCATGAGCCATGGCTTCAGAAAAAGCTGCTGGAACAGAAGGAGCGGCAAAGCGCCCTGCCCGTTCCGTCCCCGGAAGAGGAACAGGCTTACCGGGAGCAGGCCCGGCAGGTGCTGGCTGAGAAGACGGCCTGTTATGCACAGCGCATGGGAGTTACCTATGGAAGGATCTCCATCCGGGGGCAGAAGACCAGGTGGGGAAGCTGCAGTGCAGCGGGCAATCTGAATTACAACTGGAAGCTGATGCTCTGCCCTAAGGAGATCCAGGATTATGTTGTGGTACATGAGCTGGCTCACCGGAAGGAGATGAATCATTCCAAAGCATTTTACCGCATTGTGGAAGAGATCCTCCCGGATTACCGGGAATGTATGCGGTGGCTGAGGGAGCATTCCTAGAAATCTAACTCTCTAAAAGTTTCTGTTATTACTTAAAAAGTTAAGAAAAGTTCTTTTGACATGTTGCAGAAATCATAGTACACTTATAATTGTAGTTACAATTCTGTGTATTTTTGAATAAACCGTGATGGAACAGTCGGAAGAAAGGTTACTGTTCACTCCCAATGTCAGTAACTTAACAGGATTCTGGATCATTTATCCAGGATACTGTTTTTCCACCGCTAACTAATATTTTCAAATATATACTTGACAATTACCTCATCTTGTGCGGCCTTTTT
>JAETRR010000086.1 GCA_021770065.1 Lachnoclostridium sp. | reverse complement strand
GAAGAGGTAAAATATTGGTATGACGGCTTTACCTTTGGAAAGCAGACAGATATCTACAATCCATGGTCTATCATCAATTATCTGGATAAGCGCATTTTCCGGCCTTACTGGGCGAACACAAGCGGCAACGGCCTGATTGGGAAGCTGGTACGTGAGGGAAATCCGGATATTAAGACGGCAATGGAGGAGCTGCTGAGCGGGAAATCCCTTTCTGTAAGACTGGATGAGCAGATTGTGTTCAGCCAGCTGGAATACCGGGAGAGCGCCGTCTGGAGCCTGCTTCTGGCCAGCGGTTATCTGAAGCTGGAAAGCTATACTGTTTTGGAGGGCAGGACAAGATGTAAGCTTGCCCTGACCAATAAGGAAGTTCATATCATGTTTGAAGAAATGATAGAGGATTGGTTTTCCGAGTTTACCCCATCCTATCGTGCATTTATGAAAGCATTGCTGAATGATGATAAGAAGGGCATGAATATTTATATGAACAGAGTGGCGCTTGATACGTTCAGCTTCTTTGACACCGGGAAGAGACCCTCTCAGGCGGCGGAGCCGGAGCGTTTTTACCATGGCTTTGTGCTGGGGCTTCTGGTAGAGCTTCGGGGCCGCTATACCCTGACCTCCAACCGGGAAAGCGGCTATGGCCGTTATGATGTAATGCTGGAGCCCAGGCAAAAGGAAGATCCGGCAATGATACTGGAATTTAAGGTGCACGATCCGGAAGAGGAGAATTCCCTGGAGGATACGGTACAGGCCGCCCTTGCGCAGATCGGGGAAAAGAAGTACGCTGCTGCATTGGAGGCAAAGGGAATCGCCCCGGAGCGGATCCGGAAATACGGCTTTGCATTTGAGGGAAAAAAAGTTTTGATCGGATAATAACCTTGCTTCCGTCGGGGATAAATATGCTGATGATATTTTGATGGCAATTTTAGAGGATGAGTGGAAAGCATTGAAGCAATAGAACAACAATTCCAGCAGGTGCCGGGAAGGCATGAAAGGACGGGGGATATGGCAAGAACTGTAGGAATCGGACATCAGAATTTTGAACACTTGATTACAAATGATTATTTTTATGTGGATAAGACCCTGTTTATCAAGGAATGGTGGGAAAATGGTGATTCTGTTACACTGATTACCCGCCCCAGACGTTTCGGAAAGACCCTGATGATGAATACGGTGGAGCGGTTCTTTTCCGTGAAATACGCAGGACAGGGCCGCGTGTTTGATGGACTTAAGATTTGGGAGGAGGAGAAGTACCGGAAGCTTCAGGGAACCTATCCGGTGATTTTCTTAAGCTTTGCGGATATAAAGGATACAAATTATTCGGGCATGCGCAAAAGCATATGCCGTCTGATTGCGGATGAGTATGCCAGAAATACCTTTCTCCTGGAAGGAGACTGCCTGTCAGAGCAGCAGAAAGCGGTATTTCAAAGAAAAAGCGTGGAAATGGAGGATGCGGATGCAATCCCTGCATTGAACCAGCTGTCAGAATATTTATCCCGTTATTATGGAAAAAAGGTCATTATTCTGCTGGATGAGTATGATACACCGATGCAGGAAGCCTACGTAAACGGCTATTGGGAAGAGGCGGTTTCCTTTACCCGGGGCCTGTTTAATTCCACGTTCAAGACAAATCCCTATCTGGAGCGGGCCATTATGACGGGGATTACCCGTGTGAGCAAGGAATCCATTTTCTCGGATCTGAATAATCTGGCCGTGGTGACAACCACTTCCGATGCCTATGCGGACTGTTTCGGATTTACGGAAAGAGAGGTATGGGAGGCTCTGGAAGAATATGGACTTTCCGGGAAAAAGGAACTGGTAAAAAGCTGGTATGACGGGTTTACATTTGGAGATAAGAGGGATATTTACAATCCCTGGTCGATTCTGAATTTTTTAAAAACAGGAAAGGTTTCCGCTTACTGGGCGAATACCAGCAGCAACAGCCTGGCAGGAAAGCTGATTCGTGAAGGGAGCGGCCGGGTTAAGATGACAATGGAAGATCTTCTGGCAGGAAAGGCGCTCCATACGGAGATCGATGAACAGATTGTATTTAATCAGCTGGACGGCAATGAAAGGGCCATCTGGAGCCTTTTGCTTGCCAGCGGTTATCTGCGTGTGGAGAAGTTTGTCTTTTATGAGGAATGGGGCCGTGAAGAATATGATCTGGTGCTGACAAACAAAGAGGTACGCGTGATGTTTGAAGGGATGTTCCGGGATTGGTTTGCAGACGGAACCTCCTCATACAACGAATTTGTGGAAGCCTTGCTGCGTGATAACAGGAAAGAAATGAATATCTACATGAACAAGGTGGCGCTGGATACATTCAGCTCCTTTGACACAGGGAAGAGACCGTCCCAGGCGGCGGAGCCGGAGCGTTTTTACCATGGTTTTGTACTGGGGCTTCTGGCGGAGCTCAGAGGCCGTTATACACTGACCTCCAATCGGGAGAGCGGCTATGGCCGCTATGATGTAATGTTGGAGCCCCGGCGGAAAGAAGATCCGGCAATGATACTGGAATTTAAGGTGCACGATCCGGAAGAGGAGAATTCCCTGGAGGATACGGTACAGGCCGCCCTTGCGCAGATCGGGGAAAAGAAGTACGCTGCCGCTTTGGAAGCAAAGGGAATCGCCCCGGAGCGGATCCGGACATACGGCTTTGCATTTGAGGGAAAGAAGGTTTTGATCGGATAATAAGCTTGTTTCCGCCGGGGATAATCTGAAGCAGAAGGAGTGTTTGATTAGAAAACAGGATCGGCAGCCGTAACAGGGAGGAAATTTTAAATGAATATTGATATTATCGGTGAAAAGGATGGCTATATTCTTAGAAGGGCCCAAAAAGAAGATGCAGAAAATTATTACCAACAAAACTATAATCCTCTGGATCCGGAGGTGGCACGGCTCACTGGCTGTAAACCATCTTTTACCCATGATGAAGTGGTAAACTTTTTCCTTTCCTGTATTGATGACGTGGATCGCTGCGACTTTCTGATTGTTTCTCCTGATGGAAAGATTATCGGTGAGAGTGTTATCAATGAAATTGATTGGGAACTGCGCAGTGCCAATTTCCGTATTGGAATTTTTCACAGTTACGCCTGTGGAAATGGAATCGGTACTTGGGCAACCCGTATGGTATGCGGCTTTGCCTTTGAAAAGTTACATCTGCACCGTCTGGAACTGGATGTGTTTTCTTTTAATCCAAGAGCCGAGAAAGCATACCTTAATGCAGGTTTTAAGCGAGAAGGTGTTTTGAGAGATGCCGTAAAAGACGGGGATAAATATGCTGATGATATTTTGATGGCAATTTTAGAGGATGAGTGGAAAGCATTGAAGCAATAGAACAACAATTCCAGCAGGTGCCGGGAAGACATGAAAGGACGGGGGATATGGCAAGAACCGTAGGAATCGGACATCAGAATTTTGAATACTTGATTACAAATGATAATTTTTATGTGGATAAAACTCTGTTTATCAAGGAATGGTGGGAAAACCAGGATGCGGTGACACTGATTACCCGTCCCAGACGTTTTGGAAAGACCTTGACGATGAATACGGTGGAGCGGTTCTTTTCCGTGAAATACGCAGGACAGGGCCGGGTGTTTGAGGGACTTAAGATTTGGGAGGAGGAGAAGTACCGGAAGCTTCAGGGAACCTATCCGGTGATTTTCTTAAGCTTTGCGGATATAAAAAGCACGGATTTTTATAACATGCGGAAGCTGATCTGCGAGCTGATTGCCAGGGAGTATGCCAGAAATACGGTTTTACTGGAGAACTCCTGTCTGACAGAGCAGGAAAAGGCAACTTTTCGAAGGAAGACAAAGGATATGGATGATGTGGATGCTGCTCTTGCAATCAATCAGCTGTCAGAATATTTATCCCGTTATTACGGAAAAAAGGTTATTATTCTGCTGGATGAGTATGATACACCGATGCAGGAAGCCTACGTAAACGGCTATTGGGAAGAGGCGGTTTCCTTTACCCGGAGCCTGTTTAATTCCACCTTCAAGACAAATCCCTATCTGGAGCGGGCCATTATGACGGGGATTACCCGTGTGAGCAAGGAATCCATTTTCTCGGATCTGAATAATCTCGAAGTAGTGACAACAACTTCGGAAAAATACGAGGATTCCTTTGGCTTTACCCAGCAGGAGGTGTCAGATGCTTTAAA
>JAETRR010000085.1 GCA_021770065.1 Lachnoclostridium sp. | reverse complement strand
CAGCTTGAAATTCACATATTTTCCGCCTGTATCGTCCAGCAGCACCACCGCGTCATAGGTCTTTCCCGTCTTTTCGCTGTAAAGCCCGGACATGGAAACGCGGCCCTCTTTCAGAAAGGCCGCTGCCACAGACTTTGTTATGGATTTTTTCTTGCCGGAAAAGAATTTATTGTCTTTCCACAGCGCAAAGGAACAGTCCCAGTTATCACAAAAGAAGCCTTTTTTGCCCTCATATACGGTTCCGCCGCATCGGGGGCAGGTGCCGACAGCCTCACGCCCGTTTCTTTTTGCATCCGGGAACAGGCCGGCAAAGCGTTCCTCCGGGGCGGTATGTTCTTTTACCAGCGTCCGGCTCATATCCGCAATCTGCTCCATAAAGGAATCTGCAGCCAGCTCGCCGCGTTCCACCTGCTTCAACATGGATTCCCATTCTGCGGTGAGCGTAGGCGATTTGATATTGTCCGGCAGGACCCGGATCAGGTTCGTACCTTTTTCCGTAGGGATAAGCTGCTTTTTCTTCCGCTGCACAAATCCGGCAGAAACCAGTTTTTCCAGTGTAGCCGCACGGGTGGCCGGGGTGCCTAACCCCTTGCGTTCTGCGTCCTCCGGCATATCCCCGGTGCCGGCGGTCTCCATAGCCGCCAAAAGGGAATCCTCCGTATAATGCTTCGGTGGGGAGGTTTTGCCTTCCCGGACGCTGGCAGAAACCGTTTCAAAAATCTGCCCCTCCTGCAGTACGGGGAGGGAGGCATCCGTGTTCCCGTCATCCTCCGGCTTGAATTCTTTTAATCCCATGCGGTAGAGACATTCTACTTCCTTCCATCCGGCCTGTAATACGGTTTTTCCTTTTGCCGTGAAAGAATTACCCTGGCAGTCCAGAACCGCCGTCACCGCCTCGAACCGGTGCGCCTGGGCCGTGGCAGAAAGCAGCCTTGCGGCGATCAGCGTCAGTACATCCCGTTCCCCGGAAGGGAGCTCCGATAAATCCATCCGGGCAATCTCCACCGTAGGGATAATCGCGTGATGGTCGGTGACTTTGCTGCCATCCGTTACGCGGTCAATATCAGGTTCCCCGGTGCAGCCTTTTCCAAATGGCATATGCTCCCGCAGCCAGAGAACCAGGGAAGCGGCGGTTGCCTGCATATCCTCGGTCAGATACTGGCTGTCCGTCCGGGGATAAGTCGCCAGTTTTTTCTCATAGAGGGATTGCACATAGTCAAGGGTCTGCTGGGCCGTATAGCCATAGATACGGTTGCATTCCCGCTGCAAGGTCGTCAGGTCATACAGGCGGGGCGGCTGCACTGTTTTAACCTGTTTTTCCACGGATAGCACCGAAGCAGTCTGCCCGTCACAATTCCGGCGGATTTTTTCAGCTTCATGTTTCCCGGACAGCTTTTCGCCGGAGGCAGTAAAGCCGCCGCAGGTGATCTCCGGCACATAGAAGGGCTTACTCGTAAATGTCTGAATATCTGCCTCCCGCTGTACCAGTAGGGCAAGAGTGGGAGACATGACCCGCCCCACATTGAGCGTGACGCCATACAGGACAGAGAAAAGCCGGGTGGCGTTAATGCCGATTAGCCAGTCAGCCCCGGCCCGGCAGACCGCCGCGTCATAGAGCTTATCGTAGTCGCTGCCAGGGCGCAGGTGTTCAAACCCGTCACGGATTGCCGCATCCTCCATACTGGAAATCCAGAGGCGTTCCATCGGTTTCTTACATCCGGCGTGCTCATAGACCAGACGGAAGATCAGTTCGCCCTCACGCCCGGCATCCGTAGCGCATACCACGGAATCCACCCGTTTGTCTTTCATCAGCCGGCACAGAAGGTCAAGCTGCTTTTTCTTATCCTTCGGTACCTCATATTTCCATGTTTCCGGCAGGATTGGCAGATCACCATAGCGCCATTTGGCATACTGTTCCCCATAAGCCTCCGGCTGCGCCAGTTCTAGAAGGTGCCCCACGCACCAGCTCACCAGATACCCGCCACCCTCCAGGTAGCCGTCTTTTTTCTCATTTGCACCCAGAACCGCCGCCAGCGACATGGCGACAGAGGGCTTTTCCACAATCACTAATTTCATTCCTGTAACCTCCATTTCTTTGAATTAAAAAAGGCAGCATAGCAGCTACCCTTTATAAGCTCGGTTCCTGTTTGGTTTTCTGTCTTTCTTTTGGTGCTTTTGCCTCTCTTTCCTGTACCTGTGCTTTATTTTCAGAAAGACGCTCTAAAAGACCTTTTTCCTGTTTTCGTCCCAGGGTTTTTGCTACCCGGTCATAATACTGCACCTTATCAGAAAGTAAGTCCTCCGGCTGCACCTGGGTAGCATTCACTTCTTTTACCATATCCTCCAGTTCTTTAGCCTGCATGTTCCCGTTATCCGGCACAATTAAAACCTCATGGATTGATGATGGAAGTACATAAAAGTTGGAACCGATCAGTTCACCAATTTTCTCCAGTACGCCATCCCGCGCCAGAACACCGGCGCCATCCATTTTGCTTTGGCTCGTTAGGACATACATAGGTACAGCACCAGTTTCTACCGGTTCAGGTCGGTTAAATAAATTTGTAGGTTTAGCAGACAGCATCATCTCTGACATCACATCATCCATTGTATAAAAGCAGACAGGATTTCGGGTGTTTTCTGTTGCTACTGTATCGTGGTGAAGCTGCTCCTGTGTAATCCCCCAAAGATTCAACATATCATTTGTAACAACAGCGGAAGCCGTTCCGTTGCTGTCCTCCATGATCTGAATCCGGTAGGTTGCCGCCAGTTCTCCACATGCGGTATGGGGTTTATTTTTCAAATATTCCTGATTCTTTTCCGGGTCGCACAGACGGATAGCAAGCAGCGGCCTGACTGTTTCATAATCCTGAAGTTCCTTCACATCAATCGGAAGTTCCAAGCTGTTGTCCATTTTTATCTGTGCAATTTCCTTCATAATGTCATCCATCGGGCGGCCTTTGTCAAACTGTTCCTCATAGTGTTCCAGATAAATGGACGGTGCAACCTTTTCATCATCCTTTCGGATGATAAGCCCTGTAAGAGTCCGATCATTTCCTTTTGTGATTTTTTCAAGGGTTATCTTTGCATCCTGATAGTCCACCGGCAGATATTCCCGGATATGGTTTTTGATATTTTCTGCAAATTCCTGGTTCATTCGTTTTCCTCCTGTTTCCTGTTTTCTAACCATTCATCTTCCTGCTTTCCTGTCTGCAAAAGACACATCAGCACAACGCCGGCAGACATTCCTCCGGTGAATGTAAGAAAGTGTGTAATCATGTTCCACATAAAAATCGCCTCCTTATTGAGTTTGGTTAATAAAAAACGCAAAGGTTTTCAACACCTTTGCGTTTTATTACAAAGAAAAAGCGCCACCAAAAATATGTGGCGCAGTTTCAAAGATATTTAATTGGGGGAAGGGAAGATAGATGATCTATAAGCATTGATTCATGTGTAAAAATCATAGCATATTCAAATTATCCCTTTTTCTTATGGAGCTTTAAGTCAATATTTTTCGCTGCCGCTGCATCCTGCAGTAATCCGGCAACAAAAGCGCTTTTTTCTTTGAGCGTCAGTGTTTCCATATCAGGTTTACGATCAATTTCTTTAAGTACTGTTTGCAGCTCTTGCAGTTCCAGCAGGTTGACGGCTACACAAAAGAGTGTCTTTTTGCGGCCATCATTATAATTGGATAATAAAACCCCCAGAATGTTGGCCTTCTCCGCCTGCTCTGTATTATAAGTGTCTATCCCGAATCGTTTGGCTTTTTCCATATCAGATCTTCGGTTTCGGTGTGTTATAAAGGAATCAAAATCGTCAATGTGATCGTATTTTTCACAGGGGTATTCGCTGCAATGGAAACAATATTCAACACCGCCATGCTCCATGCTGCACCTTGCGATTTTGCAGGACTGGTTTCCTTCACCGCCGCCGCAGCCGGGGCAGTTTTTATTCAAGAACATGGGGCAAAGCCCGCAATTCAACCCACATAGAGCGAATAATTGATTTGGTCGGTTAAATCCTTTCATAGAACCTCCTAATGTAAGATAAATCCTAATCTTTGCTAAACGAGACTCTCAGCAGACAACTATCGAATCCCTGTTGTATGCTTGGCAATACTTCATCCTATTCGGATTTCCTTATTTCATTTTTTCTTGACACTCACTGCATTCTCTATCATGG
>JAETRR010000042.1 GCA_021770065.1 Lachnoclostridium sp. | reverse complement strand
ACCCATTGGTTCTGACTTCCCGCTGCGAAAGGCTGCGTCAGAAGAAAGAACTCGGAGTTTATTTACTTGTTTCTTCACCATTATAACATATTAAATATTTTTTTCCACCCGAAAATGCATTTCTTTGTTATTTTTTTATAAATCATCACAGGAATGTCATTTATTTTTTATTGCATATTGTACATGCCGGATTTTTTACTGCCGGAATCTCCTCCAGGGTCATGCTTTCTCCGTCAAAGCTGTAAAGTCCGCCCCGGGGCTTTTTTGCGGCCGACAGGTATTTAAGCGCAAGATGTGCCTCCAGTGTGCCGGTCACCATAGCCACAGGTCCAAAGGAGATGCTCTCCCTCTTTGGAGATGACTTTTTCGGATTCACGCAGGAAAGACAGGGGTCCTCTCCGGAAAATACCGCCTGTACCGTGCCGTACATTCCGTCTATGGCGCCGTCCGCAAAGGGGATCTGGAAAGTCCTGCAGAACTCATTTATCTGGAATCGCGTTTCTATGGAGTCCACACAGCTTAAGATAAAATCGTAATCCTGCGCCTCCCTCCGAAGCTCCTCCCGGCCAAAAGCACAGGAATATGTTTTTACCCGGCAGTCCGGGCGGAATCTCTTCACCCGCCGGGCGGCGCATTCTGCCTTGGGTTTTCCTATGTCCTCCGGGGTGTAGAGAAACTGGCGGTTCAGATTGGAGAGGGCTACGGTATCCCCGTCTGCGATTCCGAGCATGCCTGCACCTGCTTCTGCCAGGGCGGTAATGGCCGGGCAGCCCAATCCCCCTGCGCCTATAACGAGAATTTTTGCCTTTCTTAAGCGCTCCTGCCCCTTCGGACCGAAGCCGTGAAGTCCAAGCTGCCTTATGTACCGATCCCCGTCCTGCTTATGCTCCGCTAAGGACAGTGCATCCCCAAGAGCCGGATTTCCGCCCTTCAGGACCTTTGCAAAGGAGCAGGCATGTCGCAGGCGGCACTCCTTTCCTGCTTTGAGCCTGGGGCATTCGGGAAAGCACTCCTTTCCTGCCTGTGTGATCTCAAGAAGGGCGTCTCCCGCCCAAAGCCGGTCTCCCCTGGCAAGCAGGGACATGTCTGCGGAACAAGTCCGGATGTTCTCCCGGAATCTTCCAAAACAGAGTCCCTTTTCTTCCTGCTCCTCCATCCAAGTACGGCATTCCTGCTCCAGAAGACATACCTGCATATCTGTCTCGCCGTAATGCCGGTCGCCCAGGATTCCCTTTCCCTCAACAAGCTCAAGGCTCTCTTTCTCTTGGGAAGGCTTTCCCTTTGCCTCCTGAATGCTTAAGCCGCAGATTGTTCCCTCTGTCATGACGCTGTCCCTCCGCACTCACCATCCAGTCCCTTAAGGATTCCCAGGCCGTGGGGGAGAGAGGGAAGAATAAATTCCAGGCACTCCTTCACTGCCTTGGGACTGCCCGGCAGGTTGACAATAAGTGTCTCGTTGCGGATCACGGAGGCTCCCCGGCTCAGCATGGCGCGGGGCGTTACCCTGAGAGACAGAGCCCGCATGGCCTCTGCAATTCCGGGAGCATTTCTGGTGGCTGTGTTCATGGTGGCCTCCGGGGTTCTGTCTCTCTTCGAAAAGCCTGTGCCGCCGGTTGTAAGAATGAGATCTGCTCCTTCTGTATCGGCGCAGGTGCAGAGGACTTCTTCCAGTTTTTCCTGATCATCGGGAACGAGCTCCTCCCGGATAATCTCGTACTCTCCTGCCTCTTCTAAAAGCCTGCGGATCATGGGGCCGCTTTTGTCCTCCCTCGTTCCCTGAAAGCCGCTGTCGCTGACTGTGATGATGGCTGTTTTCCATTTCATGGTTGATCACCTCTTCCTTTGTTTTCTCTATTTTATCATAATATTAAAAGAAATTGTATCAATTATGACATCCGTTTCTATCCATGTTATTATTCAGTGTTATTATTCACTCAGACAGCTGTTTTTGTGCTGCCTGAATCAACAACAATCTTGAACTATAAGCCAAAATATGTTAGAATAATTTGCGCGCGAAATGTCGGATTGTATTCTGTAAATCTCCGGCCCCGGTGCACAAAACTATTCAATTCTTTATTGCAGGGGGAAAATCCAGATGAAGTTTCTTGCAAATCGAAAGCTTGCCACACGTATCAGCATTATCACTACAATAATTTCATTTCTCGGCATGCTGCTGCTCTGGTTTATTGTATCCGGCCGTGTTTCTTCCATGGTGGAGGACAACATCACTAACCAGATGATCGATGCCGTAGAGTCCAGAGCTTCTATTATCAATGATTATGTCTCTTCCGCAGAAGAATATATGACAGCCTTTGCTCTAAGCAGCGAAGTCCGGGATCTTCTGGCTGATCCGGAAAATCCTGCTTTGATACAGCGCGGGCAGAAATATACGGAAGATTTTGCTGCCGTCAAAGGTGTTTTTGAGGGTCTTTACATCGGCACTCCTTCCACTTACATACTGACACACACCTCCCAGGGCGCCATTGGAATAACCACCCGTACCGGAGAATCCCTGGATGAATTCCGGGATACGATCCTGGCCCGTCCGGAACTTACGAATCTGGGTATCATGAAGTCTCCGGGAACGGGAAGCATGATCATTTCCATGTACTATCCCCTTTTTGATGGACAGAACTGCATCGGTTATGTAGGAGCCGGTGTTTATGCCAGCCGCCTTATGGACGCACTGCTGAATCTGGATATTAAGGGACTGCCCAACAGTGAATACGTCTTTCTGAATGTGGAGAACGGCACTTACCTGTATCATAAAGATGAAGAACTTCTGAATACCGAGACTGCCGACAGCGGCTACCAGGAAATCCTTAAGAGGATCCGCTCAGACGGCAGCACCCAGGCCGGTACTTACTCTTACAAGGATGAAAACGGAGTAAAGCAGCTGGTAGTGTACAAATATTTAAGAGACAGAAACTGGGTTTTCATGGTCCGCGATAATGCGGCAGAAGTCTATGAAAAAGTATCTGCAGTGCGCATTACGGTTGGAATTCTCTGTGCACTGGTGGAAGCGGTCATTATGCTTGTTACCCTTCTGCTCCTTCACCGGGAAGGAAAGGAGCTTATGGTGATGGAGAGCGCTATCAGCCGCCTGGGGAATCTGGAGCTTTCCGTTGACCGGGAATTGGAACCGTTTTATGGGAGAACAGACGAGATCGGTATGATTGCCGGAACCATCCACCATGTATGCGACTGCCTGCGGAAGACCATTGAGGATATCGGCCGTATTTTAGGTGAGATGGCAAACGGGAATATTGCCGTGGATGTGTCAGAAAACGAGGACTATTATATCGGTGATTTTAAAGTTCTGGCCCAGAGCCTCAAAAGCATCCGCTCCCATCTCATAAATGTTATGAGTGATATTACGGAGATCGCAAACCAGGTAAATAACGGTGCCAACCAGGTATCTGCCGGTGCCCAGGCTCTGTCTCAGGGAACGGTGCAGCAGAAGGTTTCCATTGATAAGCTGGCCGCCAATATGACGGACATTACCGCTCAAATCCAAACCAGCACAGTCCGCTGCAGCAATGCCAGCGATATTGTGGATCGGGCAAACGGCTATGCGGCAGAGGCTGATACCAAAATGGAACAGCTGCTTTCAGCCACATCCAATATAGAAAAATCCTCCAACCAGATCGGCAGTATCATAAAAACAATAGAAGACATCGCCTTTCAGACAAATATTCTTGCACTGAACGCGGCCGTCGAGGCTGCCCGGGCCGGAAGTGCCGGAAAAGGCTTTTCCGTGGTTGCAGATGAGGTACGGAATCTTGCGGCCAAGTCTGCCGAAGCAGCAAGCAGCACAGGCACCTTAATCGGCCGCTCCATTGAGAATGTAAAAACCGGATCAAAATCCACCGGCCTTGCCATTTCCGCAATGCAGGTGATTAATGAATGCATCCAGTCCATCAAGACACTGATGGATGAGATCTCTCTTGCCAGTGTCCAGCAGTCGGAAATGATCGTTTCCGTGGAGAGCAGAATCAAGGAGGTTTCCCAGGTGACCCAGGCAAATTCCGCTGCAGCCGAGGAGAGCGCCGCTATTTCCAACGAACTGTCCAACCAGGCACGGACATTGAACCAGCTTATCGGACAGTTCCGTATTAAATAAGAAAAATGTTACCGGTCAAATGGCTCGCAGCATCATTCATTATCAGACAGTTTTCTCGCTAAAGCCGCATCCAGCCTATCAATGCATCCCGATAACCCTGCTGCGGCATACGGAAAAAGGATGATCAGATACGGATATATATATTGGGACTTGGCCTCCCACAATATATGAAACAAAAAGCCGCCCAAAACCACAATCAGAAAGCCCAGCTGTTCTATTTTCCAGTTTTTTCTGAGAAAAAAGAGGCTTGCCAGAACCATACAGTAAACCAGACTCTGGTACACATTCATATACTCATAAAGTAGTGTGTATAACTTACCGTCATAAATGCTCTGCACAAGAACCGGAAATTTCCCACAGTGAAACCGGTTCACCCACTGACACTCATAAGTAGGTTCATTCCACTGGGAAACTATTTTTTTATAGTAGAACTGAAGCGCATACCCTGGGTTATCCCTAAACTTCTGCAAAGAGGCGTGTATCGCCTCTTTTGCTATTGCATCGCTTGCCGGAATGTCGCATCCGGAATCCCAAAAGGTTAATGTATTAAAACCATTATACCAGCCTTCGGCACGCTCTCCCTCCTGCATTCCCATGGCAATCCAGAGAGATTTGGGCATTCCTTCGCTGATTTCCATTTCGCTGCGGAACTCGTAAAAAGACAGCAGGGCGCTTTTCATAAGAAAGCTCGTAACAATCAGGATAAAAGAGAGCAGTACGGGCCGGATTTTCTTTAATTCCAGTCCTTTATAACAGAGCAGTATCACCAGCATTATTAAAAAAATACTGTAATTACTCTTGACCAGAATCGCCGCGCCCGTTAAAACAGCGGCCAGAAAAGCAAACATAAGCCTGTCCTTCTCAAAATACAGCAGCAGCATCCAGAACGCTGCCAGACTCAGGGCAAGTCCCAGTGTAATTCCGTAAAGGAATGTGGTATATAAGATCAGCTGCACACAGCCCATTGAGAGCAGCAGCACCAGATTGCAGACTCTTTTGCTGTGAAAAAGCTTATCCGTAATCCGGTACAGGAAAAAGACGATGCCGCCGTTAGATATGGCATTCAGAAGCATAAAGCACTTCCAGTTCTCCCCTCCTGCCATGCAGTAAATCGCTTCCATAACTGCTGCCAGTCCCATCTGATGGGGGTACATCTGCAGATAGCCCCCCGGTTTTAAAAACAGATAGTTATTGGTATACATTAAAAAAGCTGCCGTGGATACGTTTTCCTGATCTGCTTGAGGATATGTGCTGCCGGCAAAGATCCATAATACACTTACAAGTATTGTATAAATAACAGCCGCTGCGGCCAGAATTTTTGTCGGGATTTTTTCCAGGCCAAATTTTCGGTTAATGAAATACAATATAAGGACTATGAAAGCAACAGCCAGCAGATTCAAGGCGAGAGAATCTGTCCGATAATAAACATGTTCTGCTATCTTACTTTCTTCCCCGAAATTATCTTTATTAAAATATGCAGTACTGACAAGACTGACTGCACTCAGAAAAAACATTAAAATTACGGACAGCACCAGAACCAGATACTTTCCGAAGGATAATATCCTCTGTCTCATTCTTTTCAACTCCGACACTCTTTCTAAATATGTGCTTTGTTTAATCCATACCAGTTCTCCGGGCATTCGTTTCTGCTTTGTCCCGGACAACATTTTGAATATAACACATTCTCCTTAAAAATCAAGAGGTTAATATTTCATATTTCATGCTTCACAATTTCTCCCGGAAATGCTAAAATAGGACCAATATCTGTGCAAGGAGGCTTTCGTTTTATGAAAAAACTCATACTCCCCCTGTATCTCTGGCTCCACCGGACGATGCTGAAGCTGTGCTGGAATATCTTTACCCTCTTTCCCCTGAACAGACGGAAAGCTGTGTTCAGCAATTTCAACGGCGGCGTCTATGGGGATAATCCCAAATATATTGCCGACGAAATGCTTCGGCGGAATCTGAACTGGAAACTCTACTGGACCTCTGCTTCTGATTACAGACTTCCCGAAGGCATACTGCCCGTCCGCCCCAATACCATAGCTTTCGTCTGGCATATGGCCACTGCCGGAACCTGGGTGGACAACACCCGTAAGCTGTATTATTTTAAAAAACGTCCCGGCCAGTTCTATGTCCAGACCTGCCACGGCGGACCAGGACCCAAAAAGATAGAAAAAGACTGCGAAGAGCTGCTGAGCAGAGAATATGTAGCTTACGCCAAAATAGATTCCCGGAATATCGATCTGATGCTGTCCTCCTGCAAATGGCAGAGCAGCTGCTTCCGGAACGCCTTCTGGTACGACGGCCCTATCTTAGAGAAAGGGCTTCCAAAATATGACGCATACTTCGAAGATATTTCTGTCTGCCGCAAAAGGGTGCAGGACTATTTCAGGCTTCCGGAGGATATAAAGTTCGCAGTCTATGCTCCCACCTTCCGTGAAAGCCGGAAAACAGATATGTATAAGCTGGACTATGAGCAGCTGCTGGTCTCTCTTAAAAAGCGGTTCGGAGGCAGCTGGGCCGTGCTTGTATGCCTGCATCCCAATATTGACCGCAAAAATTATCCTCTGGCCTACACGGATCGGATATTAAATACCGGCGGCTACGGAAATATGCAGGATCTTCTGGCAGCCTCTGATGTTATTATCAGCGATTACTCCGGATGTGTAACCGATTTTGTTATGATAGGGCGCCCCGGCTTTCTCTACATCGAAGACTATGAAGAGGCAAAGATGGAAAGAGGCTACTACTACGATCTGAAAGACCTGCCCCTCCCTCTGGCCTTCTCCAACGGGGAACTTATGAAAAACATCGAATCCTTTGACGAAGAAAAATACAAACGCGGCTGCAGGGCTTTCTGTGACTGGATGCAGTTCTTTGATTCGGGACATGCATCTAAGGCCGTTGTGGACGTGATTTTAAAGCATTCCCAGGAGTGTTCCAATCACTGAGTATACAAATAAATGCAGGCACAGCACAGGCATGGTGTGCCTGCCAAGCCAGGCACACCCTTTTGAAAGAATCCCGGTATGTTTTTCAAGAAAAAGCGATGCCTCCATACAAAGCAGCGAGCCGAGACTTCCCACAATCAGGTACAGTACCATGGAATAACCATATTCCGCCACAGACATATTTACACTGCCGTTCACAAGCGAGAGCCCCGCAAATGCCGCTGTCAGAAAAAGTAAAGTCCACGGCTTTTTATAAAGCTTCTCCACGATCTCATACTCCTCCAGCGCCTTTCCAAAGCTTATGAAGGAAACCGCATACAGGGCACAGTCTATACTCCAGGGCAGGAGTATGGGGCAGAAATAGCGGAGCAGCACTGCTGTAAACAGAACGCCGCTGTTTATAAGAAACAGCCTCTTCAGACTCCCTCCGGCTGCCCTCATCATGATCCAGAATACCATAAGGCTTACAAACAGACACGTTAAAAACCAGGTCGGCGCATTTAAAATCTGCATAAAGTACACATTGCGGACGGCATCCGTCTCAAGCAGGCAGTTCCTCGAATACAAAATACCGGCCAGTGGGAAAAAAGCCTCCCGCGAAATTTTCCCCGCTGTCAAATAATCCTTTACGAAGAAAAACAGAAACAGAAACAGATTGTATCCAAAATAAGGCACCAGAAGACGCCGGGCTTTTTTCTTCATAAATCTCCGGAAACTTTCTTCCTCTCTCCAGGTAAAGGTCATTCCGGACAGCACAAAGAAAACCGGCATATAGAACATCCCACCGTAAAATGTCACCGGCCCCAGGCTGATGCCGCTGTGGACAATCAGGACAATCAGTATTCCAAAAGCTTTCGCTATATCCATCCAGAGAATCCTCTGCTTTTTCATCTAACGCCTCCTATTCCAATTCCGTAAAGCCGCTTCCAGATTTTTTCTGCTGCCGGCTCCAGATACCGTCTGCTTAAGGACGACAGCGCCAGCACCAGCAGGGTTGTCAGCAGAAAATCTATTCCCACCGTCAGGCCATATGACATCTTCCCATAAAATTCCAGGAAAAACCAGCAGGAAAAGGCAGCTATTACCGGAAAGTGCAAAAGATAAAGGGAGTAAGATATTTTACCCAGGTACAAAAAGGGCTTTCTGGAAAAAAACCACTGCAGCCGGTCACAGCCAAGTACTCCGGCCGTCAGTAAGAATGCTCCGGCAATATGATAAATCACCGTATAGGCGGCCGGCAGAATCCCATAGATCGTTCCCGGCAGTTCCGTTCCGATAGACGGGTAAGAGGTCAGATAAAATCCAAGCAGAAAAACCAGCGGCGGAATCAAGCGGAATCTGCGGTACAGCCTCACCAGACGCTCCTGGGTACAGAAAAAATCACAGAGCACAAAACCCAGAAAGATCCCCGTAAAATAGACATCTGTTTTTAAAGCCGCGAGAATCATAACACCGTAAGCGGCATACCGCAGAGGATTCTCCCCTACCAGATAAGCGGCCAGATATACAAGCAGCGCCCCCCAGAACAGATAGGGGATAGTCCAGAGCACACCGTTATAATCATTGCTCCCCCTCACAAAACATCCCAGCAGGCTTTCATAGAGCATACCAAAAAACGACGGCTCAAACTGGTTAAAACCCTGGAACCAGGGAACGGATTTGGTAATCACTGCCGTCTCTGCGTTTCGGTACAGGCCGAGATACATGAGAATAAAAATCAGAACGTTCACTGCCAGAATCACCGGCATCAGCCGGAAATACCGTTTCCGCGCACCGGCCTTCAGTCTGGCCCGATCCCCTGTCCGAAAATAGGACAGGCAGAGAACAAAGCCGCTGAACACCAGAAAGAGACAGACCGCCCCATTTCCGTTGTATAAGAAATTCAGGGGAGTCTTCCCTATCAAAATCTCTACGCCTGTCTTCGTATTCACATGCTCCGGCAGGAGGGTATAGGCCGCATAGTAAAAAGCGAACACAAAATGGCAGAGATATACCATCAGTGCGCCGATGCCCTTTAATCCGTCAATATAGTCAAGCTTGTTCATCCTTTCGCCTCCCTCTTTTTGCCGTATCCCTTTTTTCTTTTCGTTCCCTTATTGCTTCAGAAAGCCTTATTCTGTACTCAATTCCTCTAATCTTTCACACAGAAGCCTTGTATAACAAATCCGCCCTTCCGTGGATAAGTGGATCAAATCCTGGAAGCAGGCCGGATCTCCAAAATCAAACGCCAGCTCTTCTGCCAGAATCATGCTGAAATTCTCCGCATCCGTACCTTCCTCCCCGTCTGCCTCTTTCCCCGAAGCACTTCCGGATTTCTCCAGCAGTTCCCGGATTTTCGATCTGCACGCTTCATAGAGTTCCATATAATCCTCATCCCTGTACATCCGCTCATACTTCGGTGTCTCAAGAAAGCATACCCGTATGCCATACTCCCCGGCAAGCTCCAGAAGCTTCTCATATCCCTCTGTCTGAGCATCCTGCAGACCGTCCCGGCCTCCAAGCATTCCCAGAGAATCCAGATGCTCCTTCGTCTGTCCTCCGGGAGTGAGAATATTTCCGCCATTGCGGAACTGGGAAGATACCAGATGGTTATGAATGGGATATGTCAGGATCTGCTCATTATTTGCCGTTACAAACATCTCATAAAAATCCAGAAATTTTGTGTCATTGTAAGCACTCATCAGCTCCCAGGCATCCAGCTTAAAGCCCAGATCCGTATCCAGAAGAATCTTTGTATCACTGATCCAGGGCGCGGCCGCAGCCGTATAGGGATAGAGATCCACATAAAGAGTGCCTATCTTCAGCCCCTCCCTCAGCATATATTCCAGTTCCATAGCCATAAAAGCCGGCTGATTGCCGTTGTAGGAGAGAATATAGACACTTCCCTGAAGCTCCTCCTCCAATACGTCAATGGACAGTCCCTGGCGGAACATGGAGGAACCCATAAACAGATGGTCCACGGACTTCTTTTTGATGGCCGCCTGCATTCCATAGGAGGATGCGGGCAGAAGCCGGGCATATTCATTTTTGATTCCTGTGAGCAGAAGTACTGCAAATAATACAGCTGCAAGAATTTTTCCTATTCGTTTCATCCGTCACCTATTCCAGTTCCTCAATTTTACGCCCCGTACACCTGCATCAAGAGCAGCTGCCGGTCACAAAGGCATGTGCCCGCCGTTTAAAACTGTGCATACAAAAACCCTGAAGCCCCAAACACCCCGAACAGGGCAGTGCTGATTCCCATAACAGCCATCCAGACTGCAGGAAGCGAAAATTCCTTATCCTTCCCTTTTCCGTAAACCTGTCCCCATTCATAGAGAAACAGCAGAAACAGAAACAGGCACACCGTCAGGAAATAGGCTGCACATGTATTATCCCCCGTAAAGGGCAGAATGGAATTCTGTATATCCGTCACCGACAAAGAAAATCCCAGGACTGCTCTGCGAAGATAGGAGACAGCCGCGGACAGGTTTTCTGCCCGAAAAAACACCCAGCCCAGGGTAACGCCGGAAAATGTCACCAGAGTCTGCCACACCCTGCGCACGGGCCGGACAGTCTCTGTACTCTTCTTCCGGCTAAGCAGATTCCATACTCCGTGCATTCCGCCCCACACGATAAAGGTCCAGTTGTCCCCGTGCCAGAGACCGCTGGCCAGAAAGGTCAGCAGCAAATTCCGGCTGTGTTTTGCCTTAGAAACACGGCTTCCCCCCAGAGGAATATACACATAATCCCGAAGCCAGCCTGACAGGGAAATATGCCAGCGGCTCCAGAAGTCCCGGATATTTCTCGCAAAGTAAGGGCAGCGGAAGTTCTGTCTGCTTCGAATTCCCATGAGATTCCCCATGCCGACGGCAATATCCGAATAGCCGGAAAAATCACAGTAAAGCTGAAAGGAATAGAAAAATGCAGCCATCACTGCCGCCAGTCCCGGATATTCCCCCGGGGAAGCAAACACCGTATCCACATATCCGCTTAGCCGGTTGGCAATCACCATTTTCTTGAAAAGTCCCAGTATAATCCTCTGAATCCCCTCCGCAAAAAGCTCACTGTCATAATACAGGCCCCGGTGAAGCTGTTCTAAAAACCCTTCGGACCTCTCAATAGGTCCCGAAAGAATCTGCGGAAAAAACAGCACATAGGTCAGATAATACCCCATATGAGGCTCCGCGGCTCTTTTCCCCTGGCAGATATCCGCCAGATAGCTTATCATTTTAAAAGTGTAATAGGAAATCCCCATGGGAAGCATCAGCTTCAGCAAAAGCGGATCCGCTGAAAATCCTGCAAATCTCAAAAGGGAAGCTGCAGAAGCGCTGAAAAAATTAAAATATTTAAATACAAAAAGAACGCCAAGAAGAGGCAGGATGCCTAACAGCAGCCAGCCTCTCTTTCCTTTTTCTGTGTGTACCTCTTCTATCCTTTCTCCCGCAAACCATGACCAGCAGACCGTTATGCCTGCAGGCAGCAGCATCCAAAAGGACGCACTGGCATAAAAAATCAGATTTGCGGCAAGCAGAATCCCCCACCTTATCCGGGGCGGCGCCAGATAGTAAACCGCCAGCACCGCTCCCAGAAACAGGAGGGTCAGCATAATATCAGATGCCATACAATTTCCTCTTTACCGGCGCACCCATTTCCCAAACAGGGTCTTTTTGTATTTCAAAAGCTCCTTCCTGGCCTCCTCATTGTCACCGGCCTTCTGCAGATATTCCACGCCCTTTTTGATATCCTCCGGAACACCAAGACCCTGTCCGTAGATAGCGCCCAGCATGTAAAAGGCCTCCTTGTTGGTCCAGTCCACCTGCTCCAGGAATTCCCTTGCCTTCACGTAATCCTGCTGAGTGCCCCAGCCCCGGAAATAACATTTTCCAAGGTAGCAGACACCCCAGGTTGTGTTGTGATCATACCCGTATTTCAAAAGCTGGAAGGCCCTGGCATAATCCTTCTCCACTCCCTCTCCCTCATAATACAGGGCACCAAGACGGTTTGCACAGCCGGTCTTTTTACCGCTGTCATTCTTCTGCTTCAAACCGTTCTCATAGCACTGGGCGGCGTAAGCCTCATCCTTCGCCGTGCCTTTGCCCTCTTCGTATATGAGGCCGATCCGGAACCAGCATTCCAGCTGGCCTCCCTCTGCTGCCAGCCTGTACCAGTGAAGAGCCTCCTCATACCGCTCGGCATCGTACAGCTCATCCGCATAAATCCACTGGTGAATGGGGAAGCCCATCTCCGCTCCTGTCTTGAACAGATCCTTCGCCAGTTCCGGACGTGGTGCAATCAGATCCTCATCGCCCTCAGAATAGTATTTGTTCAGATTATTTGCCGC
Source organism: Lachnoclostridium sp. (assembly GCA_021770065.1). Lineage (GTDB taxonomy): Bacteria > Bacillota > Clostridia > Lachnospirales > Lachnospiraceae > Laedolimicola. The sequence continues at coordinate 22,972 of JAETRR010000042.1, read as the reverse complement.
AAAATACATGCCGCCCCGGAATGCTTTCTGGAACAGGTCCTCACACTTTGATATGTTTTCCCTTAAGTATGCTTTAAATTCGCCGTCTGTGGAAAAAGCTTCCCGTCCTTTTCCCTGAATGCGCAGAAAATCCCACCAGAAATAAGCATTTGCCGCTGTATACTGGCTGAAGGCATCTCCAAGCTCCGCTTTTTCAAGAACGCTGTCAAATGCCTCCTGAAGACTATCAAAGCCCATCTTCTTTTCCAGGGAGGGCGTCAGCTCTCCGGTACGCAGCGCTACCAGAACACCGATTCCGCTGCCCTGTTCCACAGATTTGTGGATCAGTGCCGTCGCTCTGTCATCGTCCTCCGGGAAATCGTGTCCGCTCCACACATACTGGGTTCCGCAATAACACCGGGCCAGCACGCAGGAAGCATCCCCGTCTCCTGCCGCAGAAGCCTTCTCGAGAAGCGCCAGGCCTTCCGCTCCCTTTCCTGCACGCAGATCGTAATAAATATACCGAAGTGCCTGCTCTACCTCATCACTGTAGCATTTTCCCATTTTTTATCCTCCTATTCTAAGTCGCTTCACGACAGCATTATTTTTTTCGAGGCATGTCGCGTTCCGCCTGTCTGGTACAGTCCTTCCACTCTTTCCAGTCCGGCGTAAAGTTTCCCTTTGCAAACTCCAGGAGCCAGGCTGCCGCCTGCCTGTGGGTGCATTGATTTTTAAAGAAGCGCAGCTTCGCTCCGTCCGGCTTTGTAACCGTCACGGTACAGCGGCCGTCCATCTTGTTTCCGCCGTCTATCCGCATCAGCAGATAGCCGCCTGTCAGAACCAGCTCCGCCATCTGGTAGCTGCCGTCTGTCAGTCCCTCTGCCGCAGCCTCCACATCTTCAAACGTAAACCGGTTGTGGCTCTGAAATACTCCGGAGGGGGACATAAGCGCAAGATGGGGCGGCGGAACTTCTCTCTTTTTCTCCTGCTCCTTCTTCTCCCACATGGGGACGGCCTCCCACCCTGTCATATCGGGGATTGTGCCCTGGATCCAGCCGTTCAGAATCTCCTCTGCCGTCCGGATATCTGTCTCCAGAACATGCCCGGCATAGAGATTCTTTCCGGCCTCTCCCACAGCCGTTGTTTTCAAAAACAGCTCTGCCTCTCCAAGTTCTGTCATGTCCTCCGGGGACGGATCCTCTATATCTTCCAGATCTTCATAAAAGGCCGCAAAGCACTCCAGTTCCACATAACGGACATTATACTGCTCTATGGGGCATCCAAGGGCCAGAGAGAAGCTTCCCTCTCCCTTCTCTAAACATTCCAGCAGGGACCGGTGAATCAAATCCGGCGTTACACGGGAGGTTACGCTTCCGTCCGGACGTGTCAGGGTTACATTCTGCTGAATGCCGGCATCCGCGCTGCCGAGCTGAAAGGCTGACATCTCCCGGTTTCCCTGCTTTACCCGAAACTCCCGGAGCATGTTCTCCCACTCCATATCAGACTTTCCCTGCCATTTTCCGTATTCGCTGTACGGCCTTCTGACGGCATCCGGGGCCCGTAGGGCGATGCAGTTCAGAAGGGGATCCAGTTCTCTTGGATTACGCAGGGACATAATATGATGCTGTCTGCGGTCGTCCAGAATGTGAAGCTCCACAATCCGGGAACTGTTCACATGTTCTCCGTTTCTGCGGGTCCGAATCTCATCTCTTCCGAAATATACCCGGATACGGGGGATATAGCTCGCTGTTTCGCCCAGTACCCATTCCTTTCCCACAGCCACCTTGTCAAACCACTGGCCGTTTTCCTCAATATCCTTATCCACCATTGCAAAGAGTTCTGCTGCCCCCGGAGCGGCATCCGGATAGGGAAGCTGGGAACGGATGGAGCGGGCCAGTGTGCTCTTCTCCGGCCAGAAAGCGTCCCTCACGGATATATATGCCGTATAAATCCCCGCCAGGAAAAGAGCTATAACTATGGCAGCGCATCCTGCAAGCTTCACGTACTCCATGGTTTCCCAGGCGGTTCTGTCCTCCTCAAGCATCATCCATATGTACACTGCCCCGCAGAATGTAAAAAGCAGTATAATTGCGGCTATCCCAAGAGAAGACAGCTGCTTTCTGGTTTTCTCCAGACAATAGCCGCCTTTCGGCATGCCGGGATTGCGGCTTTTCTGCCAGGCTGAAAAGCCCAGAGCTATGAGAAAACTCCAAAGATACCCGATAAAGTATCCGGCTCCTATTACAAACACAATTGCAAGGATCAGGCTCCATGGCCATGGGATGCCGCCTGAACCCTTATCCTTCTTTTCCAATTTTATCCTCCTATTCCAGTTCCGTAATATCCCTCACAGTACACATTAGCCTAAATCAATTTCCAGCCGCAGAAAAATGCGTCTGTAAATCGATTTGTGTACTTTTAGGGATATTACTGTTTCCAGTTCCGTAATATCCCTCATATATTTTAGCACTTTTCATTGCCTGCGCGCAAATTTTTCTCCTGTGATTTCTTCATAAATTCCAACACCTGTATCCATCAGCAAAAATAACAAAATCACGGAATACAACACCATAGGAAGTTTTGTCACTTTGTTGAGCTCCAAAGCGTAAGCACTGTAAGACACAATCAGATGCAGCATCGGCACATAGAACTTCTTCGGCCACCGCATGCAGTATATCAGCGCCGCTATATCCGCCGTCATCCCTGCCCAGGCCGGCATGGACGGGGCCAGATAGGGGATCAGGAGAGCCAGGAACAGAAACAGGCGCAGGGCCAGATCTTTTGTAATTTCTATCCCCTGTTTTACAAACACATAAGCTATTGTAAAAAGAATTCCCAGCAGGCACAGCAGCGACACTTGATTATACAGATCCACAAAGGCCTCTTTTCCAATGATTTCATAAAAATTCGGCCATCCAAGGTTCAGGCTCTCGCTGCTCAGTCTGAACCGGGCCGCCGCACCTGCAGCTCCCGCAACAATCCCAAGCAGACCAAGCCATTTCCCTTTTTTTTCAAAATTATTCACAAAATAATACAAACCCACAAAAAAGAAAAACACATAATACACACTGTTTTCCCCATACAGAGCGCTGTTGGCTATCATAGTGGGATAAATCAGAAAAATGGAGTATGTCAAAAAAGCCTTATTCCGATGTCTTGTATATTCGTAAACAATCTCCGCACAGAAAAAGGCCAGAATAAAATCAATCAGCATGGCCCCCAATTTCCGGCTGTCTGTCACTGTATACTCATACTTTGTCATGGCCAGGCGGATCATAAGCCCTGTTCCGGTAATACAGACTGCCAGAAGCGCGTCCAGGAAGGTAAACTTAAGTTTTCCGAGTTTCCATTCTTTTATTATCAGATTTCTTAAAAACTCATCCATTCTGCCGTTTCCCCTCCTTCTTTCCTTTTATGTTCCGGAAAGCCGCATCTTCTGCGGCCGCTTCCTGCACAGAAACCTGATTTTCCTTATCTGTCATAAATCTCCAGACATCCAGTCCCACCGCAGTCAGAAGCCCGAACTCTGCCAAAGCCATAACACCATAATAAATCGCGGGCTCATTGGCCCCCAGATGACTCAGATATGCCATGTAACAGGTAAAAGATATAAGAATCTGCACAAGAGGAATGTAGAAGCGCCTCCAGTTCATCATAGCATAGAGAATGGCCAGGATATCTGCCAGACAGCCATACCGTTCATGCATATGCGGCAGAAAATAAGGCGTAAGAAGAGCAAAAAACAGTGCCATCTGTACTATAAATTCATTGGTAATGCGGTAGCGCTTCTGTGCCATGGCAAACATCACACACATCAGAATTCCCAGAATCAGCCACACTCCTCCCTCAGCATACTCCAGAAGGAAAAACTGATTTCCGATAATCTGATAGATATTAGCCCACTTAAGAGACAGAGACCACACATCCTGCGCTCCCTGCGCCATATAAATATTAATCAGCTCAAGAAGAGGCCTCCCGGCAATCCAGGCCGGAATAATGCTTAAAAAATACAGGCCCGGAATCCACAGAAAATGCTGAATCTTAATTTTTTTATTAACCCACAGAATCACCAGAAACGGGAAAATAAACAGGGACTGGAGCTTAAAGGCAAATGCCAGCCCGTAAAAAAACATGGCCCGTCCCGGCATTTCACGAAACAGGTAATAAAAACACAACAGGATAAACAGCATAAATATAATATCACACTGTGCCCAGAGGGCGCTGTCCGCCCAGATAGTCGGCACTATCAGCATCAGTCCATAGGTGCAGAAGCTCCTGGTTCTGCTCCCTGTCGTCTCCATTACAAGCTTCCCCATCACTGCCGCAGCCACAAAGTCCAGTGCAATATGAATCGCCTTATAAGCAGTCATGGGATTAATCGGAAGCCTGCTTATCACCCACAGAATATATACAAAGGAGGGCGCATAGTCATACCGATCTGTGGCCAGATAGGAAAATCCCATTTCCTTTAAATCCGCAATCCAGGGATCCCAGTACAATTCCCAGTCCATGGTTGTCACTATCCGCAGAATCACCCGGACAGCAATGCCAATGGCCGTAAGTGCCGTCAGATACAGAATGTCCGTCCAATCCAGCTGATATCTTTTCAAAAACTTCTCCATACCACACCTCTATTCCAGTTCCTTCGTACCTTAAACCTGATCATCCAGCACCTTCTCAATAATAAACTTCGGGCGCTCCTTGGTCTCCAGGTAAATCTTCCCGATATACTCTCCTACCACTCCGACTGCAAGAAGCTGCAGTCCTCCGATCGCCCAGATAGACACAATCATACTGGTCCAGCCATGAATGGTCCTCCCTGTAAAATGAACGAACAGTGAGTAGATCAGCATCAGAATACTCACAGCAAAAATCAGAAATCCGCACATGGTAATCAGCCGGATCGGCTTGATGCTGAAAGAGGTAATTCCGTCCGTAGCAAAGGAGAGCATCTTTTTTAAGGGATATTTCGACTCCCCCGCAAAACGCTCATGGCGTTCGTAAGTCACCGTATCCGAAGGGAAGCCTATGAGAGGCACAATTCCGCGCAGAAACAGATTCACCTCTTTAAATTCCTCCAGGCCGTCAAGAGCCCTTCTGCTCATCAGCCGGTAATCCGCATGGTTGTACACAATGTCCACTCCCATGGCCTGCATCATTTTATAGAAGCCCTGAGCCGTGAACTTTTTAAAAAAGGTGTCCGTTTTCCGGGCGCTGCGTACTCCGTAAACCACATCATTTCCGGCATAATACTTCTCTACCATCTGATCGATCACATGAATATCATCCTGCAGATCAGCATCCAGGGAAATGGTTACGTCCGCTTTTTCCTTAGCCGTCATTAGTCCTGCCAGAAGCGCGTTCTGATGCCCCTTATTCCGTGAAAGCTTTACCCCGGAATAGACAGGGTTGGAGGCATGAAGCTCCTCTATAATCTCCCATGTGCGATCCTTTGAACCATCGTTCACAAACATGATTTTACTCTCCCTGGAAATCATGTTCCTCTCAAACATGGAATTCATCTTTTCAAGAAGCTGCCTGGCCGTCTCCGGAAGCACTGCCTCCTCATTGTAGCAGGGTATCACCAAATACAAAATATCATTTCCCGTCATCTGACATTTCTCCTATTCTAAGTGTTACTGTTCACTCCGTGACCAGTAATACGCTTCGCGACAGCACTGAAGGGTAAAGCTGCTTCCTGCACACCTGTGCGGGATATTACTGCAGTAACCCCTTCATATATTCTTCTATAGCTTCCTGCCAGTGTGCAAATGTAAAATCCGTAGTCAGCTTCAGCATATAATTCTCCAGGATCGAATAGGCCGGCCGGTCGGCGGCGGCCGGGAAACGGCGCTTATATTCCTTGGAGGTGATAGGCTCTATCTCTGTCTTTTTTCCTGCCAGCCTCAAAACTGTTTTTGCAAATTCCGCCCAGTTAGTATCCCCTTCACAGGTTCCGTGAAACAGGCCGTAATTGTCCGTAGGCAGCAGATACTTCACGGCCTTTGCAAGCTCCAGGGCGCTGGTGGGTGTTCCCACCTGATCCATCACCACGCCGATGGTATCATTGGTTTCGGAAAGCTTCAGCATGGTCTTTGCAAAATTGTGCCCGTCCCCATAAAGCCAGGCAGTCCGGATGATAAAGAAATGATCGGAAAAATCCCGGACAAACTGCTCCCCCGCCAGCTTGGTAGAACCATACATACTTTTAGGCGCAGGCGTATCAAACTCTGTCAGCGGCTTTTCACACATATCCCCTGAAAATACATAGTCTGTAGAAATATGCATCAGCTTTGCCTTTACGTCTGTGGCAGCTATGGCGAGATTTCTGGCACCGACAGCGTTGATCTTCCATGCCAGATCCACATCCGTCTCACACTTGTCCACATTGGTGTAGGCCGCACAGTTAATGATTGCACAGGGCTTCACCTCCCTGGCAAAAGCCAGTACCTCCTCTACCTTTGTGATATCCAGTTCTCCCACGTCCGTATTGATCAGTTCATATTCCGTACTTCCTGCATACTGCTGATTGACTGCCCGTCCAAGCTGTCCGTTGCAGCCTGTGATCATAATCTTTTTCATAAAGCTCTCCTTTCCCTATGAACAGTTCCCTGTCTCCATTTCGCAGCTTTTGCCGCGATTCTGTCCGTGCGCCGCCATACGCTTACAAAAACTGCCGTTACATGTTTATAGCTTCGGGGTCTCTGACTTCTGTTCTGCATCCGGCCCCTGCCTGGTTTCCTTAAGAAGCCGCTTCTGTTCATCCCTGCGATCCTTTTCCTCCAGAGCCAGTTCCTGTGTCAGATCTTTGACCTTATTTTCCAGGGTAGACAGCTCGATGGTCATAAAGAAAAGTTTTACCATCAGCACAAAGATGAACAGCAGGAAAATAAAGTTTACCGGAAGCTGCATGCCGATCATCCTGGTAAACATAGATACCAGCCACGGGAACAGGCTGAATACAATCAGCACTCCGGAAAAAAGAATCCAGAAAATTGCATACTCAATCTGCAGCTTTGACTGGCGGATTCGTTTTAGAATATAGCAGGTGGTAAACAGCGACACCACAATTAAAAGAATACGAAATACAGGCGTCATTTTGTCTTCACCTCCCTGCGCTTGCGAAAGTTCTGTATAAACAGGATTGACAGAAGCATCCGCAGCATATACATCACAGAACGGGAAAGATTCAGATAGCTCTCCCCGGCAATCCGCTCATCCATCTCCACCTGAACCTCCGCAATGGTTGCCCCCTGCTTCAGAAGATAGGAGATCGTATCCGGCTCAGGCCCGTAATTGAGATTCAAAGCGAACTCCGCAATCATCTTCTTATTGAACATACGCATACCGGAAGTGGGATCCTTAACCTTTCTGCCCGTCGTCAGCCTGGTAGCCAGGGAAATCAGGTTGCTTCCCAGCATCCGCATAGAATGAGGCTTTTTTTCCGTTACAAACCGGGAACCAATGACAATATCGTAACCTTCCTTCATCTTCTCCAGCATAGGAGCAATGAATTCCGGCCGGTGCTGCCCGTCTGCGTCAAACTGAATGGCATAGTCATAGCCTCTCCGGTAAGCGTATTTAAGCCCTGTCTGAAAAGCGCCGGCCAGTCCCAGGTTCACCGGCAGATCAATCATTTCATAATCTCTTTTTTTGCAAATCCCGGACGTATTGTCTGAAGATCCGTCATTGATCACTACATAATCATAAAAAGAATAATGCTCCTTCAGATTCTCAATTACCCGTTCTATATTCTCTTCTTCATTGTACGCCGGAATAATCACAAGACATCTCATTCCTCTTCTCCTGTCAAAATCGCTGCGCGGCGGCACGAAAAGGTAAAGTCGGTTCCGCAGCCGTTTTATTCCTGCTCCTCTTCACCGTCGGGCGCTTCCTCTCCCGCTTCAGGCGCTTCCCCTGTTTCCTCTTCCTCCGGTACAAGCTTCACCATATAATCCTTATCGTAATAATCGCACATAGCCTGATTACGGCTCTCATCCGGATCCGGAGTCAATGTTCCGAAGTACAAAAGCTCCGGGCGGTATGTCACCTCTTCTACCTCTACCCGGCGAAGACTTGGATCGTTGTACATGGCCTCGCGCTCCTTAATTTCCCTGTGGTACACCTGGGCCTCCCCGTATACCATGGACTTAAGGGCTGTGGCAGACGTAATCTCCTCCAGATCCCGGACAATATTGATCTTCAGAAATCCGAGTATCACGCAGAACACAGCCAGTACTCCTAATAGAAGCGGAGACAAATCCCGTATAAGCTTCTGAATCTGCCCCTCACACGCTTCATATTTTCGTCTGAGCCAGCCCGCGTAGTATATCACGTTCGCCGTGTAGAACATAATCACCCCATAGTAAAGGATGTTGTAATAGCGTCCTCCGGAGATAAAACGCACGGCATAGATGGCCGGCACCCACATTACAACCACCATACTATAGCTTACCAGGGTAAACATAAGGGGACAGCGGAAGGAAAATTTTGTATCCTTAAGCTTGTACAGCATATAGACAAACAGGCCGATCATAACCAGCGCAATCACCACATTGGTACATTCAAACAGATATTCCAGTGATTTGGTATAAGATTTATAAATGGCCTCCACCGGGGTACGGGGATCAAAATTTGACTGCCTGCGGCTGTTGCCCGGTGCAGCTACATTCAGAATAAAACCCGCGAAAAATATCACATTCAAAGCGGTTATCTGAATCTTCATGGCCTTTTGATACTGCTTTCCAATAAGAATATCCAAAAGATTCAGAACCAGCAGCACCGCAGTCAGAAGCAGAATCGGATACATGCCGCCGGACAAGAGAAATGCCATGGCTGTCATTGCCGCCATACGCTTTGCCGTGATACGTTTCTCAAATTTGCACAGGAACAGTACGGCAAAGAGCACCAGCATTACCCCGAACATGCCTGTGTAGCCGATGCTTCCGATCCACCAGTAAAAAGCCTCAAGCCCCACCGGAACATACTGGATGCAGAGGGTCATGGCCAGAACCGCCGTTATCATTGCCACATGCTTCGACAGCCCCAGAATCCGGTGAAGTACGGTCTTTGAAAAATATACAAACCCCCATATAAATAATCCCAGCAGGATAAAGGTATGGGTAAAAGTCAGCTTTTCCGTAAAAATAGAAGGCCGCAGGGCTCCTATCACGGCAAAAGTAAAGGTTCCCTGCCAGCTGTGCCATAGATTTACCGAGCGCTGGATCGCTGCCTTAAGCACGGGAATCACGCATCCTAACCCCTTGTTCTCCACAAAGGCCCGGTGGGTCAGAATTCCGTAGTTGAAATCATCCATAACAGGATGGTTGAAAAAACTTAAAGCCAGAATCGGAAGCAGGCTGATGCCGAAACACACCCACAGGAAACGTTCCTGGTTTTTCTCCTCCTTCATCCAATCCAGAATCCTTTTCCACAGCTCATTTGTTATCTCATAAATCAGTTCCAATCTTAATCACCTTCTGCTTTTTGTTTTTTATGTCTTTTATCACTGATCAGAGTGGCATTAATGTTTTTCTTCTGTGTAGTTTACCTCTTTTTAACAAATTGTGCAAGTACACGTAATGTTCTGCACAGATCCGTGAACCAGGCCGCCCGTATTCCGTTCTCCTTAAGAGCCCTGTGTCCCTCCTTCATTCCCTCCAGATAAGCGCTCAGGCTGCCGGTGCTTGTCCCTCCGTGAGCCATATAGATGAGTACTTCCGGAATATAAGAAAGCTTTACCTTCCCGTCTTTCAGAATCCGGATCATAAACTCATAATCGGCGGAAATCCGGTAATCCGTCTTATAATAACCGAACCGTTCATATACCTCCCGCTTAAGATACAGGGTGGGATGTCCGGGCATCCAGCCGTAACGGATCTTACCCTGGCCCTGGTGCCACCGGCGGACAACGCGTTCCCCGTCCATATAGCAGAGGTCGCCGTGAACGCCGTCCGTATTCTCTCTGAGAATCACATCCACCATTCTGGAAATCACATCTTTCCCTGCAAACTGGTCAAAGCAGCATCCCAGAATCTCTCCGGATGCCATCCGGAAGCCTTTATTCAGGGCATCGTAAATTCCTTTATCCGGCTCCGATATCCAGAGAAGCTTCTCTCCCATTTCTTTTCCGGCTTTTTCAATCATCTCCAGAGTTCCGTCCGAGGAGCCCCCGTCCACAATAATATATTCCATATTTTCATAATCCTGCTGCCGTACCTGAAAGATCGTTTTTTCCAGGCTCTCTTTATCATTATAAGTGGTTGTCACAATGGACACCTTTGGCTTATGCATCTTTTTCCTCCAAAAGCTCCCGGTATAAAATCAGATACTCCCGGAATCTGTCCTCCTTATTGTATCCTGCTGCCTTTTTAAGGCACGCCGCCCGTCTGGACGGTTCGCCGCGAAGCTCCTTAACCGCCTCAATGAGTTTTTCCGTATCTCCCCTGGGCACAATTTTTCCGGTATCATCATCCACCGACTCCACACTTCCGCCGGTAGCAAAGGTAATCACCGGCGTTCCGCAGGCCAGAGCCTCCAGATTCGTAGTCGGAAAGGTATCCTCCAGAGTCGGATTCACATAGGCATCTGCCATAGAGTAATACTCTGCCAGCTCTTCCATGCTGTTGGTGCGCATCACTCCGTAAATCCCGGGATGAAGCCTGCGCAGCTTCTGCCTGGAAAGGCCTATCAGTATAATCTGATAAGAATCATCCAGGCGATCCGCAAGCTCCTCAAAATAAGCATAACCCTTCCGCTCCTCCCACATACCCGCAACTCCCAAAAGAATAAATTTTTTCTCCATACCCAGGCGGGACTTAAGCCCCTTATCTACCGGGCGGAACTTATCAAGGGAAATTCCGTTGGGAATCACCCTGACCGGGTATTCCTTAAGATAGGATTCCTTCACAAAGCGTGAAAGCCATCTGGACGGCGTTACAATGGTAAGATGCGCAACACCTGTAAAAGCCTCTTTTTTCCGGCGGTAATTTTCCTTTGAATTATCCTTAAACAATGCATAAGGATAGACACTTTTATACTGCGGACAGTCCTCACAGCACGACTTCCACTTCATACAGCCGATATAATCAAAATGGGCACAATGTCCGGTAAAACTCCAGCAGTCGTGAAGAGTCCAGACCACAGGCCGCCCGGCTTTTTTGAGATATGCGAATAACTGTTCTGTATCCAGATAAAAACCATGGATATTGTGCAGATGAATAATATCCGGATCATACTCCTCTATTTTTTTTATCAGACGCCCCGTCTGCTTTCGGGAGGCAAATCCGTGCTCGCCCCGGAAAAAAGTATGGAGCACATGGATTCCCATATCCAGACTAGTGCCGAACTTATAAGCGTGCACATCTGCAGGAGCCTTTCTGCGGCCAAAAGCTGCAAGGCCTTCGCCGCCTTCTGTCTCCAGGGCATGTATCAGGTCTGTCGTTATGCGGCCCACGCTTCCGGTGCCGCATACGGTATTAATCTGCATTACTTTCAAATCCGTTCTCCGTTCCAGTTGGCTTAAAACATAATCTCACAGTCCCACACATCCACGCCGCTGTCCTGGAACACGCTGCGGATACGGCTGCGCAGTTCTTCTTTTGTGCGGCCCTTTTTCAGAACCGCCTGCAGGAAGCCTCCGCCTCCCGCGCCGCAGATCATTCTGGCTGCAAGAAGATCCTGGCAGCTTAAAAAGATCTGATCGATACACGTATTGGTGCTGCCCCCGTCCAGACGCTTTGACAGCTCCCAGTGGCGTTCCAGAAGCTCTGCAAAGCCGTCAATATTCCCCTTTTCCAGTTCAAACTTCATCAGAACCGCCGTTCTCTGAATCTCATAGAGGACCTCAATCGAGTTGGGATCGGAGCCGATATAGCTCCCTACCACCTCTCTGAGAAGATTTCGTGCCAGACGCCGCTGTCCCGTGTAGATCAGCACAAAGCGCTCCTTCAGCTCCTCCACAGCCTTCTTTGGCATCGACAGGTGCTCCACCTCTATCTCCTGCAGAAGCCCCGGTTTTGTGGATGCCAGCTTTATCCCCGGAGTAAGGCCGCCCACCTGATCCTGCCAGCCTCCGCCGGTACTCATAAGCTGCTCCATGCAGAGCACACGGGTATAGAGTTCATTTTCCGCAGCTTCTTTTCCGATGTATTCAAAAATCGCCTTCACACAGGCCCCGGCCAGAATACTGCTTGTGCCAAGCCCCGAGCCCCTGGGAATCCCTTTCACTGCCGTAGACAGATAAAGGCCGCCTCCCAGCTTGTGCAGAAGTTCTTCCATGCCGGTCTCCCCCGTAAGGGGCACAATGCCGCAGGCCAGAAGCGCCGCCTTATGGAGTGCATAGGTATCAAAGGGATCGCGGCAGCTTTGAAGGCGCCTGACATCCGTAAACTCCTCATATGCTCCGGAATCCGTACTGGCCAGGGCAATACACGGCTTATCAAGCCGCCGCACCGTGACGACAACAGGCAGAATCCCGTTCAGCTTCACGGCCGCATTGAGAACTGTTCCCCCATGTTCGTTGCAGTAGGGCGGCGTGTCAGACCATCCCCCTCCGAAATTCACCCGGACCGGAAGCTCTGTCTTCACTTCATCTCTGGTAATATGATATTCCTTCTCCACGGGAGCCCTCCCGATACCTGCATCATACAGGCTGTCGCAGATATACCGGAAGCATTTATCCTCAAACTCCTCGCTTACATGTCCCTTTGTCATTCTGGACAGATAGTAGTAGAGGCGCATGCGAAGCCCGAACTCCGAATCTTCCGCAATGTCTTTCAGCTTCTCAAGCTGTGCCTCTGTCATGCCTTTGCTTCCGAATACGGACGCCGCCTCTGAAACGCTCCTGCGCTCCTTAAGCGCCAGAAGGAAACGGGTAATGCGCACCTGTGTATTAAGCTTCTCCTGCCATGCCGCTATCTCCCGGATATCCGCCTGTTCAAAACTCTCCTTAAGGCTTATCCGCTTCCTTCTGCGGTATGACTCTGCCCCGTCCGCTTTTCCCGCTGCCAGATCCAGAATGAGCATGGCTGCCTCAACAGCCTCCCCGACCGTCCCGCACACCGGATAAAGGGCGGCATTCCACAGGAAATGTTCTTCATTCTTCCACACTTCTTCCGGCTTAAGGCCCGCTGTTTTCAAAAAATCCCCCAGAGGTCTGCCGAGGAAGGCTCCCTTCTCCTCCAGCGTTACCTTCGGATTATCCTCTGTTCCGTATACCCGGACCACAAAGGTTCCGTCCTTCTGCTTCAGTCCGTGCAGGACAGTATGAGCGGGAATCTGCTCTCCTCTTAAAGTAACTGCCGCAATCACACAGCCCTCCCCAATCCGGGTTTTCTCATAAATATAGCTGTCCTCAATATAGGAGGAGGCGGCTATCTCTGTATTTTTTTCTATATAGCTGTTGCTGTAGGCACAGGCTCCCGGATGCTCCTCTACGCCGAAAATCTGCCCCTTCCAGTCCAGGAATTCATAATTATCAATCTCTTCCGTCAAGAGAGCAAGAAGCTCCCTGGTCGTTCCGAAATGGATAAACTGCGCCGGCGCCAGACAGATAAGCTTCAGGGAATAGGAACTGACAGCTTCCCAGATGGCCTTTCTGCAATAGAGCAGTTCTTCACAGAGTTCTCCCTCGGCTTTTTCTTCCAGATATTCTTCTAATACGGCCCCGGATGCCAGCGGATACAGAAAATCTCCGTAAAAACTGATACGCGCCCTCTCATTTACAAAACGGGCGTACTTCTCCTGAACTACCCGTCCATTCTCACTAATCAGACCAAACAGGCTCTCCAGAAGATCACAGTCCAGCAAAATAGCGCCTGTATCCAGATCCACTGCATTCTGCCCGTTCACGGCTCCGAGACGGCGGAGCTCTTCCACGCTCTGCTTGTGCAGAAACTTACCCACATACCCTTCGGAATCGCCTAAAAATACACCATGATCCTTTCCCGTCTCCACATTCTCTTTCACAGAAATAGCCGCCGCTCCCCGGAAAGCCACATCCACCTGCAAAGGGTTAAAGAGCAGGAGCACATCCCCGGACAGAACCAGCATGCCTTCCTTAAACCGGGCCGGCATCCCGGACATACCTATCATAAATTCGTCAAACAGAGTGGAGCGCCGTCCGTCGGGAAGCTCCCGGGGCACAGGAGAAAACAGCTTGCCACAGGCTGAATACTGGGGCACACGCTTGGAGTCCCCTCCCGAATGAATGACGAGAATCCGCTTATTCCGGAAGCACCGCTCATCCTCTGACTGTCCGCTGATATACTTCATTACATGAAAGGTAGCCCCTCCGGATCCCACGCGCTTTCCGTCCGGATCCGGCAGCACCTTGTAAACCGTCTGCCTCGGAAGCCTTCCCTGCTCCAGCCTTGCATCGAGCTGCGCCTGGTAAGCGGCTGCCTGCTCCTCATTGGAGGCTGTCAGTATCACGTAATCCCAACGGATAAAGTATTTTTTTGTAAGAGATTTTTCATACTCTTCCCATGCGTCCTGATAACTCTGACGCAAAAACAAATTTTTCATTTTCTGCGGTTTCATTATTTCTCCCATGTTTTCATCTGCTTTAGATTGTGTTATACTAATAAACACACCATTTCTTAAAGAAAGGCAGACCATACTATGTTAATAATACAACCATCGGGCGGTTTATGCAATAGGATGCGCGTGATTAATTCCGCCTGGGAACTGGCAAAGAAGAGAAAGGACCGGCTCATTGTACTCTGGTATCTCTGCCCGGAGCTTAACTGTCCCTTCGAAGCTCTCTTCCGCCCCGTGAAGGAGATCCGCATCATCAATATCCGTTCCTTAAAGGATCCCCGGAAGCTTTTCTATCAGCTCATTGCCCGGCAGCGTTTTGGGAATGATGATATTCTCAATCACAAAACAGACGGCATCCTTCACCGGGACTTTTATGAAAGCCTAAAGAATCCCGTCTACCTTTTCACCTGGGAACATTTTTATCCTTCCCATGACTATCATTTTTATGTACCTTCCGCCCCTTTGCAGAAGCGCATCGATCTTTTAACCGCCTCCTTCCAAAAGCGCTGTGTGGGTGTTCATATCCGCCGGACGGACAATACCGTCTCCATGGGAAAGAGCACTACGGAACAGTTCATAGCTTTGATGAAGCTGGAACTTGACCGGCACCCGGAAACCTGCTTCTTCCTGGCAACGGACGATAACAAAGAAGAAGCGCTTCTTCGAAAGACCTTCCCCGGCCGGATCATCAGCAACGAACTTCGTGTCCAGGATCGGAATTCTGTTGAAGGAATGCAGGATGCTCTTATCGACCTCTGGTGCCTTGCCGCCTGTTGTAAGATTATCGGAAGCTACTGGAGTTCTTTCACCGACACGGCGGCCGATATGCGCGGAATCGAAAAGGTCATTGCCGGCGCAGAAGAGGGGGACAATTCTAATGAGGGATAACAGAATGTACTATTTTATCGTCAATCCCGGTTCACGCTCCGGAAGAGGCCGGACTGTCTGGCAGATCGTGGAGCGGATTCTGGAACAGGAACAGATTGAATACCGGGTGTTCTTCACCGCCTACCGTTATCACGCCACAAAGCTGGCAAAGGAAATCACCCTCCGGGATGAAAAGCTCACCCTTGTAACCGTCGGCGGAGACGGTACGGTAAATGAGGTTGTGGACGGTATCCAGGATTTTGCAAAGGTTACTTTCGGCTATATTCCCACCGGCTCCAGCAATGATTTTGCCAGAAGCTTACGGCTGCCCGCCGCGCCGGAGGATGCTCTTTGGAATATCCTGCACCCCTCTTATTTTCAAAGGATTGATGTGGGACTTATCACCTACGGCTCCTGGACGCGGCGGTTTGCGGGAAGCTGCGGCTGCGGCTTTGACGCCGCGGTCTGTCAGGAGGCCCTCGGCTCTCCCATCAAAAATGCATTAAACCGCTTTGGGCTTGGCAAACTGACCTACGTGGGTATTGCTCTGAAGCAGATTCTTCTGTTTCGTCCCGTTCCCGTGCGGCTCACCCTGGATCGGCACAAAAAGCTGCGGTTTCCGCGCACTTATTTTCTCTCCGCCCTAAACTGTCCCTATGAGGGAGGCGGATTGAAAATGTGCCCGGCAGCAAAAGCGGATGACGGGTTTCTGGATGTGTGTGTGGTGGAGGGCTTAAGCAAGCTGACCATTGCTCTTATGTTCCCCACGGCATACCGGGGATGGCACAATATTTTCAGGGGAATTCATCAGTACCGTGTAAAATCTCTGGAGATACGCCCGGAGAAGCCTCTTCCCTTTCATACGGACGGGGAACCTTACGCGCCGGAGGATGTGCTCACGGTTTCCTGCCTTCCCGGAGCGCTGACTCTGATTGGAGGAAGGCCGAACCTGTGTTAACTGGATGCCGGATTTATTTTTAAATATTTTCTTAAAATATTCGAAAGGTCATTGTATTGGCATTTTCAAAGTGATATACTTCCTTTCAGAAAATCATCATATAATGGAAAAGAAGATTTTAAGGAAAGAAGTGGAAGATATGAAGGCTTTTCTTTATAAATACCGGCATGCTTTTGTCCTGCTCTATGCATTTATCTATCTGCCCTGGTTCATATGGCTTGAGAGCCGGGCGAACCTGCCCTACCATGTGATTCATGTAGGCCTGGATGACCTGATTCCTTTTTCGGAAGTGTTTATTGTACCTTACCTGCTGTGGTTTGTATATGTAGCTGCCGTTTTTGTTTATTTGTTTTTTCAGCTTGATAAGAAACGGGAATTTTATCAGTACTGCATTTTCCTGTTTACGGGGATGACGCTGTTTTTGGCTGTATCTACCATATATCCCAACGGCCATCTGCTCAGGCCCGCTTCCTTTGAGCGGCATAATATTTTTACTTTTGCCGTTTCTATTCTATACCGGGCGGATACGGCAACCAATATTTTCCCCAGTATTCATGTGTACAATTCCATTGCGGCTCATGTGGCTGTGACGAAAAATCAGAAGCTGGGAGGAAATGTCTGGATTCGAAGCGGCTCCTTCCTTCTGATGGTATCCATCATACTGGCTACGATGTTTTTAAAACAGCATTCTATGCTGGATGTGATTGCCGGAACGCTGCTGGGAATTTTGATGGAGCAGCTGGTATACCACACGGACTTTTCCTTTGCGCGCGCCAGGAAGCGGAAGCCGGTGGGAGCCTGAGTACAAGAAGTAAAAAAAGATGTCCAGGGAAAAACCCTTGGCATCTTTTTTTTGGCTTTCTTTTTGATGATAATCTGATACATCAATCAAGCCCCCATTCCTTCAGACATTCCTCGAAGGACACCTCTTCTTTATCCTCATCTGACGCATTTTCATAACTTTCTACCATTCTTTGGCAGAAAAGATTGTCCGCCTCTTCATCTGCCGCCACTCCTTGAACATATGCAAGTACATATCCGATTTTATAATCTGGTATAACGTCTAACAATTCAACGATTCTTTCTCTGTTGCTCATACGCTAAACCCTTCTTTCATTTTGATATTTTTTATTATAGGCAAAACCAGCATTTTTTTCAAGCTATACAGCAGGCAAATATGTTGTAAAAACTTTAATTAAACCCGACAAACTTATTCGCAATCTTGTAAGCCGTCTCCGAAATCTTCCGTCCGCTTCTTCCCGGCAGGTTCATGCTCCTTCCCATGATTCCCCATTTCAGCTCATAATAAAGCTTCGGATCCTTCTTCTTCAGATACTTCCACAGCTCATACTTCTTCTCCAGATTCTCCTTCGTTCCGGAGCGGATGGCAATGATAGAAGAAACCACCATAATAATCTCCAGATAATTTTTCATATAGTGCCGCAGCTTCCGGTTCGGAATCTGCCTCGGATCCGTCAGCTTGTAATCGTCAATCATCAGATAATTTACCTTGAGCTGCTGATCCAGACGGCTGATCATCACCTTCTCATTGACCGACTGATCTTCACGTCCGATATAGTACCGGTAAAAATTCACATTCATATAGTACAGATACTTCACATAAGGCAGCGGATGGTAAACAAAAATATTGTCCACATAAAAGGTGTGCTTTGGCAGTTCCAGTTCACACTCGCGCAGAAGCTTTGTCCGGTAAATGACGGAGTGCATCAAAATGTACTGCCCTTTCAGAAGAAACTTTACATCGTCCCAGGTGAACACCCGATCCTGGGGAAACGCGGAACGGTAGCTCATAACCTTCTTACGCTTCTGGCCTTCCTTCTCATAAACGAAATTGCTGATCAGCATATCCACCAGAGGTCTTGCCCCTGCCAGATTTTCCAGAGTTTTCAGTATCTCTTTGTAAGCGGAAATGGATACCCAGTCGTCGCTGTCCACCACCTTAAAATAAAGCCCCGTGGCATTGCGGAGCCCTGTATTGACTGCCTCTCCATGGCCGCCGTTCTCCTGATGCACCGCCTTAATAATAGAAGGGTACTTCTCTGCATACTCGTCTGCGATAGCCGCCGTCCCGTCCACAGAGCCGTCGTCCACAATGATAATCTCTACCTCCTCGCCTCCTACCAGAAGCGAGTGGATACAGTTGCGCATATAGTTTTCCGAATTGTAGCATGGAATAATAATAGATAAAAGTTTCATATCGTCCTCCTATTCTAAGTCGCTGCGCGACGGCACTAAAGGGTAAAGTCGCTTCGACACACAGGTATTGAGAGAAACTTTCATTCGAAAAGCACTCATGAAAGTTCCTCTCGTGCGCCTTTGCGACTTTACCAGTTCCGTAATATCTACTTAAAGTCGCTGCGCGACGGCACTAAAGGGTAAATTCGCTTCAGTTTTTTTCCAGGCTTCTTGCCAGTGCAATTGCCTTTCCGGCCATGGCGTCAATATTATAATATTTATATTCCGCAAGCCGTCCCAATAGATGAAAATGGGAAAACTGCTCCGCAAGAGCCGCATACCTCTCATACAGCTTATTATTTTCCGGATTCATAATTGCATAATAGGGAATCTCTCCCTCTGCTCCCGTGTAGGCAAACGGATACTCCCGGACAATCGTTGTCGTCTCCGCCTTCTGTCCGGTCAGATATTTAAATTCCGTAATTCTGGTAAACTCCTCGCTCACCGTATAATTGACCACACTGTGCCCCTGGTAATCGGGAATGTCAAGATGTTCAAAATCAAAATGAAGAGAGCGGTAAGGCAGGCGCCCGAAACGGCATCCGAACAGCTCGTCAACCGGCCCCGTGTAAATCACGCAGCCATTGAATTCCTCTCCATAGAGCAGCACTTTTCCCGTGTCTTCCGAAAGCTCCATCACATCCCTTGCATCTACTCCTATGCGCACCTCGATCAGAGGGTGATCCAGCATTTTTTCAAACATGGGCGTATAACCGTCTTTCGGCATTCCCTGGTATTTGTCGCCAAAATACCGGTTGTCATGGGAAATCACCACCGGAACCCGACCCGTAACTGCAGGATCGATTTCCTCCGGCTTCTGTCCCCACTGCTTCATGGTATATTTTAGGAAAATATTTTCATAGACATAGTCCGCAATTGCCCGGATCTCGGGATCCTGCTGCTCACGAAGCCTAAGTATGGGCACACGGGCCCCCTCCCCGAAAGTATCTTTAAGTTTCTGTTCAAGGATCGCAGCCTTTTCTTCCCCATAAACCTGCCTTAAGGTGTTCAGATTAAAAGGCACCGGAATCAGTTTTTCTCCCACCTTCGCCACTACTTCATGGCCGAAAGCATACCAGTCTGTAAAACGGGAAAGCCAGGCATATACCTCCTCGTCACTGGTATGAAAAATATGCGGCCCGTACCGGTGGACTAAAATTCCATGGGCATCTTCCTCGTCGTAGCAGTTACCGCCGATGTGTGCCTTTTTCTCCAGCACCAGTACGGATTTATTCTGTTCCTCCGCCAATATCCTGGCTGCGGCAGCTCCGGCAATTCCGGAACCGATTACGATTGCATCATACATTTCTCTCACCTCAATGTTCTTTTGCTGTCTTTTTCTCAGAAGTGTTCTGCCGGTATTCTGCATATGAGAATACTTATCTAATTATATTTTCGTCCTTTATGCCGTATATCTTAAAAACGATGCTTAAAATATTCCGTATAAGCTCCAAATGCCGCCGGAATAGAGTATTTCTCCTCCATCTGTGCCTTTTCCACAAAGAAAAACCCTTCCGGCTCCTCCTCCGGCTCTTCAATCTTCACCGCATATCCGGCCATATGCCATTCAATGTGGCTGAAAATATGCTTTGCCTCCGGCAACGGCTGGATGCGGATGGGTGACAGGCCAAGTTCCCTGACATAGTTAAGGACTTCCCCGCTGTCATACCTGCCTTCCAGATTGGGCAGCTCATACAACCCTGCCAGAAGCCCTTTTGGGGGACGTTTTTTCAGAGCGGCCTTATTGTCTGAAATCAATACCAATATGGTTCTATCTTCAATCCGTCTCTTTTTAGGCGGCGCCTTTTTGGGGAGCTCCAGTTCCACACCGCCGGCATGTGCCCTGCAAAGCTCTTTCAGAGGGCATTCTCCGCATCTGGGCGCTCCATTCGGCACGCACACAATCGCTCCCAGCTCTATGAGAGACTGATTAAAATCTCCTGCCCGATCCTTTGGAATCACAGCCCGGATCTGTTCTTCAAAGCTCCTGCGGACAGACTGCTTCATAATATCCTCATAGCTTTTCCGGACTCTTGACAGGACCCGAAGAACATTGCCGTCCACCGCAGGCCTGGGTATTCCAAAGGCTATGGAAGCTATGGCACCGGCCGTATAGCTCCCGATCCCCGGAAGCTTCAGGATACGTTCAAAGTCCGCCGGCAACTCGCCGTCATATTCTTCGGTCAGCTCTCTGGCTGCTTTCTGCATATTGCGGACCCGGTTATAGTAGCCCAGTCCTTCCCACAGCTTCATAAGCCGGTCTTCCGGTGCCTCCGCCAGGGAACGGATGGTGGGAAGTTCCCTTAAGAATCGCTCAAAATAAGGCTTTACTGCCTCCACCCGTGTCTGCTGGAGCATGATCTCGGATACCCATACCCGGTAAGGAGAAGGATCCTCACGCCAGGGCAGCACACGCGCATGGCCGTCATACCATTTTAAAAGGGGGACGGTAATTTCCTGTAATTCTTCCATTTACAAACGAACCTCAACTTCTCTGTTTATCTTCAGCTCGTCGGGCTGTACCAGACAATCCCTGGCAAATACGCCGACGCCTTCTGCCGCAGCTTTTCGCAGAGCCTCTCCGAAGGCCGGATGTGTCCGGTCATTAGGCTCCATGAAGAGTACGTTTTTCATCTGAACCACAAAAAATATATATGCTTCATAGCCGGCTTTTCTGCATTCTGTCAATTCCTGAATATGTTTAACGCCGCGTTCAGTCGGCGCATCCGGAAAGCGGACTGCTCCCTCTTCCTCCAGAGTGACGCCCTTTACCTCCATAAAGATTTTACGCGGGCCGTCCTCAATATAAAAGTCAAACCGGGAATTCCCATAACGGCATTCCGGTTTTATCACGGCATCCGGACTGCAGAAGCTGCCTGTGCGGAGCCATTCCGCCGTTACCTTGTTCGGAGCCTGGGAGTCCATATTGATCAGGCGGTCTCCTTTTTTCACGGCAATCAGATCAAAAGGCGTCTTTCTCGCCGGGCTGAACTGACGCTGTACATACACTTGTGTTCCGGGCAGCAGCAGCTCTCTGCACCGGCCCGTATTTTTTACATGACAGATTTCCCGTTTTCCCGCCTGCTCTATGTAAGCGATAAAGCGATTGGGACGTTCCAGAAAAACTGCCGGTTCTATATGACTGTATTTCATAGTATTTTTCAATCTGCTTACTGTTATACTCCGGCAGACAGGGTCCGTCCGCGGAAATGAACAGGTATTACCTTCCAGCCTTTCAATATGTTATCGCAGATTTATTAACTTCCTTCTATATTTTTATTAAGATTCCGTAAAGCAATTGAGACATCCTTTGTATTTTATCACAAATTGCAGAATTTTCATAGACTATTAAAATCTTAAGCGGGAGCTGTCAGTTTTTTCGTGCGACATCATCCTAATGTAGCGATAGGTATATTATGCAAACATTTGTTCTATTTGTCGGCATGGATTGCTTATTTCATTCAATCAAGGTTCTTAACCCCCCAATATCCTGATTTGTCGCTTCCGATTCTTTCTATTAAATCCTTCTTTCGCAAAGAATCCAATGTCCGCTGGATCGTCCTCAATGATTTTGATGTGGCATCTGCCAGTTCCTGTCTTGTGTAATAAGGATTCTTCCCAAGCAGACCATATACTACCTGCTCATTCTTGTTTAGAGAAATATTTACAGTGCCACTTTCAATGTCATTTACAGTGCCATCTGTCTTATTTTCAGTCTTCCGTGCAAGGATATTTTTTGTCTTTCTGTAAAAAATAAATGTAAATCCATTGTCCGCAAATTCATACGAATACTTTACCCCCGCATCCTTACACAAACTGTTGATACGCTTAAATCCACTTCCGAACTGCTCAATTGACCTATTCAAGTACAAAATTTTAGAAATTGCGGCATTCCGTATAGAAGACTGGAGATTTTTGTTGATATAATCTTCCGGGCTGTATGTACTCGCAAAAGAACCCGGACTATATATGGTAACCTTCCCCGGATGTATGCAAATTTCATGGTATGTACTGCCGTTATACACTGCATGGGCATAGCTGTTCGCTAAAATCTCCCTTACCGCCGCAACTGGAATTTCCGGGATTTCCTCCCTCTCCATACCGACAATCTCGCTTCGCCAGTTTATGTTTTTCAAAATATATTTTTCCGCTATTCCAAGAAGATTCAAAATGTTGTCTTCATACATCTGTATATCCAAAAATGTAAGTTTTTCATCCGTTGCGAAAACAGCCGCTTTTAAAGTCACTGGATGCGAATTTCCAAACAAGACATTTCCGGCATTCGTCAAATGATCTCCCTCTACAAATCCGAACCTTTTCAACACGGTCTGTACTGTATATCTTCCATCAACCATGCGTCCTGCAGCAATC
>JAETRR010000084.1 GCA_021770065.1 Lachnoclostridium sp. | reverse complement strand
TTGAATTTTCAAGGAAATCTTAATTATTTTTTGTAAGTACTTCTTGAGCGAAGCATCGAATAAAAGGGTTTAGCTACAAAAAATAAGTTATGATTTCAGCGAGTGCAGGAAGGAGGATATGCCATGGGAGGCAGAAGGCTGTCATTTAACGATCGGCAAGTAATAGAAAGCCTCATAAAGCGGTCAACCAGTGTCATTGAGATTGCAAGGCAGCTCAGGTGCCACAGGGACACAATCTATAAAGAATTGAGAAATGGGATGTTGCCGGAGGATTATGCTGCACATAAATACTGGATGTATTCGGCGCTGGTAGCCCAATGTGGATTGGTTCCAGACGATGAACGGCAAGCACAGTCCGTGACAGAAGCGGACACTAGCTTGCAGGTTAGTTTCAAAGTGTAGGCGGTGAAGTCACGATGAAGAAGCTGAATTTTGAATACCTGACGGCTTATGCGGCAAACCAATATGCGTTTCTGCCGATGCCATACATGCTGATTGATGATCCTGTCTTTGCGGAACTGGGCGCCGGGGAAAAAATCCTATACACGCTGATGCTGAACCGAGTTTCCCTCTCTAGGAATAATGTGGATCAGTATACGGATGAACAGGGACGGCTGTATATCATTTACACGGTGGCACAGGTGGAAAAGAGCATGTGTTGCTCCCATCCCACAGCAGTCAAGTATCTGAAAAACTTAACGGAAATCGGGTTGATCGAGCGTGTGAGACAAGGAATGGGTAAGCCAACGATTACATATGTCAAAGACTTTGCCAGTGTGGCAAGAGAAGAACATGGTGCAAATAACATGCGGCTCTATGAGGCTGAAACGAACAAAAAAGAACAGAAGTTAAAAGATTTAACTTCAAGAAGTAAAGAAATTGAACTTCAAGAAGTTAAAAAATTTAACCCTAGTAAGATTGATTATAGTAATACTGATTATAGTACTCCATCTCTCAAAAAAGATAACAGTATGCTAGGTAAGCGGAAAAATATCTGTTTAACTGAAGTTGAGCTGGAGGGATTGAGGGAGGACTATGGTAATCGCTTAGAGAAGCTGCTGGATGAGTGCAGTGACCGGATTTTTGGTCGGGGCGACGGACAAGCGCCTATTAAGAACTATTACCGCTATGTCCAAACGATTGCGAGGACACTTGGTTATGAGACGGATGCGGAACTGGCGGAGGCCTGGGCGGCAAAAGATGCGGCAGAGGAAGCTGCCAGACGGATAGAAGAGGACCAGGCTGCGGCGGAACTTGAAGCCTGGTACACAGAAAAAATGCAGGAATATGGAGTGGCCACGAAGGAAGAAGTAGACAAAATCACGGAAGAAAACAGCAAGAATTTATTAAAGAAATGGAAAAGTGGCGATTTTTTTAAATAAGAGGTTTTGGAATGAGTAGTGAAGCTTTGATTAAATTAGAAAGGGCAGAAGACCTGGCAAAGCTGGAAAAAGTGGCCAGGGATGCAGGAATTGGATACAAGGTGATAGATCGCCTTAAAAAAGAGTATACGCTCAAGTCGTCAAAATACTATTTGGGTTCTGACGAATTGTATCGCGAGACTCTATATTTTATCCGGCAATATCCAGAGTATGTGCGGATTTTGCAGGAGCCGATGGCTGGATCCTCCGCAGGCAACCAGGACGGCATTGGCAGCGGACACAGAGTATCTCGTCCGACAGAGATGCAGGCAATCAATCGTGCAGAACTGAATCACAGGGTTAATATCATTGACAAGGCAATCCGGGTCGTGTCGATGGACTATAGGGACGGCGTATGGAATCATGTGATATATCAGGCGAAGTATACCGAGGATGAGATCTTTTTTTACGCAAATATCAATACATGGAAATTATGGACGCAAAGGTTTGTTTATGAGGTGGCGGTGCAGCGTGGGCATGGCCCATTAATCGAACAGCTTCGACGCAGGTAATTTGAAAAGGAGTGGAGAAAACAATGATAAAGCCAAACAATATGACATGGAACGAGCTGAAGCAAGCGGAAAGCAATGTCACAGCATATATCAATCTAGTCGATGAGTTTCTGTCCATAAGCCATGGTATGGCCTGGACGCAAGCAGATGGAGAGCGTGAAGAAAAGCTGCGTGTGGAAATCGGAAGATTTCGGCAGGCTTTGGACATGGAACCTAAACAAGGTTTCCTATGTGCAAGATAAGATTTTTACTACGAACGGAAGGAGAACACACATGAAAGCAAGGGTAATTAGCGTAAACAATCAAAAAGGAGGTGTGGGTAAAACTACAACGGCTTTAGCTATGGCGGCGATTCTAGCTGAAGAAAAGAGGGTACTGCTTATCGACTGCGATGGAAGCAGCACAACTCTAACTAAGATCCTCTGCCAGCAGGCAGAACTGGATTACCGGCAGCTGAAAATGACATTAACGGACTTAATTCTATTTAAGACATTAGGCAGGGATACTGACGCCTTCGCAGATGGTGCAGTAATACACTGCCCAGAAGGGTATGACCTGCTACCGGCAGATAACAAGCTGGTATCTGTAGCAGCTGCTCTGGCAACGCAAAACGATATGGAAATCAGGTTCAAGGCGCTTTCCCATCTGGTAGAATATTATCGCAGATATTATGATTTCATCATTTTAGACGCTGCGCCGGTTTTGGATCTTTTTGCGACGAACCAGCTTGTGGCGGCAGATGAACTTTTAGTCGTGAGCCAATGCCAGAAAGCAAGCCGAGAGGCAATCCATGAACTGCTTCATACGGTAGATAATTTTGTTCGTCCGATTAATAAAGCGCTAACCGTCAAAGGAATACTTCTTACCATGCTGGATAAACGAGCCAAGTATGGCAAACAGCAGATTGAGGAAATGCGGGATGAATTTGAGGCCCTTCATATCTTTGATGCAGTGATCCCAAGGGCTACGGAGGCAGAACGGTATGTTGACAGCGGTCGCAGCATTATATACCAGTTCCCAAGAGGCAATGTGGCACAGGGATACAGGGAGTTCATGCAAGAGTTTTTAGTGGAAAGGCTGGTGGAATGATATGATGTTTGCAATTATCAAGGTTATATTTTGGGCAGGATGGCTGGTTTTAATCTTTGCTGTTTTGGCAGTTCGGCTGGGCATTGCGGTATTGAAACTATTATATAAAGGCGTATGTTATCTGAACAACAAGAGGACGGAGAAAGCGAAAGGATATGAGGTGCGGTATTATGGATAATGTGATAGATAAAGAAGCTTTGATGAATTCCCTCTTTCTGGGACAGGGGATGCCATCCAAAAATTCTAACCACCCATCAGGGGAGGTGGTTACCTTGCTGCCGCCGAATCAATTGGTGGACTTTCATAGCAACGAGTTGGGACATCAGCCATACCAGGTGCGGGAAGATGCTGATTTTGACAAACTGGTGGAAAGTGTCATGCAACGAGGCG
Organism: Lachnoclostridium sp.; assembly: GCA_021770065.1. Taxonomy (GTDB): domain Bacteria; phylum Bacillota; class Clostridia; order Lachnospirales; family Lachnospiraceae; genus Laedolimicola. The sequence goes on along the minus strand of JAETRR010000084.1, from coordinate 793 downwards.
TTTTTGAGCCAATTATTGCAAGGCCGGACATGCAGCATGAAGGCAAATACGAGATTATATCTGGCCATCGGAGGAGGCTTGCTGCACTGCGGGCAGAAGTTGCCGATGTACCTGTGTTGGTCCAGGAAATAGATGATGATGAGGCTAATATCAGGGTGTGCGACGCTAATCTGCATAGGGAGGATATCAAGCCATCAGAGAAAGCATGGATGTATAGGATTAAACGAGAGGCCCTTCGCAATTTAGGGAGAAAACAGGGGATGCGTACAGATTTAACTTCTGCTCAAGTTGAGCAGAAGTTAAAAGGAAAGACCAGTGTAGAGCTTATCGCTGAGGAAGCGGATGACAGCAGGGCACAAATCCAGCGGTACATCCGGCTTACGCACCTGTTACCGGAATTATTGGAAATGATTGATGGAGGGAAATTAAAGTTTATGGTCGGCGTAGAGCTATCCTATTTGGAAAGACCTGAACAGGAAGCCCTGCTTGATGTCATCATCTGTGACAGGGTGAAGCCGTCATTGGAACAGGCGCAGCAGCTAAAGCAGATGTCAAAAGAAAAGCGGGATTTGACCGTTGACCTGATCCATGTCCTGCTGCAAAAGGAGCCAGGCAACAGCGGCTTGACTGCCGGATATATCAATAAGCTGCTTCCGCAGGATATACGCAAACTACCTGCAGTGCAGAAAAAGGCATATACGCAGGCGGCGCTGGAGCATTATGCAGTGTACCTCAAAGAACATCCGGAAAAACAGCAGGAGTGGGAAAACTGATGGAGATTACAAAGAAATGA
>JAETRR010000003.1 GCA_021770065.1 Lachnoclostridium sp. | reverse complement strand
TTCGTTCTCAATCTGAACATGCCGATCCTTTTTAATGACTAGAAGGTCAATCTCTAATGGTTTCGTATTCAAATTGTATTCTTTCTCATAGATTAAGTCAGCCCGGTTATCGGCCAGTTCCAGATTCATGGCCGCCACGAATCCTGGGTGCCATTGAACCTCAATATCATTCATATTTTTTTCCTTTCTTAAATTATAACAGATTCCGGCATTTTTACAACTATGTCATTTTGTCTTCTCACCCTCCCCAGTTTTCAATATTGCAGCCGCCCAAAATTTTTGAGAAAAATGGCCGAACCGGCCCGTGAATAAAAAGAATTTTAATGAATCTTATCATATCTGATTTATATAAGAATTTCAATCCATTTTTACAGACAGGAAATGACAATCCGTGACAATCTGCATAAGCCAAAAACCTGTTCTTGGTTTCCCGGACTGCAGCACTGTTTACATTCCTGTTTATATTCTCTGGTCTGCTTTCAATTCCGGAGAGGGCTCCCTTTTAAAGCCCTCTCCGGCTTTCTGTCTGCATTTTGCAGATCAGATAGTGCTTCAGAGAGATTTTTTCCGCAGCATACGATTCACCCCACAGTAAATCAAGCACACCACAACCCCTGACAGAAACATCCGCAGAATCACAAGAGGCCATACCAGCTGCAGCCGTGCCCAGTGGTAGTCGCTCAGTCCGTTCTGGTTTATAAACACAGAGAAACCCAGTATGCCCACAGGCAGAAGGGCTCCGAGCAAAAAGCTGACAATTCCTCCCAAAACGGCATTGGTTTTCTGATATGCGTGAATTCGCTTCATATAATCTATTTCTACGGCTTCCTGTCTGATTATCTCCATCTGTTCCTCCTCCATATTCTCCGTAAGCCTGTGATAGTATTCCCTGCATGATTCACAGGTTTCCAAATGTGCCTCAATCTCCTCCCGGCTTTCCCCGGAAATCAATTTCTCCGCATATAACGGCGCCAGATCCCGGACCAGTGCACAGGAAATGTTATGTTTCATACTTTCTGCGCCTCCTTCCTGACGATTTCTTTTCCCCGGTAAAAATTCACCCGGGCCCAGTTTTCACTCTTTCCCATGATCTCTCCAATCTGTCCAAAAGTAAGGTTTCCAATCAGCCGCAGATACATCACCTCACGCATAGGTTCCTTCAAACCATGAAGCAGCTTTAAGATCTCCAGATTCTCCCACTGAAGACACAGTTCTTCCTCCGGCGAGGGCAGTCCCGTCACGACCTCTATCTCCTCCAAAGGCTGCATTTCACAGCCCTCTCTGATATGCGCGAGCCAGAGGTTACGGGCAATCCCACACAGCCAGGTGGCAAGCTTACTGTCTCCCCGGAAGGTGTCAATGGTTCTGACGGCCTGGAAAAAGGTCTCCTGGGTCAGCTCTTCCGCCAGATCCTGGTTCCGGGTTCTGCTGAGCAGATATGCATACACGGTCCGGGCGTATTTCTGATAGATTTCCTCAAGAGACTCCATTTTCATATCCTCCTTTCCGAAAAGCGGCACCCTGCGGTACCCCATTCATACATCTTTTTTGTATATTCTATCAGTAAGTGTTAAAAATGCAGGTTTCGTTACAGTTTTTATAAAAAACTCTCTGAAAATTATTTTATACCAAAGCTTCTCCTATGGCAAACCATCCACTGTCCCTGTCAGCCCCTGTCACTCAGAGGCAATTATGTTGCCTTTTTTTATCGCGCCTGCTATAATAATGTAAATTCGAAATTACTTAGGAGATAGGTATGAAAGCTTTACAGATTATTTTCAGCCCTACCGGCGGAACGGAGCTGGCTGCAGATATTATCACAAAGGAATTGGGAATGCCGGTCAGAAAGATTGATTTGACCGATGCGAAAGCGGATTATTCCGTACAAAATATTGAAAAGGATGAGCTTGCAGTTATTGCAGCCCCTTCTTATGGGGGACGTGTTCCTGCTCTTGCTGTACAAAGACTCTCAAAACTCCATGGGAATGGTGCTCTGTGTGTCGTTGTCTGCGTGTATGGCAACCGGGCCTATGAGGATACTTTGATCGAATTGTATGATGCGGCAAAAGAATGCGGTTTCAAGGTGATCGCCGCCATTGCTGCTATTGCAGAACACTCTATCATGCACCAATATGCCGCAGGAAGACCCGATTCCAGAGATAAAAGCCAGCTGCAGGGCTTTTCAAAAAAAATTTCAGAAAAAATCAACGGCAGTTTAAGTGAGCTTTCCGCAGCACAGATTCCGGGAGAGCATCCATATAAGAAAGCCGGCGGCGCAGGGTTGGTACCCAGGGCTGACTCTGCCTGTACGGGCTGTGGTCTTTGTGCCGAAAAATGTCCGGCACAGGCGATTCACAAAGAGAATCTGAAAACTGCTGACAGCAAAAAATGCATCTCATGTATGCGCTGTGTTGTACGCTGCCCCCATTCGGCCCGGAAGGTGAATGGCGCTCTTGTTTCGGCTGCGGCACTTGCCATGAAAAAAGCATGTTCTATAAGAAAAGAAAATGAGTTATATATTTAGCCCTTTTATGATCCCTTCCACAAGCTCTGCCGCCAGTATTTCCTGATATTCTTCGGATATGAGGTTTGTCCTTTCCATGTAATTGGAAAGGTAGCCTGCTTCTACCAATACTGCCGGAAGATCTGTATTTTTGAGAACATAGTAATCGGCCGGCTTTGCATTCCGGGATGGGATCTTTCCGCTTTTCTCAATGCTGTCCATTATTTTTTCTGCATAATATTTTCCTTCATCGGAATCCTGGCTGTAGTAGCATTCCAGTCCGTGGATGGAGCTGTCATCTTCATAGTAGTTGCAGTGGATGCTTAAGAATAAATCTGCTTTGCAGGCTTTTGCGGCTTCTGTTCTTTCTTCTAATTCCATAAATACATCGCGTTCCCTTGTGAGGATGACTTGGATGCCTCTGTTTTCCAGAAGCTGCTTCATTTTTAATACGACAGACAGGTTGATCTCTTTTTCGGATGCGGACTGCTCTATGGTGCCGCTGTCGTTTCCGCCATGGCCGGCATCCAGAATGACGGTGTGCCGTGCATAGCCCTTCAGGGGGATCTGGTTGGCATAGGACAGGCTTTCAAGAGCAGATCCTGTGTTGTGCGCAGTGTCTTTTGTTTTGCGGAAAAGATCGCGGATGTAGAGACAGCCGCATACCATGAGCAGAAGCATGATTGCAAGGATTAGGAGTGCTGCTGCTCTGGCGATGTAGGCTGTGAGCATCTGGGAGGTTCTGGAGGGGCGGGATCTTTGTCTGTTTTTGTTTCCTGCGCCCGATCTACTTCTTGGCCACGGGCGCCGGGCACCTCGGAAAGCCTTTGGCTTTCCTCGGTTTGCGGCTGGCGCCGCATGCAAAAGAAAAAGCAGAAACCGCCTGGTGTGCAAGCACCCCATTCGGCTTCTGCTTTTTCTTTTGCGCCCGGCTTGTAGCTAGATAATAATGCAAACTAGGCCGCCGTTGCTGTCGTTGACTATCTTTTGCATGGTTTCCTGTAATTTTACCTGGCTTTCGTCTCCTATCTGGTAGATCTTTCCTCGGATTCCGTCTTCTACCAGTTCCTCTACGGATTTTCCGAAAATGTTCGTGCTCCAGATGCTCTCGTTTTCTCCGCTGCTGTCTTTCAGATATGTAATGAGATCTTTTGCCTGATCTTCGCTTCCTACGATGGGGGCTATCTCTGTCTCGATGTTGGCACGGATAAGGTGGATGCTGGGGGCGATAGAGCGGATTTTGACACCGTATTTGTTTCCCTGATGAATCAGTTCCGGCTCTTCTAAAGTGATCTCTTCCTGATCCGGCATCACAACACCGTAGCCTTTCTGCCGCACGGATGCGATGGCGGCGGCTACTTTCTCGTATTCTTTTTTCATCTTTGACAATTCCCGGATAAGGGACATAAGCTCATACTCTCCCAGGATCTCGCTCCCGGTAAGTTCGCTTAGAAGTTCGTAATAATAACGGTCGTCTATCTCCATATTTATCCGTGCGGTTCCGCTATCCATGTGGATCTGATCCAGCTTCACCCGATCGATAAATTCGCTCTCTATCCGCAGGTTTTCCGGTGTCACATCCCGGATAGTATTAAGCTTCTGGGCCAGTTCTTTAAGCCTTGCAATCACATCCTGCTTAATGCGGTGCTCCATGGGCAGCATTTCCACCCACTTGGGCACATAACATTCTACCCTGGCAAGCGGAAATTCGTACAGAATCTGCTCCAGTATTCTGGTCACATCCTCCTTCCGAAGCTGCTCGCAGTTCACCGGCAGCACGGAAACACCGTATTTTTCCTCCATTTTTGCCGCCATACCGGAAACCGCGTCGCTGTAAGGTTTTTCGGAATTCAGGAGGATGACGAAGGGCTTTCCAAGCTTTTTAAGTTCCGCTACGGTCCGCTCCTCCGGTTCTATGTAATTGTCCCTGGGAATGTCGCCGAAGGAGCCGTCGCAGGTCACTACGATTCCGATAGTGGAATGATCCGTGATAACCTTTTTGGTTCCCAATTCGGCAGCCTGGGTAAACGGCACCTCATAGTCGAACCAGGGCGTCTTTACCATCCGCTCCGCATCGTCCTCCATATGCCCCTCAGAACCGGGTACCATAAAACCCACACAGTCGATCATCCGCACCTTCACCGCCACATCCCCGGAAATCCGCACCTCCACAGCCTCCTTGGGGATAAATTTCGGCTCTGTCGTCATTATGGTTTTTCCTGCCGCCGACTGCGGAAGCTCATCCCTGGCCCTTGTTCTGGCATTTTCATCCTCAATGCCCGGCAGAACGCACAGATCCATAAACCGTTTGATAAAAGTAGATTTTCCGGTACGCACCGGCCCTACCACTCCCAGATAAATCTCTCCGCCGGTCCGGGTCTGTATGTCTTTATACAAGTTATATTCGGAACTTTTGTCCATAAAAATACCCCTTCCATATATGCTTTTACAATATATGTGAAGGGATGTGCTTATATGATTTTTTTACTCTAAATCCATCATCCGGAAAGTAATCATCACGTAGAGCAGCGTATCATAATCATCCAGATCCAGATGGAGCAGCTCTCTTATCTTCTCCATCCGGTAGAGGAAGGTACTTCTGTGGATATAAAGCTGCTTTGCTGTCTGTACCGCATTCAGATGATTTTTCACATAGAGTTTCAATGTATTGTAGTAATCGGTATTGTGCTGTCTGTCAAAGGAACGAAGCCCCAGAATCTTCTGAGAGCAGACCAGTTCTTTCGGAAGCTCCCCCCGGCTCTGTTCCAGAAGATAGTCAAGGGCAATCTCATCAAACCGGTGAATCCACCGAAAAGGCGCTCTCCGGCTTCCCACTTCCAGGGCCACCGCCGCCTGACGGTAATAATAGTGAAGCAGCTCAAATCCCACGAACTCATTGCTGAGACCGGCTTTTAAAAAACTGTCCCGAAGGAAATACACTATCTTCTCCATAGCATCCTCCGCGCCGCCTCCGAACCGGGTCAGATTCACAAAAATCGTAATATTATTTTCATATTGGAAGGCACACGAATGGCCCAGCATATTTTCAATGTGGCTGCATATAAAACGTACTGTCATATTTTCCAGATCCAAAGCCGCCACCTTCAGATTAATACAGAAATAGCGATGCTCCGGAAGCCATCCGAATTCCGAAAACCACTGCCGGATCACCTCTTTGTCCTGGTCGGGATTCTGCAGAATGTCGGAAAGAATCCTGTCCAGGCGGTAGCCCATATCCGCCTGCAGGGTCATCTGCTTGGAAAGCGCCAGCCTGATATATTCTGTCAGATGCTCCAAAAGCACTCCGTCATAGGCTTCAAAACGGCTTAAGCTCTCCACCATGGTTACCCGGTAGGCAAACCGGTCATGCTGGGAGATATTCACACACAGGCTCCTGGCTCCCGTAATATAATCCGGAAAAAAATAAGCCCCCTTCTTCTTCATCAGAATCTTCTGCTGCTCCGTATTGCGGTATTCTCCGCTGTACTCAAAGATAGCATCCGGATCCACCAGGCCGGAAAGATCCGAACGTGTATCTATGACACTGGAGTAGCCGATGACAAAATAATCCGCCGAGCTGACAATCACCGGATTGTGAAATATACGGAAACTTTCGTCCAGCATTTCCTGGATGTTTCCCTCCTGATTGGCAAGCTCATAGAGCCGTTCATCCCACTGGCTGTAGTACTCAAAGAGGCGCTGAATCTCATTGAAGAGGACAAAGGGAGAAGTATCGTCCACAAGCTGAAACACCTGTCCGTTCTTTCCCGTGTTCTGAGTCCGCACCTTCCCGATACAGAACAGAACTGCCTCCTCCGGCACAATCAGATCCTGTCCGGACACCTGCTCCCGGGAGCAGATATAGATTTTATGATTCTGCATGCCGTCCCCGTCGCAGAAAAACAGAACCTGTTCCAAATGCAGTTCATCGGACAGCGCTTTCTTATTTTGAAGGGTAAATTTTGATTTAAGCTTGTGGGCCAGAATTGAGGTACTGAGTTTCATAGTTTGAGATTCCTCCTGTGTTCCTTCTTAAAACCGTATACCAAAAGGTATGACGCACATCCCTTTGGCCGAACCGGTTCTTTCGCCATATAGAGAGGGGGAACGTGCAAGTCCCCTCTCCTGGCTCAAGAAGATATTTAGCAGCTTGCACTCTCATACAAATTGTATGAAAAATGCGAAGGAAAGTCAACTATGCCTCTATTCTGTTTTTGAAAAATAACCAGAATTCCGGTAACAGGCTAAACTGTTACTCGCTTTTAATACTTGTTCATTGAATTGCTGTGTTTTAAAATTCACATTTTCTATATCATAACACAAAATATCAGTAAATCAATAGGCGAACTAAAAAACGGCTTCAATTGACGGTTTTTGACCGCGAAAAGATATATTTCCGCCTCACAAGCGCTTGCTCCTCACAAGAAAAGCTGCAAGAGCCAGCACAGTGCAAATCACAAGAATCCAGATATAGCTATGGGAATCCTCTTTTTCTTCTGACTCCTCTGCGTCGTCCGGCATACTGTCCCGGGCCGCTTCTTCTGTCTCTGTTACATCATCTGATCCCTCTGCCTGATCCATAGGCTTTGTATCAATTACAATTGCATAGTCAGACGCATGGATAAAGGAAAACTCTGCCGTGCCGTCCTCTGCAATCTCATCCGCAGCCATAAACTCCAGCCCGTCTGCCGCCTGATTGTAATAAAAAAGATTTGCATACATTCCTGCCCTCTCACTTCCGAGATTTATGGACAGAACGGCCGTAAACCCAAACTCTCCCTCATGGGCAAGCTGAACCTGAATCCCATAACACTCTCCTGTAACACGGTTCAACACAACAGCCGGTATTCCATTGGTATTGGTCTTTACGGAAAAATCTATGTCCTCTGTCTGATCTGCAAGAATACTTTCTCCGTCCACGCTCCACAGAATGCCGTCTCCCATATCAAAGGTCATGGTAATATCCCTGCCTTTAACCCGATCAAAAATGTCTCCGGGAACTTCAACAGCGCCGTTCATATCAATGTGAATGATGCTTCCCTCTATGGCTCCATCCTCCTCAGCGCGAATTACGTCCCATCCCTCTTTTCTGTCCTCGCCCTTAATAAACGGCCGACCTGTTTTTGGAGGGATTTCCTGCCCGTCGTCTGTTTGCCGGCTATTATCCAACGAATTGTTTCCCCACCGGCGATTCCCGGATAAAATATTCCCGGATAAACTATTTCCGGACTGGCTGTTTCCGGATGAATCGTTCCCGGACTGGCTGTTTCCGGACGAATTGTTCCCGGACTGGCTGTTTCCGGACGAATTGTTCCCAGATGAATTGTTCCCGGACTGGCTGTTTCCGGACGAATTGTTCCCAGATGAATTGTTCCCGGACTGGCTGTTTCCGGATGAATCGTTCCCGGACTGGCTGCTTCCGGACGAATTGTTCCCAGATGAATTGTTTCCGAACTGATTGTTGTTCCCTGAGGGAAGCTTTGCAATGGATTCCGTGTACTGGTGTCCGCAGAGAGAGCAGGTGTAGGTCCTCACGCCCTCGCTGCTCACGGTTGGCTCTCTTGTCACCCTGCCCGTATAGCTGTGTCCCAAAGGCGCCGCCGCTATCTCTGTCTCCATCACAGTATGGCAAATGCTGCATTCCCTGTGCCCCAATCCGCTCTCGGTACAGGTAGGGGCCTTTTCCCCCTCCCTGGTATAAAGGATCTCGCCTGCCACATGATCGCAGTCAGATCTTGTGAGCGTGATCGTCACTGTCTCATTTTCGTAATTTCCTTTATCTGCTCCGGTATAAACTGCCACCGCAGTTACCGGCACTCCAATAACAAGCGCTGTCTCCCGGTCCGGCTCCCGCCATTCCCAGCCCTCCGGCAAGGCCACATCACCGGCCTTTTCAAAACGCCTTGCCACGCTTATGGCTTCCTCCGGCATATTGGGGGCATTCGGCGCTTTTTGTACAGTCAGCGTAATCTTTCCATAGGCGGGATCATAATTCACTCCATCCGAGGGCGTAAATACCACCTCATACTCTGTAGTATCACTGTCCGTCGCCGCAGGCTTTTGGGACGGTTCTCTCCAGGTAAAGGTTCCGGCTATGACTTCCGTACTGCCGGCTTCACCGCCGCCTGCCTGCCCTGTTCCGTCACCATACAGTACACTTCCCCCTGACAGTACAGAACTGCCCAGGCTGTCCCCATAGGTGATGGAAGCCGCCTGAGGCAGACCGGCAATATAAGGCACCGCCTTTGCGACGGTTATGGAAGCGTCAGCCTCTGCCGTCTCATAGTAGTCTGCCATATCCGGTGTAAATACTGCCGCATACTTCTTACTGCCCGCGCCCGGAACGGCACTTCCATCCTTCCAGCTCCAGCTCCCTGTCAGGAGATTATTATCCACACCAATAGCTGCTCCTCCTGTCAAAGCAATGCTTCCCAATGCTGCGGATGGATTGTACCTCCTGTCTGCCGCTGTGGGAGCCGCCGTTATAACGGGTACTGCTTTATTTACCGTAAATGCCGCTTCTGCTTCTCCTGTCACTCCGTCTCTATCTGTGGAAAAGGTGATGGCTTCTTCGTGGCTCCCCGGAATCAGAGCAGACTTTGGCTGAATGGTAAAAACAGCGCTTTTGCCGGGTGCCAGCTTCAGTTCGGATGCTGTCTGAATTGTATATTTCTCTGAGTTTGGCATACTTAACGAGAGCAGCATATTGCCGGTATTGGTCACCGTCACGGTTTTGGCTTCGGGAACCGGAGCGCCGTAGGCTTTGCTGCCAAAGTCAAGCTCTCTGGGCGCCGCCGAAATCTCATAAACGGCAGGAACAATATGAACCTCGCTGGGAAGATCCTGATAATAGCTCTCCTGCAGATTTTCCGTTCCAATCGGAGCCAGCACCGTATAAGCGGTATAAGTGCCTGCATTTCCCGCCCATTTTGTGGTTACGGGAAGATATCCCTGTGCGGAATATCCCTCCCCTATGACAATAGCATGGGCAGGGTTAGGGGGAACTTCATCACTCGTCTTATTGCTGCACGCCGTAATAGCTTCAAAGCCTCCGCCGGACTTTGCAGTCACCAATGCAGCCAAAACGATTTCGCCTTTCTCTGCATTCTCCGTATAAATCGCACGGTAATGCTCCGATATGGCTTCTATCTGTGTGTCTTTGCCTATAAAAAGGATATCTCCCAGGCTGGAGTAAAATGCGGCCGGTTTGAGCCCCGAATCGGTTCCCACAGCTTTTGCATGTATCTCTCCCTTATTGACCGTGATGCCGTTCATTCCGGAGACAGCCGGACCCTCTGATACCGTTACATTCAAATAACCTCCCTCAATGGCTACCCTCCCCCCGTAAAGAGGATACAGGCTTTCACACTCAATATGGGTATTGTCTCCTCGAATGGTAAGAGTTCCCTCGCCTGAAGCAGAATCTGATGCGGCAATCCCATTCCCCTCCGAACTTTTTAAGATGAGTCTGGAATCCCTTATGGATACATCCCCCAGGGAAGCAATGGAGCTGGAATTGGTGGTAATCGTCACGGTGCTGTCCGTAATCGCAATCGGATTGCTATCGTACAAAAATAACCCAGAAGCAGCGTACCAGTCTGAGGTGAGTGTTACATTCGCATCATTCTCAATTGTAATGTAAGCATTTGTAAATACCACATGGTTATTCTCTGAATGTCCGATAAACTCTGCATTTGCTATTTCTATTCCGCCGGAAGCGTCATAGCCTGGCGCATAGAGTGCACAGTAATATCCTCTGGCATCGACTTTTGTTCCCTCACCCGAAATTTTAATCCTATTCTGGGCGGTGACTGCAGTTCCTCCTGCTGATTCTGCCGTAACATTTCCGCCTGTAATATTCACTTCGGTCTCGCCATAAATGGCGTCGCTGTAAGATGTTTTTAATTTTGCAACAGTATCGCCGGAAATATTGACAGCGCCAACAGAATAAATTGCCGGGTATTCGGATTCTGCCGTAACACTTCCACCCGTAATATTCACTTCACCGGTGCTATACATGGCATTGGACTTTGATTTCAATTCCACATCAGCGCCATCCGTTATGCGGATATTTCCATTGGAACTGACTGCCACGGAGTTGGCTGATTCCACCGTAACCTTTCCGCCTGCAATATTCACTGTACTATTTCCATAAACTGCCTCACCGTCAATATTATGAAGCTCCAACATTCCGCCGTTGATATTCGTATTGGCCTCTCCTCTAATGGTACAATATTCGGAATTTATACTTATTGTACCGCCGTTAATTGTAACGGATTTCAAGCTTTGGATTCCTATCTGCCATGCATTTTCACGCATTGCAGTTATATTCAGTTCTGCCTCCCCCTCTGCATTTATCACAAGGTCTTGATTCGAAAGCAAAGCTGTACCATCATCATATTGGGTAATGTCTATCTCATTTTTTCCTTTTAGACATACAGTTACTGTCACGGAAGCAGCTCCAGCAGTGTTTATTACAATGCTTTCGGACACTGTAACATTCTCTAATGTAAGAGTAGCCGTATCCGGTTCCCAGGTTGCCGTTCCTCCCCCAAGAGAAACCGTTACGGTTTCGGCTGCATCTTTGTAATTATCCGATGTGCCAATTTTAACTATCTCATAAGGGATTCCTGCGGTTCTGCTTTCTGCTATAGTCTCAGCAGATGCCAGCTGGCTCTCGGTACCCCCCCCCAAAGCACTTGGAGCGCATAGCAGCCCCCTCTGTTCCTCTACGGCCTCCTTTTGCTCTTCCTCATCCTCTTGCTCATGGAGACTATCCTCGCTGTCAGCATCGCAATCTGTATTATCGTCTGCGTTATTATCCTTATCAACATCTGCGCTGCTGTCTGTATTACCATCCTTATCTACATCTGCGCTGCTGTCTGCATTTCCGTTGGTTCCGCTCCCATCGGCCGCTTCCTCATTTGTTTCTTCCTTATTTTCCGCTTCTTCCCCCGGATCCGCTTTCTCCAAACCGCTCTCTTTTGAAAGCTTTAAAGCATCTTCCTCAAGCTCTCTTTCACTATTTTCAGACGGTGCCATGGCAAATGCCGGAATCACGGATGTATTTCCAAGCAAAGCTATGACAAGCCCCAGTACAAGGCTCTTTTTGATCTTTTTCCAATTTTTCATAAATAATCGCTCCATTTTCTCACAAAAGCCTCCGGTTTCTTGCTTCCGCCACTGCCGCAAGCTTATTATTTACGCCCAGCTTTCTGTAGGTTTCCCGGTTGTAATATTTCACCCCTGCTGCGGACAGCCCCAGCTGCTCCGCAATTTTCTCCACCGACAGCCCCTCTGCCTGTAACCGAAGAATCATAAGGGCCTTATCGCCAAGAAACACATTTCCCTCCGGCTTTTCTTTCAGATAAGCCGGATAAAAATCCGCCATCCGGCAGCACTCCCCCATAACTCTCCCCTTAAATTCAAGATCTTTCCAGGTAATTGCCTCGGTCCGCAAAAGCTCCCACAGCGCCGCTCCCTCCTGGGTAAGAATCCGCACAAAATGATAATCCTCCGCCCGGTTCACCGCCTCCTGCAGGCTGCTTTTCCAGGACTCCTTCCCCATGCGGTAGGCGGCGATGGCCGTCAGCAGCAGCACCTCTATCTCTATGTAGGTCCGATGCATTTTTTCCGCATAAAAACCCATTTTATCCAGCAGAAGCAATGCTTTTTCTTTCCGCCCGGCTGCCAGATACACCCTGATCTTAGTTAAATAGCGGTAGCGCTCCATGGTGTAAAACTCCGCATCCTCATCCGGAGCTTCCCTCTCCAGCCACCGGTATGCTTCGCTGATTCTTCCCGTATAGAGATCCATCCTGGCCCACATTGCGCCCATATTCGGCAAAAGCTTAGGAGCCTCCTGCCCGGCTGTCTTTTGGAAGCTCCCCAGCATTTCTCTGGCATCCTCCATCCGGTTATTTAAAATAGAAAGCTTTGTAAGAATTCCCACGGCCACAAAGATCTGCTCCGTCTTGCCGCCGCTTTCCGCCTGCATCCTGCCTTTTCCTGCCAGAGCCGCCACCTCATAATCATCACCGCCTTTTTCAAAAAAGCTCTCTGCAAGGGCAAGATTCACAAGCCCCTTTCCGTACCGGCCCAGCACAAGGGAAACTGCTTTCCCTATGGAAACAGCCAGCTCCCTGTCTCTTCTGCTCCACTCACAGAAGTCCTTTCCTCCGTTCATCATAGAGGGCAGGTTGCTGGTAACGGAAAATTCCGGCAGCACTGTTTTTTTCTCCAGCAAAAGGGACCATGCATGCCGGAACAGATCCGTCAGCCGGATAATCCCTCTGTGGGGCAGTGCGATGTCCAGATACAAAAGCCGGGTTTCCGCCTCTCGCTTTGCTCCCCCTGTCTGCTTCTTTGCCCAGTCTGCCAGTTCCCGATACCAGCGCTCGCTTTCCTCCTCATTTAAGAGCATGGATTGCAGCATACTCATGCCGGCCATCAGCTCCACGCTGCACCTAATCTTCTCCTCCGGGAGAGAGAGATAATAATGCCTTAGTTCAAAATAGTCCCCGGATGCCGGATTTCTTCGGATGTTTTCAATGAGTATTCTGGATATTCCCTCCTTGTTCTGACACATTTCGTACATCTTGAGGGCTTCCCTTAAGTTTCCCTCCATCTCATAGCTGTTTCCTGCACTGAAATACAGCTCCCTAATATAATCCTGTGAATATTTTCCGGAAAGCCTCCGGCGCATGGAATATTTCATGGGAACACGGAGCTCATAGATGCTTTGCTCATTTTTTCGATCCTCAATGAGAAAGTTTCCCGTCTCCAAAGCTCTCTGAACCAGCCTCCCCACGTCCTTTTTCTTTGTAATCTGCTGTGCCAGAGGCAAATCAAACTGCTCCACAACAGACACTGCTTCAAAAAACTCCTGCAGCTCCATATCCCACTGATCATACACATGTGACTCCAGATAATCCCAAATATCCATTCGGGATCGCTCAATGGCGCAAAGCTCTGCGCTCACCTTGTCCTTTTGCGCTTCCGTCTCCGAAATTTCCCGAAATCTCATGGAAACAATACGAAGAAAGAGGGGATACCCATAGCACAGCCTGCGTATCCTCTGACCGGCTGCCTCTGTGGGGGACAGGCCCCAGCCTGCCAAATAACGCTCCTGCTCCCTTTCCGTCAGAAACAGACTTTCTTCCCCGATGACCACAAAAATATACTGAACGCAGAGAGGCTTCAGCCACTTCGGAACCGGAGCTCTGGAAAGCAGAATCAGCCACGCATCCTTTCTCCTGCTCAGCTCCCCGATTATCTGCTCACAGGCAGTCCGCTCCTCCTGGGTTTCCAGTAAATACAGATCATCCAGCACAACTATTTTCTGTGTATATATCTTTTGACGGTCCGGCTCTGTCTTATGGCGAGGCGTTTCCAGATTTTTCCGAATAAGCCGAAGCATTTTATCTATGCCCGTATCCGCTGCGGAAAGATACAGGTATGTTTTCCTGGCAAAAAAATTCGCCGCAAGGGAGGTCTTTCCGCTGCCGGTTACGCCATAGATATAGACGGTCTGTCCCGTATTCCTTGCCGCTTTCATCTGGCTCCATGCCGCATACGGGCGCTGATAATGTTCATCCTTTGCGAATTCATTTATTTTTTTCTCTGACATAAAGCCCCCTCTTTGAGACTGTCCTGCATGTCTGCGGACAAAAAATACCGCATATTTCTTCTATTATATCTGACATAAGCAAAGGATGTAAACTAGCCGAAAGGATAGACTTTTTGCCAAAAAGGTATTGTTTAAGGAGATTTTGAATTTAAACAAGCAGTTTTCAACTTACATCACCTGATGCCCTGCAAAAATTCTCCTTCCAAACAGAAAAGACACTGCCGTCATCACCAGGGCAAAGACTGCAACCACCCACACATAGGAAGTCTGCGCTCCGCCCATAAGAGAAAGCTTCGGAATCGTAAGCGGTATCTCCGCCAAAAAGTCCCAGATGGGATTCAAGCTTAAAATCCAATGGTCATTGAGCTGCACACTGGCCCCGCCGCCCGTAAGCCCGTAGTCTCTCCAATACACAAAGCTCTGAAACAAAAGCCAGCCGCCCGCGGTCAGCAGCGTTAAGAGATAGGAAGCAATGATTTTGGCCCAGGCGCACCTGCGCTTCCCGTGGCGAGAAGTGAGAATCAGCGCATCTGTTCCCCTGGTATATTCCTCGGAAAACACCGGCGACAGGGCGATCACCAGCAGGATACCTATAAAGATCATCATATACTGCCCTGTCTCCAGAAAGCTCATCCATCCCTCGTTATAGCCCAGCACCAGGGGCCTGTCGTCCCGATATTCGGGAAAAGCCGCTCGAATCTCCATGCCGTTATAGGTTCCGTCTGCTTCTCCCCACCTGTCAGATACGGTGTTGTAAATATTATTTACCACCCACCAGCCTCCGTCCTCTGCCTCCGGTGCATAAGCTTTCAGAATCTCCTCCGCCTTTTCCTCCGTCAGTACGCCCTCATATTTTGCCGCAATCTCCCTGTCATACTCTACCGCTTCCCTGCCCTCCAGGTAGCTGCCGTCCTCCTTCAGGACAACCTGACTTCCTGCCCCTCTGCCCGTGCACATGGCAACGCCCATAACGACAATGAATGCTATCGCTGCATATACGATTATTCTGTTAAAAATTTTATGAAATTCAAATTGAATCATCCGAATCATCGTCCGCTTTCCTCCTCACTGAAATAATAAAGATACAGATCCTCCAGAGTAGGATCCGCTTCCACGGCGCCTTCACAGGGGCAGGCATCGGAAATAATGCGTAAGACGGTCTGTTCTCCTATATTTTTCAGATTCCCCACATTATACCGTTCTACATAGTAATCTACGTCTTCAGAATCCACTTTGCATTCCCAGACAAGTCCTTTTGCTTCCTTTGTCACCACTTCCGGCGCTCCTCTGTGAATCAGACGGCCATCCTTCATAACCAGGATTTCATCGGCAATGTATTCCACATCCGATACGATATGAGTGGACAAAAGTACGATCTTGTCTTTAGAAAAGGAACTGATGAGGTTTCGGAAGCGCACTCGTTCTTTTGGATCCAGTCCTGCCGTCGGTTCGTCAAGGATCAGGATTTCCGGTTCATTCAGCATCGCCTGGGCAATCCCCAGACGCTGTTTCATACCGCCGGAAAAGGTTTTGATCTTCCGCTTTTTCTGATCCGCCAGTCCTACCATGTCCAAAAGGTAAAGTGCCCTGACTGCCGCCTGCTCCCTGCCCAGTCCCTTCAGCGATGCAATGTACAGCAAAAATTTCCAGGCCGTAAATTCCGGGTAATAACCGAAATTCTGGGGAAGATAGCCCAGGAGATCCCGGTATTCCTCTCCCATTTCCCGGATGTTCTGCCCATTGCAGAAAATTTCACCTGAGGTAGGCTCCTGAATGTCGCAGATCATGCGCATTAAGGTGGTCTTGCCTGCTCCGTTTGCTCCCAGAAGCCCGTAAACTCCGCATTTCAGCTCCAAATCTATCCTGTCTACCGCCAACTTCTGCTTATACTGCTTGGTCAGCCGATCCAATCTCAATTCCATATTTGAATTCTCCTATTAAAAGTCGCTGCGCGACGGCACTAAAGGGTAAAGCCGCTTCGACACACTGGTATTGAAAGAAACTTTTATTCGAAAGGACACTCATGAAAGTTCCTCTCGTGCGCCTCCCCGACTTTACCTTTACCTTTGCCTTTGCACGTTTCAGGCTTCGCAGTACTCCGTCTCTGTTCCTTTTAAAAATCTCATACAGCACATGGCCAGCAGCCCTATGCTCACAGGCAGGATTATCGCGGATGCACACGGGTCTGCAAGCCTTTTTATCACTTCCGGATTGCATAAAACATCCTGGAGTAAAACCATCCACAAAAGAGTCATCAGCACCGCAGCGCTGATTAGGGCCGTTCCCTGGAAACGCCGCCGGAACCGGGCCATCAGATGCAGATATACACAGTCCGAAAGTATCTGCGGGATGAAGAAAAAAAACAGCAGCTCCCATGCATGTATTCCCGCTCCGATTCCCATAACCGCCACACTGCATGTAACCAGAGAGTCTGTGATTCCGAAAATCAGCAGCCGCATTCCCATAAGCTGCCGCAGATTATAGCGGCATGCCTGCTCCAGCTCCCACATGTTCTGCCGGTAGCTTCGCATAATCTCCGTAAATCCCGCAATTCCTATAATTGGAGCACAGAACAGCAGGTTTATCAGAATCTCTTCTTTCTCTCTCACAAGAAATTCATATCCCATGAACAGAATTAAGGCTCCCTGTATCAGCCACACAACCGGAGAAAGATACGCCGCCTGCTCCATGACACGTTGTCCGTAAGGCTTTTTCGAGCGCAGATGAAGCCGTTTCCGCTCCATGCGCAGCAGCATCAGAGTCTGCTGTTTCCTTTTTTCATCGATATCCGGCTGCTCTGCATTTTTAAGAAAATCCCGAATCTTTTCTGCCTGTTTCCTGTCTATTACATTTTCTCTGTTTTTTTTCAATGCCGACCTCCTGCATGCATCCTGTTCTTCAGCTTATCCATTCCCTGCTTTAACCACGATTTCGCTGTTGACATGGGAACATTGGTAATCTGTGCAATCTCCCTGAGTTTAAAGTCATATAAAAAATGAAGAATTATCACATCCCTCTGTGCCGGTGAAAGTATCTGAAGTGCCCGGTACACTTCATCGGACAGCTCCACCCTCTTAAGCTCCGTATCCTCTTTTGTTATGGTCTCAAGAAGTTCCTCTCCTGCAAACTGTACGGAATTTTTCCGAAACCAGTCCATGCATACATTTCCGGCTATCCGGTACAGATATGCCTTGAACTTTTTCTGCTCCACATAGGTGTCCAGATATCGAAGCAGATTTAAAAAGGTCTCCTGCGCACAGTCATAAGCCGCCTCCCGATCTCCGAGCTTGTAATAACAGAACCTGTAGATTCCGTCATAGTGTCCCTCAATCAGAACATCCAAAGCTTCTGTCTCACCCTGCTTGATTCTCTTTATCAACTCGCTGTCCTTCAGTTCTGATCTCCTCCTTTTGGGAACGCTTCCCCCTGGTTCTCTGTGCACTGATTCGCAGAAGTATTCCCCTGTAAAACGTCTTACATCTACTATAACGGAAAAAAAGAGAGAAAAGATTTAAGAAATTTTGAATCTTTTTTCTCTTTTCACTCTATTTTGCATTCATCAGATAACTTGTGCAGAATTAAAATGTATGATACTATTTGAGAAGTTAAATTCCATTTAACCGCAATCGCCAGTTCTGAAAGAGCCGTGCGATCTCCACGAGTGTTTTTGACAGGAGAATAATCCATTGAAAAACTATTATGAAATATTAGGCGTAAAGCGGGATGCTGCTTTGGAAGAAATCAAACATGCCTATCGAAATCTGGTAAAAAAATTTCATCCGGATGCCAATAACTATTCAGAGGAAGCCAAGGAACAATTTCAGGAAATCTCGGAAGCTTATCAAGTTTTGTCCAATGAGGAAAGCCGGAAGCAGTACGATTCCTGGGGGCATACTGCTTACCGCAGATATGCCGGCCGCGCAAACCGGTATACCCGGCAGGAGGACGAGGACTACAGCAGAGAAAGCGGACACTGCGGCGCCTGCCAGACCAAAAAAGAGGAGGAAGACGAGCCCCCTCCTCACAGTATACGTGTGGCTGTGAAAATGTCTTATCAGGAACTATTCACCGGAGCCGTAAAATCTGCGGAAGTTCCTTTACAGGAGCCTTGCAGTTCGTGTAGCGGCGAACAGACATCAGCTTCGGAGAAATGCCGTGTATGTCACGGGAAGGGCTATATGGAGCGAAAGCAGTGGGTGAAAGTGCGTATACCTGCAAGAACCTATGAAAGATGTTTTTATCCTCTGGCCGATGTGCTCTGTGAGGAGGAAGAAAATATTTTTCCGGAAAATATCATAATCATTGTTCTTTTAAAGGATCAAAAGGGCTTTGAGCGGAAAAATTATCACCTTTACTCCACACAGCAGGTCAGTTATATGGCTATGGCATTAGGGGGAGAAATTGAGATTCCTACCATTGAAGGTGCAGCAAAATACCGTCTGGAGCCGGGAACCAGAAACGGCGCCCGCATCCGTCTGGCCGGCCAGGGCCTGTGGATGCCTCCAAAAATCGGAAACCGGGGCGATCTGTATATAACCCTGCAGGTAGAGGTTCCCAGGAAGTTAAATGAAAAGCAGAGGGCCGCATTGCAGGCTTTTTGGAATACCATGCAGGAGGAAAGTGCCCTCTGACCGGGCTTTACAAGCCCGCATGGATAAAGAGAGCCTGCAATCTTCCAATTATTCTTGGAACATTCCAGACTCTTTTTCCTCTAAAATATATCGCTTCTGCTTATAAATACTTTCTCTTAGCGGCCTCTACCACATGGCCTACCAGTACGGAAGTTGTTACGCTTCCAACGCCGCCCGGTACGGGAGTGATAGCTTCTACGACAGGCTCTACCTCTGCATAAGCCACATCGCCGCAGAGCTTGCCTTCCTCATTTACATTGATTCCTACATCAATTACAGTCTGGCCCGGAGATACATACTCCTTTCCTACTACACCTGCACGGCCTGCAGCCACAATAAGGATCTCTGCCTCACGGGTTACGCTTGGCATATCCTTGGTTCTGGTATGGCAGATGGTTACGGTAGCATTCTTCTTAATCAGCATCATTGCCGCAGGCTTTCCTACTACCAGAGAGCGGCCAATCACGACTGCTTTCTTTCCGGTGCAGTCGATTCCATAGTGATCCAGAATCTCCATACAGGCCTGGGGTGTACAGGGCGGGAAGCCAATCTGCTTTCCGGTAAATACACCTGTAAGAGAAGCGTCTGTCTGGCAGTCTACGTCTTTCTCCGCGGACAATGCATTCTCAACTACAGTCTGATCAATATGTTTGGGAAGCGGACGGAACATCAAAACACCGTGGATATTATCATCATTGTTCACTTCCTCGATGACCTTTAAAAGCTCCTCCTGGGTTACTTCGGCAGGCAGCAGGTATTTCTTGAACTCTACACCCAGTGTCTCGCAGCGCTTGGTTGCGCCTCTCTCATAGGAAAGATCGTCGGGACGCTCGCCTACACGGATGATTCCCAGAGTCGGGTTTACTCCCTTTTCCTTTAATGCTGCCACATCTGCCTTGATTCTCTCATTTAAGGCAGCGGTTACTTCTTTTCCTAATAACTGTTTTGCCATTGTCTCAATCTCCTATTCCAGTTCCGTAATAATTATCTCAATCTTCCGTTCACGCCTGCAAATACTTCATCCGCAATCTTCGTATATTTCTCGATCATAGCGTCCGCCTTTGCGTTAAGCTCTGCCGCATACTCCTTGTCTGCCATAGACTTTGTATTAATAAATACATTCAGAGATGCTCCCAAAAGAGCTGCCTTACAAAATGCCACGCCTACGCCCGCATCGCTGATAGCCAACGCAGAACCCTTTGCTGCAAACTCTACGATAAGATCAATGGCCTCGCAACACTTTTCCATAATCTCCATAGGAACGGAGCAGGCGTCTTTCAGAACTATCGCCATAACACGGGCCTTTTCTGCCTTCTCCTCCTCAGTCTCTCTGGGCATCCCGTATGCCTTGGACAAGGGCTCAAACACTTCTGCATCCCGATCAATCAGACGCAGGAAATCCGCCTGAAGGGCCGTTGCCTTATCCTTTAAAGCATACATTTCTTCCTCTACATCCGCATATTTTTTCTTTCCTACGGTCAGGCTGCCTACCATGTTGCCGAGAGCCGTACCTACCGCCGCTACCAGTGCGGAAGCTCCGCCGCCGCCCGGTACGGGAGCCTTGGAAGCCAGAACCTCTACAAATTCATCACATTTGCTGGTTGAAAATCCCATATTCGTTCTCCTATTTTTATAATCTGCTTTACCCACAAGCAGGAAGGGCCTGTAAGGTCCTTCCCGACTGTGTTCTTATCAGGTTTATAATGTAAGTCTTTGCTTAGAACAGACCGGAGATCTTTCCTGTCTCGTCCACATCAATACGCTCTGCTGCCGGAACCTTGGGAAGTCCGGGCATGGTCATGATCTCGCCGGTCAGGGCTACGATAAAGCCTGCACCTGCAGAAATCTTCAGATTGCGCACGGTAACCTCGAAATCCTGGGGAGCGCCCAGCTTTGTCTGATCGTCTGTCAGGCTGTACTGGGTCTTTGCCACGCAGATGGGGCAGTTGCCAAATCCAAGCGCCTCAAGCTCCTTAGCCTGCTTCTGAGCGTTTGCGGTCAGGACAACTCTCTTTCCGCCATAGATCTTGGTAACGATTGCATTCAGCTTATCCTCGATGCTTCCCTCAAGCTCATAGGAGTAGGAGAAGCTGTCGTTCGGCTGCTCGCAGAGACGTACTATTTCCTCAGCCAGCTTCATGCCGCCTTCGCCACCCTTTGCCCATACCTGGGAAAGAACAACATTTACACCCAGCTCCTTGCACTTCTTCTCTACCAGATCAAGCTCCGCCTGAGTATCGGTCGGGAACTCATTGATAGCAACTACGCAGGGCAGCTTATATACGTTGGTAATGTTGCTTACGTGCTTCAGAAGGTTCGGAAGTCCCTTCTCCAGAGCCTCCAGGTTCTCATTGTTAAGGTCTGCCTTGGGAACGCCGCCGTTGTACTTAAGGGCGCGTACAGTTGCTACGATAACAACTGCGTTGGGCTTAAGGCCTGCCATACGGCACTTGATATCCAGGAACTTCTCAGCACCCAGATCTGCACCGAAGCCTGCCTCGGTAACAGTGTAGTCAGCCAGCTTTAATGCCATCTTGGTAGCTGTCACAGAGTTGCAGCCGTGAGCAATGTTTGCGAAGGGTCCGCCGTGAACGATAGCCGGTGTGTGCTCCAGAGTCTGAACCAGATTCGGCTTCAGGGCATCCTTAAGAAGAGCTGCCATAGCGCCCTGTGCGTTCAGATCGCCGGCGGTAACGGGCTTCTGCTCAGAGGCCTTTCCATATGTATATC
Organism: Lachnoclostridium sp.; assembly: GCA_021770065.1. GTDB lineage: Bacteria > Bacillota > Clostridia > Lachnospirales > Lachnospiraceae > Laedolimicola. The sequence continues at coordinate 110,391 of JAETRR010000003.1, read as the reverse complement.
CAACGATGATTCTTGCAAGTCTCTCCTTTAAGTCAGTGATGTCGCTTGCCAGACACAGAACTGCCATGATCTCGGAAGCCACGGTAATGTCATAGCCGTCCTCCCTGGGCATTCCGTTCGTCTTTCCGCCAAGACCATCCACAACGTTACGAAGCTGACGGTCATTCATATCCACACATCTTCTCCAGGTGATCTTTCTGGGGTCAATATTAAGAGCATTGCCCTGGAAAATATGGTTGTCAATCATAGCTGCCAGCAGGTTGTTAGCTGCGCCGATTGCGTGGAAGTCACCGGTGAAGTGAAGGTTGATATCCTCCATGGGAACTACCTGCGCATATCCGCCGCCTGCTGCTCCGCCCTTAACGCCAAATACCGGTCCAAGAGACGGCTCACGAAGGGCTACCATAACCTTCTTGCCAATTTTCTGAAGTCCGTCTGCCAAGCCAACGGAGGTCGTTGTCTTTCCCTCGCCTGCCGGTGTGGGATTGATAGCTGTTACCAGAATCAGCTTTCCATCCTCAGCATTGGTCTCTTTCAGCAAATTGTAGTCAATCTTTGCTTTGTACTTTCCGTACTGCTCCAGATACTTGTCGTCAATTCCTGCCTTTGCTGCGATCTCCGTGATCGGCTGCATGACTGTCTCCTGTGCAATTTCGATGTCTGTTTTGAATCCCATTTCGAAACGTCTCCTTTCTTTGATCCACCCGTATTTTTTTGGGTATAGAGGTATACCCATAGGGTATTTCCTTCTTAGGTTTTAATTTGTAGATAATTTAACAATCCAGGATGCACTGTCCTTACCTACCTTGTCCCCATTATATTCCACAGGAAAACATCCGGCAATCATACAAACTGTCGGATGTTTCTTGTCTTAGCATGTGCATTTAAGTATAGAGTTTTTTCTAAAAGCCGCAATACTCCTGTTTATTTTGCTCAAAATTCCTTTAGAATATAGTTGCCAGATTAAATAATATACAAACTCGGCCTATCTTTTATAGAAAAATCTCCGTCCCATTCACCACAATAGCCTCAACCTCCTCCAAATCCACCACGCTCTTCCAGAGCGCCCTTAAGGATTTTGTTCCGTCTTCCCCGGAATCCCAGCTCATGGCATTCCACTTCACCTCATTTCCATCCTTAAGCTTCAGAGAAATATCCTCAAATTCCACCTCTTCATCCGACAATGTGTCGTATTCCACCACGGCGGACACGGGCGAAATCTGAACTTTTTTGATCTCTGCATTTCCGATGGAAGCTGTTTCCTTCAATTCCCAGGTTTTCATAGTGTCCTCATAGTCCACGGTGAAACTTAAAGTCCACTCACCGCCGAACAATTCATCATAGGAACCGTCTCCTCCCAGGGCAAAGACCGCGTTTTTCGCCTGGTTCTCCCCGATATTGTTAAAGCAATAACGACAGGAAATATAATCGTCTCCCACAATATCCGCCTGGCCCTCCATGCCTGGGAAGTATTCCTCCTCTGCGCCATTTCCAATCGCTGCGGCTCCTGCTCCCTCGCCCAGTACCTGTCCGCTGCGGCGATCTACTACGATCAAAGGTTTCTGATCCAGGAGATCCCAGTCAAGCTCTCCCCCTAAATCTATATTGACAATAAGGTTATCCTCATACTGGCCTTTCCAGATGCCCAGGTTCGAAATCCGTGCTTCCGGGTAGGTGGAGGAAAAAGCAATCCGCTTATCGGTCTTTTCCACCATAAAACTCTCATGGGCATTCACATTCCCCTCTGCATCCTCTTCCGTGCTGCAGCCATTTATTACAACAAAACCGCCGTCTCCTTCCGCTTCCCGGATCTTAAGAGGCTCAAACTCCTGCATCAGCTCCCAGACGGTCTTATCCATACCCATGTCAACAATCTCATTGCTCTCCGCCATAAGATTTCTGAGGGACATTTTGATTTCCTTCCCTTTCAAATCATTCTCAAAAATCTCCGACATCAAAAAGGTTGCCTTGCCCGGCACGCTGCCGTCATCAATCCGCTCCAGGCCGCAGTAACGCCGATCAAGCCCGTTGCCTGCGATTGCCTCGCCCTCCAGCATCACCTCTTCAAACTGATAGGACTGCACGATCCCTTCCTGCCCGGTATTGAAGGGGCTTCCATCCTCTGTCTCCACATCAAGAGCCGCATAAAGGACATTTCCGTCTCCTACGGTTCCCCGGAGAGTCAGCCTGAGGCCGTTTCCGGCGGCCTCCTCATGGATCACATTTCCGGCACTTGCAAGAAAATCATCTCCTGCCTTAAGGGGCTCCGCTGACACCTCATTTCCACCCTTTTCCGACGCTGTCTCTTTTTTAAAGAAACCTTGAAAAATCTCATTTAAGTCAAAGGCCGCCGCCGCTGTCATAGACACGCAGAGAATCATCACTGCCGCACAGGCCGCAATCAGCCTGGGCCTTACATGCCTGATATGCACGCCGCGTTTCATCTGCTTTCTTCCTCTATCTTCCATTTTCATCTCATTCTCCTCATTCAAAACTGCATAAAGCAAAGAGTCGTGCAGCTCCTTAGAGGGCTCTATCCCTGAAAATGCATTCTTATATCCTTTTATACTCATATCCGCACTCCTCCTTTTCTAATACCTGATACAGGTTCCCTTTTGTCCAGCCATTGACAGTCCCCCGGTCTCCTTAGTCTCCCGGTTTCTGCTGCCCAGGTCGCCTGTTCTGCCCGTTCCCGGCCGGCCATGATGAATCGCTTTTACCGTCCCCGGTTCCCCGGCCGCATCCGCATCCAGCACCTCACGAAGCTGCTCCCTTCCCCGGCTCAGCCGGGTGGTAACGGTAGTCACCTTCTCATCCAGAAGCTCCGCTATCTCCCTTACCGTATATCCCTCATAGTAAAAAAGGTGTATCACTGTCCGGTACTTCACAGGAAGATCCATCACCGCATAAAAGAGCTCGCTTCGTTCTCCCATTTCATAGCTGTCCTCCTGACCCATGGTACGTTCTTCCAGGCCGCAAGTCCGCTTCACCCATCCTGACAGAAAATAGCTCTTACAACAGTTGATGGTAGTTCGGATAAACCAGGCTTTCTCGTGTTCCCCGCTTTCAAACTCCGGTTTCTTCCGGAAAAACCGCAGGAAGACCTCCTGATAAATGTCGTCAGTATCCTGCTTATTCTTCATATAAGAATAAGCCAGCTTATATACCGTTTTTTCGTATTTTAAAATCAGAGCTTCTATCTGCTGCTTCCGCTTAGTCTCCCGATTCATATGCTCCTCCTTCCAGGCCTGTACCTATTATACTTTTAAAGAACAGCATATGTCACAAAAAGACAAAATATTTTTCTAAAAACAGGGGGTACTGCAAAATAAGGCAGCAGGCATTTCCAATATCCAGTGTCTGGCTGTTCGCGTATACACTGTCTGATATGGGCGGATATTGCCTAAGCAATGTTCGCTCAGAGCAGACAATGTGTACGAGAACCGTCCGAACAACGGATATGGAAATGTCTGCTGCCTTATTTTGCAGCACCTCCGCCCCCGACAATCAATCTATCAACCTGATACAAACTAAATCAAACACCAGAGATTATAAAAACTAATCCCAGCAATCACCACCAACAGCCCCCGAAAAAACCTCTCAACCCCTCTGTTATCCATCCGTTCGCTCACCCATCTCCCAATTATGCCGCCCAGAATTCCGCCCATCACCATAGTGAGCAGAATACTCCACTGAAATTCCGGTACATTGCCCCGAATCAACGTATTCAAAAGACTGGTGCTCTGGGAAAAGAAAATAATATACAAAGAATTCATCGCTGCCGTCTTACTGTCCATAGAAAAAAAGTAATAAAGAACCGCAAGATTAACGGGTCCTCCGCCAATTCCCAGAAAAGCGGACACACCGCCAAGCACCAGACCTATCAGTACACAGACAGCTTTATTTTCCACTTTAAGAGTATGTATCCGCCCGCTATAAACCGTATAAACCAAAACCCCAAGTGTCACAACCACCATCAAAACCTGCTGCACCACGTGAATACCAGAACCTCCTGCAGAAGCCGCACACTCAAAAAGCTCCTTCCCTGTTACGCCTCCGGCCGCCGCACCGACGGCCAGAAGCGTTCCCCTGCATCTATCAATTCTGACTTCCCCATTCCTGCTGTTTATCATAGAAGCAGTCGACATACCCAGAACCGTACAGCCAGAAAGAAAGCTGATAGAAGATACGGACATCCCAGACACCGCATCCATAACCGGTTTGATAATGACTCCTCCTCCCACACCGCTGATGCCGCCGATGATCGTAGCCGCCACACAAATGATAAAACTGAAAAATATCCTCATCGTCTATTTATACCTTAAGTCCCAGACGTTCGAACTGCTCCCGGGGACAATCATTATCCTTCATCGCCCGGATCATGGCACGGATCATCCTCTTTTCCACCTCTTCATTCCGAATAGGCGTTTTTTCCTCCGGATCCTTCTTCAGATCATACAGCCTCGTGCCAAAGCGCCCCACTTTATATTTATCTTTACTTTTAATCTTCAAAACAGGGCAGCCTTTCGTAAATGAAAATGGCGGAACCAGGACAGCCGTCCGCATCTCCTCCGGACTAAACCGGCTGTTCATATGCCGGGGCTCCAGAGTGTAATTATAAATCTCGTCAACCTTCTCCGGCAGCGGCGCACGCATATAAGCATAATCGCCGTCCGTGATATTCACATGTCCGCTGAATACGCCATATAGTGCATACTCCCGATTGGGAGTGTCTTTTTGAATCACATCATCCAGCACACTTCCCTGCACATCCCCGGGAATCGGTGTATGAAAATAGTGAAGCAGGGTAGGCATCCAGTCAATCATCTGCACCAAAGACTGGCGTAAAACATTCTGCTCCCTAAAGCGAGGATCCCAGATAAATAACGGCGTATGAGCCACCTCATTGTAATAAGGCATCTGATTCTTCCCCCAATAACCGTGTTCAGCCAAAAGGAAACCATGGTCCGTACCTACAATCAGCATGGTATCCTCCCACAGCTCATAGCGATCCATCATATCCAGTATCCGCCCTAGATTATGATCACACATGGTCACCAGCGCCTGGTACTGCCTGCGGCAGTGGGCAATCTCCTCTGCTGATTCCTCTGCAGTTCCTCTCGGCCAGTCAAAATGCTTCCCCTCATACTCCTCAGGATACATATCGAGATATTTCTGCGGTACATAAAAGGGTTCATGTGGATCAAAGGTTTCCAGATGAAGCAGCCAGTTATCCTCCCCATGGTTAATTTCCAAAAATTCACACGCCCGGTCAAAACATTTTGTCTGAGGGAAATCTTTCTCCTCCTTAATATGCTGACGGTTTACCCAGTCATACCGCCACAGGCCGGAGGTTCCGCCTCCTTGCTGCTTCTGGGGCACCTTGACCACCGGAGGAATCTCAGGATCTGCTTTCTGCCCTTTCCAGTGATCCCCTTCCTGTCCCCGGATAATTTCCCAGGACGAATAGCGTGTGTGGTAATTGCTCCCTCCATCTTCCCAGTAATGCAGATGATCCGATATCAAATGTGTGTAAACGCCGTTTTCCTTCAGAAGCTCCGGCATAGAGTCGTCAAAAGGTTCCAACGGCCCCCATTCCCGATGAAGGAAATTGTAACGGCCCGTGTGCAGTTCCCTACGTGCCGGGATACAGGGCATAGACCCTACATAACTGTTCTCAAAACGGACGCTGTGCCGGGAAAGCCTTGTAAAATTGGGGGCAATGGTCGTTGTCTCCGGATTATAGCAGGGAAGATATCGGCGGTTCAAGGTATCGTAAAAAACAATAATCGCCTTCATGATCAAGATCCTTTCGCTTCCGGAAAATGCCGAACTACAATTTCCTCAATCTGGGCCGCAATGCCCTTTCCATCCATCACATTGACCACCGGAAGAATAAATTCCCCTTCCTTCACCGTGATCTGATTAAAAAGATTCTTCAAAATGACGACAATATCCGCCCATTCCCGTAAGGACTCCATCTGTCCTAAGGAGGTGTGTTGTACATTAGCGGAAATATGGAGCTTACTAAGATTATTTTTCACTCCTATCTCCGCCATAGTACTGGTTCCCATACCCATGCCGCATACAAATAATACATTGATTTTATTGTTTTCCATTTTCCATTCTCCTAGTTCCAGTTCTGTAATATCCTTCTCAATACACCTTATTTCCAGCGCAAGTATATGTGTCTGTTAATTGATTTGTTATACTGTAACCCCAAACAGACTACCAATCCAGCGAAGAACCTGTATCACGGCAGGCCATACGGTGGAAAGATCAAACATGCCCGACCAGCCGGCAGCCGATGCGAAATGAATCTGTGTGATTGCCCAGCAGGTTCCAAAGGTCTGAATCACGCCTAACAGGAAACAGCAGATAATCACTGCCCGGAGACCTCCCTTCTTGTTGGCAACCACGCCGATAGGTCCGCCTGAGAAAAACAGGGGGGTAAAGCCTGGAAGCATCATCATGGAGCTGCCGGTCACCAGCAGGATCGCCATAGAAAATACGGTTCCCAGGGTACAGAATAAAAATCCGATGGTTGCCGCATTGGGAGAAAACGGAAGCAATGCCGCAACATCAATCGCCGGGATTGCATTCGGTACAAGCTTCTGCTGAATTCCCTGGAAGGATGCCGTCAGTTCCGAACACAGCATGCGGACGCCCTGAAGCAGAATAACCATATACATTGAGAATTGAATGCCCACCATAATCAGATAAATAAGCCAGTGGGTTCCGCCGGAAAGCTCCGTAATTCCGTCAATTCCCAGAGGAATGCAGAACAGGCTTACAAACACAAACATTAAGAGAGCTACGGAGGTTACATTGTTGTTAAATACGGCCAGCCAGCCGGGCAGCTTCATATCTTCACAGTCAATAGACTTTTTGCCTGCAAACTTTGGCGCAAGCCGTCCGAAAAACCAGATACCGATCTGCTGATTATGTCCTACCGTGAATCCGCCTCCATCCGTAACCTCGTCCACCACACCGGCCGCCAGTGTCGTGGAGTAGGCCCAGTAGATACCCACCAATATGCCGGAAATCACAATCGTCGCTGCTGAGGGCAATGCAAAATTAGCCATTATCAGCCAGAGCATTGCCTGGGAATGAGCTGTGCCTGCATTTCCGGTCAGGAATACGCCCTTTACTTTTGTATATTTTCCCAGCATAACGAAAACAATATTTACCGCAAATGCAATCAGAAATACATAAGCCATCCAGCCGAAGGCATCTCCCAGCGCTTCCTGGCTGGCTGCCTTCATTGCATAGGAATCCATGATATAGCCCTGAATGCCTGTTGCTTCACATACCGCAGTGGTGATCGGTTTAAAAACTGCGGAAAACTGACTGCCTCCGAATATGATAAGCTGCAGACCCACCATTGCACTGATTGTTCCTGTGACCGCCTTTACGATGCCGGCCCTTTGCAGTATGTAGCCCAGAAGAATCAGCAGGCCAATCAAAATAGTCGGCGTGGTTAATAAATCATTCACCAAGAAACTAACAACACTCATTTGTCCTTCCTCCATTCCAGTTCCGCATGCACACACCTCAGTGCCTTTTCCGGAGATGAATTTCCGTCCACTTAAACATGTGGCCGTAAATCCATCTGGGCACTGTGGGTGTACATGCTGTTTCCAGTTCTGTAATATCCTCTCTGTTTCATTGTGCCCTTTCTTTGTTATTTGTAACAAAAAAAGAGTACTTTTGGTTACACTTTCTGCCAGCTTCAGCTTAACCTCGTACTCTTACTATAGCATTGTTTAGTCAAATTGTCAATCAATAAATCATTATTTTAATCATACTTTGATTTATTTGTGTAATTTTTGATTATATTTCAATCATTTTTATTCTGCAACAGGGCGCCTATCCTTCCCATATATCCTCCCGAAATGCTGATCCAGCTATCGGAAGGATATTCCGGATAGTTGGCGATCAGCACAACATCACCGGCTGTCTTATTGGGAACCGCATAATACGCCGTCCGATGGAACTTTTCCTTTCCTGCAAGAACATATGTCTTTTTGGAATGATGAATACAGAGTGTTTTAATGGAATCTTCATACTCATCGGCAGAAAGCAGGGAAAGCTGGTCATCAATTCCATTTACACCCAGAAAAGCCCGGTCAAACCGGTAGCTCTGAAGCATCTCAACCGTCTCCTTTCCTACCAGAGACCTGGAATACTCCTTAAAAAAGCCGCACAGCAGCAGTGCCTGTATATTTTTCCTGTGAAGGGCCTCAAGCTGTGGAATGCCGTTTGTAATCACATGAATATTTTTATTCTTAATCAGAGGAATCATAGCCAGAGTCGTAGTACCGGATCCGATAAAAATCAGCTCGTTATCCTGTATCTGATCTGCCGCAATCTGAGCTATCACCGTATGGCTTACATCGGAAATCTGATGCTGCAGATTATTTTTTCTGCGGTTCTCCGGCGTCTCCTTTCTTCGGATTCCTCCCCAATACCGCTGCAGTTCACCGCTTTCTTCCATACGCACGATATCACGCCGGATCGTAGCCGGTGAAGCCTCCAGCAGATCTACCAATTGTTGAACAGTCATTGTCTCATAGACATCCAGAAGAGAAAGCATTTTTTCTTTCCGAGCCGCATATTTCATAGCCACACATCCTTTATCTTATATTAAGTACCATACCATTATAACGGTTGTTTCACTAAGGTGCAATTATTTTTGATTATTTTTCAATCAATTACTCATATTAGTTGCGCATAACTGCCTTTTATGCTATGATACCCTCCAGGAAAAGAACCATGAATCGTAAAGGAGTGTTTTATTTTGCCGTCCTTAAATGTTTTAATCAAACCCGCTTCTTCACTGTGCAGCCTGAACTGCAGCTACTGCTTTTACCGGGACGTATCCTCCCACCGGCAGACCTCCCATTCCGGTATTATGTCTTTAGATACACTGGAACAAGTTGTGCAGCGCATTTTTGAATATGCCGATATGGAATGTACGATTGCATGGCAGGGCGGAGAGCCGACCCTGGCAGGACTCTCATTTTTCCAGACCTATCTTGAATTAGAAAAAATATACAACAGAAAAAAAATACCAGTGCACCGGGCCATTCAGACCAACGGCTTTGCACTGGATGAGAAATGGGCTGCTTTTCTGGCAGAACATCATTTTCTGACAGGTCTTTCTCTGGACGGAATTAAAAGCACCCACAATGCCTTTCGCAGAACCGGACAGGGAGAGGACACCTTTTCTTCCGTTCTGGCTGCTGCCGGGCTTTTAAAGCAATACCGTGCAGACTACAACATTCTAACTGTTATTAACAGGGAAACCGCCCCGAAAATCCGGGAAATCTACGCCTTTTTCCAGGAACAGGGGTTTCATTATCAGCAATATATTGTCTGTCTGGATCCTCTGGAAGAGGAACCGGGACTTCATCCCTGGTCACTCACTCCCAAACTTTACGGCTCCTTTCTGACAGAGCTGTTTGAATTATGGTACCGGGATGCCCTAAAGGGCCGTGCTCCCTACATCCGTCAGTTTGAAAATTACATCGGAATTCTTCTTGGCGTACCTCCCGAAGCCTGTGAGCAGAGCGGAAGCTGTGGATATCAGACTGTGATCGAGGCGGACGGTTCCGTATATCCGTGTGATTTCTATGTAACCGATTCCCTCTGTCTGGGTAGTCTGAAGGAATCTTCCTTTGAAGAGCTGCAGCATTCTCTAAAGCAGCAGACCTTTCTGGAACGCTCTGTGTTTCTGCCCGTGGATTGTAAAAAATGCAGGTTTCTTCCCCTCTGCCGCAACGGCTGCTACCGTCACCGAAGGGAAACGGACGGGATCAATTTTTTCTGTGAAAGCTACAAAACGTTCTTTGAACAATGCCTTCCGCAGCTTAAGGAGCTGGCTTGCCTGGCGGCTGTTAAAAAACAGCCTTCAAAAGCCGTTAAGTTACCGGCTTCCGAAGCGGACAGTCTGACATACTGATCTTATGCTTTAATGTATTCAGCCCGCAGTCAACCAGATAGTCCTGCAGGATTGGAATTGACTGGGAAGATGTGGGACCGATAATGATCTCTCCAAACAATTCTGACATATGGAGGCCCAGCCTTCCACACATTCTGTTCAAGTCAAGGGGATAATACTTCTTAATCCTCCCCGCTGACACATGATATCTTGGTTCTACTGCAAATTCATTTAATATAAACGGAGAAATAACCAGCCTGCGCTCCTTCTCCCTTGCAAAAGAGGGATGCTTGAAAGCCGCAGACTGTATCCATGCATCATTCATAAGCTCCCGCAGCTCCTGCTGTATTTCCGAAAATTTCTTTTCTTCCGTCATCAGCTGATAAAACTCTTCTACCAGACGGTGTTCGCGCATATCCTTCTGATAATACACTGTCTGCAGCGATACGGCTCCGCCTGTCATTTTCTGCATCAGATTTTCGTGAAAAGCAATGCAGACACCCTGGCCCAGATGTCCGTACCGCTCCCACTGGGCTGCATCATCTCTGTATTTGGAAAAACAGGCTGCATACGCCGAATAACGAAATTCTTCTTCCAGTTCCTTCCGAAAAAAATTTTCTATCACGCGGCTCTTCTCTTTCTCGCCGCCCGACTGTAATCTTTCCATGACGGCCCGGCATAAACCGTTCATAAAAAACCTCATTTCAGAAGCATCATTCATATTCAGAATGTTATTCAGCCTTAATTCCGCACACCGGATAATACCGTCAAAAGCCGTAAAGTCTGTATAATGATACAACATAAATCTTATTCACCTGATCCTGTCCGGGAAACCCACCTTCTTCTGCACCTTCCGCAGCGTCTTGTTGGCAAAATACTGTGCCTTTTCCCCGTTATTCTTAATAACGGAATCAATATATGCCTTATCCTTATTGAGCTCTGCAACCCGATCCTGCAGAGGCTTCAGTACACATACAACAGCCTCGCCGACCGCCGATTTAAACTCGCCATAACCCCTGCCGTCAAACTCCCGTACCGTCTCATCCGGAGTCTTTCCGGTGCATGCGCAGTAGATATCAATGAGGTTCTTAATTCCCGGCTGCTCGTCACGATAGAGAATCCGGCTCTCGGAATCCGTCACTGCACGCTTGAATTTGCGCATAATGGTATCCGGATCGTCCATCAGATATATACTGGCATTGGGATTCTCATCGGACTTGGACATCTTCTTCGACGGATCCTGAAGACTCATAATCTTCGCTCCCACCTTGCCGATGTAGGCCTCCGGAATCGTAAATACATCCCCGTAAATACCGTTAAACCGCTGTGCAATATCCCTGGTAATCTCCAGATGCTGCATCTGATCCACACCCACCGGGACAACATCCGCCTGGTACAGCAGGATATCCGCAGCCATCAGTACCGGATAAGTAAAGAGCCCCGCATTAATGTTATCCGCATGCTTTGCGGCCTTATCTTTAAACTGGGTCATCCGGTTCAGCTCTCCCATGTAAGTAAAACAGTTGAGAATCCATGCCAGCTCCGCATGCCCCGACACATGGGACTGGTAGTAAATGCAGTTTTTCTCCGGATCCAGCCCCGCCGCAATATACAGAGTTAAAAGGGCACGCGCCCTTCTGCGAAGCTCCGCCGGATCCTGACGGATGGTGATAGAGTGCAGATCTACCACACCGTAAAAACACTCATATTCACTGCTTAACGTAATCCAGTTCTTCAGAGCTCCCAGATAATTTCCCAGGGTCAGATTGCCTGTCGCCTGCATTCCGCTGTACAGAACCTTTTTGTCTCCCAACATAATTTTCAAATATCCTCCTATTCAAAATTGCTGCGCAATGGCACTAAAGGGTAAAGCCTCAAGATGCCTCCTTTTTATATCTTTAACAAAACACATGCCAGCCGGAAATAGATCATCAGACTGCATGCATCCACAATCGTCGTAATCAGCGGAGCTGCCATAATAGCCGGATCCAGATTCATCCGCTTTGCAAGCATCGGCAGGGTGCAGCCGATAGTCTTGGCCAGAATCACCGTCATCACCAGAGACAGTACTACCACCAGATTCACCAGAGGCTGATCCGGATACTGCAGGAGCAGCCGGACAAAATTAGCCGCCGCCAGCACGATACCGCACAGAAAACCTACGCGGAGTTCCTTCCAGGCAACCTTCAGCACATCCCGAAGTTCAATATCTCCCACTGCCATACCGCGGATCACCATAGTACTGCTCTGGTTGCCGCAGTTTCCGCTGGTATCCATCAGCATGGGAATAAAGCTGATTAGGAGCGGCACCACCTGGAGGGCATTTTCATAAGTCACAAGAATGGCCCCTGTCAGAAGCGAAGTAAACATAAGAAGCAGAAGCCATGGAATACGGTTTTTGGCCAGCTCCAGCACACTGGTTTTCAGATAAGGCTTCTCCGAAGGCAGCATAGCCGCCATCTTTTCAAAATCCTCTGTAGCCTCCTGCTCCATAACCTCCACCACATCATCCACAGTGACAATCCCCACCAGGCGGTCCTCATGGTCCACCACCGGCAGACAGAGCAGATCGTATTTGTTGAAGGTCTCCACAACCTCCTCCTGATCCTCCGTAGTCACCGCATATATGATATTCTCATCCATAATGTCCTTGATGACAGTATGATAAGGATTCATCAGCAGATCTTTCACCGTTACAACCCCCTGGAGCTGACGCTTGCTGTCAGTCACAAAGCAGGTGTAAATCGTCTCCTTGTCCACGCCGTTTTCCCGGATATAAGCAAAGGCCTGCTCTACGGTCATGTTGCGCTTAAGGCCGATGTATTCTGCCGTCATAATGCTCCCGGCACTGTTCTCCGGATACTGTAAAAACTGATTAATGAGCGCCCTGGTATCCGGAGCCGCATTCTTCAGCACACGCTTTACCACGATAGCCGGCAGCTCTTCAAGCATATCTACCGCATCATCCACATACAGATCCTCAATAATCTTACCCAGCTCATAGTCCGTAATGCTGTTGATAATATGCTCCTGATCCTCTACCTCCAGAAAAGAAAACACATCTGCCGCCAGCTCTTTGGGCAGCATCCGATACACTAACACTTTCTTTTCCAGCTCCAGCTCCTCAATGAACTCCGCAATGTCCACCTCGTTCATCTCAGCCATAGTCTCCCGAAGCTTTCTAAACTGCCGATTCTCCAAAAGCTCTGTCAAGAGCTCCCAGTCAAAATTTCCCATTGCCATGTCAATCTCCTCCATTCCTGCGGATAGACATGGCAAAACCATTCACAGCCCCGCCCTGTAAAAATACGGCCGGTTCCCGTGAATGTCCCTCTTCTCTCTCCTATTCCATAGTACTGCTTATTTGAAATCTTTTTCTGAATTACGAATGTCCTGTAAGACATGCCGGCACAAAGCGAGCCCCTTCCGGCAGGAGAACGGCCCGGGCCGCATCCGCTTGGCTCATTGCCCGCAGAAATAAAACGCGCAGATAGAAGAGTCCATATCCATCCATATTCTGTTCTGTCTTAGGCTGCACCTTCGACTTCGTCCGTCCACAGACTCTTCACATCCTTCTTTTGCATAAATTAGGTTAAAAAACCTGCATAAGTATCATAACACTTTTTTATGGTTATCGTCAACCACAGGTTCTGATTCATTTTTGAAAAATTTAATTTTAAAAACTTTAACCGTCCAGTCTTCCTGTTTTTCCGAAAATGTGATAAACTTTTTTAAAGCAGACATACCCAGGAGGACAAAAGGGTATAGAAAGACGAGGAGGAATATAATGGAAAAAATCACCAGCTTTACCATCGATCACAACAAACTGCAGCCCGGTGTTTATGTGTCCCGGAAGGATCCCGCAGGCGGCACCGTAATTACCACCTTTGATCTCCGAATGACCAGCCCCAATGAGGAGCCTGTGATGAACACTGCGGAAATGCATGCCATTGAACATCTGGGCGCCACATTTTTACGGAACCACAAGGACTTCGGTTCCAGGGTTATATACTTCGGGCCCATGGGCTGCCGGACCGGCTTCTACCTTCTTCTGGCCGGAGATTACGAATCCAGAGATATCATTCCTCTGATGGTGGAAATGTGGGAATTCATCCGTGACTTTTCCGGAGAGGTTCCCGGCGCCTGTGCCAGGGACTGCGGCAACTATCTGGATATGAATCTTCCCATGGCCAGCTGGCTGGCGAAACGCTATCTCAATGAGGTTCTGTACAACATAAAAGAGGATCGGCTGATTTATCCGTAACCGGATAAGTCAGATACCCCGCGGGAATCAAGGCAGGCCTTCCCGGTATCCGGTACATATTCTGTCCGGATACCGGCATGAGCCGTGCTCATTCTGCAGGACAGCTCAATACGCTGCCGCAAACATCAATACGGGAATCGTAAATACACAGAGCACGGTAGTCAGAATAATTGCCGCACTGCCTGCGGACACGTCAATCCCCTTCTGCATCCCCAGCATCAGGGGAATATTCCCCACCGGCATCCCGAACATTACCATACAGACTGAAATCAAATGTATGTCATTCGTCGCCGCCTTCAGGAGGGGCAGCAGCAGAAGCGGAAGAATCAGAAGCTTCACGGCAGCAAACAGATATAAACGCAGCTGGCCGAATATTTTTTTCAGCTCTGACTGGGCAAGATTAAATCCAATCGCAATCAAAGCCATCGGTGATGTGACATTTCCCAGGTAAGCTGCCGCCGTCTTAAGGAAATCCGGAATCTGTATTTCCCAGATGATAATTACCAGGGCTGCCACACTTAAGACTGTCCCTGGATTCACCATTTCCTTTAAAGCAGACAAAGAAAACTTTCTGCTTAAAAGCCCCACCCCGTATGTATACAGCAGAATCGTATAAATTAATATAAATTCCGTCACATAAACTACATATTCTTCCCCGATAATGCCGGAGACAACCGGAATCCCGATAAATCCCAGATTGGAAAACACAAACATCAGCTGAAAAATCTTCCTCTTATCATGATCCCGTTCAAAAGCAGGAGACAAAAGCATGCCTGCCAGAATAAAAACCGCAAACATGCCGCAGGCAATCAGGCCGACTGTACGCATGGTATCCGGTGAGATCAATCCTACCGCATTGGCCGCACTGGAGACAATCAACAGGGGATTAAACACATTTACAAGCAGCCCGGACATCTGACTGTTCGTATGCCCGTCCAGCATCCCTCTTCTGGTAACAAAATATCCTGCTCCAATCATCAACAGGAACGCCAGCATCTGAAAAAACACCGTAAAAATTGTCATCTTGAACCACTCTCCTTAGTACACCGTCTATTATAGATTTTCAGTCAAATACACGGAATCCGCAATATCTGCTTATACCTCATCGGACGAAGCCCGCCTTCGAAGGGCATGCATTAACAGCCATTATACTATATGAAATTCGTCCCGTAAACACAAGCTCCGGCTGTCCGCCCGGATTTTTAAGTCTTTCTTCCTCTTTTTCCATCTTCTGCCGAAGCCGTCCCGTCTGTTGAAACCATTAAGTTTTCTTAGAAAATGCCGATGTTTTATTATAAAGAAAACCGGCAGCAGCTTTGAATATCAAGGGGGGGATATACAATGAATTTCTTTACAGTCCAGTCATTAAATACCTACACCAAAAATATGGAAATGCAGATGAAATGGCAGAAAAGAAAAACCGAGAGTGATTTTACTGCCGACGGCGCTTCCACCATCGCTGACTCCGTAAAACAGCAGGCAGAGGAGATCCGCAGGGCTAACAAAGACGGCACTGCCAAAATGACGGCCCAGATTGAGCTCAAGCTGAACTCCGGCCAGAAACTGACGGCTGAGGAAATGGACTACCTGAGAGACCACGATCCCCAGACCTACCAGCGTGTCAAAGCCGCGGAAGCAGAGCAGAAAAACTACGAGCAGGAACTAAAGCGCTGCAAAACAAAAGAAGAAGTCCAGCGTGTCAGGATGGCCCACGCCGCCACATCACTCAACACCGTAAATGAGATCAAAAACAATCCAAACATTCCGGAAAGCAAAAAACTGGAACTTGTGTGGAACGAACACCGCAAAAACATGGCGCTCCAGCAGAGCACCCAGGAATTCGTAGAGAGCGGCAGATACGCCAAGCTTCCCACCGAGGCCGAAAAACAAAAAGCCGAAAAAGATCTGGAAGAAGCAAAGAAAGCCGAGCTGGGCATCGAAGAACCCACAGAGAAAGACAAGACCGAAGAAAACAAAGAAGCTTCCAAAGAAGGCAACGAAAACCACATTTCTGATACCGGGATCCCGTCAAAAAAAATTCCGGGAGAAACCGACACAGAAACCGAAAAAGCCGAAACCGCCCTGAACAAGGAAGAAATGACCCGCCAGGAAGCCGAATCCACCCCCGAGGCCCAAAAAGTAAAGCGTGCCAAAGCCCGCGCCGCCTACCGGGAGACCCAGGCCGCCAGCCGCGACCTCCCCATGCCCTCCCAAAAACTCGATATAACCATAAACTAAATCCATCCATTCTATCGCCCCCAACCCCAGGGACTGTTGAAAAACAGGGCGGCAGGCTTTTCCATATCCGATGTTCGGACGGTTCGCGCACAGGCTGTCTGCTCTGTTCGGACTTTGCCTGAGCAATGTCCGCCCATATCAGACAGCCTGTGCGCGAACAGCCGGACACTGGATATCGGAAAAGCCTGCCGCCCTGTTTTTCAACAGTCCCGTCCGCCCCCATATTCCCTCAAAATCTCATGGAACTGACTCCCGCACCTCTCCAGTTCCCCCAAAACCACATCAATCTTCCCATCCTCAAGAAACCAGTTATCCCTGCCGATCCCCCTGGTCACTGTCGGACACACAAAAAACTCCGTATCCGGGAACAGAATCTCATAGTACAAAAGCGCCCTCCTGGCATGACAGGCCTGGGGGCAGAGAATCGCCCTTCCAACATTAAGACCGGCGGCATCCGTCACTTTTCTGGAATAAATGGCATTCTCATATGTAAAGGTTGCCTGCCGCTCTTCAAGGACCGCCTCCCTGGGAACTCCATGCTCCAAAAGAATATCCCTAAGGAACTCCCACTCCGTATCATATCCCGGAATCATACACCGCCCCACCGGCTTGCTGAACCGTCCCGAGGGCAGTACCCAGGGTGCATAGCCTTCTCTGTACAGCTTTGCCGCTTTCACTGCCAGCGCCCCCTGATCCCCTCCCGGAATAAAAATAATATCCGCCTTTTCCGGTGTATGCTCCACAAAAATAAAATCCGTTATATCCTCGATAAACTTCATAGCCATATTCTCCAGCCAATGAAGGCCTGCTTTTCCGCGTTCTTCATTCAGCTCTCTTTTTTCTTTCAATTATATTTGGAATATAAAATAAGATCAAGCTGTACTTTATTTTCAATTCTGCATTTTCAATTCGGATAAAAAATGGTATAATACAAAAAAGATTGAATTCACGAGGGGGGGATTCCTTATGAGCGGAAACATAAATACAGAACAGAACCTGATAGAACACATCCTAACCATATTGTGTACCTCAGATTACAACCTGACATCAGGTAAATCTTCCGCTCGTCCCAATGCCACCCAGGTACAGGCATCACTGGAACTAAAGGCATTTATGGATCAGATGCCCGGAGGCTTCTTCATTTATCATGCAGATGGAAAAGAAGAGCTTCTCTATGTAAACCAGGCCATACTGCGCCTCTATAACTGTAATTCTCTGGAAGAATTCAAGGAGCTCACAGGCAATTCCTTCCGGGGCATGGTTCATCCGGAGGATCTTGAAGCTGTAGAAGCAAGCATCTGGAAACAGATTCACGAGAGCAAATACGACCTGGATTATGTGGAATACCGTATTATCCAGAAGGGCGGGCAGATCCGCTGGGTAGAAGACTACGGACATTTTATCCACAGCGATTCCGACGGAGACTTTTTCTATGTATTTGCGAGCGATGCGACGGAAAAGCGCAAACAGCAGACCGATGAACTTCTGCGGAGGCTGGAAGTAATTGAAGGCTTAAGCAGCACTTATGAGTCTATCCTCTACGTTGATCTGGATAACGACAACATTACGCCCTACCGCATGAGCAGCCGCACCAGCCTGCTGTTCGAAACGAGTTCCCTGCCCTATACCTTTTCCTGTTTTCGTTCCGGCTATGTAGATACCTGGGTCTTCGCCGAAGACCGGGAACTGGTTGCACAGGCTATGGAACCGGCCCGGATCCAGCAGAGTCTTGCCTCCTCTGAGGAGTACTATGTGAATTTTCGTGTGGCACAGGACGAAACTCTGTCCTATTACCAGCTGCGCATTGCCGGTGTAGGCATGCAGACTCCCTATAAACGGATTGTGCTCGGCTTTCGCCTTGTTGATGCAGAGATACGCCAGGAAATAGAGCAGAAAAAGCTTTTTGAGGAAGCTCTCAAGGAAGCCCGTCTGGCAAACATTGCCAAAAACACCTTTCTGGCAAATATGTCCCACGATATCCGCACGCCCTTAAATGCCATTCAGGGCTTTGTTACCCTGGCCCAAAACCACATGCTGGAGAAAGAAAAGCTGGAAGAATATATCGGGAAAATCCAGATTTCCAGCGAACTCCTTCTCTCCCTCTTTAACGATATTCTTGAAATATCCCGTATGGAATCGGGGAGCTTTCAGACCGAAGAAAGTTCCTGCTGCCTGTCTGATCTGGTTCTGGATGTCTGCAAGTCCCTTTCTCTTCGGGCAGAGAAAAGCCATACTTCTGTAACCTCCGACTTTTCCGGACTTGAACATCCTTATGTCTATACCGATCCGGACAAGCTTAAACAAATTCTTTCCTGCCTGGGCAGTAATGCCGTCAAATATACGCACAAAAACGGCAGTGTGCGCATTTCTGTCACAGAACAGAAAGCCTGCTCTAACAATTATGCCTCTTACCGGTTCTGTGTAGAGGACAACGGAATCGGGATTGACCCCGAAAATCTGGGCCGCATCTTTGAACCTTTTGAGCGGCTCAAGAACACAACCTTCAGCGGCATCCATGGTACCGGACTGGGCCTTACCATTGTTAAACGTCTGGTTGAGATTTTAGACGGATCTATTTCCGTAGAGAGCACTCCCGGCAAAGGAAGCCGGTTTATAGTTACCCTCAGTCTGCGCATCCAGGAGCAGAAAGCTTTTCAGCCCGAAACCGCACAGGAAATTCTGATTAAGCGTATGGGGAACCGCAGTATTCTTCTGGTAGATGACAATGAGCTGAACCTGGAACTGGCCACAGAGCTCCTGGAGGATCTGGGCTTTCATGTAGATACTGCCCCGGACGGCCAGAAAGCACTGGAAAAGCTCACAGAATCAGACCCCGGCTGCTACGGACTGATTCTTATGGATATCCAGATGCCTATCATGAATGGTTATGAAACCACACAGCTCATCCGCAGCCAGGAAGACCCCGTTCTTCGCAGCATTCCCATTATTGCTCTGTCAGCCAACGCCTTCGATGAGGATCGGCGTATGTCAAGAAGAAGCGGGATGAATGCACATATGCCAAAGCCCCTGGATACCGATCAGCTTCTTTCATTGATGATGGATATAATTTAGCCTGCCGTCTCCTTCAAACCCGGAATCAAAGGGGCTGTCAGAAAATGAGACAGCCCCTTTGTATATTATACGGTTCTTTCCTGTTTTTTCTTCAGTACTTCCCGAACCGCTTCTTTTATATGATTTTTGGAAATTCCGAATTTTTCCGAAAGAAAGCCGAGACTTCCCACTTCTCCAAAGCAGTCCGGAACACCCACACGTCTGAACGGCACTGCCGCGTTTTCCGCCAGAACCTCGGATACCGCCGACCCCAGACCGCCTATCTTATTATGATTCTCTGCCGTCACAACGGCTCCTGTTTCTCTGGCACAGGCAGTCACCAGCTCTTCATCCAGCGGCTTTACCGTGAACATATCCACTACGCGTACCCGGATGCCTTCTTCCTCCAGTTCTTCCGCAGCCAGGATTGCTTCCGGCACTTCGATTCCGGAAGCAATCACCGTTACATCCTCCCCGTCCCGTACAACCACACCCTTTCCTATGGTAAAGGTCTGTGTCTCTTCATAATAACAGGTCTTTCCTTTCCTGGGGAAGCGGATATACATCACTCCATATTCCTTAGCCATACTTCTCAGCATCTCATGGAGAAGACGCGGCTCTGCCACATCCAGTATTGTAATTCCCGGAAAGCTCCGGTAGATTCCCATATCCTCAAACGGCATATGCGTACCCCCGTTTGTCTCCGCCGTAATGCCGGGATCGGAACCTGCTATTTTAATATTTGCATGGTTGTAACATCCGGACAAGAATGTCTGATCCGCGCATCTTCTGGAAGTAAATGTACCGAAACTGTGCATAAAAGGAATCTTGCCCTTGACCGACATTCCCGCGCCCACTCCGATCATATTTGCTTCCATAATTCCCATGTCAAATGCCTGTTCCGGCATAGAATCGAACAGTCCTGTTGTCCCGATAGCTCCTGCCAGATCTGCCTCCAGGTAAATGACATCCTTATTCTCCCTCATCAGCTCTTCCAGTGTCTCGGCAAACACCTTCCGCAATTCCTTATTTCCTGTTTTCACCCTGCTCATTTCTGCCACCTCATGCTTCCCTTTTCTCTCCGTCCAGTTCCCGATAAAAATCATCCAGTTCTGTCCTGCTGACGGTTGTGGAATGGCAGTTATCCATATCGGCATATTTCCGAACGCCTGCCCCCTTTACCGTATGCAGTACGATCGCGGAGGGAACGGCCTTTTCTGCTTTTGCTTCCATTACCGCTTTATAGATCTGTCCGGTATCATTTCCGTTTTCCACGGATACGACATGATAGCCAAAGGCATCAAATTTTTTCTCAATGCTTCCGAGACTGCATATCTGATCCGTTGTCCCGTCCAGCTGCTTCCCATTGGCATCCACAAAGGTAATCAGATTGGAAAGGCGGTGATGAGCCGCAAACAGCAGGGATTCCCATACCTGTCCTTCGTCAAGTTCTCCGTCTCCCAATATCAGATAGGTAAAACTGTCTCTTTTGTCCAGTTTATCCGCAAAAGCGGCTCCGGCCGCAAGAGATGCTCCCTGTCCCAGGGACCCCGTGGTCATGTCAACCCCCGGCGTCTTCATCCGATCGGTGTGGCTGGGCAGAATGGTATTATTCTGGTTCAGTGTATCTAAAATGCTCTCATCAAAATATCCTTTTGCCGCAAGGGCCGCATACATGGCCGGACCGGAATGGCCTTTTGAGAGGACAATATAATCCCTGTCTTCTTTTTCCGGATGTTTTGGATCAAGATTCATTACACTGCCATACAGTACGGCCAGCGCATCGGCTATCGATAAGGAGCCGCCCACATGCCCTGTTCCCTTTGAAGCAATGGTACGAAGAATATTTTTTCGTATCTTAACTGCCAGTAAATCGGCTTCCCGTTTATCAAATCCCATTCTGCCACCTCGTTTTGAACTTTTTCCCATAGAGATCGGCTGTCCTGACTGCCGAATATACCAAATCCTCATCTACAGCAAAGGGCATATTCTCCCAGTTGCTGTGCATGGACGCCGCCGCGATCTTCCGTATATTTTCCTCTGAATTTTCCACATAGAGATCCTCCAGGCAGACAGGAAGCCCCACGCTTAAGCAAAAGCCGAGCACCTCATCCAGATACTCTCTGTCTGCACATTCCGCAATCAATTGAACGATACAGCCAAAGGCAACCTTTTCTCCATGCATGGTTTTACTGCTGTTTTCCATTACCGTCAGCCCGTCATTGACGGAGTGGGCGCCGGAAGTAGCATTATTTTCAAATCCCAGGCCGCTTAAGAGAATATTTGTCTCAATAATGTGCTCCAGAGCCTCTGTTACTACATTCTGGCTGCAGGCCTCTTTCGCCAGAACTCCATATTTCATAAGTGACTCATAGCAGGCCTTTGCAATGGCCTGTCCGGCCAGTGTCTGCTTAAATCCGCCGGCTGTATGGTAAACCAGATTCGGAACACCGGATTTTCTTGTTGAGTCCGCCTCTATCAGGGTTGCCAGAGCATCTCCCATGCCGGATACCAGAAAGCGGACGGGAGCATTTGCAATAATCCTGCTGTCGACTACCAGAACCGCCGGACTGTGATCATAGAAAAATTCTCCTGCATGCGATCCGTCCTCACGGTAAATTACAGACAGCGAGCTCGTAGGCGCATCCGTGGCCGCAATGGTAGGCACCACCACAAAAGGCACCTTTAACCGGGTTCCCACTGCTTTTGCGACATCGATGGTCTTACCGCCTCCGATTCCCACCACAACATCGGGGGGCTGTTTTTCCAGTTCTTTTGTCCTTGCGGCAATCAGCTCCTCCGTCACTTCCGACTCAAAGGCAAAGGCCAAAAGCTCATAATCCGGGCCTTCATACATCTTCTGCAGCTTTTTCTCATATTCCCCATACAGAAACTGATCAATAAATACAACGATCCTTTTTCCGAATTTATCTGTGTAAAATCTCAAGTTGTCAAACTCCCCGGGCCCCTGCACATACCGCTCGGGAGAGCACCATCCTCTTGAAAATCTTGAATATTCAGACATTCTTCCACCTCTCTAAAAGCATTTGATAAGTACTTTTCCGTCTTTTGCATACTGCTTTGTCTCAAATACGCGCTGTATGTCATCCAGGGCAGCAATATCCGTAATGATCGGTTCTGTCTTTACCACTCCTGCCCCCAGAAGCCTGCCTGCCCGCTCAAACGCGTTGGGATTTACAAAGGAACCCTTGATGGTCAGTTCTTTCTGGAACAATTCAAAAGGCTTGAGCTTCATCTCATCATCCGGTCCGGTAAGGCCGAACAGCATAACTACCGCTCCTCTTCCTGCGTAGCGGACGGAATATTCATTTGTCGACACCAGTCCGGCACAGTCAATCACTTTATCAATATTGACAATATGATGCTCTGCCAGAACTGCATCTGTGTCTTCCGTCAGCGGATCAATTCCAAAGTCAGCCCCAAGGGACAGCGCTTTCTTCCTTCTCTTTTCGTTCGGCTCTACTGCTATGATCGCAGCGGCTCCCGCATACTTCGCAAGCTGTACCATAATCAGACCGATATTGCCGGTTCCCACTACCATAACCGTGTCCCCCAGTTTTATATCTGTCAGATCGAGTCCGTGAAGACAGCAGGATATGGGCTCTGTCATAGCGGCGGCCTCGTAACTGACATTATCTGCCACCGGATACACCAGTTTTTCCGAAATGGTAATGTATTCTGCAAAACCGCCGTCTAAGGATGTGCCCAGCCCGACCATATGGTCACACAGATGCGGCTTTCCGTTTGCACAGAAATAGCATTTTCCGCAGTAAGCGTTGGGATCCACCGATACGCGATCGCCTTTCCTGAACTTTGTCACCGCACTTCCTGTCCTCTCCACGTCACCGGAGAATTCATGCCCCAGAGCCACCGGAGGCTGAACTTCGGCCGCTCCCTTTTCCCCGTGAAAGATATGTACATCTGTTCCGCAGATACCGCAATATCTGATTCTGATTAAAACCTCATCTGCCTCCGGCTCCCTTATGGGGACATCATCAATAACCAGTTTTCCTTTTTCATAAAAACGTGCTGCTTTCATATTTATCCTCCTATTCCAGTTCCGTAATATCCCTCCCAGTACACGTTAGCCTAAATCAATTTCCAGTCACAGATGCATGTGCCTGTAAATTGATTTGTGCACTGTGAGGGATATTACTGTTTTAAATCGCTGCGCGACAGTACTAAAGGGTAAAGCCGCTTCGACACACTCCCGCTTAGTCTTCCTTTTTATCCGTTAATACCTGCAGAAGAACTGCAGCTATGATAATGCAGCCCTTGATGATCCGCTGGGGATATGCCGGAACTGCAAGAAGATTCATTATATTTCCAATCAGAGCCAGTATCAGGGCGCCTATCACGGTCTTTGTCACAGATCCTTTTCCTCCGGCCAGGCTGGCGCCGCCGATTACACATGCCGCAATGGCATCCAGCTCCTGCCCCTCGCCTATCGTGGAATTTCCTACATTGGAACGGGCCGCCACAAAGACGCCTGCCAGTGTGGACAGAGCCGCGCTGATCATATATACCGACAGGATGTATCTCTGTGTCCGGATTCCGGAGAGCTTCACTGCTTCCACATTGCTGCCGGATGCTATGACAAGCCGTCCGTAAGCCGTATATTTTTCAATAATGACAAAAATAACAATGAGCGCAAACATAATAGGGATAATGGGGTATCCGAATTCCTTTGAGGACAGTGTATTCAATGTACCGTTCTCCAGATTGATGGGCGTCGCATTGGTGATGGTATATGCAATGCCCCTTGCAATCGTCATAACTGCCAGTGAAGCCACAAATCCCTGGAATTTCAGATAAGCTACCATCATTCCCGTGAACGTTCCCAGGACAGTACCTGCCGCCAGCGCAATGAAAATCGCAGGAATCCAGGGAATCCCGAACTGTGTCATCAGTACGGCAGTCAGTGAAGAACCTACTGCCATTACAGAGCCTACGGATAAGTCAATTCCGCCTGTGAGTATGACCATCAGCATCCCCAGCGCAACAAGAATCGGGCCCGCCTGCTGCAGGAGAATGTTTCTCAGGTTCAGATATGAAAAAAACTTATCCGAGATAAGGCAGCATATAAGAAACAGTGCCAAAAATATTATGTAAGTATTGTTATCCAGCAGAAAGCGCCCAGCTTTGTGATCCTTTTTCATGGTTTAACCCTCCATTGCCAGTTTGATAATTGTATCTTCATTCAGAAATTCCCGGCCTACTTCCCCGGTAATCCTTCCCTGTGCCATAATAAGCGCCCGGTCGCACATTCCGATAATCTCTGTCATCTCAGAAGAAATGATAATGACAGCAACTCCCTGCTCTGCCAGACTGTTTATAATCTCATATATCTCAACCTTTGCCCCCACGTCAACACCCCGTGTAGGTTCGTCAAATACAATGCACCTGCAGTCTGCGGACACCCATTTCGCAAAGCTGATTTTCTGCTGGTTTCCTCCGCTTAAGCTGCTGACGTCATCCTCCATGGAGCCGTACTTTGTTGACATTTTTGACAAAAGCTCTTTTACATATTCTTTTTCCTTCTTATGCTTTAAAAAGCCCCGCTTCGTGACTTTTCCAAGGGACGACATCGTCGTGTTGATCCGTATACTCTGATTTACAAGCAATCCCAGAGTTTTACGGTTTTCCGATAAGTATCCCAATCCTTTCCTCACTGCATCTCTGGGTTCTTTGAAATCAACAGTCTCTCCCAGAAATGTAATCTTCCCCGAATCCTTTTTATCCACGCCGAATATTGCGCGCATCGTCTCTGTCCGTCCCGATCCTACCAGACCCGAAAATCCCAGCACTTCTCCGGAACGCACCTCAAAATTTATATTTCTGACCCTGTCTCCCGCATTCAGATCTTCAACCTTCAGCACAACCTCGCCTATCTTCGCATTCCTTTCCGGGTACATCTGTGTCAGTTCTCTTCCAATCATCATATGGATCAGATCATCGTTCTGAACATCCTTCACTTTTCCGGTATTCACAAAGCACCCGTCTTTCAGTACCGTATAGGAATCACACAGCTCAAAGATCTCATTCATATGGTGAGATACGAAGATAATGCTTACGCCCTGCTCTTTCAAAAGGCGGATCAGACGAAACAGTTTATCGATCTCTGCCACAGTCAGCACCGCTGTAGGCTCATCCAGAATCAGGATTCTTGCATTGTGAGTCAGGCATTTGCAGATCTCCACAATCTGCTGATGCGCCACGCTTAAACTTCCCACCTTTTTTTGGGGAGAAATATTTCCGAATCCCAGTCCCTCCAGGCGCTCCTTTGCGTCCTGGTTCAGCTTCTTCCAGTTGATCAGCTTCCCTTTCTCTGACAGCTTATCAATAAAAATATTTTCTGCAACGCTTAAATCCGGAGCCAGCATAAACTCCTGGTAGATGACTGCAACCCCGAGATTCTTTGCATCCAGCGGCGAATTGATGCTGACCTCTTTTCCGTCTATCTGTATTGTCCCTTCATCCTTCGTATAAGCGCCGGATAAAATCTTGATCAAAGTAGATTTTCCCGCTCCGTTTTCCCCAATCAATGCATGGATCTCTCCCTGCCCCACCCTGACAGAAACATTGTCCAATGCGTGGGTGCCTCCAAAGTGTTTACTGATATGATCCATTTCCAGGCGGCATTGTCCTTTTTCCATATTTTTCTCCATTCCAGTACATCATTGCATCCATTTTGAAGCAAGCAGTGCCTGATATTCGTGTCGTCCGTGCAATGTTATACTAGTTCCACCCTTGAATGACAGGTCTGCCGCAGAACAATTCAGCAGCATCCCTGTCATTGTTTTTGATTTTGTTTTATCCTCTCATGGCTATATTAGAAACCAAATTCATAACGTTCATCAACGTTATCAATCGTAACTGCAACCGCTTCTGTCATGGTAATATCTTCGTAGCTGTCCGGTGAGGTGCCGTTTACCAGAATATCCTTTGCCACTTCCACACCCAGCTCTCCGATCTTGGAAGGACTGTTCTCGCCGATTGCCATGATGTCTCCCTCTTTTATGCGGTCATAGCCGTCCTTGCTTCCGTCTGCAGCACTGATCAACTGTACGGTTCCGTCTTTTCCGTAAGTAATTCCTGCATTATCGAGAGCCGTCAGCGCTCCAATCAGCATCGGGTCATTTTCACCCATGATAAGATTTAAGTTCGGATTCGCGGTGATTAAGTCTTCTGCCGCAACAAGGCCTTCGTCAATGGTCCAGTTTCCCCAGCCCTGGCCGGTAATTGTAAATTTGGCATCTGCATTAGAGGCTTTTCCGGAGCTTACAAGGGATGCTTCCATCTCTTCTGCCGCTGCCCATGCTTCCTCCTCGGTACATCCGGTCCGCTGCATGATAATTCCGGCAAACATTCCGTCGCGTCTCTGGGTTCCTGCGATAGAGCCTGTATTTCCGCTCAGCATCACTGCGCTGATCTCAAAATCATCTGCCAGAGTTGCCGCATAATATTTTCCTACTTCCAGACCGTTCTGCTCGTTGTTGGAATATACTGTGGTAACCTGCATGCTCATATCATCTACTCCGGAGTCCAGGTTAATCAAAGGAATTCCCGCATCTGCCGCTACCTTCTGGCTTGCAGTCGCCGCGCTCGGATCTACACAGTCAAGAAAGATCAGATCCACGCCGGACGCTGCCAGGCTTTCCATATTCTCCAGCTCTTTCGTTGTATCATTGTTTGCATCCAGAATCGTGCACTCCCAGCCGAGTTCTTCACATTTTGCCTTTACGACTTCTCCGATAGCCGCGTAGTAAGAGCCGTTCGCCGTTCTTAATGCAAATCCGACAGAAAAGCTCTCTCCTGTGCCTGCTTCATCCGCCCCGTCTGCCGGCTCTGCCGCATTATCCGCAGGCTCTTCCGCTGCCGGAGCATTGTCCGCCGGCTCTGCTGCGCCTTCTCCCCCGCTCTTGCCGCAGCCGATTGCGAACAATAATGTGAATGCCAGGACTGCTGATAATAGTTTCCTTTTCATTTGTGTTCCTCCTTTTTGATCGTTTTTTTTCGTTTTTGCTTCTTGTTGCGTTTTTATATTAACACATAATCAATTCATAATCAACCTTTTTTATGAAAATATTATTATTTTTTGTTGAAAATTCTTTTTTTATTGTATATTATTATACTTTTCAAATTTAATAAATCATTTTCGCTCATTTTCAATCATTTATATTGACTTTTTCCGGGAGGCATCTTATAATGAAAAAGTAAAAATTAATCATTCACACTCGAAAGGATACATAATATGACACATTCAGAGATTTTATCCAAGGTTGACCACACTCTCCTCTCCCAGACGGCCGTATGGGAGGAAATCAAAGCCATCTGTGACGATGCAGTCAGGTATCACACGGCTTCCGTCTGCATTCCCCCTGCCTTTGTAAAAAAGGCAAAAGAATATACCGGTGATTCCATGGCCGTCTGCACGGTTATCGGTTTCCCGAACGGCAGCCATACAATGGAAACCAAGATATTCGAGACAAAAGACGCATTGGAAAACGGAGCCGATGAAATCGATATGGTTATCCATATAGGCGCTCTGAAAGAAAAGAATTACGATTACATTTTAAAAGAAATGTCAGAGCTGAAAAAAGCCTGCGGCAGCAAAATTCTGAAGGTTATTATCGAGACTTGTCTGCTAACAGAAGAAGAAAAAATAAAGATGTGTGAACTGGTAACCCGTTCCGGCGCCGACTTTATCAAAACTTCTACCGGATTCTCCACCGCAGGGGCCACCTTTGAAGATATCGCTCTTTTCGCCGCTCATGTAGGACCAGATGTCCGGATTAAAGCAGCCGGGGGAATCTCATCTTTTGAAGACGGTGAAAAGTTTATAAGCCTCGGCGCTTCCCGTCTGGGCACCAGCCGCCTGGTAAAAATCGAAAAATCCTCTGCATCATAAAAAATACCTCAAGCAGCCTCTTTCTAAGAGATGCATTCCACGAAAAGGAGAAGGCCTATGAAAACTTTATTGGGAATAGATATTGGAACCTCAAGCTCAAAAGCAATGCTGATGGATACAGAAGGCCGGATATTCGATATCCAGGCAGAAGATTATGATGTGGATATACCACAGGAAGGATATGCCCAGCAGGAACCGGAAACCTGGTGGAGAGCTGTCCAGAATATTCTTCTTCACATAAAGGAACGTCAGCCGGAAGCATACAGTTCGATTGCGGCAATCGGATTCTCGGGCCAGATGCACAGCCTCGTGCCGGTGGACAGGGAAGGAAATTCCGTTCATCCCGCCATTATCTGGCTGGACCAGCGTTCCAAGAAGCAATTGGATGAGATCAACAGCCGGATTGATCCGGAAGAACTGGCAAGGGTGATACACAATAAGGTTTTTACCGGATTTGCCTTCCCCTCCCTGCTGTGGATGAAAGAAAACCGGCCGGAGAGTTTCCGGAACATCTATAAGATTCTTACAGCAAAGGACTACATCCGCATGAAAATGACGGGGAACTTTGGCACGGATGCCTCCGACGCTTCCTCAACCACCGGCTTTGATATGAAAAACAGAGACTGGGCCTTTGATATTCTCCGGCAGTTCGGCCTGCCCGAAGATATCTTTCCGGAATGCCATGAATCCATGGAGACTGCCGGCTATGTGACAAAGGAATGCGAGGAAAAGACGGGCCTCAGAGCCGGAATTCCCGTTATATACGGCGCGGGAGATCAGCCTGCCCATACGATAGGTACCGGTGTAATAGATGACAGTGTACTTGTCTCCAATATCGGAACGGGAGGACAGGTAGCCGTATACTCCCGGGAGGATGTCTACGATCCAAAGCTGCGGATACATACTTTCTGCCACGCAATCAATAAGGCCTATACTATTTTCGGGGCCCATCTGTGCAGCGGAATGTCTCTCAAGTGGCTGAAAAACGAAATTCTCGGAACAGAAAGCTTTTCTAAGATGAATTCCATGGCAGAGCAGGTTCCGGCAGGGTCAGAAGGTCTGCTCTATCTGCCCTACCTCACGGGAAGCAGAACCCCCAAGATGGACGCAGGCGCCCAGGGTATGTTTTTCGGCCTTCAATTACGGCATAACAGAAATCACCTGGTCCGCGCAGTGATGGAAGGAGTAATCTATGACTTCCACGAGACGCTTGATATTTTTAATGAATTAGGAATCGACTGTCCAAAGATAATCGCCTGCGGCGGAGGCGCCCAGAGTCCCGTATGGCTTCAGATTCAGGCGGATATTCTCAACAAAGATGTCCAGGTATGCGAAAACAAAGAACAGGCCTGTCTGGGAGCCTGCATAATGGCCGGTGTCGGAACCGGAATACTGGAAAGCCTTGAGACGGCCTGCAGGACATATATCAGGCCGGAAGAAAAAATCTACCACCCTATCCCCGGGCATGTGGAGGTTTATCAGAAGAGGTACGAGATATACAGGCGATTGTATGACTCGGTAAAGGATTTGTACGAAAGATAAGCGAGGTTCCAGTAAGGGGCTGTCGGGAAATAAGGTATCAGAAAAGTCTGCTGCCTTATTTCCCGACAGCCCCCTGTCTGCCCCGGACTAAAACTTGTGAAGATTATCAGAGTTTTATTTATTGAAACAGTAAAGTTTTTACATTATAATATAGATATCATTTTGTTTAATATTACGGAACTGGAATCAGTAATATCCTTTTCAACGCACAAATCAATTTACAGGCACTTGTTCTCGTGGCTGGAAATTGATTTAGGCTCAGGTGTGTTGAAATGGATATTACGGAACTGGAATAGGAGGCACACTATGCTGGCACTGGAACGGCAAAACATAATTCTCAAACACCTGGCTTCAAACGGAGTAATTACAACGAAACGGCTGAGCGAGCTGACAGGTGCTTCATTGGCAACCCTTCGAAGAGATCTGAATTATATGGACAGCCAGGGCATGCTGAAAAAGACGCACGGCGGTGCCCAGAGCCTGCAGACTGCAGCCGTCCGCCCGAATGCTTCTGTCCCATTAGACTTCGACCCTTTTTTAGAATACAAGGTTGCCATTGCAAGAAAAGCGGCCGAGTTTATTGATTCCGGCGATATTATATTCATCGGGGCCGGAATGACATGTAACCTTCTGTGCCGCCACCTGAACGAAAGCGGAAAAGAAAATATCACCATTGTCACCACCAATATAACCGGTATCATGGAGGTGGCTCAGAATCCCAATATTTCCACGCTTCTGCTTGGCGGCAGCGTCCACGCCGGAGTCAATCATCTGGAAACACTGGACGAATATACCGTACAGACTTTGGAAAAGCTCTATTTTAACAAAGTATTCATCACTGTGGACGGCATCGACATGAACTACGGCTATTCCATTATCAACCGCGCCCAGCTGCCCCTTTATAACCACTTGATTCAGAATTCTTACCAGGTTTATCTTTTTGCCAATGAAGGAAAGTTTAATAAAAGGACATTTACGCTTTTCTGCGGCCTTGATGAGGTGCCCAACGTGATTACCAATTCCTGTATCGATCCAAAATATCTTCTTTATTACAAGGAGCACGGCATCAATGTTTTTACTGTTTAAATATAAAAATCCGCCCCTCATCTCTCACTGCCGGCACCGGAGATTCCGGTTTTAACTGCCTTTTCAATCTCCCCCATCAGAACCTCCGCCTGCCCTCTTTCAAAGGGGCTGCTTAAGGCTTCGTAATTCAGGCTGTCATAGGCTGCTTTATCTGCAAAATACCCCAGGTAGCCGCCTGCATAGCCTGCGAAATGCATCCGCCCGTTCTGTAAGGGATTAGACAATTCGGAAAAAAGCTCTCCCGGAATTCCTGCGAATATATCCTGATTTATCTGCCAGAGAGAGACAGTTACCGGCTGGTTTTCCTGCTCTGATCCATGCCCGGCATAGTTCAGATTTGCCTGCGCCCCTTCCAGCTGCGCCTTCAGCAGGCGCAGTTCTGCTCCCCGGATGCCCTCCTCTAAAGCCCGCTCAAGGTTATCCCGGCATATCCGAAGGTGCTCTGCGGCCTTGCGGGGATCCTCCGGTTTTTTCAGTTTCAGAACTGCCGTAAGGCTTCCGGTCTCAATCTTTTCAATCTGTATTTCCCTGGCTTCTTTTAACAGCTGCTCTGTCTTCTCTGCCAGAAGGCCGCCATAGCGTCCCACTTCCGGGAATCCCTTCCCCTGTCTGGTAAACCGGGTAGAGATATCACCACAGCTTCCGTTCAGATAAAGCGTAAAAGCATAGCCCTTTTGAGACATTATTTCATCCAGGGCTCCGGGAAAGTCAGCGGACAGCTTTAAGTTTTCATGATCCAGAACCGTCGGATGGCAGGCATAATGTACCAGAAGCACCGGTGCACGATCCCGGCTCTGAAGCTCTGCCGCAAGTATATCCTCATTTCCCTTCCGGCTGCTGTCATTCCGGTTTTTTCCCACACCGCTTATGCTCCCTCTGGCAATCCGGATTTTTCCTTCCCGGCAGGACTTAAGGGCATACTTTACGGCCTGTATGGTCTTGTGCACAATGCTTTCTATCAGTTCACTGTTTTCTGTACCGAATATGTAATCCGTTCCTTTTAACAGCCCTTCACTGGTCTTTAGAATTCCGGCCGGGCCCGAATGGGTATGGGTAGCTGCTGCAAGGAATTTCCCCGGATCCAGTCCAAGAGTTCTCAGTTCCGGATCCAGTCTGCCTGTCAGCAGATGATCTATACCGATCAGGTCATAACTGATGATTCCGTATACTTCTTCCCTGAGTTTTACCAGAATTACTTTTACATACAAATCATCATGGGCTTCCTCTGCCAGTCTCTTTCCCGCGTATCCCGCAAGATATACGGGGAACGGAGGGGTTATAATTTCCTTTGCGTATCCTATTTCCATGGCTTTATTCCTCTACTGATACTTTTCTATATAATCGCTGTCTTCATCATACTCGCATCCGCATTGCGGCAAATGGCATTCCTTTTTGCACAAAAAAGCCCGGCTCATCCGAAAAAGAGGCTGGGCTTTTAAGATTCCGCTATATTCTCTCAACCTTCCCCACCGACTGCTGGATTACCAGCTCCGGCTGAAGTACAATATTTTTCCGCTCCAGGGGCTGATAAAAGGATGTCTGGATCATGTCTATCAGACTCTTCCCTATCTCCTTATGCCCGTCATACACATAAGTCAGACGCGGTTCAATCAGCTTTCCGCAGGCCAGGTCTCCAAAGGACACCAGAGAAATATCCTCCGGAATCCGGATACCCCGATCTTTACAGCACAGGATTACTCCCGATGCCAGAATGGCGCTTCCTACAAGAACAGCGGTGGGAAGATTTCCCCTTTTAATCAGCTCCTCCATGACAGAATAACCGTATTCCTCTGAAAACTCCCCGAAAAAATACCGCATTTTTCCAGGATCCAGCAGCTTTTCATAAAAGAAATCCGATGCGCCGCTATAACGGTCATAGTTTGTAGACAGATGTCTGGGGCCGGTAATAAACGCAATCTCCTCGTGACCCATCTGTGTCAGATATTCCAGCACCTGATACATGGCCGTCCGCTTATCCACATAAATAGACGGAAAGGGATGATCCCGGGATCGCCTGTCAATAAAAATAATCGACATTCCCCGTTCCTGCAGGCGCGCCAGATAATCTTCGTTCTTTCCCGTGGATGCAATCACCAGCACATCTGCCTGTTTCTCCACCATAAACTGGATTCCCTTTTTTTCAATCTCCGGATCTTCATATGTATTCACAAACAGAACCAGATTCCCGTTGTTTCTGTAAGCCCGTTCAATCTGCTTCAGAATTTTTTCAAAAAAAGGGACAGAGAAATCCGACATCACCATTCCGATGGTCCGGAATGTGCGCTTCTTCATAGACTGGGCAGCTGCGTTGGGCTGATAATCCAGCTCCTCAATGGCCTGCCGGACTGCAGTCCGATACTGTTCCCCCACATTGTCCGCGCCATTGATGATTCTGGAAACAGTGGCAATAGACACCCCTGCCCTTTTTGCAACATCTTTTATTGTAACCATAAGTTCAACCCGAATGTAATCATAAAATTACTTTTTTCCATTTCTTAGGATATAATATATTCCGAAAATTGTCAATTCAAGATACTGTTCCTTCCCCCTGCATTTACTTAATCAGGCCGGCTGCTTTTGGCAGAAACGTGGTGAGTGCAGGAATATAGGATACCATCAAAAGAACCAGGATCTCCGCCAGTATAAAGGGTGCTATCTTTTTCGCCCCCTCCCACAGCTTAATTCTCCCGATATCGCATCCGATAAACAGGCAGACCCCCACAGGCGGTGTGGCATTTCCGATTACAGCATTCATGCACATAATAAGCCCGAACTGAACGGGATGGATTCCAAGAGACGCGGCAATAGGGGCCAGAATCGGAGCCAGGAGAATGATAGTAGCGCTCCCTTCCATAAACATTCCCATAAACAGAAGAAGAATATTCACAAAGACAAGAAACAGGATTTTATTATTCAGATAAGTACTCACAAACAGCCCCAGGCTCTGCTGTACACGCAGATACGCGAAAATCCGGCTGATAATCATGGCATTTCCCATAATAAAGAGAATACCTGCCGTTGTCTTGGCCGTTTTTAAAAGCATCCGGGGAATTGCTTTAAAAATCTGTCCACGGGTAATAAAAGCTCCTACCACCAGAGAATAGGCTGCAGAGACGGCACCGGCTTCACTGGGGGTAAAGATACCCGACAGGATTCCGCCTAAAATAATCAGCGGCATTCCCATGGGGAAAATTGCGGCCAGGACTATTTCCACTGCCTCTTTTCCGGAAAACCGCTCTGTCCTTCTGGGAAAATCATGTTTCCGTGCCATAAGGGCAACAACCGTCATAAGGGCAAGTCCTACCAGGATTCCCGGAATGATTCCTCCAAGAAACATGGCTCCGATGGATGTGCTTACCGTAGCTCCATAGACTACCATCACAATGGAGGGCGGAATAATCGGTCCGATTACGGAAGAAGAAGCCGTCACTGCAACGGAAAAATCCGGGTCATACCCCTCCTCTATCATGGCCGGAATCAGCATTCCGCCCACGGAAGATGTATCTGCCACAGCCGATCCGGTAATACCGCCGAAGAACATACTGGCCACAATATTTACCTGGGCCAGGCTGGCCTTCATCCGCCCGATGAGCAGGGTGGAAAAGCGCACCAGCCTTTTGGTAATGCCGCCGTAATTCATAAGCTCTCCCGCAAACACAAAAAAGGGAATCGCTAGGATTGTAAAAGAATTCATTCCCCCGAACAGTCCCTGGGGAATCACGTTAATAGGATTGTTGCCTATCAGAAGCAGACCGACTACACTTACTCCCGCAAAAGCAAAGCAGATAGGCACTCCCACAAAAATAAGCAGAAACATGAGGCCTATCAGAATTATAGTTTCCAGCATTCTTATCTTCCTCCTTTCCTCAATTTGCACATGCTTTTTGTGCATATAGGTATACCCGAAGGGTGTTTCCTCAATTTGCACATGTTTTTTGTGCATATAGGTATACCCGAAGGGTGTTTCCTTAATTTGCACACGGTTTTTGTGCATATAGGTATACCCGAAGGGTGTTTCCTCAATTTGCACATGCTTTTTGTGCATATAGGTATACCCGTTTCACTGGTTCTCGTAGTCGGACTGAGGCCAGAACAGCGTCTTATCTCTTATCTTTTTCACCAGCATGACCACCTGTTCAAAGACCATAAAGCAGAGGCTGACCGTCATGGCGCCATAGGGATATGCCATAGAAATCCGGGTCATGGGAGCCAGAACATCTGCCTGGGATTTTGTCAGATTCCAGGAACAGTAAATATAAAAAATCAAAATTACAACAATAGCTGCCTGAATGGGGCCGTAGAGATATCTCTGCTTTTCTTTCGGTATTTTTGATACCAGGGCATCCAGGCAAATGTTGCTGTCGTCCCGGATGGTCACCGCTGACCCCATCATCCCCAGAAATACAACCAGATATCCGATGATCTCATCACTTCCCAGGATACTGTAATGAAAGAAATACCGGAGTACAACACCCAGCAGCACCATCACTACAATATAAACCAGTACAGCAACAAGCAGAATATCTTCCAGTTTATGAATAATGGAAATAATCTTTTTCATATGCTCTCCTTATAATGGGGGAACAGCCTGTGCCTTCCCCCATGGAAACCAGACATATCAGTTCTGACAGCTGAACTATTTTGCAGAAGACAGTATGTTTTTGACTACTCTCCCCGGACCTCATCACGGGCAGCCATCATGGCATCGTACAATTCCTGTGCATCATCCGGTGTGGTATCAAGCCCGAAGTAATAGTCCTTAATAGACGCGGTAGCCTCTTTAAATGCTTCCTTGTCTGCCTCTACAAACTCTACCCCGTTCTCCTTCAGCACATCGATGGATGCCTGATTGTATTCCGGGAACCACTCATAGATAGACTCTTCATTCTCAATTCCCGCCTGTATAACTGCTTCCTTAAGATCCTCAGGCAGACTGTCGAAAAATTTCGCACTCATATACTGGATTCCCGGAATCCGGAACTGCTCTGTATAAGAATAGGTATTCGCTACCTCAAAAAGCATATTGTCTGCACAGAGGGCTTCATTCTGTTCCAGCGCGTCAATGGTTTTCTGCTGCATAGCTGTATATACCTCGCTCCATCCCAGGCTGATAGCACTGAACCCCATAAGCTCCATGGTTTTGGCAAGAATCGGGTCATTCATAACACGGATCTTGATTCCTTTTGCGTCCTCCGGTGTACGGATAGCTTTGTTGGCAAATACATTTCTGCTTCCGAAATCCGCAAACGTCACAATTTTAAATCCGGCTGCCGTAGTATCCGCATCCAGTTTTTCAAACACTTCCTCACTGCGCACTACATCTAACATTTCACGGGAATTGTCAAACATATAGGGGAAGGAAAACACAGACCACCGGGGACAGTAGCTTGACATATCGGAAGCAGATGCATCGCACATCTCCAGTTCTCCCGCGCGCACACTTTCCAGATTGGCCGCTTTGTCGCCAAGCTGGGCATCCGGATACATCTCCACTGTGATGCGTCCCCCGGACAGCTCTTCCACGCGCTCCTTAAATCCCTCTGCAATCCTGCCCACCTGGGAATTCTGGGGCGAGGTAAACGCATAGCGGATCACATATTCGGCCCCGGCGCCTTCGCTGTCTGCCGCAGGTTCCTCTTCTTCTGTCTCCGTCTGGGTATCTTCCGCCGCCTTATCCGTATCAGGTGTTTCATTCTGTGCCGCGTTTCCGCATGCAGCCATAGCCGCGGTCATAACAAATACCATTAAAAGCGCCAACATCCTTTTCATTTTCACTTACTCCTTTCCCGCCGTCCTTCTTTGAAAAACCGGCTTTTTCCTTATTCTTTCACTGTAGTTTCGTTATCTGCCTCTGCAAAATAAATATCCTGTTCTTTTAAAATCCTTCGGAGCGTATCATTGGGAATCTCTCTCATTTCTCTGCCATTTTCTGCCGCCCAGGCTGCAATCACTCCTGCACAGTGCCCCAATGTCATGCAGTTACTCATGCTCCGGGTAGAACCGCAGGCCTTTGACTCTACGCTGATATTCCTCCCGGCCGCAATTACTCCGTCCACATCCGCCGGAACCATGCTGCGCAGCGGAATATCATAAGCCGTTCCAGGTTTCATACGGGCAAACGTAATGTCCTTGCCGTCCGGTGTGTGATATCCCAGAGGAGACTGGTAGCTGCACACCGCGTCCGGGTACTTCTGTGCATTCAGGATGGTTTCACAGGTCAGGCGCACGCCTCCGATTACCTTGCGGCTCTCCCGGACTCCCAGAGCCGGTGCCGTGGCAGCGATAAACGCATGTTCAAACCCCGGAACATATTTCCGGAACAGGGGCAGTACCTGCCACATCCTCTTTATGCTCATATCCGTCCCTCTGCTGACCGCCGCCGCATCTGTTCCGTCAAGAGCCGTAGTTCCGGTCATGTTCAAAATCATCTCACCCGGATTGGGTGTGCTGTAGAACAGGATAAACCAGTCCCGGAGATATTCCAGTTCTTCCGGAAGCGTAATCCCTTCAAGCTCCTCCGCCAGCCTGAAGCCGTAAAAGCCCGCATGGGGAAGATGCCCAAGATACCGTTCTCCTTTCTGAAGCTTAGGACGCGCCTCATAATACTCCTTTAGTTTCTCTACATCCACATTGCTGATCTTTGCAATAAGACTTGCCGGATGCTGATTTTCCGGTTCCAGTTCTTCATAATGAGAGCCGGAAAATTCCAGAAGATCGGCGTCTCCCGTACAGTCAATAAACTGCTTCGCGAATACTGCCTGTCTTCCCGATTTGTTTTCAATGATCACGCCCTTAAGTTTTCTGCCCTCCATAATGGCTTTTGTGACCATGGTAAGATACAGGGCGTCCAGATTCTCCTCCTTTTCATACATGTCCGTAATGGCATATTTGGCACGTTCGCTGTCATACAGAATATAGGCATCTCTGTCATAATCCGGATTTTCCACACCGCCTAATTCTTCAATTCTCTGAAAATATTCATAGGCAATTCCGCCTACACAGCGCTTTATCTGATCGCTGCAGGTCCACGAAGTATTCATAAAGCCGGTAAACTGGCCGCCCAGATATCCCATACGCTCAATTACCAGCGTCTTCGCTCCGCTTCTGGCCGCCCCCAGACCGGCAATCATTCCCGCCGTACCTCCTCCGGCAACCACTACATCATAAGTTCCAAATACCGGTATTTCCTGTGCCGGTTCCCTATAAATCATATCCGCTCCTCCTTATCGTCCTCTTTCCCGGAATCTGTACCACATATCGCCTAGTTTTCTGTTAGTTTCTCCGAAATATGAAATTTCCTGCAGAAATCACGGAGAATACAGAACAGATTTTCCTTTTCCAGTTCCTCCAGATCCATCTGCGGGCTCCGCATATGTCCGGCCGGAATTCCTCTGAACTCCAGACCGCTTTTGAAATATGCCATATTGCTTCCGCATTTTAAAATGTCACAGATTTCCACGCATATTTTCTGCCATTGCTCCATCCCGTCCAGATCCTTTTCCCTGTATGCCCGGTACACCTCCACAAAGGGTTCCGGAAATACACCGGCCACACCGGAGACAGTTCCCTGGCATCCCAGCACCAGGAGGCTTGCAAACACTTTGTCACAGCCGTGGAGAACGGAAAAATCAGCCCCCACCTTCAGATACTCCATGGTTCTGTTAAGATCCAGATAGCTGTATTTGATCCCTGCCACATTCTCCGCATTCTCATAAATCGTTTTCACATCTTCGCACAGCAAATCATTGCCCGAACACTGGGGAATATTGTAGAGATATACAGGAAAATCCCCGGGCAGGGCTCCTGCCACCTCCAGATAGTAGTTCCGCATCTCCCTGGAGCCTGTGTGCAGAAAAGCAGGTGTCACCACCCCTACCCCGTCTGCACCTATCTGTCTGGCATGCCGGGCCAGTTCTATGGTCTTTTCAGGCGTATCCGCACCTGCGTGTATGTACACCGGCACCCTGTTTCGTGCTGTTTTTACAACAACAGACGCAATTTCTTTGCGCTCCTCCAGGCTTAAGTGTGACATTTCTCCGGTAGTTCCGCAGGGATACAGACAGTCCACCCCCCGGGCAATCAGTGTTTCTGTAAGCTGCTCCATAGGTTCCTTAAGGAATTTCCCATGGCGGTCCATCGGGGTAACCATTGCCACCGTAACCCCATACAGCTTTTTCATGTATGAACTCCTCCTCTCCGATAAAACGTTTTCTGATTAAATATTAAACAATTATTCTATAAATGTCAATTATTTTCTCATTTTCGGCATATTATATAGTTTTTCGGCGCTATTTTTATTCAATATTACTATATATTCAAAAGTAAACGTTATTTTATAATTTTTTACATTATACTATTTTCACTTGCTTTTCGCTTATTCTTCTGTTAGAGTAAGGTCATGGTCTTTATCAATGGTTGAGGGCCATAGAGCGTGACCTTATATACAGACACAAAATCAGATTAAGCGAGGTATGAATATGGGAATGGATAATAAATGCGATACTGCTTCCTGCAGCGGCAACTGTGATTCCTGCGATGGAAATATTACGGTGACTCTGACTCTGGATAATGACGAGCAGGTGGAATGTGCGATTCTCACCATCTTTCCGGTGAACGGCCGGGATTATATCGCTCTTCTTCCTCTGGATGAGAACGGGGAGAACGAGGACGGCGAGGTATATATCTACCGCTATGACAACAGCCAGGGCTCACCGGTGCTGGAGAATATTGAAGATGACGAAGAGTATGAGGCCGTTGCGGATGCTTTTGATGAAATGCTGGATGCAGCGGAATACGATGAGCTCGTCGGCGAAGATGAAGCGCAGTGATAAAACAGCATGCAAAAAGGAACTCTGTCAATCCTGTACCGGCAGAGTTCCTTTCTAAATTTATCAGTATCTTCCGTAACGCTTTCTGTTTCCAGGGACTTCTCTACTTCGTTCCAAGCCGCGTCTGAATATAGTCCTTCACGTCCTCCTTCGGCATCCCCAGAGCAATGGATAATTCCGCATACAAATGATCTTCTGCAGCCTTAAAATACCGCTCATCCACAGTGGTTGCCTTCTTTCCCATGGCTTTTCTCTGCTGCTGTCTGAGATAG
Organism: Lachnoclostridium sp.; assembly: GCA_021770065.1. GTDB lineage: Bacteria > Bacillota > Clostridia > Lachnospirales > Lachnospiraceae > Laedolimicola. Next base: position 70,235 of record JAETRR010000003.1, on the reverse strand, counting down.
GAAGTCTTGATAATCTGAATCCACTCCCTGGGATTGCAGCTCCGGATGGCTTCTTTGTAGCGCATCTCCCGGACTTTATCATCCTTCTCCCACAGCTCTTCAATGCGCGGGATTTCATCCACCAGAGATGCAGCTTCCTCCTCTGTCATCACTGCCCGGATGACTACCTTCTCATTGTCTACAGGCGTAAAAATGCGGTTTCCCTTTTTGAAACAGGGATTTAACACATAATAAAGGCGATCTTCCGATACACCCGCAATATTGGGCGAAGTGATGTCCTCAATCTCACATACTCCTGTTGTTCCGTATACAATATACCCTCCTTTTTCAAACATATTCTTACCTCCTGCCTGACAATCCTGCCAACAACGAAAAACCGCCTGCTGTCAAATACAACACAAAGCGGTTTGTGTTTTCCAACTTCTTTTTCTATTATAACAGAAAACTTTATATTTTTCTAACAATTTTTTCTTGTTTTTCCTTTTTTGTTACATTTAACTGATAAATGCGAGAAGGATTTTGGCTATTTTGCTATCACTTTTCCCATTTAAAAGGAGCATAAGGCTCTTGACAAGAAAACCTGGAAAATTTATCATATCAATAAGCATCTTATACTAATTAAGAAAGGACAAGTGATTATGGAAAAAGCAAAGGTTTATTTTACAAAAGAAATCACCCCCGAAAGCCTGATCCGCATTTATGAATCTCTGGGCCGGGAGCTTCACGGAAAGGTAGCGGTAAAGATCTCGACCGGCGAGCCGGGCGGACATAATTTTCTTAAGCCCGAACTTATCGGACCTCTTGTTAAAAAGCTGGAGGGCACTATTGTGGAGTGCAATACGGCTTACGAGGGACGGCGCAACACTTCTGAAGCTCACTGGCAGACATTTAAAGATCACGGTTTTGCCGCCATTGCTCCCTGCGATCTGATGGATGAGGAGGGGGAACTGGTACTGCCGGTGCAAAACGGAAAACAGTTAAAGGAAAATTATGTGGGCAGTCATCTGGCACGGTATGATTCCATGCTGGTGCTGTCCCATTTTAAGGGTCATGCCATGGGCGGCTTCGGCGGCGCTCTTAAGAATGTGGCCATTGGTATTGCTTCGGCCCATGGAAAGGGACATATTCACTGCAACGGAGCTCCCATGACGAAGTTTGAAGATCTCTTTACTGCAGATCACGATTCTTTCCTGGAATCCATGGCTGATGCGGACAGCGCCGTGATAAATTATCTGGGAACACGGAATATGGCTTATGTAAATGTGGCTAACCGTCTGTCCGTAGACTGTGACTGCGACGCCCATCCCCACGACCCGGAGATGGCGGATCTTGGTATTTTTGCCTCTCTTGACCCGGTTGCAGTGGATCAGGCCTGTGTAGATGCCGTTTACAATTCTCCCGATCCGGGAAAAGCTGCTCTGATTGAGCGTATGGAATCCCGGAACGGAATTCATACCATTGAGGCTGCGGCGGATCTTATGCTTGGTACACGGGAATACGATCTTGTAACGCTGGATTAAGAACAGGATTTTGCATATTTAAGTCAAAAGGCTTCGGTTTTCAAATCTCTGATGGTTTGAAAATCGAAGCCTTTCTGCTCCCTGTACACCAGGCAGTTGACACTTACAACACTTACATTTCCCCATTAATCACCGAAATCCTCGGAATTGTCTCCTCCAGCACATCCAGCACAATCCGCACTGTATCCAGGGAGGTGAAGGCAGTTACTCCGTTCTGTACTGCACATCTGCGGATGGCCGCGCCGTCCTCATAGTGGATTCCCGAGAAAACGGATCTGGTATTGATGATATAGCTTACATACCCTGCCCGGATGGACTCCAGAATCTCATTGCTTCCATCGCTTAATTTTCCACGGACTCTTGTGCGGATTCCCTGCTCTTTCAAATACACTGCCGTTCCCACAGTCGCTTCAATATTAAAACCCAGATTGTAAAAACGCCTTACCAGGGGCAGGGCCTCCTCCTTATCTTCGTCCGCCAGGGTCACCACCACCGTCCCGTAATCCTTCATCCTTACTCCGGAAGCCTGCAGCGCCTTGTACAATGCCCGGTTAAGCCTTCTGTCATAGCCGATGGCTTCCCCGGTAGATTTCATTTCCGGCGAAAGGTAGGTATCCATTCCGGTAAGCTTTTCAAAGGAGAATGCCGGTGCCTTCACATACCACCATTTTCTATCCCCGGGAAGCATGTCTTCAATCCCCTGCTCTTTCAGGCTCTGGCCAAGCATCACCCTTGCTGCAATATCCACCAGATGAAAGCCCGTGGATTTGGACAGAAAGGGAACGCTTCTGGACGCACGGGGGTTTACCTCGATCACATAAACATGCTCCTCCTTATCCACAATAAACTGAATATTAAAAAGTCCCACAATGCCGATGGCAAGCCCCAGCCTGGCCGTATAATCGGCTATCAGTTCCCTTACCTTCCGGGAAATAGAAAACGGGGGATAAACACTGGTGCTGTCCCCGGAATGTACGCCGGTGCGCTCTACCAGCTCCATAATTCCCGGCAGAAAGACCTGCTTTCCGTCGCAGACAGCATCTACCTCGACCTCCTTTCCCGCCAGATACCGGTCTATCAGCACCGGCCTGTCCCTGTCTGTCTCCACTGCATGCTTCAGATAACGGCAGAGCATTTCCTCATTTGCCGCAATCTCCATGGCCCTGCCGCCCAGTACAAAGCTGGGACGGACCAGCACCGGATAGCCGATCTCGTCTGCCGCCCGGATACCGTCCTCGATGTCCGTCACGGCCCGGCCCTTTGGATTCGGTATCCCCAGAGACTTAATCACTGCATCAAAGGCATCCCTGTTTTCTGCTTTCTCGATCGCAAGGCAGTCCGTACCTATAATCTTTACGCCCCGTCTGGAAAGAGGCTCTGCCAGATTCACGGCTGTCTGTCCTCCCAGCGTCACAATCACGCCTTCCGGCTTCTCCAGGTGGACAATATTCATCACATCCTCCGCAGTCAGCGGCTCAAAATACAGTTTATCCGCAGTGGTATAGTCTGTGGAAACCGTCTCCGGATTGTTATTGATCACAATAGCCTCATAACCCATCTGCCGGATGGTCCGCACTGCATGGACTGTAGAGTAATCAAACTCCACTCCCTGTCCGATGCGGATAGGCCCGGAACCCAGCACAATGATCTTGGGGCGGTCTGTCACTATGGATTCATTTTCCTCCGCATAGGTGGAATAAAAATAGGGTACATAGCTGTCAAATTCGCTGGCACAGGTGTCAATCATTTTATAGACGGGAAAAAGATCTATTTCACATCGCTTCTGATAGACCTCCTCTTCTTCTGTATTCCACAGCTCCGCTATATAGGCATCGGAAAAGCCCATGGCCTTGGCCTCCTTCAGCAGTTCCAGGGAATCATGATTTTCTTCCAGTTCTTTCTCAAACTCCACGATTTTCTTGATTTTATCCAGAAAAAACATATCAATCTGTGTGATATTGCAGATCTGGGCATAGTCAACCCCCATCCACATCAGCTGGGAAATAGCATAGATCCGGTCATCGGTCCCCTCTTTGATGTATTCCAGCAGTTCCTCCACCGACATATGGCTGGAATCAAATTTTTCCATATGAATATGGTTTTTTCCTTCCTCCAGGGAGCGGATGGCTTTTAAAAGACTTTCCTCGAAGGTCCGCCCTACACTCATTACCTCGCCGGTAGCCTTCATCTGGGTAGACAGGGTATTCATGGCCTCCGGAAATTTGTCAAAGGGAAAACGGGGCATCTTGGTCACCACATAGTCCAGGGAAGGCTCAAAGCAGGCCGGCGTGTTGGCCAGCCGTATCTCATGGAGCTCCATACCCACGGCAATTTTAGCGGAAACTCTCGCTATGGGATAGCCGCTTGCCTTGGAAGCCAGGGCGGATGAGCGGGATACACGGGGATTCACTTCTATCACATAGTATTGAAAAGAATGAGGATCCAGGGCAAACTGCACATTGCAGCCGCCCTTTACGCGCAGGGTGCGGATGATCTTCAGGGCGCTGTCCCGAAGCATATGGTATTCCTTGTTGGTGAGGGTCTGGCTGGGCGCCGTCACAATGGAATCTCCGGTGTGGATGCCCACAGGATCCAGGTTTTCCATATTGCAGACAGTGATTGCCGTGTCATTGGCATCCCGGATTACTTCGTATTCAATCTCTTTGTAGCCTTTGATGCTTTTTTCAATCAGAACCTGATGCACCGGCGAGAGAGCCAGAGCATTTTTCATCATCTCCCCCAATTCTTCAGGATTGTGGGCAAATCCTCCGCCCGTACCTCCCAGGGTAAATGCCGGGCGCAGAATGACGGGGTAGCCGATCTCTTTTGCCGCTTCCAGGGCTTCTTCGATACTGTATGTAATCTGCGAGGGAACCACCGGCTCCCCGATGCGCAGGCACAGTTCTTTGAACTGCTCTCTGTCCTCGGCGCACTCGATGCTCTCCACATCCGTTCCCAGAAGTTCGATCTCACATTCCTCCAAAACGCCCTTCCTTGCCAGCTGCACGGCGAGATTCAAGCCCGTCTGTCCGCCTATTCCGGGAACTATGGCATCGGGACGCTCGTAGCGGCAGATGCGGGCCAGATATTCCAGGGTCAACGGTTCCATATAGACCCTGTCTGCCACCGAAGTATCGGTCATTATGGTTGCCGGATTGGAATTGGCCAGGATAACCTCATAGCCTTCCTCCTTAAGAGCCAGACAGGCCTGTGTTCCGGCATAATCAAACTCAGCCGCCTGTCCAATCACGATAGGGCCTGAGCCTATCACTAATATTTTCTTTAAATCCGTTCGCTTTGGCATTACCGGGCCTCCTTCATGTATTGTGTAAATCTGCCGAACAGGTAGCTGCTGTCCTGGGGACCGGGAGCACTTTCCGGGTGATATTGTACGCTGAAGATCCGATCCTTTTCACAGGACAGGCCTTCCACCGTCTCGTCCAGAAGGTTTCTGTGGGTTACGGTAAGTCCGGTTCCCCTAAGACTTTCCTCTCTGACTGCGTAGCTGTGGTTCTGAGAGGTAATTTCGATTTTCCCGTCTTCAAGATTCATTACCGGATGATTGCCGCCCCGGTGGCCGAACTTTAATTTGTAGGTTTCCGCCCCGTATGCCAGGGAAATCAGCTGATGGCCCAGGCAGATTCCGAAGATGGGATATTCCCCTCTTAAGCTTCTGATCGTCTCTATCACAGGCTGCACATCGACCGGATCTCCCGGCCCGTTGGAGATGAAGATTCCGTCCGGCTTCATAAAGCGGATTTCCTCTGCCGTAGTATGATATGGAACTACGGTTACGTTACAGCCAAAGCGGTTAAGGCTGCGGATGATGTTCAGTTTGATGCCGCAGTCGATGGCAGCTACTTGAAACCGGGGATTGGCAGTCCGGGAATACCAGCGTTTCCTGCAGCTTACCCGGGATACCCCGTCATGGGGAACCGGAGTATTCCTGATAATTTCCAATGCTTCTTCTACCGGAATATCAGGGGAAGTAATAAGTGCTCTCTGGGTTCCTTCATCTCGGATTTTCCGGGTCAGCTGACGGGTGTCGATCCCGGAAATGCCGGGAATGCCGTTTTCCTCCAGAAACTCGGAAAGCGTCTTTGTATAACGGAAATTGGAGGGTGCGTCGTTGTAATCGTGTACAATCAGACCGCCTGTACCGGGATTTCTGCACTCGTAGTCTTCATCTGTAATGCCATAGTTTCCAATCAGCGGATAGGTCATCACCACGGCCTGATCGGTGTAGGACAGATCAGATACAATCTCCTGGTAACCTGCCATGGATGTGTTGAACACCAGCTCACACACGCGATCCGTCCATGCGCCAAAACCGGTTCCGATAAACCAGGTGCCGTCCTCTAACACAAGTTTACGGTTGTGTTTTCTCATAGTCCCCTCCTGTTATTCTGCTTTTTCGTTTCACAATTGATGAAGTGTTTTGATTTCACAGCGGATGCCCTTCTGCGAAACAAAAAGAGCAAAGGAGGATTTCTATAGAAATTATAGTTCTATAGAAATGAACGCCTTTGCTCATCAGTCTTAAAATATATCACATCGGTTTTCGGATGTCAATGATGTTTTTTTCTACAACAGCGCTAAAAACGCCTCCACATCCTCGCGCCTTGTAGCCCAGCTTGTGGCAAGCCGGACAACCGTATGTCCCGGATCCGGCTTCTCCCAGAAGCCCATGGCTGCCTCCTTTTTGAGAGCCTGATATTTTTCATTTTCCAGAATGACAAACTGCTGATTGGTAGGAGATTCCAGATAGCGCCTGTATCCTTTTTTATCAAGACCCTCCTTCAAAATTCCGGCCATCTCTATGGCGTGACGGCTGATTTCAAAATACAGGCCGTCCGTAAACAGGGTGTCAAACTGAATTCCCAAAAGACGCCCCTTCGCCAGAAGCGCTCCATGCTGCTTCACAACGGCCGTAAAATGTCCCGGCATATTGTCTTTTGTAAAGACAAGAGCCTCTCCGCATAAAGCTCCCACCTTAGTTCCGCCTATATAAAAGACATCACAGTATTCTGCAATCACAGGGAGGGTCACATCCGTGTCCCTGCTCATAAGTCCATAGCCCAGCCGGGCGCCGTCCAGGTAAAGCGGAATCTCATAGCTTCTGCAGACAGAAGACAGCTCTTTTAACTCTTCCCTGGAGTAAAGTGTTCCGTACTCCGTAGGGTGAGAAATGTAAACCATTCCCGGAAATACCATGTGCTCATGATTTTCATCCTGCCAGAAACTCTTCAAAAAGGCTTCCAGCTCCTTCGCACATATTTTTCCCTGATGCTCCGGAAGCTCCAGAACCTTGTGGCCATGGAATTCAACGGCCCCGGCCTCATGGGTGCTCACATGTCCTGTTTTTGCGGCCGCAACTCCTTCATAGGACTTTAACAGGGCATCAATGGTTATCATATTGGTCTGTGTGCCTCCTGTCAAAAAGAAAATCTCCGCTCCGGGACATTCACAGGCCTGTCTTATTTTTTCCTTTGCACGCGCACAGTAGCAGTCCTGTCCATAGCCGCTTAACTGCTCCAGATTCGTCTCTATGAGGCGCTGTAAAATACGTTCGTGGGCGCCCTCCACATAATCACTCTCAAATGACAGCATATGTCCTCCTGTTAATAGTTCCGTAATATCTTATATGATTCCGAAATGCTGCAAAGCATGAAGGATTCCTCCCTTATCTACATCATCCGTTACATAATCGGCCTGTTCTTTCACAAGCTCCTCTCCATTCCCCATGGCTACACCGATTCCGGAGAATTCCATCATCTCCGTATCATTTTCTCCATCTCCAAAAGCAATAATTTCCTCGGGCTGTATTCCGTAGATATCCAGTATCTGCCGCATTCCCATTACCTTGCCGCCGCTTTTTGCAATAATATCCGTTCCAGACTCTGTCCACCAGGTCAGTTTGCAGTGGGGCATCCGCTCCAGAACTCCATAAGCCTCCTCCCTGCCGGAAAAAACATTAACCAGATAAACCTGCTTCCCCGGATGATATTCACCTAACTCGGGCAGCTCGGAAGAAATTGCTTTCTGTGCCTGTTTTACTCTCTCGTTAATAAAATTAATATAAATCCGATCCTTTTCCACAAATGCAATAGGCAGCTCTTTCTTTTCAAACAAAGGGAGCACCTGTTTGATATCATGCTCATCAATAGGGGATCCGCATAAAACTTCCCTCCTGTTGTTGAGGCAGAGCTGGCCGTTCAAGAGTACGTAACCGTCAAATTCTATATCGCGGATCGGAAGCTGATCAAATTCTAAAATATGCCTGCCCGTGGAAGTAAAGATCCGGATTCCCCGTTTCTTAAGTTCCCTCAGCGCCGTGCGCGTATCTTCTGGAACATTTCCAAGCTTATGTGATATCAAGGTTCCATCCACATCAAAAAATGCTGCTTTAATACTCATGTTAATCTCCTATTCCAGTTCCGTAATATCCTTCCAGTGCACCCGGATCCACAAGGATTTCCGGTCACAATAACATGTGCCCGTAAATCCTTCTGTGCACCGGCCGGATATTACTGATTCAAAGTCGCTGTCAGGCAGCACGAAAAGGTAAAGCTGCAAAGCCTATAACTCAATCTTCATCCCTGTATAAATCTGCTCTGCACAGTCTCCCAGTTCCTCCTTTAATATAGCAAATGCCCGCTCTCCTGTACAGTGCCCTGTGTAAATTTTCTTGATTCCTGTTCCACGGATACGGTCTGCCAGGGCACGGATCTCTTCCTCGGAAGATTTGTAAAGATGAAAACCGCCCAGCATGGCATACAGCTGTTTTCCCGGGAATACGGCCTCTATTTCACGAATGATGTTATCTGCTCCCCCATGAGAGCAGCTGCTGAAAATCACAAGTCCCTTTTCTGTATCAAAAACCAGACTCTGTTCATGGGAAAATGAATCCGGGCGAAGCTTTCTTCCCTCTTTTACATACAGATCCACTCGTTTTGCAATCTCCTCTAAGCCTTGAGTGCTATGAGGAACCAGGGTGACGCCGGACAGAATCTCGCAATTTCCGGAAACATACTTTATCCGTTCTCTATAAGTTTTTAGGAAACCTCTGTGAATGCCTATGTATTTGTGGAAGCACCATTTCTTTCCATAGCAGTTCTCCTTTGCGCCCTCCCTTAAGTAAAAAACTGCATTGGGATTGCATGCAAAAAAATCTCCCATGCCGTCTGCATGATCGTAATGGGCATGGGACAGTACGCCGCAGTCTACTTGCCCCAATGGGATTCCCATAGTGTCTGCATTTTTCAAGAAACGCCCGGAGGCTCCTGTGTCCAGGAGGATTTTGTGTTGTCCATATTCTATGTAGACGGACAGGCCCCACTCCGGGGAAAGATTATTTTTTGTCAGATTGTCTACCAAGATTACTGCTTGCATAGGAATTGGTTCTCCTTTTTCTTACTGTTTTATATATTTTTTAGCTCCTATGATTATTTCAGTTTACATCCTCCATGTGGGGGATGACGGTGAAGGATGCAATAAGGACCGCACAAAGGCAAAATTTTAATCCACATCCTCCATGTGGAGGATGACCGGTGGCGGACGAGATTAGAGATCTAAATGCAAAATTTCAATCCATATCCTCCATGTGGAGGATGACGGCGTTTTCCAGTGTTAAGGCTGTTTCCGGGACAATTTCAATCCACATCCTCCATGTGGAGGATGACGGTATTTTAACGGATGATGAGTTTGATTTGTGGATATTTCAATCCACATCCTCCATGCGGAGGATGACTTAAGAAGTAAGGAGGCAGGTTGTGGAGGTTAAGATTTCAATCCACATCCTCCATGCGGAGGATGACCCTGCGGAGACGTAAGCACTGGATATTCCGCCTATTTCAATCCACATCCTCCATGCGGAGGATGACGGTTATGATTGTTATGATCCGGATTTAGGATGTATATTTCAATCCACATCCTCCATGCGGAGGATGACTCGGCTCCGGCCGGAGAAAGGGGCGTTTTGATGATTTCAATCCACATCCTCCATGCGGAGGATGACAGCAAAAACAGCCAAAATATCATTAATCAAAAACAATCTTCTGACTATTTTCACAAAAAATAATTTACCTCATTATTAATTCACTATATTTTAAAAACCAAATCTCAAAAATACCTTACAAATTCTGGTGCGAATCTCCCATGCTTTTTATGTTCACTTATGATTCGCACTAAAAAATCAAAGGACCGTTCATATCCATACTTTCTTTCACACCAATATGCTCCACTTTATTTTTATAATTGTTCCCTAGATAATAGAAGCGCAGGCTATCCTTCTTAACATCAATAATCTCTTCCAGAATAGCTTTCACCTCTCTGCATTTGGCCGCATCCATTTCACATTCAAAAACGGAATTTTGTACCCTCCTTCCATAATTCACACATTGTTTTGCCACCCGGCGCAGACGCCTTTTCCCTGCATCAGTCTCCGTATTTACATCATAAGTGATCAGCACAAGCATTTCAATCCCCCCAACATCACTTTCTTATCCGCATTGTCCGCCTGGCCCACTGCCCCGGGAATCAGTCTTATTTCCACATAAATGGCGGATATTCATCCAAATCTCCCCGAATATAGCGTGCCAAAAGCAATGCCTGTGTATATGGCACCATCCCCCACTCCACCTTTTCTTCTAAAAAGGGATGCCGGATCACTTCTTGCTTTCGCATCTGCCAGGCAGACAAAACGCTCTTTCTGGTGTCGTCATCCATGATAACCGCCCCGTCTTCTTTCTGTCGAAATCCGGAGGAGGATACCATCCGCTTATTAATCAAAGAGAGAACAAACCTATCAGCAAATACCGGCCTCAATTCTTCCATCAAATCCAAAGCCAGAGATACTCTTCCCGGACGATCCGTATGCATAAAACCCACATAGGGATCTAATCCCACTGTTTCCAATGCCGCCGCACACATATTTGTCAGCAAAGTATAGGTAAAAGAAAGCAATGCATTGATCGCATCCAAAGGAGGACGCCTGCTTCTTCCATGGAAAGAAAAATCCTCTTTCTGCTGCAAAATCATTTCGTCAAATACGGAAAAATACAAGCTGGCTGCTTCCCCTTCGATCCCACGTAAAGTTCCCATAGAATCACAGCTTCTGACAGATCCTAATGACTTCTTTAATTGTCCGGAAACTCTTTTCATTCGCTCCACATCCAGACGCATAGCATGATCCCGTGTAGCACGCTCCAGCACCCATCTGGCATTAAATACTTTCCCTGTTATAAAATTTTTTGCAATATTAAGACTTGCTTCTTCGTCCTCTGACAGAAAATACTGCTTCTTTCTTAACAGAACATTTCCACGCACTTCTCCCGAAACTCTGGCCAGAAAACGTCCGGATTGGGACAGGAAAGAAAGAGCCACATTCCTTTTGGCACATGCTCCCATCAAAGCAGGACTTGCTCCTGTAAAGCCAAATGTCACAATAGCCTCCAGATTATGTAATGGTACTCTGCCCACTTCCTGTTTGTCGGACAAAACTACTACATTTTCTCCATCTAAAGAAAGATATTTGTCTGAGGAAGTAATATAAAGTGTATTAAGCAGCTTCTTCAATCTTCACTCTCCTCTTCTATCCGTTTGGAAATATACTCTTTTACAGATCGTTCTTTCATTAACCTGGGAAGACATAAGTCTTTCAAAGAACAGGCATTGCAGGCTTTCGTCCGCTTTACCTTCGGCGTATATCTGCGTTCATAATAATGATGCATTTCCTCAAATGTATCTCTCACCTGCTGCCGGATATGTTCATCCAGCCCCACTTCAATTCTTCTCCGGATTTCCCCATAATACAGATATCCTTTCTCAATCTCACACCCCAGCATCTCCTCCAGGCACATAGCCTGTGCCGCCAGCTGAAGAATATCTGCTTCATCCTCTTTCGGCTGTCCCTTTTTGTACTCTACCGGATAAACCAAATATCTGCCCTCTCTGCCATGTAAAGAAATGCCTTTCTTATCATCCCTGTAAAATTCAACAATATCGCAGACTCCACTGATTCCAAGCGCAGGGGAAAATACCGGCATCCCCCTGGATATGATAACATCCTGTCTCTTTTCAGATGAATAGCCGTCATGGGCTTTCTTATGAAAAATATTTCCTTCTACTGTCCTTAAATTTTCATCCCATTGCTGTTCAATGTGAATCAGCGCCCACTGCCTTCTGCAAAATGAAAAATGCTGAATTCCGGAGAGCATCAGATAATCTTCTTCCTTATATCTGCTCAGCTCTTTCGGATACATGTAACTCCCTCCGGAATCCTTTCTTCACAAATCCGTACCTCATAGTCTCCATAGCACCTTGCCTGTATCTCGGCATTCTTCTTCTCTACTACCACGGAGTCAAACAGCTTATAAGACGGTGCATTTCCCAATTCCGAATCATGTTTAAAAATAATCAATTCCCGAACTGCCATTTTTCCCCTAGCAGCCGAATGATCATGCTCAAACATGTTCAAGATTGCTTCCCACAAAAGTTCCAAATCAGCCTCAGAAAATCCCGTCACCTTTCGTGCAAGATTTGCAGAAACAAATCCCTCCACACGGTATAAGCCATAAGGAACAATTTCTTTTCTCCCCATCTCTGTTTTCTTTTTCTCCGCATCCTTCTCTGTGGTAATGGCAACTCTCGTAATCGTCAGACTTTGCGGTACAATGGGATCTACAGATCTTGCAAATCCAAACTGCACAGGTCCCCGAACTTGTCCGCAATTCAAATTTGCTTTCACAAAGGTTGTCATCACCGCACCAAACGTCCGGATATCAAAAAATCTGGAGCACATAAAATCCCGAATCTTCTTGTCCAATGTGGGATCTTCTTTTTTCAACGCAGGTATTTTTTTCTCATCAATCGATAATTCTGTAAAGGCCTGCGCATCACTGGTATTTAAAGGGATTCCCTCTTTAATATAAATCTGGTAGCCTTCTTCTTCCTCTTTTACTGTCTCCACATAGTTACGGATTTTTCTTTTCAGACATACATCCGTCACAATTCCATGGCCGGTATCCAAATCCACTCTGGGAGCATTCCCGTTGTCTGGATCTCCGTTTGGATTACCATTTTCCACATCAAATAAAACTACAAAATCATAACGGTTTTTGATTACTTCACTCATTTACGCTTCCTCCTGTTTTCTCTCATATCTTTTTTGTGTCTGATGATAATACCCAAGCATAAATACTGCCTGTTCCTCCGAACTTAACTGGGTCGGAATATTGATTTCAAGTCTGTCTATAATTTCCGTAATCTGCTGCTCCAATTTTACTGCTAATCCGGGCTTATCCCTCTTAAGCTTCTTCATATGGCTTTCTTTCAGTTTTAAAAGCTGTGCCATTACCAATGCCGGCGTACTGCACATACTGTTTAAATACTGATCTTTTATAGTTGTATTGAGTGTTCCGCCTGCCGATGCCTCCTGAATACTTTCCAGCATGGAAAATAATCTTCCTAAAAGATATGCCTGATCATTTGTTTCTGTGTTCAGCCCCACGCTGCATCCCTCCCTGTTTTTCTGATTTACACTATTTTTACTTAAATATGCTTTTAAAATTGCCGCACGCTTCCAGTTCAAATTGTGATCTGCCCGAATTCTCCGAATTGTACAGTATAATAATTCATCCGGATACCTTGAATTTCTCAAAATCGACTGCAGGAGCGCCGCTGTCAAAGGCGGTATTGTATCCTTTCCTCCCGGAGCCTTCATCTCCTCCAATATCATCCAAAATGGCAGGTACGGCCGTACAACACGCTCCGGTAATACAATCTCTAACCGTTTTTCATGGGCCTGTATATTCTCTAACCATGCACCAAAACGATTTTTCAGAAAAAACCGAACAGACAAACGTGCAGCGTTAGGAGAAAGACCTAATATATAAAATGTATGATTCGGATCAATCTCCTGCTCTTCCCATACGATGCTTTCTCCTCTTGACAGTTTTTTCAGCGCTTCTTGTATATCTGTATCTTGAATGGTTTTATCCTGGTTCAACAGAGCCATAAGCAAATCTTGATATACACCTTCTCCTTCTTCCACCCATCCTGTTACCGTCACATCTCCCGCCGTAAAAACTCTTTGTGTATCCGCAAGGAGATAATTCAATGCCGCTCCGTAAGCACTTGCTGCAGCTTCACTGGTCTGCGCATTGCTTCCACTCTCCATTTCATAAGAGCAAAATGCATCCGCATTGAAAGACACCAGAGAAGCGCCGCTGGATTGCGCCCCCCGCACTCCTTTAATCAAGGGATGAAGCCTCGCAATCGGCTCTTTTTTTCCCGTCACCAGACAGATCCCTGTTTCCTTCTCCTCCTTCCGGTTTATATGTTGTTCCCACATTTCCCTTATTTTAACATCTTCCAGTACTGGTCTGGCTTTATAATAAAAAACAAGATTAGCTCCTTTCAGCAAATCCTCCAAATCCGGTTTTATCTGTTCATTCTCCAAAGCTTTTTCCGGTTCCCATGTAAGAAAAAAATTTTTTACTGCCAATGCGGCCTTTGTATCCAGTTTTTCCAGCAAATCCAGGTGCCGCTTTTTAGATGCTTCAAACCGTTCTCTCGCCTTTTCTGGTTTTCCTTCCGCATCCAATCCCAACAGATATTTTTCGTTATCCCATAGAAAAAATGCCAGCGTTCCGCTTGTTCTGCCTGGGTGATAAGGAACCGACATCATATCTGCCTTTCCATTATCCTTTTTCTTAGAAATCAGCTGTACAATTGTCCCATTCTCATCAAGCATTATTCCGTAAGAAACCTTCTCGTTCACCCATCCAGGTGCACCTATCTTTCCCTGCCGCACCAATTGCTGATACAGTTGCACCAATTCATAAAAAATCATCTCAGCACCTCGCTCTCTCGAAGATCCAGAACCCCATTTTTCAGCTTTGCCCTAAAAAATACGGGACTGGCATCATAAACGACCGTACCGTCTTTTAATCGTCTTGGTGTATATTCCATATGATGCAGCATGATTCCCAAATCTTTCTCCTGACCTTCATACGCCGTAACAATTTTTTCCCCTTCCCATAATCGAAATTTAACCGGAAATTCCCTGACACCGAAATATGGCTGATGATAACATTGACCTTTTCCGGCCCTGCGCTTTAACATATCCTGAAATTTTCCCGCATTATCCGTATGATTAGCTTCGGGTCCGATATCAAAATGAGCCTCGATCACATAATGGACATTTTTCAGCACCGTTGCTGCACGTTGTACAATTTCAGCTTTCGTATTTAGATAAAGTGCTCCAAATTCTCCCTTTTTGATGGCCGACTTAATCCCTAAGCCTCCCATCTTTGATCTTACTTCATTTCTCCTTATACTGGTAAATTGTATAGGATTCAATACATAGACTCTGTCTATCTTATAATGCAGCCCCGGATGCCAGAAAATCGCTTCCAATATACCGACTGCCGCTCCCGGCGTGATCACGTCATAGGTGTATCTCTCTGTTTTCAGCTCCGGTCTCGTATAGCATGCATAATCACCCCATACTTCCAACCTTATGGACATCTTTTTCCTCCTCTCGATTTTCTTTCCACATTATTCAACAAAATATGGCAATCCCCTCCTCTGTCTGAAATTCTAATCCCGTATCTTCATGGTAAAGGTTCCTGTTTGCCAAAACCGCAATGCCATTTATCAACTCCACATTTCCCCGTCGTACCAGATCTCTGTAATGAAGCTCGAAAACATTCACCCCATATCTTCCCAACGCCCGGAACAATGCCTTGTCGTAGAAGCCATATCTAAGCCGGTTTATCAGTTCCTCACCATCTTCCCTCCAGGGAATATAAACTGTATAGGTATCATTTTCAATGAACCGAAACACCTCTGCTATATCACGAAATGCAAACTGGTTCACCTTTTCCATCACCCGTTTCTGATCCAGATTCTCCTTTCCCCGAAGTTCTCTCCAAAATTTGAAGTAAGCCTCTATGGCCTCCAAAGAATCCCATTCTTCATACTGCCTCATAACATAACGTGCCGCATCCACCTGCTGCCGGATAGACGGCGGAATGCGCCCCTCCAGTTCAAATACCTCTGTTATGCTCTCCCGGGAATTCCTGCTGCCATTTCGATTGCATCTGCCTGCCGCCTGTAAAATGGAATCTAAGCCTGCCTGTTCTCTCATAACATACGGAAAATCCAAGTCCACGCCTGCCTCTACCAATGATGTGGCAATGACCTTGCACGGCTTTCCCTCTTTAAGCCTTTCTTTGATTTGTTTTAGGACTTCTTTTCTATGTACGGGAATCATCATGGTTGTCAAATGAAAAACACCCTCTTTTTCCGGCACCATATGATACAAGCTTTGGGCTGTCCGCTTTGTGTTCACAATACACAGCACCTGCTCACTGCCCCCTATCCTTTCTGCTACCTCCTCCAAGGTAATCAAGCCGGTGTTTCGAAAGGTCACTCTTTTGAATTTTCCAAAATACCTTTTGGGTCCCTTTATTATTTCGTAAGGAAATGTTTTCTGGGGGAATTCCACTGCCGGCTGCGTTGCCGTGCAAAGCACCTGGGTGGTTCTATAGGATTTTGATAATTCTTCCAATGCATGAATACAGGGAATCCAATGGCTTACGGGAAGCATCTGCACTTCATCATATATAATCACGCTGTTTGCAATATTATGAAGCTTTCTGCATCGTGACGGCTTGTTATGAAATAGAGATTCAAAGAACATAACTGCTGTTGTAATAATCACCGGCATGTCCCAGTTTTCACTTGCCAATTGAAACCGTCGCTGCTCCTGCTCATCTTCTTCATCATATATTACATTGGAATGATGCTCCAGTACATTCCTGCTTCCTAATATCTCTCGAAATTTCTCTGCAGTCTGTTCTATGACATTTACGTATGGAATTACATAGATAATCCGTTCTAAGCCATGCTCTGCCCCATGGTGCAGGGCAAAACGCAGAGAGCTTATAGTTTTCCCTCCTCCGGTCGGTACGGTCAGCGTGTAGATTCCTCTTGTTTGCTTTCTTCCCTGCTCTGCAGCCGTCTCTAAGATCTCCGTACGCATCCCATTGATTCCGGCTTTTGAATCCAGCCATCTCTTATTTTCCAAATAATTTTCCAGACGTTTCTTTAACTGCTCTAAATTATCATAGTCTCCTCTTGGAGCAGTCCCATCCTCCATGAAATTCTCTGTGTCTAAAAAATCGGCATCCACAAGGGATGAATAGAGCATCTTTATCTCCATGTATCGCTCAAATTCCGTTTGGTGAGCATCTATCTCCGGAACATGCTCAAAATTTCTGTTGGGACAGAGCTCTTTCCATATACTATAATCCGGTATCTTTCCCTCCATACCTTTTCTCAAACGTCCCTGAACCGTTCCGTCCTCACTGGTATCCATTTTCCCTCCCATATTCAGAAGACCGCCGTGATGGCCCAGGATACACATTGCCACATAGAGCTGTCTCCGGTTAAAAGCTTCTATTGCACCGGCAGTTGAGTGGTCGCATCTTTTTGTACACTCTGGGTTTTGGATTCTTTCTTGAAACAATTGGGAGTATTTTCCAATATCATGTAAATATCCTGCCATTTCACCCTGTTTCCCCTTTCCAAAGGCTGAGGCAAACCGCTCGGAAAGCTCAGAGGTTCCGGTTAAATGCTGTAAAACTGTTTGTTCCCTGTCTTCTGTTTTATGAGCCAGGTATTGTAATCGATTTTCCATTGCAATAACTCCAAAAAATAATTCAGTTAATTTATTGGTAATATATCATATTATTATTTATATATCAATAGCTATTGCTAATATTTTCTGCTTTACCTTTAATTTTCGCTATGTTATGATAGCTACAGTTGATTTTTGTATGCTTTAAACATTAAAGTCAACATTTTTGTCATATGAATTTTTGATGTATTAATTCATATGTGGATTGAAATAGTTATTTTATCGGTTGAGTGCTATCATTTTCATCGGTTTTATTTCCAACTGTATGCATACCTGATCGCACTCTTCTTTTATCTCACAAATACATGCACAAATGATATTCCAAATCCGCTGCTTGCAAAAATATAATTTAAAATGCTATTGCTATTTTCGGGTCACTTGAGTATACTAAATATAGGTTAATGCCATTCGGCTTAACAGTAGGTATATCTCGACCTTTAACAGAGACAGTTATGAGTGGGCATATCTCAGCCCTAAGCGAGACAGTTATACGTGAGTGTTTCGCCACTCAAAGTGCGAACTTGACAGTGGGACGGATTTTCCGCCCCATTTTCTGCAGAAGGAAGCAAAAATGGCAATCGCAATATATGAAATTAATCCGAAATATGTAGATTATCTTATTCCTTATGCTCCACATCTATTTCAAAACAAACAGCCCGGACAGCACAACAAAAAAAATATATTGGTATTCTTTTTGATATAAATTATATGAAATATTTTGCACCCCTATCTTCTTTTAAACCCAAGCATGAACATATGAAAAACGGACTGGACTTTATAAAGGTGGGAAATTATGCCGTAATCAATATTAATAATATGTTCCCGGTACTTGAGGGAGCATATACATATATAGACATCCCCAGAGTTAAAAATCCGCAGTATAAAAAACTTTTAATGTCTGAATATCGTATCATCAGGAAACTGCAGGATAAGATAAAAAATAATGCTTTAGAATTATATAAGCACAAATTAAACAAGGGTAATATAACAGCATTAGCAAGAAGATGTAATGATTTCGTTTTATTGGAAGAAAAATGTAAACAGTTTCCCAAACATTTATAAGCAATAAAAGTCTCAACAAATAGCATATTTATGTTTGCAAAAATCTTTCCACCACCTCATTAAACGCCTCCGGCCTCTTATTGGCAATAAAATGATCCCCCTCCAGAAAGACCAGCTCCGCCCCTGTGATATTATGGGCAATCAATTCCGTATGGGAGCGCTTAATCATATCCTTTGTGCCTGCGATCACCAGCGTTCTCGCCCGAATTTTCCTCAAATCCTTCGGTTTCACATTGGGATCATGAACCATCAGCCCAAGCAGTTCCGCATTGTGGCAGGCCCTGGGACTTTTAGATGCAAAGAGACCGGCGAGCCGATAACCCAAAATAATCGGAATCTGCACCGATGCTTTTACTCCTTTTCCATCCAGATTGGCTCCATTTAAAATCAGATTTCGAACACAGTCCGGATACTTCATGGCAAATACCATAGCGATATTGCCGCCATCAGAAAATCCTAAAATATCCGCCTTTTTAATTTCCCGTTTTTCCATAAAAACTTTTAAGTCCTCTGCAAACTGCGCAATAGTAAAGGGTGCATCACCCCTTGGCGTTTTTCCATGGCCTCTTGTATCCAGCGCTAATACCCGGTGAGTTTTTGAAAACTCGGCGATTTGGTGAATGAAATACTCATGATTCTCACCATTTCCATGTAGCAAAATCAAGGGAAAGCCCTCGCCGGATTCTTTGTAATAATTTTTTATATTCATTGATACCTCCCTTTTAAAAAAATTTCCCCAATCCAATTTTCTTTACAGAAGCGTTCCACATATTCTTAAAAATATAAAGAAAATGTGGAACCGCCCACAAAATCACAAGTTCCACATTTTAGTCATAGCCATTGCTTTTTAACTGCTTTTTAGCCGCTATACAGAATCTAAGCCCAGCCATTGCCTTATTTTTTCCACCGGTACGTCCAGAACCTCTGCAATATCTTCCAGGGAACTGCCTTTTTCATATAACTTCCGAGTAGTTTCTTTCGCTTTCTCCTCCGCTTTCTTTTCTGCTCTTTTTTCTGCTCTTTTTTCTCCTCTTTTTTCCCCTCTTTTTTCCCCCTTTTCCTCAGCTTCTTTCACCTTGCTGGCAATAAAGGTCCGATAAATATATTCATCATCAAATAATGTCATCATAATATCTACAACCTCCTTTTCCCTGTGTTCCAGATACTCCCGCAAGACATCCTGATCTTTGCATATACGAATCGTTTCCAAAACGGCTTTTCTGGTTCTGCCATACAGCTTCACCTGCCCACTATAAATCTTGGTAAAAGTCACATATTGGTTTATAATATCTCCTTTTTCCCCATCATATATCATCTTTACCTTTACTTCAACCGCACATTCATCTCCTCCAAAAAATTCCTTGGATAAATATAGAAACTCCGGCCTTGTCTTTCGTTTTCCTGTATAAATTACATACAACTCCGGCTTTGGTAATTTTAGTTTTTTGCTTGTATATACGTTTTGTCCGGTGCCCTCAATATATTCTTGATAGGTCTGGGCGAGATACAAAAGACTTCTTACTATAATATTAGCCGTCCAGCTCGCTTGTGCCTCCACTAACACTACCAGCTTTTCTCCAACTTGAAAGCCAAGATCATTATATGGCTGATCCAGAAAAACATTTTTAATCGTCACATTGCTGATACTGTCTTCTGTTAAATCTTTCTCCTCCGGATGCAGTGCCTGATACAATTGCAGCAAATGCTTCGGAATCTTAAATAAGTCCGTAAAGACACTGTCCTTTATGGCATACTTGACTTCCTGCGTAGATTTTCCTTTCTGATCCATACTATGTAGATACCTCGATTCTCTCGTTTTTATTCTGATTTTCTATCATTTGTAACGGATCATCTTTGGTATAGCATTATCCTAACATAATGTAACTTACATAGCAATTTATTTCCCAAAAATAATATGAATTACCGTTCCTGTTCCAACAGGTAGATCACAAGTTCACTCTTGATCCCATTCAATTCAATCACCTGTTCCGCCTCCGGATTGGAAAAGCTCTCTGCCTGTTTTCCATCCCTCTCATAAAATATACGCGTACCAATCCCTTTGCAGACAGCGGCAAAATCCGTTTCTTTTGGCACCCCCATCCGGGAGGATGACGATATCTGATTCACCGCTATCTCCCCATTCAAAGAATGACAGCGGATATCCATGTCCAGATTGCAGTCAATTTCCACCGGCCCGACTATATCCCAAAGCTCCAGCTGCCTTACCTTTAAATCAAGTTCCAGGTTCTCGCATTCCAGGTTCCTTACCTCAACCCGTTCCCCATTTACTGCAAGTTCCATCTTTTTCAAATATTGCAGCGGGATCTGCAAAAATACTGTCACCCCATCTTTTGCCGAGGCTTCCGTCACCGTGCTTCTGCGGCTGATGTCCACATCCATACTATTCCTGTTGTCATCAATCTTCACCTTAAAATCCTGTTCCAATGACGGCAGGATATTAGATGTAAGCCGAATACGAATCTTCTCCCCCTCACAGCCGGATAAAAAGACTTCATGAGCGCCGCCCAGATTGATATCGTAATCCTTTGGGCGATCCACATCATATTCCGTCACACTTTCGTAGAGATAATCCGGCTGACTGCTGTTTGCCACCGTATTCGACAACAATTCATCAATAGAAATATGAAATAACGCAGAAATGGCCATGATATTTTCAATATCCGGAATTCCTGCATCTGTCTCCCATTTGGTAACCGCCTGTCTGGATACCCCAAGCTTCTCCGCCAGCTTTTCCTGGGACATTCCTGCCTGTTTACGAATGGATTTTAATTTTTCTCCAAATGTCATATCTGTCAATCCTCCTATTCCCGTTCCATAATATTTTCCGTTTTTTTACGGCTTTAGTATAGGAAACCACACATTACAAAACAAGAAAGTAAGAGTAGCTTAGGTGGATTTTCTGCTACTTTTCGTGGCATTTTTCAGTTCATCTCCAACAGGCAATACTCTCCAGTATGCATTAAGGAATCCCCAAGGAAAATCTGTTTCTTTTCATCTTCCGTTCTCTTAACTTATCTCATACCCTGCTGCTGCGAGAACCGCAAGCGCTTTCTGGTACTGTGTCTTTTTCACCAGCACATAATCCGTCCGATAAGTAGACACCACAAAAATCCCAATCTCTGCCTCCGCAAGCAAGCCGGAAATCCCCGACAGAATCCCAATCAACGAAAAATCAAGCGCCCCTTCTATTCGGAAAGCCCTCCATCCATCTTCCCTTCGCAGGGTATACTCCGGCACATCCTCCGTAATACAGACCAGAGAAATCTCCTCATCCGTCTTCCCCACAAAGCAGAATTCCTTAGCCAAGTCAATTTCACTATCATCAGCAACTGTACAAACAGTAAAATCCTGCCGAATTCGTTTCAGCATCATAAGAATTCCTCCCTTGACAAAAAGTCTCCCTTTCGTTCTTTACTGCATCAGCCAGGCAGCTTTGAGAATTCCATTCTTAACATCTAAAATTCCCCCGTCCCAGCCTTTCAAACTGTAAACGGGGGAATCTCTCATTTACCAATTATTTCACTTAATCATCGCCTATGCAAACTCATACCTTATCGGACAAAGTCCGCCTGCCCCAAAGGGGCATGTATTAATGGGGTACCCGAAGGGTATACCATATCGGACGAAGTCCGCCTGCCCCGAAGGGGCATGTATTAATGGGGTACCCGAAGGGTATACCTTAAAGACATAAATTACATAATAGGATCCAATCCCAATACCGGATGTCCTTTCTCGGTCAGGAACGCCATCAGGGTCTCCTCATCCGTAGCAACGGTCTCGTCCGCGATCATATCACAGAAGTTATCAATACCATACTTCTCCTTCGCAGACTTATTCAGCCGCTCAGCCACATCATCCTTCAGCTCCTTGGGCATCCATACGATACGCTCAAAGCCGCCCTCTGCGCTCATAAACTTCTTGGAAGCAATAAAGTGTCTGCCGTGTCCCATAAATCCGGGAGTCTGAACACCGCCGCCCGTCATGGAAGCCAGCTCGCCGAAGGTCATTCCCAGAGGCGTCATGCCTGCATACTCACGGTTGGCAATGATAACGCCGTTGGAGAACGGCTCAATGCCGCAGATACACTCAAAGCATCCGCAGGAGGTCATGGGATCTTCCATAATGGAGTACAGAGTAACCTTGGAAAGGGCGCCCTGGGTAGCCTGCTCCACCATACGGTTCACATCCGGATATACACCCTTCACTTCATCCTCGCAGCCTTCCTTGGAAATGGGCTGGCAGGGACCGGTAGGTGTCAGCTCCTTGGTAGCCTTTGCATCCAGCCAGGAAACGGCTCCGCAAAGTCCCAGTCTCTCAGGCGTTACTACGCAGCAGTGAGAGGGAGCAAAGGACTGGCACAATGTACAGGTATAGAATACATCTACACTCTCGTCTGTCAGGGACTCCAGTCTCTGATCTCTTGCCGCATAAGCCGGCATAGCCGTTCCGTCCAGAATCTCCTGTACCTTGGCTGCATCCGTCACCATGGTAATCTGACATTTATCCACAACAATATCAAACTCGTCCATAATCATTGCATAGAGAACCTCTGCAAAATGGGTCAGACGCAGACCTTTCTCAAATGCTTCCTTATTGATACGGACACGAATCTGATTTCTCTGGCCGGTGTGCATAACACCTTCCATATAGTTAAACCATGCATGAATCTTACGCTCGATTACAGACTCAAAGTCAGACTGCATCTTGGCTCCTGCAACCTCCACAAAGGTAGCCAGCGCATACGTTCCGCCTGCCTCCAGTTCATCCAGATCGCCGCCGACAATGGTGATCTTGTGATCCTCAACCTCGCTGTCCGCTCTCGTCTGAACCAGCTCACAGGTAGGCTGCTTATGGGAGCTGAACTCAACCTGCATATCGCCCTTACGGATAATCTCGCCCTCAAATGCGGAAGCAAATGCAACGGGAATGGGAAGCTCTTTCACCTTAATTTTAATATTGCGAAGCTCTAAGGACTTCTTCACAGTCACAGCATGATCCGTTACGGACTCCAGTGCGCCCGGAACCTGATTCTCGCCGAGATCCACATCCACCACTACCGGGAAGCCCAGTGCAATAGCGCCCGCTCCTGCGGATACTACTACTTCGTTCAATGCTCCGAATGTATTTACAAAAGCAGGTACTCTCTCCTTGGTATAAGCAAGCAGTCCCGGCAGATCGCCCGGCGTCACATTACCAAAGATCAGAGCTGCACGGATGGCAACGGTCACTACATGAATCACAGAAGTCACATCATGTCCCAGGGGAACTACACGGAAGTCAAGACCGATCTTCACGCCGCCCTCCATACACTGCTCAATCACATCGCCAATCAGGAAAGTCATAATACCCTTGCTCTGATAATCCTTTACTACATCCACTACATGGGAAGCGTCATCCGCCTTGCCCAGCACAACGGCCACGCCGGGGATATCGCCGGTTACCAGCGGAACGCCGAGGGAACGGATGATCGGGTCCGGAACAAAGCCGATTCCGCTGTCCTCCGCATAAGGATCTGCGCTCTCCACATACTTCAGAGCCTCGATAATCTCCGCTCCTACGGCTGTGGCGAGGCCCGCATTCAAAGCTTCGCCCAAATCCTCCTTGTTGGTAATCAGGCTCTTCAGCACGCCTACACAGGCCGGCAGATCTCCTAACTTACTCACCTTCACGCCCGTTGCCGCATAGATAGTCGGCAGGAAATATGCCGTATCCGGCATAGCAACCTTCTTGTCCTCCCCGTGCTTTGCAATCGCGTCATTGACTGCGTTCTCAGTCAGCCCTGCAACGGCGTTAGAGCCGCCATAAATCAAATCTGTTAATACGCTCATAGTATCGGTCCCTCCTTGGGTTTATTGTATTTGATACTCTACTACATGTCTTAAATTTTATCACTCCTGCACAGGGAAGTCAATAACCCCCGGGAGGGGATTTGTGAATTGTTACTGAAAAAATCAAGATTCACGAACATGCTGTCTGATTCAGGCGAACATTACTTTAAAACAAGAAAAGCTTTCTCAAGCACTTCAAGGTAATGTTCGCCTGAATCAGACAGCGTGTACGTGAACCGTCCGAACGTTGTAATAAGGAGGGACCCACAAAGTGGGAGGATTCCTTATTGCGAAGATATGGAAAAGCACGGCCCGGGGTTCGGATCGATCCCGTCCGCCCTCGCTTAAAAATACTCCTTCAGCTTCCCCAAAGCATTTTTCTCAATCCTGCTAATATAAGAACGGGAAATACCAAGCTGACCGGCAATTTCCCGCTGGGTGTATTCCTTTCCATTAAAAAGCCCGTACCTCATAATCAAAACCTTCTGTTCCCGGGGCGTCAGCACCTGTTCGAGCAGCTCATACAGCTTCTTGCTGTCCGCCTTCAGGCTGATCTGTGCAAAGGCATCACGTTCATTACTCTCAATAATATCCAGCAGATGAATCTCATTTCCTTCCTTATCCGTACCAATCGGTTCATAATAAGAGGTTTCTCTGGCCGTCTTCTTCTTTGCCCGGAAAAACATTAAAAGTTCATTCTCCACACAGCGCGCCGCATAAGTTGCAAGCCGCGGCCCCTTCCCGCTGTCAAACGTAGTCACAGCCTTTATCAGACCAATTGTACCAATGGAAATCAAATCCTCCACATCCTCCTCCGTTCCCTGATATTTTTTCACAATATGGGCCACCAGACGAAGATTGTGCTCCACCAGGATATTACGTGCCTCAAGGTCTCCCTCCTTCAGCTTCTGCAGATAAAATTGCTCCTCTTTCGCCGGTAGTGGTTGGGGAAAAGTTTTCAAAAAGGCACCTCTTTGGCGGATTTATATTATCTTATGATAACTCCCCCAAAGAAGTGCCTTTCCACCTTATATCTCAGACAATAGGCCATGCACAGACATCTCTCTGCCCGTCCAAAACCCGCCAGGGCAGTCTATTCTGTGCCCTCTGCCCCTTCTCTCTTCCGCAGAAGATCAAAAACCGCTGCTTCTTCGCTGAGCCTTACAAACAGCTTCTGTTTTGGATGCGGCGCACTCTCCATCTGCCTTCCGTCCTCATCGAGGATCTCCTCCACCCTCACAGGCACATTCGCCCCTTCCGGCTTCATAATCTCAATTTCATCCCCCACGGAAAACTTATTGCGCTGCTCAATCCGGCAGTACCCCCTGTCATCAATGCCATTCACAATCCCCAGATAGGTATATCCCCTGATATAAGTACTGTTCCCGTAAATCTGGCTGCTCTCGTCCGGCTTTCCGTAAAAAAATCCCGTCGTAAACTCCCGGTAAGTACAGCCGCCGATCTGCTCCTTATACCATTCCATATTTTTCCGGTAAAGCTCCTCCGACTTAAGACAGTCGTCAATGGCCTTCCGATAAGTCCGGGCAGTCACAGCTGTATACAGAGCCGTCTTCATCCGCCCCTCGATCTTAAAACTGTCAATTCCGGCCTCCAGAAGCTCCGGAATGTGCTCAATCATACAGAGATCCTTGGAATTAAAAATATATGAGCCCCTCTCATTTTCATAAACCGGAAAATATTCCCCCGGCCGTGTCTCCTCCACCACCGCATACTTCCAGCGGCACGGATGGGTACAGGCACCCTGGTTGGCATCTCTGCCTGTAAAATAATTGCTCAGCAGGCACCGGCCGGAATACGAAATACACATGGCCCCGTGAATAAACGTCTCAATCTCCAGATCCTCCGGAATATTTGCCCGAAGCTCCCGAAGCTCCGAAAGCGTAAGTTCTCTTGCCGACACCACACGCTTTGCCCCCTGCTCCTTCCAGAAACGGCAGGTCATATAATTGGTATTGTTGGCCTGGGTACTGATATGACGCTCAATCTCCGGACAAATCTCCTTTGCCAGCATAAACACACCGGGATCCGCAATAATGAGGGCATCCGGACGCACCTCCTTAAGCTCCCGGAAATACTCCCGGATCCCTTCCAGATCCCGGTTATGCGCCAGAATATTAGCCGTCACATAAACCTTTACTCCATGCTCATGGGCAAATGCAATACCCTCTTTCATATCCTCCGTGGAAAAGTTCTTCGCCTTTGCGCGGAGCCCGAAAGCTTCCCCTCCGATATAGACGGCATCCGCCCCAAAAATTACTGCTGTTTTCAATACCTCCAGACTGCCGGCCGGTATCAGCAATTCCGGTTTTTTCATCACCTGTCACCTCTTCACACTTAAAGTCACCCCATCCCCCAGAGGGAGAACGGAAGTAACCAGCTGCGGATTATGCTTCAGCTCATACAGATATTCTCTCATCCTGCCGTGAATGGTACGGTTCCGGCGTTCCACCGCAAACCGGGATTCAATCAGATCGCCATCCTGCAGTACATTATCCGATACCAGAATTCCGCCCGGCTCCAGAAGCCGCAGCACATCCGGCAGGAAATGGATATACTGCCCCTTGGCCGCATCCATAAAAATGAAGTCAAAGGATCCGGCAAGTCGCCTTAAATGCTCCGAAGCATCCCCCTCCAAAAGCGTGATCTGATCCTCCCGGCCGGCTCTTCGAAAATTCTCCTTTGCAATGGGGATCCGCTTCTCATACTTCTCAATCGTAGTAATATGTGCCTCAGGATGAGCGTACTCACACATCATAAGAGCAGAAAAGCCTACGGCCGTTCCTACCTCCAGAATGGCCCTGGGCTGTCTTACTGCCAGAAGCGTTTTCAGAAAACTCTGCATTTCCCGGCGGATCACCGGCACGCAGTCCCTTCTCGCCTCTTCCTCTATCTCATTTAAAAGCTTTGTATTGCCCATATCCAGTGAATTGATATAAGCCGTTATTCTCTCGTCAACAATCACTTAACTTTCCTCAGCCGGGTCTGTTCCGGCCATGACTGCCATCATCTCTCTGGGCTTCATAGCCGTAGTCAGAGTATAAGTTCCGGCCTCCAGCTTCTTTGCATATTTGGATACTTTGACCTGGATATAGAACAGCTTCCAGTCATTTACAAGTCCCTTATCCTCCAAAAGCTTTGCAACTGCCGAGATATCGGAGCCATCCTCGATGGTCACCGTAATACTTCTTCCCGGCTCCGCATCCACCGCTTCCTCCTGGAATACGGAATGGCCGTAGTCAAAGGCCATGCCGCCCAGCCGGATAATTCCTAAAATAACCACTGCTATCACTACAATCTTTAATGCAATTGACAGGACTGTTAAAGCTGCTCGTTTTGTATTCATCTTCCGTCTCCTACACGCATCTGATACAACTGTGCCGTCACTAAACTTCCATAATAATCGGGAGAATCATGGGATTACGCTTTGTTCTTTTCCAGATAAATTCACTGAGGGAGTCCTTGATTACATTCTTTAATTTCCCCCAGTCAGAAACTCCCCGATCCAGACAGTCGTTCACCGCATCGTTTACCACGGCTCTCGCTTCCTCCATCAAATCCTCGGATTCACGCACATAGACAAAGCCCCGGGACACAATATCCGGCCCCGCCAGAAGCTGGCTGCTGTACTTTTCCAGAGTCATCAC
The DNA here is from genome assembly GCA_021770065.1 of Lachnoclostridium sp. GTDB lineage: Bacteria > Bacillota > Clostridia > Lachnospirales > Lachnospiraceae > Laedolimicola. Next base: position 42,433 of record JAETRR010000003.1, on the reverse strand, counting down.
CACAATCATAATACCATCTTCGGCCAGATGCTGTCTATCCCTCAATACAATATTTCCTACATCTCCCACGCCGAGGCCGTCCACCAGAATGGAGCCCGTGTGCACATGGTCTACTACCCTGGCGCTGTTTTCCCCAAGCTCCAGCACATCGCCGGAAGAAAGAATAAAAATATTTTCCTTGGCAATCCCCAGATTTTTTGCCAGATCCGCCTGCGCTTTCAGATGACGGTATTCGCCATGCACCGGAATGGCATATTTCGGATGAACCAGAGAATAAATCAGCTTGATCTCTTCCTGGCAGGCATGGCCGGACACATGTGCATCCTGAAAAATCACATCCGCCCCCTTCATGGAAAGCTCGTTGATCACCTTAGATACTGCTTTCTCGTTGCCGGGAATGGCCTTGGAACTGAAAATCACCGTATCCCCCGGTTTAATCTGCACCTTTTTGTGAAGATTGGCCGCAATCCGGGACAGGGCTGCCATGGATTCTCCCTGGCTTCCCGTGGTAATCAGGACCACCTGATCGTCGGGATAATTTTTCATCATTTCAATATCAATCAGAGTCTTATCCGGTACTGTCAGATATCCAAGCTCCGCAGCCGTCTTAATTACATTTACCATGCTGCGGCCTTCCACCACAACCTTACGGCCGTACTTATAGGCAGAATTGATAATCTGCTGCACACGGTCGACGTTTGAAGCGAAAGTAGCAATGATGATACGGGAGTTCTTGTGATCCGACATAATGTTGTCGAACACTCTTCCCACAGTACGCTCCGACATAGTAAAGCCCGGCCGCTCTGCATTGGTGCTGTCGCACATAAGGGCAAGCACGCCCTTCTTTCCAATCTCCCCAAAACGCTGCAGATCAATGGCATCTCCGAATACCGGGGTATAATCCACTTTAAAGTCTCCCGTGTGTATCACAATTCCCGCCGGAGAGTAAATAGCCAGGGCGGAAGCATCCACAATGCTGTGGTTGGTTTTGATAAATTCAATCCGGAAAGCTCCCAGATTGATAGATTGTCCATGCTGAACCACCTTCCGCTTGGTGTTATTAATAAGATTGTGTTCCCGGAGTTTATTCTCAATCAGTCCGATGGTCAGCTTCGTGGCATACACCGGAACGTTAAGTTCTTTTAAAACATAGGGCAGGGCGCCGATGTGATCCTCGTGTCCGTGGGTTATCACAAATCCCTTTACCTTCTGTATATTGTCTTTTAAATATGTGATATCGGGAATCACCAGATCGATTCCCAGCATATCATCCTCCGGAAAAGACAGGCCGCAGTCCACAACAATAATACTGTCTTCAAATTCAAAGGCAGTAATATTCATTCCTATCTGCTCCAGTCCGCCCAGGGGAATGATACGCAATTTTGAATTGTTAATATTTCTCAAATCTAACCTCCAATAAAAAGTTCCGTAATATCCAGTTCCGTAATACCCTGTCCCGGGTATTGCTGTTTCCAGTTCCGTATTTCCCTGTCCGCACCCTTCCTGGAGACAGATTTTCAGTCACAAAATAATGTGCCTGTAAATCCATCCAGGTACTTCCGGGAAAATGCTGTTTTAAATTCTCTCTTGCTCCGAACAGTTCCTGCAGATGCCGTAAAGTTTCACCTCATGATCCGTCACCCGGAATCCCAGCGCCGCTTCTACCCCCGTCTCCAGCGCTTCCAGCATATCCTTCTGAAATGCAGACACGCGTCCGCACCGCAGGCAGATCAAATGATGATGCCGGTGATGCTCATTCTCCTGTGTGTCTCCAATCTCATAGCGGACAAAACCGTCATCCAGATTGATTCGGTCAATCAGCTCCAGTTCCAGCAAAAGCTGAACCGTTCTATAAACAGTAGCTAACCCGATGTCCGGGTTCTCTGTCTTTACTCTCTCGTATATCTCCTCTGCGGTCAGATGTTCTTCCGGGCTCTCTGCCAGTACCTCAAGAACCACCAGGCGCTGCCTGGTTACCTTAAGTCCCTTTTCCTTCAGTAATTTTTTAAATTCTTCCCTCTCAATCGCCACAGACGCCACCTGTCCTTTTCCCCTGTCTGCTAAAGGGTGATGTCCACATCCTCCAAAAGCTGTTCAAAAATGCTCATCACAGCTTCCAGTTCCCGGTCATCCTCTACAATCTCATAGACTGCATCCTGGTCGCCGTCCGCAGATAAATCCTTTAAGATCAGAGCTTCTGCGTCCTCTTCTTCCGAGTCTGCCACCAGAATGTAATCTATTCCATTCAGCCTCGTCTCCTCCAGAACAAAAAATTCCGTCTCCTCTCCTGTATCATTCTGGATAAACGTAATTTTCTCCATTCTCTACTCCTCATCTCCCGGTTCAGCAGTTTCCGGTGCGTAAATAGAATCCAGATAGCCTTGAAGAATCAGAACAGCGGCAACAGCATCTACATACCTGCCCCTGTTCTCTCTCCGCACATTTCCTTCCATCAATGCCCGATTGGCTTCCACTGTGGTCAGCCGCTCGTCCCACATCACAACAGGCAGACCTGTCCTTCTCTCCAGCATCTCCTTAAATTCCAGAGATTTCTCCGCCCGTTCTCCCAGAGTATTGTTCATATTTTTGGGAAGGCCCAGCACAAACCGCGTGACCTGGTATTCCTCTGCCAGCTCTTCCAGACGTGCAAGAGTCTGCCTCAGCTTATTCTCTGATTTTCTTCTGATAATCTCTACCGGCTGGGCTGTGATGCCTAAAGGATCACTCACTGCCACCCCCAGGGTTTTGGAACCAAAATCCAGTCCCATGATTCTCATAAGCTGTCCCCGTCTCTTTCCCGAAAAATGGCTTATGTTACTGTTCACTCTGTGAGCAGTAACCGGCTTATTCATTTACGGTTGTCTTAATATAAACTTTCAGAAGCTCCTCTACCAGCTCGTCACGTTCCACCTTCATAATCAGACTGCGCGCATTGTTGTGGCTTGTGATATATGTTGGATCCCCGGACATAATATATCCCACAATCTGATTTACCGGGTTATAACCTTTCTCCGTCATAGCCTGGTATACCTGATGCAGAATATCGCCCACTCTGGTTTCCGTCTCCGGCATCACTTTAAAGTTTTGTGTGCTATCCAATCTACCCATTTCTGCCTCCACAGAACAAATGAACCTGCATTTTCCCCGTTCATTTGAACCTTCATTTTTCACGCTCCTAAGACCACTCCCTCTTATTCTACTCTATAATTTCAAAAAATACAATACCTTTTCAGAGAAGTTTACATAACAGGAGCCCGTTTTCTAAAACTTTTTCACCCACAGCATACACAATCTGTCCGGTCAAATCCGTGTCCGAGACAAAAACCGCCCGGCAGTATTCCCTGGTATGGCCGGTCTGATAAGAGATGCCGGAAATCTCCACAGATTCTTCCACCAGAATTTCTGTCTGCCTTCCTGTCTGTCTTTCAAGAAACCGTCTTTCATAAATTTCGTTAAGCTCAAGAAGCCGTCTGCTCCGTTCTGCCTTCACATCCTCCCGAATCTGCCCGGCCATTTCGGCGGCCTTCGTTCCCTTTCTTCTGGAATATTTAAAAATATGGGTCTGGAAAAAGGCAATTCTCTTTAAAAAAGCCTCTGTCTCACAAAATTCCTCGTCCGTTTCTCCCGGAAAACCCACAATCACATCCGTGGTTAAAGCCGGATCGGCGAAAACACTCCGGAGAAGTTCACAGGCTATCTCGTATTCCGCCGTTGTATACCGGCGGTTCATCCGCTTCAAAACTCCGTCACAGCCGCTCTGGAGGGACAGATGAAAGTGGGGACAGAGCTTATCCGTCTCTCCCAGAGCCTTCGCAAACTCCTCCGTAATAATCCGCGGCTCCAAAGACCCCAGGCGGATGCGCCGGATTCCCGGAATTTCCTGTACCATCCGGATAAGCGACAACAGGTCTGCCCCTTCCATATCCACGCCGTAAGAGCTCAAATGAATCCCCGTAAGGACCACCTCCCGGCAGCCCCCCTGTGCAAGCTTCTCTGCTTCCGCCCGGATCTCTTTCTCCGCCCTGCTGCGCACACGGCCTCTGGCATAGGGAATAATGCAATAGCTGCAGAACTGATTGCACCCATCCTGTACCTTCACATAAGCCCTCGTGTGCTCCGCCCGCTCAGTCACAAAAAGGCTCTCGTACTCCTTTGTATGGTTAATGTCAATGAGAGCCTCCGCCTTACGCCCTTTATCATAATCCTCCAGAATCGAAATCAGATCCTTCTTCTTATTATTGCCAATAACCAGATCAACAGAACCATCCTCCCAGATATGATCTCCGGCCGTCTGAACATAACACCCCACAGCCACCACAACCGCCTCCGGGTTCATCTTCTTCGCCCGGTGAAGCATCTGCCTGGATTTACGGTCAGCAATATTCGTCACTGTACAGGTGTTGATAATATAAATATCCGCCCCGGCATCAAAAGGCACAAGCACATAGCCCGCATCCTTAAGAAGCTGCCCCATAGCCTCCGTCTCATAAGCATTCACTTTACAGCCCAGATTATGCAGCGCAACCCTCTTCATATCCAACATTCCTTTCGACTTTGTATTGACTTTTAGTACCCCCCGTATTAAGATTAAGATAAGCTGATAATTAGGAGGTAGTTACAATGAAAACCATAAAGATATGCTTAAATTCCATTGAAAAAGTAAAATCCTTTGTAAACGATATTACAAGATTCGATGCCGACTTCGATCTGGTTTCCGGACGCTACGTGATTGATGCCAAATCCATTATGGGAATCTTCAGTCTCGATTTGTCCAAGCCCATCGATTTAAATATCCACGCACAGGAAGAGATGGACATCATACTGAAGGCACTGCAGCCCTATGTCGTTGAATAATTCCAGAATAAGCGGTGCAGCCCTCAATTTTTCAACTGATAATCCCCAATCTGCATGAGATTCCTCAAAAATCCCATGCAGATTTTTATTTCCGCAGGCCCCTTCTCCTGTCCTACCCCACAACTATAAGCTCAGCCGTCTCAACAGCCTCTTTCACCATGGCATCAATCTTCTCCGCCAGCTTCGTCTCCGAATGGCGGATCACCTTAATATTCGGCTTCGTCACCGGATGCTTCGCCACAAAAATCGTGCAGCAGTCCTCAAAAGGCTGAATAGACGTTTCAAACGTATCAATCTTCTTGGACAGCGTCACGATATCCTCCTTATCAAATGCAATCAAAGGCCGGAACACCGGCATGGTACATACTTCATTGGTAGCCGCGAGGCTCTGCACCGTCTGGCTCGCCACCTGCCCGATGCTCTCCCCCGTAATCAGCCCCAGAGACCCCGTCTTTCGGGCAATCTCCTCCGCTATGCGCATCATATACCGCCGCATAATAATCGTCAGCTCCTCATGGGGACATTTCTCATAAATATAAAGCTGAATATCCGTAAAATTCACCACATACAGATAAATCGGCCCGGCATAAAGGGCAACCTTAGCCGCCAGATCCACCACCTTCTGTTTCGCACGCTCGCTGGTATAGGGCGGTGCATGAAAATACACGGCATCAATCTTCACACCGCGCTTTGCCACCATATAACCGGCCACCGGACTGTCAATCCCCCCGGAAAGCAGCAGCATCGACTTGCCGTTGGTACCCACAGGCATTCCTCCCGGCCCGGGAATCACATCCGAATAGAGATAAATCCGTTCCCGGATCTCCACATGAAGCATAATCTCCGGATTATGCACGTCCACCCTCATCCCGGGAAAGCTGTCAAGAATCCGTCCTCCAAGCTGTGCATTCACCTCCATGGACTGTAAGGGATAGGTCTTTTTCGCCCTCCTTGCATGAACCTTGAAGGTTTTGCTGCAGTCCCCGTAACGGGTTTTAAGGTACTTCACAGCCTCTTCGGCCAGACGCTCAAATCCCTCGTCCTCCAGGATGACCACCGGACAGATGCCCACGATTCCGAACACTCTTTTTAAGGCATCTACCGCTTCCTCATAGTCATAATCCGAAAGGGCCTCCACATAAATCCGTCCCTGCTCCTTGGTTACACAAAAAGAACCCTCCGTTTCCTTCAAGGCATGGCGGATCTGTGACACCAGGGCATCTTCAAACAGATACCGGTTTTTTCCCTTAATTGCAATCTCTCCGTATTTAATCAAAAATGCTTTGAACATACAATGCTCCTTCTCTGTTAAAAGCCGTATATTCCGGCTTTTTTGGCTGTTAATGTCTCGTAAATCTGCGGAGCATGGGAAGCAGCTCCTCCAACGCCTTCAGGCAGTAAGAAATCTCATCCTCCGTAGTAAACTCACTAAAGCTGAGCCGCAGTGTGGAATCAAGAAGATCCCGTCTTATTCCCATAGCCATTAAGGTACCGCTGACCGCCGGATGATTGGAAGCACAGGCCGATCCGGATGAGACATAAATTCCCCGCTCCTCCAGCGCATGGAGCAGCACCTCGCTCCGCACGCCCTCAAAGCTGACGCTGACAATATGGGGGGCGCTGTCTTTTCCTGTTCTTCCGTTGACCACGGTCCCCTCAAGCTTTAACACGCCTTCTGTAAACTGCCCCTTAAGCCGGTAAAGCCGCTCTCTTTTTTCTTCAAAATCTGTATAGATTTTCTTTACTGCTTCCCCAAAGCCTGCAATTCCCGGCACATTTTCCGTTCCCGGCCTGAGATCCTTCTGCTGGCCGCCTCCGTAAAGCAGGGGGCGTATCTTTACCCCCTCCCCCACATAGAGCATGCCCATTCCCTTGGGACCGTGAATCTTATGGCTGCTCACAGACATGAGATCTACATGAAGCTTCTTCGGATGAATCACATATTTCCCATAAGCCTGTACGGCATCCACGTGGAACAGTACAGGATTTTCCCTTTTTTTCAAAAGCTCCCCAATCTCTGCTATGGGCTGTACGGAACCGACCTCATTGTTCACATACATCACAGAAACCAGGATCGTATCCGGGCAGAGCGCCTCCATAAGATCCTCCGGACGGACAACCCCATAAGAATCTACCGGAAGATACGTAATCCGAAAGCCCTGTTCCTCCAGATACTTCATAGTCTGCAGTACAGCCGGATGCTCAACAGACGTAGTAATCAGATGCTTCCCGGCTCTCTGATTGGCAAAAGCACAGCCTGTCAAAGCCAGGTTATCGCTCTCTGTGCCGCCCGACGTGAAATACAGCTCCTTTTCCCGAACCTTCAGACTGCCCGCCAGGATTTTTTTCGCTTCCCGGATCGCCTGCTCCGCTTCCACCCCTTTACGGTGAAGGGACGAGGGATTGCCATAGGTCTCTGTCATAATCTGGCACATCCGCCCGGCAGCTTCCGGATAGCAGCGCGTCGTAGCCGAATTATCCAAATATACTTCCATTCTCTCTTCCTCATTTTTCCAAAAGATAAGACAACACCGAAATCAGAGCCATTCCCGCCGTCTCTGTCCGCAGAATCCGTTTTCCAAGCGTAATCGGCTCTGCTCCTGCCGCCACGGCCATTCTGACCTCTTCCTCTTCAAAACCGCCCTCCGGTCCGATAAAGATACCGACGGACTGCCCCGGCGCAATACCGGAACACACCTCCCTTGTATGCCCGATTCCTTTTGCAAGCTCGTAGGGAATCAGAAAGACATCCAGAGACGCCGCTTCCTTCAGAGCCCCGGCAAAATCCACAACTGCCCCGATCTCCGGTACAATGCCGCGCCCGGACTGCTTTGCGGCGCTCTCGGAGATTGCCGTCCAGCGCTTTCTCCTTAACTGCTCCTTCCCGGCATCCAGCTTTACCACAGTGCGCTTTGTCTGTACCGGAACAATTCTTGCCGCTCCGAGCTCCACACATTTCTGGATAATGAATTCCATCTTGTCCCCTTTGGGAAGGCCCTGGAACAGGGTAATCCGGGAGGGCAGCTCTGCATTGCCGTCAAGTCTCCACATAATGGAGGCTGTCACCGAAGTATCGGTAAGTTCTGCAAGCCTGCACCGGTAATCGGTCCCCTGCCCGTCGCTTATGAGAACCTCCTCGCCGGATCGCATACGCAGTACATTGCGGATATGATTCACGTCCGGTCCTGTTATGATAATTTTCTTTTCCCCGATCCGGGACGGATCCGTAAAAAAATGATGCATAACTTCTCCTTTTCCGCTTCACAGACGACTGCTTTTTCATTCCGGCCGTGCGGGCTTCCTGGCTGTCACACAAACCCATTCTCCCTGGTAATTCACCTCCAGCAGCTCGAAGCCGCATTCCTTCACGGTCTTTACTACCAGTTCTTCCTTATCGTCAATGATTCCGGATGTAATGTAGATACCGCCGGGCTTTAAGTGCCTGAGAACCACAGGGGTCAGAGGCACCAGCACCTCTGCAAGAATATTGGCCGCAATGATGTCATAGCACTCATATCCGGCCCAGTCCTGCACCTCCTTATCATCAATGATATTCCCAATCCGCAGCTCAAAGGACCCCGGGGATATGCCGTTTGCCTCCAGATTCTCTCTTACCGCATCTACGGCACAGGGATCCAGATCCGTCCCCCTCGCTTTTTCCGCTCCCAGCTTCAGACTGATCACGGACAGAATGCCGCTTCCCGTTCCCACATCCAGAAGTACCGTCTTCTCTGTCAGATACTTGCGGATCTGACGGATACAGAGCTGTGTGGTCTCATGCATCCCTGTGCCAAAAGCAGTTCCTGGATCAATCTGAATCAGCAGCTTGTCCTTATCCTCCGGTTTTGTCTCTTCCCAGGAGGGCTTAATCAGAATATCGTCCACATAAAACTGGTGGAAATATTCCTTCCAGTTGTTAATCCAGTCCTTGTCCTCTGTCTCGGAGGCCGTGATGGTTCCCTCGCCGATTGACAGCCCCCAGGTCTGTATCTCCTCCAGTCCGGCCCTTACCCGGTCAAGCACAGCCTCCTGATCTGCCTCCGGTTCCAGATAAAAGCTGATATAAGCCGTGCCGTCGTCCTCCGGCATATCCGGCAGGATATCCACAAACATCTGCTCTTTGTCCCGGTCTGAGAGCGGAACCTTGTCCTCAATCTCAATCCCCTCAATGCCCGCCTCCATCATCATACTGCTGATGATATCCTCTGCTTCTGTTGTGGTTTTTAAGGTGTATTTCTTCCATTTCAATGTCGGTTACCTCATTGCCTTATATTCTTACATTTAAATGCTGCCGTACACAATTCTTTTGTTTGTGAACAGCAGCGTATTCCACACTCACATTACCATAGCATAAAATATTCAAATCAACAAGTATTTCCTTTGTTTTCTTCACTTCTGCAAAGAAAGAACTGCTCTGGGTATCCGCTCTATGATATTCCTTGGCAGCATTCCGCTTTTTCCGGGCTGCCGCCTGCAGATATGGGAGTTCTGAAAGAGACGACTACCGCAGCAGAAAATAAGGGCGGCGGACTGGCAGCGGATACGATCTCATAAAAAATCGAGGCCATTCAGACCTCGATTTTTATATGTTTTATGATTCCGTCAGACTCTCCCCATTTGCTAAGCTCAAGATAAAGATTCTGCACTCCTCCGAATAATGTCTCGTCACCATCCATTTCCTCACAGTGTCCCAGACTGGAAGAATAGTAATTTACCCCAATAAAATCCAGAGATCCTTTGTATTTCCTTTGTTTTCTTCACTTCTGTAAAGAAAGAACTGCCCTGGGAATCCGTTCTATGATATCCCTTGGCAGCATTCCGAACTCCCCAAGGTCTTCCTTTGCCAAATCTCCCGCATATCCGTGAAGCCAGACTGCCAGCGCCGCTGCCTTTGCCGGTTCGACTCCCTGCCCGAGAAGCGAGAGCAGCATCCCGCTTAAGATATCTCCGCTTCCGCCCTTGGCCATTCCGCTGTTTCCGGTAGAATTGACAAACACGGTTCCGTCCGGATCCGCCGTCACCGTATCGGGGCCCTTCAGCACCAGAATGCAGCCGGTTTCTGCGGCAAATGCCTCTGCTGCCCGGATTCTTTTGTGCATCCTGTCCTCCCGGTCCGTTTCTTTGTCTCCTTCCGCTTTTTCCAGACTGCCGCCCAGATAAGCAAACTCTCCCTCATGGGGTGTCAAGACGGTCTTTTGTCCCTTTTCCGCCCTGGCCTTTAAGATCTCCCTCTGATTCCGGACGGCATAGAGAGCATCGGCATCCAGAACCAGAGGAACTTTTACCTGCTCCAAAAGACGCCGGAGCAGAAGCACAAGCTCCGGGCTCCGTCCCATTCCCGGGCCGATCAGCCCGGCATCGCAGGCGTTCATGCGCTCCAGAATCTTAAAAAATGCTTCCGCCGAGATCATGCCCTCCCGATCCGGCAGGGGAAAAGGCATGGCCTCCAGGCACATGGCAGCCGTAATCGGGTATATTTCTCCGGGAACTCCCACGTAGACAAGGCCGCTTCCCATCCGGGCTGCTCCGGACGCTGCAAGAACAGGCGCCCCGGTAAGCCCGACGCTTCCGCCTATGGCACAGACTTTTCCGAAAGTACCCTTATGTCCGTCCCAGGGACGCTCCGGCAGAAAACGAGCCGCCTCCTCTGTTGTAAATCTCAATATCTCTCCTGATAATTTCATACTCCGCTTCTCCTGTAACATAACGCTTCTTTCCTTTTCCTTTAAGCTTTCTATTGCTTTATTCCTGTGGGCAGCGAGCCAGGCAGCCGCGCTTGCACGGATATTTAGCGATTGCCTGGAGGTATTTAATGACTTACCATGATTTTAATTCATCCGCAGGCTTTGTGCAATCTGTGTCTGAAAATTTATACCCTTCGGGCACCCCATGAATGCATATCCCTTCGGGATTGGCGGACTTCCTCCGATATTGTATGGAAAAATTTATAGAAAAGTGATATTTTTCATGCTATACTGATTATAATTTTTATATATACAGGAGGATCTTATGGCATTTGACGGCATTACAGTTGCAAGTCTGCGCGCAGAGCTTTCCAGGACTCTCACGGGAGGGCGGATCGCCAAGATCGCCCAGCCAGAGGCGGACGAGCTTCTTCTTACGATAAAAAATAATAAAAACCAGTACCGGCTTCTGATATCGGCTTCTGCCAGCCTGCCCCTGCTTTATCTCACCGAAAGCAATAAGCCGGGCCCTATGACGGCGCCGGGATTCTGCATGCTTCTGCGCAAGCATTTAAACGGGGGGAAGATTACCGATATCCGCCAGCCCTCTCTGGAGCGGATCATACAGTTTGAAATTGAACATTTAAATGAGCTCGGAGATCTCTGCCGCAAGCTTCTTATTGTGGAGCTTATGGGAAAACACAGCAATCTCATTTTCTGTAATGAAGACGGAATGATTCTGGACAGTATCAAGCATGTATCCTCTGCTGTCAGTTCTGTCCGGGAAGTGCTTCCGGGACGCACTTACTTTATTCCGGCCACACAGGAAAAGCTTGACCCTCTCACATCCCCGGAAGAAACCATGCTGGAGGCCGTCTGCAGAAAGCCTCTGCCCCTCGGCAGGGCCATTTACACTACGCTCACCGGCTTTTCCCCTGTTATGGCAGAGGAGCTGTGCTTTCGGTCTCTTCTTGATTCCGACAGCCTTCCCTCGGCCCTGACACAGAACCAGCGGGAAATGCTTATGCATCAGCTCTCCCGTATTTTAGAAGATATCCGGCTTGAGCACTTTACTCCCCAGATCCTGTTCCGGGGAAAAGAACCCGTGGAGTTCGCCGCTCTTCCCCTGACCGTATACGCAGATTTGCAGGCACAGTCCTTTGAGAGCATCTCCGCCCTTCTGGAATCCTACTATGCTTCCAAAAACACGATCACCCGGATCCGTCAGAAGTCTTCGGATCTCCGAAGAATCGTTCAGACCGCTTTAGAGCGCAGCCGTAAAAAATACGATCTTCAGGCAAAGCAGCTCAAAGACACGGAAAAACGGGAAAAATATAAGGTTTACGGGGAACTGCTCCAGGCCTACGGTTACAACCTGGAAGAAGGCGCCCGGTCTCTTGAGGCCCTTAACTATTACACCAATGAAACCGTCACCATCCCCCTGGACCCTAAGCTTACCGCCCAGGAGAATGCAAAAAAATATTTTGATAAATACGGAAAGCTGAAACGGACCTATGAGGCGGTCACAGAGCTGCTTACAGAGACCGCAAAAGAGACGGCTCATCTGGAATCCGTCAGCCAGGCTCTCGACATTGCCCTTTCGGAGGAGGATCTGGTACAGATCCGCGAAGAGCTGATGGAGTCCGGCTATATACGCAGGCGCAGAAGCCAGGATAAGAAGCCGCGCATCACCTCCAGGCCCTTCCACTATCTGTCCAGCGACGGCTTCCACATCTATGTAGGGAAAAACAATCTCCAGAACGATGAGCTGACCTTCAAATTTGCCTCCGGCAATGATTGGTGGTTTCACGCCAAAGGAACGGCCGGCTCTCATGTCATCCTGAAAAGCGAAGGGCGCGAAGTGCCGGATCGGGCCTTTGAGGAAGCCGGGCGCCTGGCCGCCTATTATTCCAGGAGCCGGGGAAATGAAAAGGCAGAGATCGATTATGTAGAGAAAAAGCATGTGAAAAAACCGGGAGGCGCCAGGCCGGGCTTTGTGGTTTATTATACCAACTACTCTATGGTGATTGATTCCGATATTTCCGGCCTTACACTGTTGACATAATTCTGAAGATTTTCTTAATACTGTCTTTTGTTTCTTGCATTTCAGGACAGGTATGCTTATACTGGAAGTAGTATCCTTTTCGCTATGACAGGGGGTTACCATAAAATTCCCTTTACGGATACCGAATCCTGACAGACGGATTCATCAATAGAGAAATACAGATAACAGGGGGGATTTTTTATGTCAACAAACACAATCCGCAGGCAGGGCAGAAGCTTTCTTTCTGTATTGCTGATGCTTGCATTATTCATAGCATTGCTGGGGCCGGGGATTCATGCCGAGGCTGCCAGGGCAACGGGCACCGTAAAAAACCGTATTTTAAATGTCCGTTCCTCCGCTTCTACCAGTTCTTCCATTGTGTGCAAGCTTACACAGGGCACAAAAGTCACCATTATCTCTGACACTACGGGAGATGACGGACTTAAGTGGTACAACGTATACTTTGCCTACAACGGAGACGCAAAAGAAGGCTTTGTGCGCGCCGATCTGGTAAATGTATCCGGCAGTGTGCCGGGCAGCTCCTCCGGAGGAAATTCCTCCCTCAATTCAGCAGCGAGCACCGGTTCCGGCCGTTATGTCAAGCCGCCTGTTGCCATTATACGTACCTATCCTTCTACGAATGCCGATATTCGTTCAAGGCTTGAACGGGGTTCCAGCGTTACCGTCCTTTCCTCCAAAACAGGAGCCGACGACGGAAGAACCTGGTATAAGATATCTTTTAACAAGAACGGTTCCGCCATGGACGGTTATATCCGGGGAGATCTCCTGGTGGAAACCAATCCCGGCGGGACAGGATCCAATTCCACAGATGTATCCGGTACCCGGTATATCAATACAGACATGGCCCGGATCCGCACCTACGCCTCTCCTAACGGCGATATCCGGTCAAATCTTCCCAGGGGGACACAGGTTACTCTGATATCCTCAAAGACCGGAGACGACGGAGCTTCCTGGTACAAGATCTCTTATACCGATAACGGCCGGCCCTTGACGGGTTATATCCGATCCGATCTGGTGACTGCCGACAATCCCGGTTCCGCTTCCTCCGGCAGTACTTCCGGAGGCACTGCGAATACGCCTGCCACCGTTAAGCCCGCCGTGGCAAATATCCGTACCTATGCCTCCACAAGCGGAGACATCCGTTCCAAACTCCCGGCCGGCACCAGTGTCACCATCCAGTCGGAGACTACCGGAACAGACGGAAGAAAATGGTATCAGATTTCGTATACCTATAACGGCTCTGCTCTGAAGGGCTATATACGGAGTGACCTTGTAACCCTCGGAAGCACTTCCGCAGGCGGTTCATCTTCCTCCGGCAATAATTCCGCAGGCTCCAATGCCAATACCAACACGCCTGCAGTAGCCGAGGTACGCACCTACGCCTCTCCTTATGCCGATATCCGTGCTACTCTGCAGAACGGCACAAAGGTTACCATATTAAAAGAGGTAACAGGAGAGGACGGAGAAAAATGGACTAATATTTCCTTTACTCAGAACGACAAGAAGATGGAAGGCTACATTCCGTCCTCCCTTATAAAATAGTCAAATCCAAATGTGGAAAAGACCACCGGGATGAAACTTACCCAAGCTTCATCCCGGTGGTCTTTCTCTATATTAAGCCAAAACTGCATTTGTTCTATGCCGCACAATACCTTGTCTCAATCCGGCAGCCCGCCAGGTTCAGGATTGCCTGTACTACCTGGTGGCAGATACGCACAATATAACGGCAGTCCTCCTGCACGTTGCGCTTCCGGCTAAGATACTCCCTGTGGGCGTTACGGATAAAGTTCACAATAGCCTCCGGTGTGGTAAAACGCCACGCTTCAATCCGCTCCCGGAAGGCTCCGCCGCTTCTGACATATTCCCGGAGCTGGAATTTCAACTCCTTCTCATAATAACAGTGATCCTTCAGATTCCCGTCATAAGTGCTGTTATGCGGAAAGGTAAAGTAATCTGCCAGATAGTGGATCACCTCTCCAAGATGCCGCATGTAAGCTCTGAGATTGGACTGCTCCTGTCCGTCTCTCTCGGACAGACGACGAATCTCATCCGTCACCAGTTCAAAGGTTGCTCCAAACTCATGGCGTTTGGTCAGGAATGAAGGTTTACAGTCCGGAAGGATACTTCCCAGATAAAAAGCTTTCCGATGAGCCTCAAGCTCCGGCACTCTCATATCCTCTACAATGTATTTTGCCAAAGAAATATGTGATTTTTTTCTCAATCTGATATCCTCCTTACAGGGTCTGCTCCCGGCGTCCCCCGCCTGTTGTTCTCCGGCTTATACCGCCTTTTCTATCATACTCTTTCTTAAGTCCATTTGTCCATAGATATTTCTTCCAGTTTTTTATGTCTTTTTTTGCGATTTTTATTCATTTTTCATCTTCTCCATAATCTCCCTGCAGATTTCCTCCGCACTGCGCCCGTCCGTAGAAACCAGATAATCCGCTGCAGCTTCATACCGTTCCCTGCGCTTGTCCATAAGGGACTTTATAAAAGGAAGATTCTTGTTCTTCTCCAGAAGGGGACGGTTATGACTGTTCTTAACACGCTCATAAACTGTCTCAGGACTGGCAGTCAGAAAAACCACCCGGCCGCTCTCCTTCATAATCTCCACATTACATGGCCGAAGAGGCACTCCCCCTCCGCAGGAGACCACCAGATTTTCCTCTTTCTCAAGGCTCTTAAGAAGTCCTGTCTCCAGCTCCCGGAAGTATTCCTCCCCCTTTTCCTCAAAAATCCCGGAAATCGGCATCTGCTCCTGCTCTTCAATTCTCTCATCCATCTCTACTGCCCTGCGCCCGTAGTTCCTCTCAAGATATTCTGCAACTGTAGATTTTCCCGCTCCCATAAACCCAATCAAAAAAATCGTATCCTTCATATTTTCCTCTTTCCCGGCGTGCCTGCCGCATCATCCATTTTCCCTCTGTACCAACAGCATTCAGTATATCACAGCTGAGATTAATGGTCAAAATCTTCTATTTAACCATTGAATTCCGAAAAAAGAACAGTATAATAAATGAAAAGGAGAACTACTATGCAGTATGAAGTGACTAGTCTGAATACCAAACGCCTGCTGGCCGGATCTCTTAGAAAATTTATGAGAGAAAAAAGTTTTTCGAAAATTACTGTAAGCGAAATCTGTCTGGACTGCGGCGTAAACAGAAAGACCTTTTACTATCATTTTGAAGATATCTATGCACTTTTGAAATGGATTCTGGAACAGGAGGCCCTTAAAATCTTCCAGGACTGTGATTTGCATGGGGATTTTAAGGAAATTATATTATTTGTTCTGGATTACATTGAAACAAACAGACCGTTTTTAAATTCCATCTATGATTCTCTGGGCTATGACGGGATGAGAGAATTTCTCCATGAAGATTTTATCCGCCTGTTCTCTTCCATTATCGCAAATCTGGAAAAACAGGAAGGATACCTTCTGGAACCAGATTTAAGACAGTTTCTCAGCCAGTTTTATGCCAGCGCCCTCTCCGGGATCTTTAAAGATTTCCTTAAGGCACGGCATCCTGTAAGCCACAGCGAAATCCAGGAGCGCATTTCTTTCACTCTGGAAACCTCCTTGATATCCCTTATCCGGGCGAAAGGGAAGAGAGTCTCATAAGTTCCTTCTGCATCACCTCCGGCCGCAGACGGAAAAACTCTTTGATTTTTTCTATTTCCTCCTCATATACTATTTTCTGATGCTGATAAGCTTCCTCTGCATCAGAAAATTTTTCTGTATCCTGTTCCGACACCCGGCGCATATGGAATTCCAGTTCCCCCTCCATTTCCTGCTGCATTTCTTCAATCACCCGGCAGGCATGTTCATAGGAAAAGGCTCCTTCCATCATATTTTCCATAATTTCTATAAAGCGCTCCTTCATATCCTCTCTCTGTAAAATTGCGCGCAGAAGGGGCTCCTGACGGTCCCAGTGGCTTTCCTCCTCTCCAAGAACCTCCCCCAGGGTCGGATTGTCTGCACTGGATGAGCCTGTCCGTTCCATTCCCACATCCAGATCATAGAGAAGAAACCTCCACCGGCCGTCCAGGTACGGCCCGTTATAATTTTTCCCGGCTGCATACCAGCGGTAGGCCTTACAGTTGTTATTGGGCCAGTCCGGATTGGAGAGATAGATCTCAATGGCGCAGTACATAAGGAAGTTGTCCACATCAAGCTGTTCTTCCAGTTCTGCAAAAACGCTGTCGTCTGTGAGATCCTGATACCGGCACGCATACATCAGATTAAAGTCCCAGGCCGCCTTTACCTCTCCCTCATCCTCCAGTTCTATATTTGCGTTTCCGCGGTGAGGCGAAAGAACCTGCCAGCTTCCCTCGCCGCTTTTTGTTCCGTAATGAGTCTCAAAATAAACTTCATCATAATATTCTTCCAGCCACTCAAATCCGTAGTATTCCCCGTTCAGCCAGACAGAAACCCCGCAGAATTCCTGCGTATCCGGAAATCCCGCGTCCCTGGCCAGACGGTGGCCGAGCTCGTTGCGGAGGTATGCCTTCTCATGATCATTGCCATGATTGCGGAGTACCAGACGTTTATACTCTGCTACCGGCTCCCCCGTCCAGTCACTGTCGGCATCCGGAAATATCTCATAAAAAATGCGCCCTTCCCCATAGTCTTTCCGCGCAATCAGACGGAGAGACTTCATGTCATTCCCCCTGGAAGTCCCTCCGTAAACCCGCACGCCCATATCCTGGGATATGAGGTCTGTCCCGTCGGCATCCCATATCTCCACATGGGCAGGCCGTTCCGATTCCATTCCTCTTAAATTATAGTTGGCCGGCGCAGCGTCAGTAAATTCCGTATCCGGATTGGCCATGATATACTCATCACGGATTCTGCCCGGCACAAGAATTCCTCTGTCATAATCATAAAAATCCTCCGGCTCCCCTGTGACCGAAACAATTCTGGTGGAAAACCGCTCTTCTATCCGTTCTCCCAGGAAATAGGTTTTCGTATAGACTTCCGACTGCTCATCCTCTCCGTAATAAGCAACTGCCCGGATCGGTACTGCCTCTGGTTCCTTTCCTGCCTTAAGCTTTATAGGGCTGCGGTAAAGTTCGGCTTCTCTGTCAGGTATACTTCCGTCCGTGGTATAATAAATATCAGAATCCAAGAGGGTAGACAGCCTAAGCTCCTGATCCTCGCTGTAAAAACTTTCCTCCAGCGAAAATACTATCTCCTGTTCCTTATAAGGCCCGCATATCTTCCTTATCCGGATTAGGGCGCATGTCATTATACACGCCAGAATCAGACAGGCTCCCGTTATCCTTTGCCGTTTGTTCATATCTTCTGTCCCTTTATAAAGCATTATTTCTAAATCTGGTATTTGGATGGTTTCGAAAACGCATTTTTTTGCATATAGATTCATTATAACAAAATCAGAAAGAAAATTATACCGTCAATCTATCCCATCTGTATAAATTGTGCCGGCTGTGTTACTGATCACGGAGTGAACAGTAACCCGGCCGCTGCCTTTATAAGCTGCAGCAGAACGTCAATCAACATTTTCTTCGTCTTCTCGTCCTCTCCTCCCAGCTTCTGTAATACGGCAAAAATATTCCCCGGCCTGGCCAGATCGCTCAGGCGTTCTGCACCGGAGGCCTTCAGAATCTCATACAGCGTATCTGCAAAATGTTCTCTCTCCTTAACAGACAGGCCGGCAAGCCAGCTCTTGATGGTTTCATCCACCATGCGGCTGCCCTCCGTCACCCGGGTAAGCTCTGCAAATCCGTCACCGGATACTACCCAGGAGTACGGCTCATGCTGAAGCAGGCCCTCCTCTGTGCTTTGCACCACGATATAGGGTTCCTCGTGTTCCAGGAGCATTCCCACCACGGATCCCTGAGGGACAAAGGTATGTATCCGGCCCAGAAGTTCCCGGTATCCCGGATCCTCCAGTACTTTCTGCCTAAAGCCCGGCCCGTCGTAATTGTATACGCCCCGTATGCGTTCCCTTATATCGTTCCGGCTCCGCACAGCTGCGTAGACCGCCAGATTGCCGCCTTTGGAGTGGCCGGCTGTATAGAGCTCTCCCGGGCAGAGCTCTGCTATTTCCTCCAGATAATCTCTGGCCGCCTGCTGTCCGGGAATAACGTCCAGGAAGCTTAAGTTTAAATTCTCTTTCCACCCGGTCAGTGTCCCGTCTGTTCCCCGGAATGCCGCCAGAGCCCCTCCGTCCTCCAGAAGGAGAGTGACGGCCGCAAACTGAAGCTCCTTTTTCTCATCAGACAGCTCCTTCGCCGCGGTTAAGCGTAAGTTGCCAAAACGCCGGCTTTTTCCCATGGCTTCTAAGAGCTCTGCGTCCCTGGAATCGCGAAAGCGGCTTTTCGCCGCTTCTTTTGGAAGCTCCTGGAACATCTGGGAAAGTTCAAAAAGACCGGGCGCTTCCCCGGGATCCCGGGAGATCAGATTATCAAATTGTATGTAGGATAAAGTGCTCAGAAGTAAAGCGTCTACAGATGAAAGAGGAGCCTCATCAAAGGACATGGCTCCTCTCTGCGACAGATAGTCAAGCATATCAGGCATCGATATTACATCCTCTTAAATCATACTTTTTCTATCATATGATTTTCTTAAAGAGAAAATACCAGAGCCGCCTGCTTCATGTTCTCCACAACCGGAACTCCAAAAGGACAGCGTTTTTCACACGCTTTGCAGGCTATACACTCCGATGCCTTATGCGTCAGAGCCCCGTAGTGCTCCCGGACCGTCTCCGGAACACTGCCCTGGGCTTTTGCCAGATTCAGGAACTTTGTGACGGAAGCCACATCAATTCCCTTGGGGCAGGGAGCACAGTGGCCGCAGTACATGCAATGGCCCTGCCAGCTTATCTTCGGCATAGAGGCAAAGGCCGCCGCATAGTCCTTCTCATCTTCCCCGGCCGTTTCATAGGCGATGCCTGTTTCCAGCTCCTCCATGGACCGGGCTCCTGCCATAACACAGGCCACAGCCGGACGGGTCAGGGCATAGTGAATGCACTGATACGGGGTAAGCGCCTTTCCTGCCGGGGAAAGCTCGGCGCTTAAGAGATCACCGCCTCCAAAGGCTTTCATTACCGTGATGCCCACGCCCTTTCTCTGACAGACTTCATAAAGCTCCTGACGCTGCGGATCCATATTTACCAGAGGCTTCTCATAATTCTTCTCATCCCACAGAGACTCCACATCCTCATTGGCCGGAAGAAGATCATAGCAGGGGTTGACACTGAACATCAAGACATCCACCAGGCCGCTGTTCACCGCCGCAAGAGCAGCCTCCGGATTGTGGCTGGACATTCCGATGCAGCCGATTATTCCCTGTTCCTTCAGTTCCAGGGCATACTTTATCACATCCCCGTTTCTCACCGTCTCCCAGTCCTCCAGAGAATCCACATAATGGATCATGCCGATCTCCAGATGATCCGTATCCAGACGGCGGAGCTGATCCTCAAAACCTTCTTTCACCTCCGAAAGCTTCCGGGTCCGCTTATACTGACCGTCTTTCCATACGGTACATAAATGGGCCTGGAGCACAAATTTCTCTCTCCGCCCCCGCAGTGCCCTTCCCAGATTCGAACGGAATTCCGGGTTCGGCGTATACAGATCAATGCAGTTCATGCCTGCCTCCTCCATACGGTCTATGTACGCTTTCACGGTCTCATACGGCTGATCCAGAAATCCTTCACAGCCCATTCCAATCTCTCCCACCATAAGTCCGGTGCGTCCCAATACTCTTTTTTCCATTTTGCCCTCCATATCTTTCCTGCAATGATTGTGATTAATGTCCATTATACTTCTTAAACCCTGCTTTAAGTCAAATATTTTTGTAAAAAAATACTTTCTAAATACTTGTGTTCTTCCATCATTTGGAGTAAAATTTTTTTAATCAGAAGTAACCGGGGGAGGAATATATATGAACTGGAAAGACCGCTGTTTCCTGTCATTAGACGAGGAAAAACTATTTGAAGACTCCGGCCACCGGACGCGATTCTTTGAGCTGTTAGACTGCTACAGCGGCTATCCCTTTTTCACCAGAGGCCTCTGCAAATGCATGTACCTGTCCGCCTGGGACGAAGAGCACTTTGCCATCATGCTGGAAACCCTCACCGCCATGAGCCTGGGCCGCGAAACCGACACTGCCGACATGAGAATCCAGGGCGACACCCTGGCCGAATCCCGGCCCGATGCCGAATACTACGTCTGCCAGCTCTCCAACGCTTTCCTGGATAACAAAGACTTCATCCTCCCGCCCGGTGCCGGAATCGAACCGGCCCAGCGCCATATCATAACCCAGGCCCTCAAAGCCGCTCAAATCATCGACAGCATCTAAAACTCCCGGATCGTAAACACTGCCACTGACCGCGGCCTCATGACAAATACTCTGTCAATCCGCGCTTCTTCCCCTTTTCTGTAAAAATACCGTCCGTTCATATCTCCGAACGTATTTACCGTCAGGTACCACCCGCCGGAACAATAAACCCTGGGAAGGCTGATCTCCACATCCTCCCAAAAAGTATTGACTGCAATATAC
The DNA here is from genome assembly GCA_021770065.1 of Lachnoclostridium sp. Lineage (GTDB taxonomy): Bacteria > Bacillota > Clostridia > Lachnospirales > Lachnospiraceae > Laedolimicola. The sequence goes on along the minus strand of JAETRR010000003.1, from coordinate 21,309 downwards.
ACAATGTCATCCCGGCCCCGTTCCCTGTCATAACCTGCAAAGCTCATTCCAAAAGTCCTGGTTCCCTGGGGAATCATCACCTTATCCGCATCAATATCATGGGCATGAATCGGCTCCATACCGCACACCGCATCCGGAAGAGCTTTACGGATTACGGGATGCTCATGCCGGTAATGAACCATAAATTTAAAGAATTCAAACAATTCCCGGTTCTTCTCAAGCAGTTCCCAGTTAAGCCAGGAAATTTCATTGTCATGGCAGTAACTGTTGTTATTGCCGCACTGTGTATTGCCAAACTCATCCCCTGCAAGAAACATAGGTGTTCCCCGGCTGCACATTAGTATTGCACAGGCGTTGCGGATCATGCGGAACCGAAGCTTTAAAACCTCCGGATCGTCCGTCTCTCCCTCGGCCCCGCAATTCCAGCTTCGGTTATTGTCCGTGCCGTCCGTATTGTCCCAGCCGTTGTTTTCGTTGTGCTTATGATTGTAAGAATACAAATCATACAGGGTAAATCCGTCATGGCAGGTAAAGAAATTCACACTGGAATTGTAACCTGCATACTCTTCTTTTTTATAACCCTCCGTGTGATCCCCATAAAGATCTCCCGAACCTCCGATACTCCAGGCCGCGGCCTTAGCCGCCTGATTTTCTCCCTTCAGAAAGCTGCGGAGGGCATCCCGGTATCTTCCGTTCCACTCCGCCCAGCGCTTGCTTGCAGGAAACCGCCCCACCTGATAGAGGCCGCCTGCGTCCCACGCCTCCGCGATCAATTTTACCTTACTTAAAATCGGATCGTATGCCAGGCTCCGAAGCAAAGGCGGATTGCTGATAGGAGAACCGTCCATATTTCTCCCCAGAATGCTTGCCAGATCAAAGCGGAACCCGTCTACACGGTAGCTGACCGTCCAGTAACGCAGACATTCCAGTATCAGCTGATGTACAATAGGATGATTGCAGTTAAGCGTATTTCCACAGCCGCTGAAATTGTAATAATTTCCATCAGGGGTCAGCATATAATAAACCTTATTGTCAAAACCTTTAAAACAAAAGGTCGGCCCATTCTCATTTCCTTCTGCCGTGTGGTTGAATACCACATCCAGAATCACTTCAATTCCATTTTTATGAAGCTCCCTGATAAGTTCTTTTAGCTCTGTTCCCTCACGGTTATACTCTTTAGCAGAGATGTAGTTGGTATTCGGTGCAAAAAATCCGATAGAATTGTACCCCCAATAGTCAAGGAGCCTCTCACCGTCCTTCTCCCTGGAATTCATTGTCTCATCAAATGCAAAAATAGGCATCAGTTCCACTGCATTGATTCCAAGCTCTTTTAGATAGGGAATCTTCTCCCTCAATCCGGCAAAAGTACCGCGGTTCTTCACCCCTGAAGAAGGGTGCTGTGTAAAGCCCCGTACATGAAGTTCGTAGATAATCAGATCACTTAATTCCCGCGACGACTGGGGCATGTCCCCCCAGTCAAAAATATCCTTCACTACCCGCGCCCGGTATCCCCGGCTCCGGTGCTCTCCCCATCTCCCCTGCCGGGTAACTACTCTGGCATAAGGATCCAAAAGCACCGACTCCTTATTGAATATCAGGCCTTTTTTCGGATCATAAGGTCCGCCCACCCGATAGGCGTATTCAAACTTCTCGATATCCAGGCCAAACACTATCATGGAATATACGTCGCCGATCTTATATTCTTCCGGAAACGGGAGCACGGCATAAGGCTCCTCATCACCTTCATAGTACAGCAGAAGTTCACAGGAGGTTCCATCATGTGTATGCACCGTAAAGTTTACTCCATTTGGCAGAGCCATAGCCCCATTTACATCAAACAGGCCCGGTCTTACGGGAAACCCCGCAATCCTCCCCATAGGTGTCATGGTTATGGTATATTCCGGAACAAATTTCTGTGTGTAATGCTTCAAAACCTCTCTCCTATCTTTTGATTTTACTTTTATTCTTCCAATGTGTCTTCCGTATAATTACACGCGGATTTTATATGGGTAACATTATAACTGCTTTCCCTATCTGCGTCAAAGAAAATTTTCAAAAATTTCTTATTTTTTCAGAAAAATTATCCATATGTTTTGCAAATTATTACAAAACGTCCGTGCATTAACGACAGTGTTTGAAAATCCGCAGTTATTCTCGCAAAATCCCTTTTCCATCGCTCCTATTTGTGATAAACTGTACTTTGAAAAGCAGTCTATTAAAAAAGAAAAGAGTGTGAATCCATATGCCAATCAAAGTACAAAGCGACCTGCCCGTCCGGGCAATCCTGGAAAAGGAAAATATCTTCGTAATGGATGAGACAAGAGCCTTAAACCAGGATATCCGGCCCCTGAAAATAGGAATTTTAAATCTGATGCCGTTAAAGGAGGACACCGAGCTTCAGCTTCTCCGCTCTCTGTCCAACACTCCCCTGCAGCTTGACATTACCTTTCTGACCGTAAGCTCCCATGAATCCAGGAACACGGCCCAGAGCCATATCAATAAATTCTACGAGCCCTTCTGCCAGGTAAAAAAGCGCCGCTTTGACGGCCTTATCATAACCGGAGCCCCTGTGGAGCAGATGGAGTTTGAGGAGGTTGATTACTGGCCGGAGCTTGTGGAAATTATGGACTGGGCGCAGACCCACGTAACCTCCACTTTCTTTATCTGCTGGGGTGCACAGGCCGCAATGTACCATTATTACGGACTGAACAAGCAATTGCTACCCGAAAAGCTCTTCGGCCTGTACCGCCACCGGGTATGGAACCGGAAGGAACCCTTGATCCGGGGCTTTGACGATTTCTTTCTTGCGCCGCATTCACGGCACACCACAGTAGATGCCAAAGCTATCCACAGCTGCGAAGCTTTGACGGTTCTTGCGGAATCCGAGGAAGCCGGAGTTTTCATCGCCATGGCGGAAGAGGGGCGGAAAATCTTCGTCTTCGGCCACCCGGAATATGACCGCTGCACCCTGGAAAAAGAATATCTAAGAGACAAGGGAAAAGGACTTCCCATACAGCCCCCGAAAAATTATTTTGAAGAAGACGACAGCAGTAAAAGGCCTCCTCTGATGTGGAGGGCCCACGCCAATACCCTGTATACCAACTGGATCAATTACTACGTATACCAGCTTACGCCCTATCAGTGGGAGGATGAGGACTAACTGCCGCAAAATCTTTACAGCCGTATTTAAACAGTTTTATCCTTCAGACAGAGGGATGCAAAAAAAGCCGCTTACAGTAAATCGTCAGCCTCCGGCTCTCCCGCATCCCTCTGTCTTCTGCTCTCATGGCAATTTTCTTAAGTTTTAAAGCTTTTCTACAGTTCAATTCCCCTCCGTGCCGGAAGCCCCCTGTCAAAGGGGTGCTTTTTCTTCTGAATCTCAGACACGTAATCCGCAAGCTCCACAAGCTCCGGTGCCGGATCCCGTCCGGTGAGCACTGTCTCCAGACCCTCCGGCTTTTCCTTTAAAAACGCAAGAACTCTTTCCCGGTCTAAGAGGCCGTGATTATAAGCGGCAATCAGTTCATCCATCACCAGAAGAAAAACATCCTCCTCTGCGGCAGTTTTAACCGCCTCCTCAAACAATTCCTCATAGGAGCATTTTGCCTGTCCCTTCTGTTCTTCTGTCATATTCCAGAAAAATCCGAACTGCCGGGGGCAGGTCAGCACTTTTACACCCGGAAGCTCTCTTAAAATTTTCAGTTCCGAGGAACTGCCGTCCTTTAAAAACTGTGTCACAAGAACCTTTCTCCCGCTTCCGGCCGCCCGCAGGGCTAAGCCCATGGCAGCGGTGGATTTTCCTTTTCCGTCTCCACAGTAAATGTGAATGCATGAGTGAGCCATCATTGATTCCTCCTATTCCAGTTCCGTAATATCCCTCCCAGTACACTTTAGCCTAAATCAATTTCCAGTCACAGATGCATGTGCCTGTAAATCGATTTGTGCACTGTGAGGGATATTACTGTTTTAAATCGCTGCGCGATGGCACTAAAGGGTAAAGCCGCTGCCAGGCAGCGCTGCAATAACTATTACAAAAACACCTTACAGGCCTCCCTCTGCGCACAAAAACCAGACCGCCCAGATTCCTGCCAGTGCAAGAATCGATGTCATATACATCAGCCTGTTTACCCGCCGGATATCCTCATGTTCCACGGGACGCAGCGGATCTCCGATGGAAGGCTTCTCATAGAGTTTCCCAAAGTACCAGGCATTGCCGGCCAGCCTCACTCCCAGGGCTCCTGCCGCCGCTGCCTCGGTATGGGCAGAATTGGGGCTTGCATGTTTTTTTCTGTCTCTTAGAAAAATCCGAAAGGCCCCTCCCATAGATAAGCCCGAAAGAGGACTTGCAAGTACCATAATTAACCCCGATACCCGGGCCGGAATCCAGTTCAGCACATCGTCCAGTTTTGCGGAAAAGCGCCCGAAATACAGATATTTTTCATTTTTATAGCCAACCATGGAATCCAGTGTATTCACGGACTTATAAAAAAAGCCCAGAACAGGCCCTCCAAGGGCCAGAAACAGCATAGGTGCAATCACCCCGTCGGAGGTATTTTCCGCCACTGTCTCTACGGCTGCTTTCGCCACTCCTTCTTCATCCAGTCTTTCCGTATCTCTTCCCACAATCATGGAAACGGCTCTCCTGGCCTTCGGTAAGTCCTTTTCTTCCAGGGCCTCATAGACACGCATACTCTCCGTTTTTAAGGACCGGGCCGCAAGAAGCTGGTAATCCCAGAATACACACAGGGCAAAGGCAAGCCGGACATCCGCCTTCCATGCAAGAAGCAGTATGAGAAAAGGAATTCCGGAGGATACAGTCACAACAAAGACTGTAAAAAAGAAACCGGCTGCCAGCTCCCCCTGTACGGATCTGGGAAATATTTTTCGAAATACAGTCTCCCCGCGGCTGATCAAAAGGCCGACAGCCCGCACCGGATGGTACAGCCGCCTGGGGTCACCGAAGATCAGATCCAGTACAAAGCCTGCCGTCAATGCCAATAGGTTCCACCTCATAAAGCCGAATGCCTCCTTTGTTCCTCTCATCCCAACGGGCAAGATACCCGGCTGCGTTCTTCACCTGCCAGTCATAAAATGTCTTTTCCGGATCCCCGTAAGCCTCCAGAATACTCATTATGGTCCCTCCGTGGACCACAAGCGCAGCTCTTCGAAAGCCCTTCTGCCGGATTGACTCCAGCACCTTAAGAAAGCCCTCACAACATCTCTTTTGAAAGTCCTCATGCCCTTCCCCGCCCGGAAACGGCATCTGTCCTCCGCTGTCCACCCATGTCTGGTAACGGGGATTGTCCTTCAGCTCCAGATAGTTTTTATTCTCAAACTCTCCGAAATCACACTCACGGAGCTCATCAAAATACTGTACCGGCATCCCCGGCCAGAGAAGCTCTGCCGTTTCCAGACAGCGCTTCATGGGACTCGCATAGACGGCCTCCACCCGGGGACAGGCAAGCGCCTTCAAAGCCTCACGCCCTTCAGTGCACAGGCTTTCGTCCGTAGTTCCGATATAGCGTCCCAGTGTATTGCCATAGGTTTTCCCGTGGCGGATGAGATACAGTTCAACCATGCTTGATCACTGTGCCGATTCCGCAGACAACCCGATGAACCTCATCGGCATATTTTGCCAGCTCACAGCAGATCCTTCCCACTGTCTCCCTGTAATCCCGGTCAAAGGCATCTATGGGGACCACGCCGCTGCCGAGCTCATTTACCACGATCACTGCCTCCGGATTTTTCCGGAAGAGATCTTCTGCAAGTGTTTTAAGTTCTCTTCCCTCTTCCAGACTGTGCCGGATATATTCATGGAAATGAAAGATTCCCCGGGCCTTATAAATATCCTCCCAGGAACAATTTTCACCGTCCGCTGTCATAGATTCGTCCAGAGAAAATGTTTCCGCTGCATAAGCCTTCTTCCCCTGAAAGGCTCCTCCTGTAATCAGTATCATTTGTTTCTCCTATTAAAATCGCTGCGCGATGGCACTAAAGGGTAAAGTCGCTTCGACACACTGGTATGGAGAGGAACTTTCATTCGAAAAAGCACTCATGAAAGTTCCTCTCGTGTGCCTTTGCGACTTTACCAGTCGCTGCGCGATGGCACTAAAGGGTAAAGTCGCTTCGACACACCTGTAATGAGAGAAACTTTCATTCGAAAAAGCACTCATGAAAGTCCCTCTCGTGCGCCTTTGCGACTTTACCAGTCGCTGCGCGATGGCACTAAAGGGTAAAGTCGCTTCGACATATCCCGCCTTTAAAGCTTCCTGGCCAGATATACGGCGCCGGCCATCACCAGTTCGCAGATCTGCAGAAAGAATCCGGCCAGGTCTCCGGTGATTCCTCCGAACTGCTTCTTTGACATCCGGTAATAATACACAAAGGTCAGGCAGGCCCCGGCCGCAGCTGCAGCCCCCGATTTTATATCCGTGAAGCACATGTATCCGGCAGAGAGAATCATCAGTGCATACATACAAATCTTCACCAGGCGCTTCTGGGCCGCATCCGCAAACATCGCAACCGTTCCGCTCTTCTTTGCACTTGGGAATACCGCCACCGCAAGGCCGCTGAAGGACCTGGACAGCACATAGCCTCCTGCCAGAAGACGCACCTGTTCTTCCCCAAGCTCGCTCCAGATTCCAAGACATGCCATAAAATAGCAGCAGGCCGTTATTACTGCAAAGGCGCCCGCGTTGGAATCTTTCAGAATCTCCAGTTTCCGCTCTTTTGTCTGGCAGGAGCTTAAGGCGTCCGCCGTATCAAGAAGGCCGTCCAGATGAATGCCTCCTGTCACCAGCACAGGGATCAGCACATAGCCTGCGGCCCGCAGGAGGCTCCCGGCTTCAAGCCACTGCGCCGCCCTGCTCCAGAGAATCACAGCCGCACCTATTACAATCCCAATCAGCGGAAAGAAGCACATCATGTAACGCATGTTTTCCTTTTCCCAGTCTGCCCCCGGCATGGGAATCTTTGAGTACATGGCAAATGCAATTTTAAAGCTGTTCCATATTTTCCTCATGACTTATTTTTCCTATTCCAGTTCCGTAATATCCCTTACAGTACACCTTAACCTAAATCTATTTCCAGCCGCATCTTAATATCATTTTTTCAGAGTAAGGGGAATTCCGCACACAACTTCCGCCACCTCGTCTGCTTCCTCTGCCAGCATCCGGTTGATCCGGCTCAGAAAGCGCTGATACCGCTCTGTTGTTTCATCGTACAGGATTCCGTCCGAAAAAATATCGTTGGTAACCGCAATCAGATGCCCGCCGCCCGCCCGGATTTTCCGGATTCCGAGAAGGACTTCTTCCGGCGTGTGCTCTCCTGCCCCTTCCGCCTCAAACATTTCATTTGCCGCCAGATTGGAAAGGCATTCTAAAAGAATGACACCACGGCCGGGGAGCTTCAGTTCTTTCAAATTCAAACAGCGTTCAATTGTGAGAAACCCCTTCCCTGCCCGCAGCCTTTGATGGCGCTCCACACGCTTTCTGCCTTCCTCTCCAAAGGGCTTCATTGTAGCTATATAATAGAGCGGAAGTCCCGTTTCTTTCGAAAGCGCTACGGCCCGGCTCTCCGCATATTCCGATTTTCCGCTTCCGCTTCCCCCCGTAATCAGTACAAACATGAAACCGCCTCACATTTTTTTAAGAATTTCCAGGCCGCCCGGGGATTGGAATAGAAAAACAGATGGGGAAAACCTGCGTACAGAGTATCCCGGCCATGGACACACATCCAGTTCCGCTTCCTTAAGGGTTTTTTCGCCCTCATGCTGCTGCCGCAGCTTTCACTCTCCCAGTAATGAAATTCATGGCCCCGAATTTCCTCTCCCTTCTCAAGCAGCATCTGCTCCGTAAGCGCCTCCAGGGTTACATAGCCGAATCTGGTAAGCCTGTCTCTCTGGTATGCCCTTGCATCCAGAACACCTGCCATGGGATAGTACTCTTTGTCCGCGCCCTCCAGCATTCTATGCAGATAGAGAAATCCGCCGCACTCGGCGATGCAGGGCAGTCCTCCGCAGACTGCACGGAAAACGGAATCCCGCATAGAAGTGTTTTCACTCAGGGCCTTTGCGTGAAGCTCCGGATAGCCGCCGCTTAGAATCAGTCCCTGGATTCCCTTCGGAAGCTCCCTGTCATGGAGCGGGGAAAAATTCACCAGGCGCGCGCCCATTTCCTTAAGCAGCTGCAGATTGTCCCGGTAGGTGAAGCAGAAAGCCTCGTCCTCCGCCACGGCCACCGTAACCGAACCGGGATTTTTCAGAACCGGAATCCGGGGCGCTTCATATTCCAAATCCGGCGCGCTGTCTGCCATAGCCAGAAATGCATCCAGATCCAGTGTTTCCTCCAGACGCGCTGCCAGCTTGTCCAGTTTCTCCTGAAGGGCCTCCACCTCTCCCGGCAGTACCAGACCCAGATGGCGGCTTTCCAGCTTAAAATCCTCAAGCGCCGGCACATATCCCAGAACCTTCAGGGGAAAACGCTCCTCCGCCAGTCTTTTTAAATCCGGATACATTCCCCCGGACACCCGGTTTAAAATAACCCCGCGGATATGGGACGGCTTCTCAAATTCCAGAAAGCCCTGGAGCAGAGGCAGGAGGGAAATACTGAGTCCCCGGCAGTTTACAATCAGAACCACCGGAATATCCAGGGTTCCCGCCACGTCCGCGGAACTTGCTTTTGTGGAAATCCCTGCCAGGCCGTCGTAATAACCCATCACACCCTCTACCACGGAAATCTGTGCCTCCCCGGCAGCTTTTCCGAAGAGATAACGCGTTATTTCGCTCCCCGTAAAAAAAGTATCCAGATTGCCGGAGCGCGTACCGATAACACGGCTGTGAAACATGGGATCTATATAATCCGGGCCGCATTTAAAGGAGGCTGTCCGATAGCCCCGGTTCACCAGCGCCTTTAAAATTCCGCAGGTAATCAAGGTCTTTCCGCTTCCGCTGGCCGGAGCAGCCAGCATGATCCTTGGCAATTTCATAGCTTCTCTCCTTATTGTACGTATTTAAGAAGCAGGCGGCTTCCAGTACGTACTGCTAACATTGGCTTTCTGTTTCCTGCGGGTGCCCCTGCGCCGTAAAAATATACACGGGATTCTGGCCCGTCATCAGCTGGTACCGGCCCAGGGTCTTTGCCTTCGCCGTCTGTACCTGTACTGTCTCCACCTCGGAAAAAGGCAGTTCCTTAAGGCACTGCACCGCCTCGCTTACGGTTTCCAGGGTCACGGCATTGATAACCACCCGGACTTCCGGATTTTTCTTAAGCAGAAGCTCCAGAATCTCCCTCAGGTTTCCGGAAGAACCGCCGATAAAGGCGTGGGTGGGAGACGGAAGCTCCTCCAGGGCCTCCGGCGCCGTACCCTCCCGGATTTCCACATTTGAGGTTTTGAACCTCCTGGTATTTTCTCCTATAAGCCGGAGAGCCTCTTTGTCCTTTTCAACGGCCCAGACTGTACCTTCGGATGCCTGCAATGCCATTTCCACGCTGACGGATCCTGTTCCGGCGCCGATGTCGTAGATAAGAGAATCCCGTCTAAGACCAAGCTTTGCCACGGAAAGGCAGCGGATCTCGCTCTTGGTCATAGGCGCCTTTCCCCGGATAAATGCCTCATCCGGTATGCAGGAAGGAATACCTCCCTCATAATCGGGATTTTCAATGAGCGCTGCGCACAGACCGTCAAAGGTCTTCCCCAGAAGCTCTCCGGGCATTCCCTTTGTGATTCTTTCCCCTGGATAACAAAGCCTCTCTCCCACACAGACCGTCACATGATCTAGCCCATAAAAGATAAGCTCTTCACATAATGCCTGTACGTTGTCCTTTCCTCCAAGAAGGGTAAAGGTCCGGAAATTATCCCGGACAGAACCTATAAGGTTGCTTTTCCGGCCGTGAATGCTCGTAAGCTTCACATCCTCCCAGGCAATCCGAAGCCTGCTGCACAGATAGGCTGCGGAGGAAATGCCGGGCAGAAGCCTGGTCTCTATGCCCTCCTGCTCAAATGCCGTGACGAGCCTTTTTGCGCCGCTGTAAAAGCCCACATCTCCGGAAAGGGCCACCGCTATGCTTTTGTACTCCGGATGTTTCTGAATGTAGGAAAGCATCTGCACCGGATCATAGGTATCCAGCATGGGTTTTTTAAGACTGCCGAGACTCTCAAGCATCCGCCCTGCGCCCAGAATGCAGTCGGCCTCCTCAAAAGCCGTCCAGACCTCTTCTGTCATATTTTCCTTAAGCCCCATGCCGATTCCTGCCAGCACAGCGCGTCTGCCTCCCGGATAAGCCGCTATGGAGAACCGCCTTTGCAAAAGCGCAATCCCCTCTTCCACAGAGATTCCTTCCTGCTCCGGCGGCCTTCCGATAATCACTGCCTTCGCCCCGGCTTCCCTGGCTGCCGCAAGCTTCTCCCCGAAGCCGCCCTCTTTTCCGGATTCCTTCGTCACAAGCCAGGAAGCCCCGAACTGGCGCAGCATGGCCGTATTCATTTCCCTGGAAAACGGTCCCTGCATACAGATGAGATGCTGTCCAAAAAATCCAAGCTTCTGACAATGCTCCACCACCTCAGGTGATGCCAGAACCCGGGCATAGACACGCTCCCGGTAATCGGGAAGCTGCGTAAAGTGATGAAGTTCCTTGCTTCCGGTGGTCACCAGGATCCGCCCCGAAGTTCCTGCCAGATAAGCGGCCGCTTCCTCCACGCTGCCTGCGCTCACACAGTCTGCTCCCTCCCGGATGTCTTCTCTGTCCGATGAACGAATCAGACGGATGTATTCGCAGTCTGTCTCCCGGCAGGCTGCCTGTATGTTACGGGATACTTCTACGGCATAGGGATGTGTGGCATCCAGTACCAGAGGATACGCCTCCTCCTTAAACAGCAGCGCCATTTCCTCCCTGGACAGACGTCCCCGGTGTACTTTAAGATGCTCCCGCTCCTGTACAAGAAGGCTCCCATACTCTGTGGCTACACAGGCCAGAGTCTCAATTCCTTCTCCCGAAAGCCATTCGCTGAACAGACGTCCCTCTGTTGTCCCCGCAAATATAATCAGCTGCTTCATATTTTGTCTCCTAATCTATCCGTCTTTTAAAACCGCACTACATATTCCTCCAATGCAATTGCCACGGTAACACCATTTTCCGCCGTCTTCCTCTGGATCAGCTTTGTACGTCCGGAGGCTTTGAGTGCGCTGCGCTCACACACATTTCCCAGACCGGTAATCTCCTTTACAAACGCAGACTCCGAAAAGTCCTCCTCACAGACTACTGCCTCCAGCTCCTCCCTGCTGTAGGTCAGAAGAGGCGCATCATAAGCTTCACAGAACTTAAGAAGGCCCGGCTCGTCCTTTTTTAAGTCAATGGAAGCCGCCTTTTTGATGCTGTGCATGGATAACTGATTCTGCATCATAACCTTTTTTACCGCGGTCTCAATCTGTTCCTCTGTGGTTCCTCTTTTGCAGCCGATACCGAGAACTGCAATCTTCGGCACCAGATGAAGGGTCTCCGAAAACGGATCATAGCCGTCATCCAGGGAAATGCTGATCCCGAGCCTCTCCCGTTTTCCAAGAGCCAGCTCTACCGGCACCTGCCCGGACAGTTCAAAATCACTGTAAAGTCCCACAGTACGGTTTTCCAGTATTTCTGCGGAAATCCGCTTTGCAAGTCCGAGATTGTCCAGGTATAAATGCTCCTTCCTGGCAAAGCTGTCTACGGAAAAGCGGCCGCCCGCATCCGTAGCCGTGGTAATCACCGGCATGGCCCCACAGATAGCCGCAAGCTCTTTGGTCAGTTCATTGGCGCCGCCTAAATGGCCGGACAGCAGCGAAATCATAAATTTTCCCTGTTCGTCCATGCACAGCACTGCCGGATCCGATGCTTTGCTCTTCACAAAAGGAGCAATGGCGCGCACCGCAATTCCGGCGGCCCCGATAAAAAGCAGGGCATCCCGGGCCGCAAACTGCCGCCCCGTCCACTCTTTTAAGGGCTCCTCTAAGGGAGGGATGCCCCAGGCGGACGCTTCTCTTCCCTTTGCACAGATTTCGCACGGATTGCCTTCTGCCTCCATGGCTTCCTTTATTTTTTGCGCAAACCTGCATCCGGATCGGGTGAAGACAATTACTGAAAGGTTCATATGGTTCTCCTATTCCGGTTCCACTGTTTCCGGTTCCGCTGCATCCTTTATGCTTCGTTCTGCAGACAGTCCAGTATTTCCTCCGCATGGGCTGAGCTCCCCAGAATTCCATGCTTCTGCGAAAAGGTAATCACCCCGCAGGAAAACGCACTGCCGCTTCTGTGGTTGATGTAGAATTCCATCCGCTCCGTCAGGCGGCTCATAACCTCCTCCAGAAGACCGGCATCTTTTAGAATGTCCAGAGCCTCGTCGGTGGTCACACAGGCCATAAGCGCCTCCGCTGTATCCCGGCCGGCACCCAGGACGGCCGCATGGGCAGTGAGAATCTCCATTCTGGCATCTGCATTGCGGGAGTGTGTGTTCATAATTCCTCCGGCCAGCTTCACCAGCTTACCGATATGCCCTGCCAGGAGAATGCCCCGAAAGCCGTATTCTGCCGCCGCGTCAAGAGCTTCTCCCAGAAAGTTGCTGTATTTTACACAGCGCTCCAGCAGTTTCGGATTGTATTCCTTTAGAAAATCCAGCCCGTAATTGCCGGGGGCCAGTACCAGGTACCGGCGGTTTTGAATATGCTGCATCCGGATTTCCATGCGGATGGTTTCAGTCAGGGCCGCCTCGCTCATGGGCTCTACGATTCCGCTTGTGCCAAGAACGGAGATGCCGCCCTCGATACCAAGCCTGGGGTTAAAGGTCTTTTTTGCAAGCTTTGCCCCCTCCGGAATACTGATAATTACGGATATGCCTCCCTCATACCCGAAGTGGCGGCAGATTTCCTCCACGCCTTCGCGGATCATGGTACGGGGAACGGAATTGATAGCGGCGCTTCCCACCGGCTGCTCCAGTCCTTCCCTTGTCACTCGTCCTACGCCCTCGCCGCCGTCAATACGGATGCCTTTTTCCTGTGTCTTATGCACTGCTGCGTATACTTTAAGGCCGTCGGTCACGTCCGGATCATCTCCGGCATCTTTCTTTACGGCGCAGGAAACCGTATTCCCGGGAAATTGCATATTTATATCCAGAACCTCCAGTTCGAGGCGGATACCCTTAGGCGTCATCAGCTCTGCATAAGGGACCGGCTTTCCCGTAATCAGCATCTGCGCCGCCGCCTTTGCCGCTGCCGCCGCACATGAGCCTGTGGTGTAGCCGAGACGCATTTTTTGATTGTTTTTATAAATGTATTTATCCAGCATAATTTCAGTTCCGCTTTTACTTATTTTTCCAGAAAATCTGCCTTATCATTTTCTTTTCTCAGCTTTTTTTAAAAAGACATATGTCTCTTCCCCCGACATGTCCGCGCAATAAGCAAATCCAAGCCCCTCAAACCCGCGGACAGCCTCCGGCTCTTCTATCCCCCTCTCGGAAAGCCACCGGACCATCTCACCCCTTGCCATCTTGGCCTCTGTCCCTTTCACCTTCACCTTCCCCTCCTGAAGGCTTCCAAAAATGCAGGTCACATACCGGATCTCCGGCTCCAGATAAGGCTCTATGACCCTGGAATACTCCTTTGATGCCAGATTCAAAACAACCTTGTCCTCCCTCACCAGCTCCCGGTAAAGCTTATCTCCCCAGAATGCGTAAAGATCCTTCGCCTCCCCTGCCGAAAGCCGTGCCTGCATCTCCAGCCGGTAAGGCGTCACCCCATGCTCCGGCCGCAGCATCCCGTAAAATCCGCTTAAGATCCACAAATGCTTTCTCACATACTCCCACTGCTCCCCGGTAAATACCTGCGGCGCCATATACTGGTACTGAAGTCCCACATAGGAAAGTAACGCAGGCGTCCGTCCGTTCTCCAAATCCATGGAAGAATACCTCTGAAAATTTTCCTCCGTAATCTTCTCATTTGCCCGGAACAGTTTCTTAAGCTCTCCCCGGTGAAAAGTCTTCAGCCTGTTCAAAAGCTTACCCGTTTCCTCCAGAAACAGCGGCTGTCCGTCTGATTCTATGGAATCCGTATCCACACGCATCTGCTTGGCTGGTGAAATAATGATCTGCATGAATTAACTCCCTAATCTGCGGTATCTGCTGAGAGTATTCTATCGAATACCACCGCTTTATTTCAAATGCTCATAAGCCTCTACCTTCCCGTCATTCCAGCCGGGAAGCCCGTCGTACAGGGCAAATGCATACTGATAAAGGCCGTAGGCAGTCACCGCTCCGGTTCCCTCCCCAAGATGCATGCCTGCCTGTATGGGGGCTTCCATGCCCAGGGCTTCCAGCATCAGCCGCCCTGCCGGTTCCGCAGAGCAGTGCGTGGGCACCATATACGCTTTACATTCCGGAGCAAGCGCCGCCGCACAGTATGCCGCAACCGAAGAAATAAATCCGTCTATGAGAGCCGGAACCCGGCAGAGAGCCGCACCGATGTAGCAGCCGGTCATCCCGGCAATATCCAGACTGCCTATCTTGCCAAGTACATCTAAAATATCTTCCTTGTCCGGCCGGTTGACTTCTATGGCACGCTTAATAACCCGTATCTTCCGTTCCAGGCCTTCGCTGGACAGTCCGGCTCCCCGGCCTGTCATCAATTCCACTTCTTTGGAGAGGAGGACGGAAGCCATGGCCGAACTGGGCGTCGTGTTCCCAATTCCCATCTCTCCGGTAATCACCATCCGAAAGCCTTCCTGATACAGCTCCTTCACAACCTCAATCCCTGTAATAATGGCCTGGAGAGCTTCCTCCCGGCTCATAGCCGGTCCTTTTGCAATATTTCCGGTCCCGTAGCGCACCACCCGGTTTCGAATCCGCGGATGCTTCCCGTCTGACAGCATCCCGATATTCACCGGAATCACCTCGATCCCTTGTGTCCGCGCCATAATGCAGACCGAAGAAATTCTCTCTCCCATATTTTCCAGAACTTGGGCCGTCACCTCGCTCCCGGTCTGACTGACTCCCTCCGCAACCACGCCGTTATCCGCCCCCATGATCACAACCACAGGCTTAAGTTCCTTCGGATGCGCCGTCCCGTAGATCCCGGCCAGCTGAACCACCATCTCCTCCAGTTTTCCCATCCCCCGAAGAGGCTTACACAAAGAATCCCAATACGCCCAGGATTCCTCCATAGCCCTTTTATCCAAAGTCCGGATCTCACTGATATATCTTTGAAGCTCCTCTGCCAATGCCATCTCTTATATCCCCTTTTTATTAATGCTTTTCAGTTCCGTAATGTTCCTGCCGTTACTGATACAACAGGGCATTACAGACAGCCGCCGCAATATTGCTTCCTCCCTTACGTCCCCGCGGAACAATATAAGGCACTCCTGCTGTCATAATTAACTCTTTCGCCTCTGCCACATTCACAAATCCTACCGGCGCTCCGATAATCAGTACGGGCCGTATCTCACCTTCCTGAATCAGCTCATAAAGGCGAATCAGGGCCGTAGGCGCATTTCCCACGGCGATAATCAGATTTTCACGAAGAGCCGCAGCCCGTTCCATGCATACCGCTGCCCGTGTACAGCCGCGTTCCTTTGCTTCCTCCGCCACATCCGGTGCATCCATAAAGCAGTAAACCTCTCCTCCGTACTCCCGAAGGCGTTTCTTATTAATTCCCGAAGCTGCCATCCTTGTATCGGTCACAATGGAAATGCCGTCCTTCAATGCCCTGGCACCCAGAGCCGCCGCACCCTCGGAAAAGCAGAGGTTGTCCCCGTAATCAAAATCCGCCGATGTGTGAATGCAGCGCTTCACCACGGAGAATTCCGGCTCCGGCCAGATTTTACCGTTCAGCTCTCCGGTAATTATCTCCATACTCCGCGCCTCAATCAGTTCCGGTTTTACAAACTGTATTTTGTCTAACATGTGATTCCTGCCTCCAGTATCTCATAAATTTTATTCATATCCAGAGAGCTGCGCACCAGATCCGCCAGCTTATCATACTCCTGCTGCTTATGTGCCTCTGGGTCAAAATGCCAGCTTCCCGGGTCTAACCCTTTTTTCCGCATGAGCCGAACGGCCAGAAAAGACGCCAGATCTCCGTAATCAAAAATTCCGTGAAGGTATGTGCCGAATACAGTTCCGTTCTCATTGCCAAGCCCGTCAATGCGGCCGTCTTCCAGGCGGATCGTTTCCCGGCAGCGGCCAAGACTGACAGTCCTGCCCATATGAATCTCATAGCCCCGGACCTCCCTGCCTGCGGCGCTGTCCGACGCTTCTCCTGCCGGAATAACGCGGCCGGAAACCCGGGTCCGGGTCTTGGCAGGCTCAAAGACGGTCCGGGCATTCAGAAGCCCCATACCGCGCATAAAGCCTCCCTCTTCCACGCCTTTTGGATCCTCCAGTTCTTCCCCGAGCATCTGATAGCCGCCGCAGATCCCCACAACCGGCGTTCGTATCTCAGCCTGGCGCAGAACGGCCGCTTCCAGACCGGATTCCCGAAGCCAGCGCAGATCCCCCATAGTATTTTTCGTTCCCGGAAGGAAAATCAGATCGGGGTTCCCAAGCTCCTTTGCCTGCCCCACATACCGGAGGGAAACGCCCTCCATACCTTCAAAGACGTTGAAATCCGTAAAATTGGAGATATGGGGAAGACGGATCACGGCGATATCCACGGCCCCCTCTGCCTGCCTGTGGTTCAGCCGTTCCGACAGGCTGTCCTCGTCGTCCAGATCGAGGGATGCCATCGGTACGACACCGACTACCGGGATTCCCGTTTTTTCCTCTATCATGTCAAGACCCGGCCGCAGAATTTCTGCGTCTCCTCGGAATTTGTTGATGATAAGGCCCTTGATCCGCTGCTGCTCGTCTTTTTCCAGAAGTTTTACGGTCCCGTAAAGGGAAGCGAATACGCCGCCCCGGTCTATGTCTCCGGCCAGGAGTACGGGGGCATTCGCAAGCTTTGCCATTCCCATATTTACAATATCGTTTTCTTTCAGATTGATTTCCGCCGGACTTCCGGCACCTTCTATGACGATGATGTCAAAATCACGGGAAAGCTTTTGAAATGCTTTTTCTATGTGCGGGATGAGCTGTTTTTTATGGGCATAGTAATCCACAGCGCTCATATTTCCCAGAACCTCGCCGTTCACGATGACCTGGCTGCCGGTGCGGCTTACAGGCTTTAGAAGGATGGGGTTCATCTCTGCCATGGGCTCGATTCCCGCTGCCTCGGCCTGCATGACCTGGGCGCGGCCCATTTCCAGGCCGTCTTTTGTGATGTAGGAGTTGAGGGCCATGTTCTGGGATTTGAACGGGGCAACGCGGCAGCCGTCCTGTTTGAAGATACGGCAAAGGGCGGCGGTGAGAAAGCTTTTGCCGGCGTTGGAGGTGGTTCCCTGGATCATGATTGTCTTTGCGGTGGGGGGCATTTTGGGCTCCTTTACTGGGGGTGGACGCCGCCATGCAGGAATGTTCTTCCTTCCCTGCTCCGCCCAGAAGGCTAACACGCCTGGAAGGAAGAACATTCCTGCATGGCGGCTGTCTTTGGGGACGTTGTCTTTCAAGCGAGGCGTTTTTGCAAGGCTGCGCAAGTCACATTGTAAATATTTCAGTGTTACTGTTCACGGAGTGAATAGTAATGTTTCGGTCATTGCCTGGATGAGGCGGTTGTTTTCTTCCCGGGTGCGCACGGCTGTCCGGTAGTCTTCTTTTGTCAGGCCGCGATAATTGGAGCAGCGGCGGATTAGGATTCCTTTTTTCAGGAGTTTTTCGTATAGTTCCAGCTCTCCCGGGGCGTGGAAGCAGAGATAGTTGGCTTTTCCGGGCCATACGCTGCATCCGAGCTCTGTCAGGGCTGTCTTTAAGTGCTCACGTTCTTTTTCTATCAAGGCCAGGGTGCGATCCCGAAAACCGGTTTCTGTGAGGGCGGCTGTCCCTGCCTGCTGAGCCGGTTCGGATACGGACCAGGGCTGGCCTGCCCGGCGGATGCGCTCTAACAGTTCCCGGTTTTTGGATAGTATGTAACCCAGGCGCAGGCCGGGCATGGCATAAAGCTTGGTAAAGGATTTGAGGATCAGCAGGTTCGGATAGAGGGAGAGCGCGCCTGTCAGGGTATAGGCTTCTTTTTCTCTTACAAAATCCAGGAAGCATTCGTCTATGCAGACGAAGATATCAAGCTCCCTTGCTTTTTCCAGCAGCTCCAGGAGAAGCTCCCGGCGGGTCAGCAGCCCTGTGGGATTGTTGGGATTGCAGATAAAGAGCAGATCCAGGTCTTTTGTGACGGCATGCAGGTATTCTTTTCCAAGCTCCATGGAATTTGGAAGTGTATAATAATGAATCTGTGTCCCTGTCTGTTGTAAGGCTTCCTCGTATTCCGCAAAGGTTGGAGCCGTCACCAGGGCGTGCTTCGGCCTCAGCGCATATACCAGGCGGTAAATGAGATCGGCGCCTCCATTTCCGCACAGGATGTCCTCTGCCTCTAACCCTTCTTTTTCTGCCAGTTCTGTCCGCAGAAGACGGCAAAAGGGATCCGGGTAATGGAGAGATGCTGACAGGCCTTTATGAATTGCCTCTTTTATGCTCTCCGGCATCCCCAATGGGTTGATATTTGCAGAAAAATCCAGCAGTTCTTCCTGGGAAAAACCGCTCTCTAAGGATGCTCCGCAGCGGTCGCCTCCGTGTATGGGTTGTTGTGCTCCTGTCTGTTGTGCCGGTTTCATTTCTTCTCTCTCTGCTCCTTCAAGAGTACGTCCCGGATTCCCTCCGCCGTATAAACCACGGCGCTTCGATGTACCTTTAAGCCTGCCTGTACGGCCGCGCGCTCTGTCACCGGGCCGATACAGATTACTTTTGCCTGCAGCCGGCTTAAATCTCCTGCCATGCCGGTAAAGGCTTTTACCGCCGACGCGCTGGCAAAGGTGATGTAGTCGGCTTCGGGAAGTATCCGTTTCAGCTCTTCTTCCTTCCGCCAATCTGTCTCTGTGGTGTACAGCGGAATGGCTTCATAGGGTATTCCTGCCTCCTTGAGGGCTTTGGTAAGCTCCGGGGATGCTTCCTCTGCGCGCAGAAGCAGAACCCGATCCCCCGGGGGCAGGCCGGGAATCCATTCCTCGGCCAGATCCCTGCTGGAATACCGGGACGGCACGAAGTCCGCATAGATACCTCTCTTCTCCAGTGCTTCCTTTGTTCCGCTTCCAATGACGGCAAACCGGATTCCGGACAGGCTCCGGATATCTTTCTGGTTTTCCTTCAGCTCCTCAAAGAAAAAGTCTACGCCGCTGCTGCTTGTAAAGACAAGCCAGGTGCAGCCGGCGGCGTCTCCCCGGTTCTCCTTTTGAGAGGGAATTTTTTCCGCTGATCTATGCTGCCCTTCAAGCCCTCTGACTGCCTCTGTAAGCGCTTCTGAACGGAGACGTTTTGTGCGGATAAGGCTGAAGGAGACGGCTTCTGCTCCTTCCTCCTCTAAGACCTCACGCTGCTTTTCGCACATGCTTTCGGTTCCGGTCAGCAGGATACGCAGTCCAAAAAGAGGACCTTTGCCGAACCAGGAAAGCTTCTCCCTAAGGGCCGCGACTTCTCCCACCAGAATAATGGCCGGAGTTTTGATTCCTGCCTTTTTTACCTGCTCCTCAATATCAGCCAGGGTTCCTGATGCCGTCCGCTGACGGGCTGTGGTTCCCTCCTGGATTACGGCTGCCGGTGTATCCGGCGCCTTTCCTCCGGCTATCAGTTCTTTTGTAATGTGGGGCAGGTTACCGAGCCCCATCAAAAATACAAGGGTTCCTTCTTCCCTGGCCAGAAGCCTGTAGTTCAGGGCAAGGCCCTCCCTGGTATTACTCTCGTGTCCGGTTATGACGTGAAAAGAGGAAGCATAGTCCCGATGGGTTACGGGAATGCCTGCGTAGGCTGCGGCCGCATAGGAGGAGGACACACCTGGTACTATCTCAAATTCGATTCCGGCTTTTATAAGCTCCTCTGCTTCCTCTCCGCCCCTTCCGAATATAAAGGGGTCGCCGCCCTTTAAACGGGCCGTGTTTTTTCCCTCCAATGCCTTTTTTATCAGAAGCTCATTGGTTTCCTCCTGCCTTAAATGGTGGTTGGAGGCGCGTTTTCCCGCATAGATAAGCTCTGCGTCCGGACGGGCCTCATTTAACACAGATGCGGATACCAGATTGTCATAGACGATTACGTCGGCTGTTCGTAAACACCGGAGGCATTTTTCGGTAAGAAGGGCCGTATCCCCGGGTCCCGCTCCCAGAAGCCATACTTTACCCTGCTTTACCCTGGCAGCCATCTCTTGGCCCAGGTGTTTCATTTCTTCCTTTGCAGGAAGCTTTGACTGGTTATTTTCCATAGTCTTCCGGCAGGAGGCGTACTTTAGGTGCTTTCCGTCACCAGCAAACATTACCTTCATCTGAATACCGTTGTCTTTCAGGCAGCACAGACCCGCCGCCGGCGCGTTACAGCTTCCTCCGATTCCGGCAAGAAAGCTGCGCTCCGCCTCCAGAGCCAGGGCTGCCTCTTCACAGTGAATGGCTGACAGCACCTCCCTAAGGCGGCCCTCCTTCGCCTCCACTGCCAGAATTCCCTGACCGGCTGCCGGGAGAAAGGTATCGGGATCCAGGTATTCCAGATGCAGATCCGGCTCTCCTAAAAGCCCAAGCCGCTCCAGACCGGCCGCCGCCAGCAGGATTCCGTCATATTGTCCCTCCCGAAGCTTCTTAAGCCGGGTTTCTACATTTCCCCGAAGGAGCGCTATGCGCACCAGAGGATTTATGGATTTGATCTGAAGCTCCCTGCGCAGGGAGCTGGTTCCCACTACACTGCCGTCCGGCAGTGCGGCGGCTTTTATGCCGCTCGTTGTGACAAATACATCTCTTACATCGGCCCTCTTAAGGACCGCTCCGATGCACAGCCCTTTTGGGAATTCCATGGGCATATCCTTGGCGCTGTGCACGGCCAGATCGATTTCTCCTGAGAGCAGGGCTTCCTCAAGTTCTCTGGTAAATACGCCTTTTCCGCCAAAAGAGGTAAGAGCACGGTCCAGCAGCTCGTCACCTTTGGTAGACAGTTTTACCAGCTCCACCTCTGCTTCCGGAAATGCGGTCTCTATCTTTTCTTTTACAAGCTCTGTCTGTATCAGGGCCAGACGGCTTTTTCTGGTTCCTATGCGAATCTTCATGTCTTTGTCTCCTTTGCAAGCGCAACGATTATGTCTTTTTGTTATCTTTTATTCCCCGCAGTGCACCTCAAGTCCTCTTCGCGGACTTTCGGTCACGGGCTTTCGCCCTATGGAAGATAACAAAAAGCCTT
>JAETRR010000041.1 GCA_021770065.1 Lachnoclostridium sp. | reverse complement strand
ACAAAAGGATGCTCTTTTTTCAATCATTTGGCAAGTGAAAAGCAATATTCAGTTAAAATGCAGTAACTATGCGGCCTTCAACCATCTTTGTGGCATTGCCGTGAATAATCTAGGCTAATCATGATAGTCGGTTAGAAAAAATTATAGACTACACGATACATTTAAATTAATATATAATAATTATAGTAAGTTAATCTATCTGAAGTAATATAATAATTTGATTTAAGGTATGTTACTGTCGAATTTCAATTGGAGAATTAAGTATGAAAGTAGTGGTAATGATAGTTATATACATTGTAACAGCGATTATTTTTATAGGGATAGGATATATTCTTAAAGAAAAGCATTCAGCATTTCCCAAAACAGATATTGGAGTTCACATAGCTTGTGCTATGAAAGATAAGAAAACATGGGAAACTACGAATAGAATTACGGGTGTATATTGTATTATAAGTGGGATTGCTGGTTTTGTTTTTTTACCAATAATAGTATATTTGATTTTTCAAAGTTGGACAATTCTTATGATACAATATTTTATTTCATCATTTTTTTTGATTTTAGGAGTGTTTTTTGTTGTAAACCTAGTTGTTAATAAATTTGTAAAATAGAGGTGTGTAATTTATCTGAATATGTTGGATATAGCTGCTATTATTTCAATAGCTGAAATAGTATCTCTTGAAAAAATCAAAGTAAGGCCTATGTGTTAACCCTCAGACTGGCATTATTGTAAATGATAAGTAAGCGTCAAATCGGTTTTTTCTAAAGTTAATTGATTTGTAAATAGTAAACCACTTGTCCTATGATTAAAAATTGTCGCTCTTGTAAGCGGCTTGAATATTCTTGTGCGATGGGTTCTTCCTTAATTATGCAAGAATACGGCAAGAATACAATACACAAAGTGGGGTTGCATATATAAGGGATTTATGCTATAGTATATAAAATCATAAATAAAAAGAACCATCTTAAAAAAAGAAGGACTTTTGATATTGCACTGTGCTGTATGAAAAAGCCTTTCTTTTTTGTAGTCTTATTAAGAAGGTAAAAATAATGAAACAAATGAGAATTTTCGGTTCAATTTTGGCAGTAATGCAGTTGGTGTCTGCCTGAATATGAGTGATACAGGATACTGGTGAAAAGCGTGTATAGATATACAGTCATAGAGTTTAAGAAATAATTGGGGTAAATTTATACATCGTATTTAATAAATATATTCCGTCTGAGTTGCGGATAGGCAATAGTACGAAAAGTATTTCTAAAGTTCACAGCAGGGGTTGTTTCGATAAGAAGTAGGAGGATGCCTTAAAGACGGTTTTCTCCGCACGGATTAATTAAGGATGGTGGCATGGAGTTGGAACGATCGCAGTTTATGAGTTTTAATGAGAAACAGAGAAAACAGAGAAAACAGACAGCGGTAAAAGCCGTAGCAGGAGGAATCATGATTGCATTGCTTCTTCTTGTTACGACGATCTGGGTATCAAACAGCTCCAGAACCGGTACGAGTCAGGCGGTGAGCAGGATTAGCGAGTTCTATCTTGAAGAGCTGGCTGGACGAAGAGCACAGGTAGTAGCCGAAGAACTGAATACAAGGTTCTCTTACATGGAGAATGCGGTCGCCATAATGGACGACACAACTCTGGAATCGCAGGAGTCACTGAGAAAGTTTTTCGGAAGGGTCAAAAAGCTCTGCAGTTTTAATAAATTTGCGCTGGTAGACGAGAACGGCATTGTTTATACAGAATACACCACGACATCCGGTTATGATGAATATGATTTTTTTTCCGAGGAATTGACGGAGCGGGCGATTATCACTAAGAATATGAGTCATGCCAAAAAACAGGTAATACTCGCGATTCCGGTAGAGGGCGTGGAGTTTCAGGGCAGCAGAATTAAAGTCTGCTTTATTCAGATTGATTTGGAAGAAATGTTAAGCGCGCTGACTTCACAGACCAATTATAACGAGACATACTGGAGCCTGTATCACCGCAACGGCGAGGATCTGACGAACAATGATTTCGGCAATCTGAAAGCCGGGGCGAACTTTCTCCATGAACTGAAGAAGGCGGATATTCATAACGGTTTCAGTTATGAACAGCTGCAAAGTGATTTTGCAAATGGCAGGTCGGGACAGATCTCTTTCAGCTATATGGGCGCGCAGGAAAATCTATGTTATATTCCGGTGGAGGGGACGGATTGGATGATGACGGTTTCAATTAGAAATAATGTCATTACCGAACAGATCAATTCCATCAGTTCCGGTATGCTGCGCCGCGGCATTATCCAGATTGTTATTACAATAATAGCAATGCTTGCAGCGTTTTTTGTGTTTGTATTGCAGTTGCGGGAAAATGCCAATCTTGTTCTGGAGCAGGAAAAAGCAGATGGAGACAGAATTCGTGCGGCTTATGCCCAGATCGAGAAGGAAAAAATGTCCATGGATAATATACATTCCGCCATGAATTCCGGTTTTTGGAGCATGGATTTCAATGAACAGGCGGAAATTATATCCTGTACATGGTCAGATGTGTTCCGTAGAATGGTAGGGTACGAAAGCGAGGAAGCGTTTCCGAACAGGCTCGAATCGTGGACGGATCTGCTGTATGAGGGAGATAAAGAGCGGATAGTTAAGGAATATTGGGATACAGTCAGAGATTTTTCCGGTGAGAAGACCTACGATGTGGAGTATCGTCTGTATACAGGTCATGCAGGTCTGCGCTGGTTTCATGCCGCGGGCAGGCTGTCAAGACGTGAGGATGGCTCACCGATTACTTTCTCCGGACTCTTTGTGGATATTGATGACGAGAAGAAGATGGAAGAGAAGCTTGCAGCGCAGAAGATCGATCTGGAGGACGCACTTGCGGCGGCACAGCATGCCAACCGTGCGAAGACGACATTTCTTAACAATATGTCCCATGATATCAGGACGCCTATGAACGCGATTATCGGATTTACTTCTCTTGCGGAGGCACATATTCAGGATACAGCGAAAGTACAGGATTATCTGGCGAAGATTACCACATCCAGTAAACATCTGCTCAGTCTGATCAATGACGTTCTGGATATGAGCCGTATTGAGAGCGGTAAGGTGAAGATCGAGGAAAAGGAAACGTCGCTGCCGGAGATCATGCATGACTTAAAGACGATTGTACAGGCCGATGTGATGGCGAAGCAGCTTGAATTTTATATTGATACGGCAGATGTGGTAAATGAGCATGTGCTGTGTGATAAGCTCAGATTGAATCAGGTGCTTCTGAATCTGTTGAGCAATGCAATGAAATTCACCAAACCCGGCGGTCTTGTGGGCGTTCGTATCGTACAGAAAGGAGATGCGCTTGAGGGATGGGCTTCCTATGATTTCCAGGTCAGGGATACCGGTATCGGTATGAGCAAGGAGTTCTTAGAACATGTTTTTGAACCCTTTGAGCGGGAGAGGACGAGTACTGTCAGCGGTATACAGGGAACTGGTCTGGGAATGGTCATTACCAAGAATATTGTAGATATGATGAATGGGACGATCACTGTTGAGAGTGAGGAGGGCAAAGGTACTGCTTTTACGGTATCTTTACGGTTCAGAACATGTGCTGATCCGGTACGGCAGGAGGTCATTCCAGAACTGCGCGGGCTCAGGGTGCTCGTGGCAGATGATGATTTCAACACCTGTTCCGGCGTGACCAAGATGCTTACCGTAATCGGTATGCGGCCGGACTGGACGACCTCCGGCAAGGAGGCGGTGATGCGCGTTCAGCTTGCCATAGAACAGGGCGACGAATACGCGGTGTACATTATAGACTGGCTCATGCCGGATATGAACGGCGTGGAAGTGGTGAGACGGATCCGCAGAATCATCGGTGCCGAGAAGCCGATTATCATTTTGACGGCTTATGACTGGTCGAGCATTGAGCAGGAGGCGAAGGAAGCGGGCGTTACAGCGTTTTGCGAGAAGCCGATTTTTCTGTCGGAGCTCAAAAAGGTTCTGGAAGAGCCCTTTGTGATGCAGAACACGGAGGATAATCCGGCAGAAGAACCCGATTCCTTTGCGGGAAAGAAGATCCTGCTGGTGGAGGACAATGAGCTGAATCAGGAGATTGCGGTGGAGATCCTGCAGGAATCTGGTTTTGTCCTGGATGTTGCCGGTGATGGTGTGGAGGCTGTGGATATAATGAAGCGTGCGGAAGCTGGACAGTATGATTTGATTCTGATGGATGTCCAGATGCCGGTCATGAACGGTTATGAAGCTACGCGGCAGATTAGGGCGCTGAAAAATCCCGAGATTGCTAATATACCGATAATTGCTATGACAGCCAATGCTTTTGATGAAGATAAGAAAGAAGCTCTGGAAGCAGGAATGAACGGGCATATTGCGAAACCGATCGACATCTCGATGATGAAGAAGGTACTGCAGGAGATTTTGCAGCAGCAGGCGAGGTAGGCGCCCTGGAAACCTTAAAATTATAATATGCAAAAATCAGTTGACAGCATCTTTCAGGTATGCTAAGATATTTAGGTGACAGCAAGCAGAGTATCCACTCTCACCTCAGCGCGGCAGGCGACTCGGGTTTATATCTGATAAGTGTAAGGCATTGCATATGCCTTGGATCTGGTATTTTAAGTGGATAGTCTGACTATCCACTTTTTTTGGATATTTCTTTTAAGGAGGGTATTACTATTAGCGATTTAATGATTAACGAACAGATCCGTGACAAAGAGATCCGTTTAATCGGAGCCAACGGAGAGCAGCTGGGGATCATGTCCGCGAGGGATGCTATGAAGATTGCCAGGGAAGCAGAGCTTGATCTGGTGAAGGTTGCGCCGACTGCAAGGCCGCCGGTATGCAAGATTATCGATTACGGCAAGTACAAGTATGAGATGGCGCGCAAGGAGAAGGAAGCCAAGAAGAGGCAGAAGATCATTGAGATCAAAGAGGTTCGTCTGTCACCGAACATTGACGACAATGATCTGAATACAAAGATAGGCGCAGCGCGCAAGTTTATCCAGAAGGGCAACAAGGTGAAGGTATCCCTTCGGTTCCGCGGCCGTGAGATGGCCCATATTCAGAACGGGAGGCGTATTCTGGATGCGTTTGCGGAGAAGATGTCCGATATAGCGGTTGTGGAGAAAGCTCCCAAGCTGGAGGGGCGTCAGATGTTGATGTTCTTAACGGAAAAGCGTCAGTAAACAGGGGAATCACCTGCATGCAGGAATGATTTTATAGAACTATGCAAAGAAAATCAGGACAGGAGGAGTATATAAAATGCCTAAAATGAAGACAAGCAGAGCGGCTGCAAAACGTTTCCACAAGACAGGAAGCGGTAAGTTAAAGAGAATGAAAGCGTATAAGAGCCATATCTTAACCAAGAAATCTCAGAAGAGAAAGAGAAATCTGAGAAAGTCAGCCATTACAGATGCAGCCAATGTTAAGAACATGAAGAAGATTTTACCGTATCTGTAAGCGAGGAAAATTTCAAGGAGGAGAGAAAAAATGGCAAGAATTAAAGGCGGCTTAGGCGCTAAGAAAAGACATAACAGAGTATTAAAGCTGGCGAAGGGCTACAGAGGAGCCAGAAGTAAGCAGTACAGAGTAGCAAAGCAGTCCGTAATGCGGGCGCTGACCAGTTCTTATGCTGGAAGAAAGCAGAGAAAGCGCCAGTTCCGGCAGCTCTGGATCGCACGTATCAATGCGGCAGCCAGAATGAACGGTTTATCTTACAGCAAGTTCATGTATGGACTGAAGCTGGCAGAGGTACAGCTGGACAGGAAGATTCTGGCGGACATGGCAGTGAACGATGCAGCGGGCTTCGCATCTCTCGTAGAGCTGGCAAAAGGCAAGCTGGCATAAAAACTTTCGGTTTACGAATACTGAATAATAATTACGGGGCGGTGACAAATTACGGCACTGCCCCGATTATGCTTATATCTCCAATAGTGTTTGATATCCAACGTCAAAAACCTTTGCAAAATAAATTAACTCTATATCTGTTACAAACCGTTTTCTGGCTTCTATTCTTTGAATCGCATTTTTATCCAGATCCAGTCCCAGTAATTGCAGTGCATCAGCCAGTTCCCTTTGGGACCATCCCCTTTCCAGACGGTGCGTCCGAATCGCGGCTCCGGAAATATTATTTTTATCACCAAATTTATTCTTATACATAACCCACCTTTGACAAACACTGAATGTCATTTCCTGTTTAAATTCTATGTTAAAATCTTCAGGAGTATGACATTTATTAGATGTCAATATTTTGGAAAGGTATTTTTGAAATGAAAAAACATACAGTCAGAGAAGAGGATGACACAAACAGGTTTTTGGAACTCTATGAACATTTGTCGGGACAGGGACAGGAAATGGCAAATATTGTATTGAAGATAGGAAGCAGTAAAATACTGACAGATCAGGAATTTGATATCCTGATTAAGAACCTGATGCACCCCCGTTCCTGAACTGCCATAAAATTTATTATGGATCTTTTAAGGATCTTTTAAGGTTTGAACCTGGAGATTGCTATTCTTTTGATTAGAGGGTATACTTTAGATACAATGATGAGAAAGATGACAGCAGTGAAAGGAACAAATGTATGTATCAGATCGGTAAAATGGATAAAAAACTTCTGGCCTCCAGGGTAGAGGAGGAGCTTATGAATTATATTCTTCACGAGCCGGTAGAGATTGGGGCCAGGATCCCGAATGAGTTTGAACTGGCGGAAAAGTTCGGCGTGGGCAGGAGTACCATCCGTGAAACCATTAAGAGCCTTGCCACAAAAGGCATTCTGGAGGTGCGCAGGGGTTCAGGGACTTATGTGATCAGTAAAAATACCATTGAGGAAGATCCGCTGGGCCTTGCAAAATTTACGGATAAATACAAACTTGCTTTGGAGCTCTTTGAGGTGCGTCTGATGCTGGAGCCGGAGATTGCGGCGCTGGCCAGTGACTATGCGGAGCCGGAGGAAAAAGAAGAGTTAAAGCGCCTCTGTGATGAGACGGAAGCCCTGTACCGGGCCGGGAAAAATCACACCATGAAAGATATAGAGTTTCATACCTGTATTGCAAAGTGCAGCAAAAACCGGGTGGTAGAGCAGCTGGTTCCTATTATCCAGACGGCTGTTGTGACCTTTGTCAATCTGACCAACCGGCAGCTGATGGAGGAAACCATTGAGACGCACCGTGCAGTTACGGAGGCGGTTCTCAAAGGGGATCCGGTGGGAGCCAGATGTGCTATGATTATGCATTTGACTTATAATCGTCAGATGTTGTTGAAGATGATGGAGGAGAAAAAAGATAAATAAGCAGCATACATGGTATAATTTGAAAAGAGAATGCATAAAATATCAATTACAGATGAATGATGATAAAGGCAGGAGCAAGAAGGATGTCACGGAATCCGTGATTATATACAAAAATAAGGTGGATTTTCTTATGAAATCCATCTTTTTTTGGTCAAAAAGTAGAAAAGACACAAAATACATCAGATGTATTGACTATAAAATGCGATGACTATATAATAAATGCAAGATAACATATGACGTCAGATGTTAAGAGCAGAATGAAGCTATGAGTGAAAATGAAGGAGGATTTGTTATGGACGCTGTAACCCTTAACCCGGCCAGGCTGATATTGGCGGCAGTCATTGGTCTGGCACTGCTTTTGCTTTTGATTATCAAGTTTAAGATTCATGCGATGCTATCCATTCTGATTGGCGCGGTTGTGATCGGACTGATAGCCGGAATGCCTTTTATAAATATTGTGAAAGCGGTGGATGACGGCATCGGCAACACATTAAAAGGAATCGCTTTACTGGTAGGACTCGGCTCAATGTTCGGCGCCATTTTGGAGGCTTCGGGCGGCGCACAAACCCTGGCTGTCACTATGGTAAATAAGTTCGGCGACCAGAAAGCTGCCTGGGCTTTGGGAATCACCGGACTGGTTATTGCAATGCCGGTATTCTTTGATGCAGGACTCATTATCCTGATTCCCCTGGCATTTTCGCTGGCAAAAAGAACGAAGAGATCTTCCCTGTTTTATGCAATTCCGCTTCTTGCAGGCCTGGCTGTGGGCCACGCATTTATTCCTCCCACACCGGGGCCGGTGTTGGTAGCTACTATGCTGGGCGTAGACCTTGGCTGGGTGATTCTGATTGGTGTTTTCTGCGGTATCTTTGCAATGATAGTGGCCGGGCCTGTCTGGGGCTCTGTCTGCGGCAGAAAATATAATGTGGCAATTCCGGAGCACGTAGCGAATCAGGAGGATTTTGACGAGTCCAAGCTTCCCGGATTTGGCACGGTAGTAGGCATTATTTTGATTCCCCTGGTATTGATTGTGCTCAAATCTCTGGCAAGTGTAATTCCGGCTCTGAGCGGTGTCGAACCGGTTCTGAATTTCCTGGGCCAGCCTTTTGTGGCTCTTTTGATAGCAACCCTGGCTGCTATGTTCCTCCTCGGAACAAAGCACGGCTATACGCTTCCGGAACTGGAGAAGATTATGACAAAGTCTCTGGAGCCTACAGGCCTGATTCTTCTGGTAACGGCCTGCGGCGGCGTGCTTCGCTACATGCTGCAGTATTCCGGACTTGGAGAGGTTATCGGCAATGCAGTGGCATCCGCAAATCTCCCTCTGGTGCTGGTAGCATTTCTGGTAGCCGCACTGGTTCGTATCTGTGTGGGTTCCGCAACAGTGGCTATGACAATGGCGGCAGGAATCATCGCAGCTATGCCCGGTATCTCTGAGCTTTCCCCCATGTATCTCGCATGTGTGACAGCGGCGGTAGCCGGCGGCTCTACGGTATGTTCTCACTTTAACGATTCCGGCTTCTGGCTGGTGAAATCTCTGGTAGGGCTGGATGAGAAGACCACCCTGAAGACCTGGACCATTATGGAAACCTTAGTAGGCGGAACGGGATTTGTAGTGGCATTGATTATTTCATTCTTTGTATAGCGCGGAATCTAAATGGAGGTACATCTATATGGAATTAGTAAGTCAGAAAATGCGGAAACTGGCTCCGGAGCTGGATCCTTTACGCATCGGAACAGGCTGGAAGCCGGAAGATTTGGAAAAAGTTCAGGTTATGATTGAGAGCACTTTTGGAGACAGCCATCCGGGCAGCGGTCATCTGGATATTCTGGTAGAAGAGGTGAGAAAAGGAATCGAAGAGGCAGGAGGCTATGGAGCCAGATACTTTGCCACGGACATCTGTGATGGCGAGAGCCAGGGAACAGACGGAATCAATTACAGCCTTGCCAGCCGTGAGATGATCGCCAATATGATTGAAATACACGCAAATGCAACGCCTTTTGATGCAGGCGTCTACCTTGCCAGCTGTGATAAGGGAATGCCGGCCAATCTGATGGGGCTTGCCAGAGTCAACATTCCGGCTGTAGTCGTACCGGGAGGGACCATGAATGCAGGGCCCGAGATGCTGACCCTGGAGCAGCTCGGCATGTACAGTGCGAAATACCAGAGGGGAGAGATAGACGAGGCAAAGCTTGACTGGGCAAAATGCAATGCCTGCCCAAGCTGCGGCGCCTGTTCCTTTATCGGGACGGCGTCCACCATGCAGATTATGGCAGAGGCCCTGGGCCTGGCTCTTCCGGGAAGCGCGCTCATGCCGGCAGCCAGTCCGGATCTTCTTGAATATGCCCATAAAGCAGGCGTACAGGCAGTGAAGCTTGCGGCTATGCCGGATATGCGGCCCGGCGATATTGTGACCATGGACAGTTTTGAGAATGCCATACTGGTTCACGCGGCTATATCGGGCAGCACCAACTGTCTTCTTCACATTCCGGCCATTGCCCATGAATTCGGAATCGAAATCACGGGAGATACCTTTGACAGGCTCCACAGAGGCGCCCATTATCTTCTGGATGTCCGCCCGGCAGGACGCTGGCCGGCGGAGGTATTTTACTATGCCGGAGGCGTACCGGCAATTATGGAGGAAATCAAGGCTCACCTGCACCTGGACGTAATGACGGTAACGGGAAAGACTCTTGGCGAAAACTTAAAGGAGCTGAAAGAAAACGGCTTCTATGAGCGCTGCGAGAAATGGCTGCACGATTTTAACACTCGTTATGGTGTGAATGTCACCAGGGAGGATGTGATCCGTCCTTATGATAAAGCCATCGGAACAGACGGAAGCATCGCAATTCTGAAAGGAAACCTGGCTCCGGAGGGGGCGGTTATCAAACACACCGCATGTCCGAAGGAAATGTTCAAAGCAGTTCTGCGTGCAAGACCGTTTGACAGTGAGGAAGAGTGTCTGGATGCCGTGCTGAAGCACCAGGTAGAAAAGGGAGATGCGGTATTTATCCGCTACGAGGGACCCAAGGGAAGCGGTATGCCGGAAATGTTCTATACCTCAGAGGCCATCAGCAGCGACAAAGAGCTGGGACGGAGCATTGCCCTTATTACCGACGGGCGGTTTTCCGGGGCGTCCACAGGCCCTGTAATCGGGCACTGCAGCCCGGAGGCCGAAGACGGAGGCCCCATTGCCCTGGTGGAAGAAGGAGATTTGATTGAGATTGATATAATGGAGCGTAAGCTTAACATCATCGGTATTGCAGGTGAGAGAAAAACCATGGAAGAGGTAGCCGCCGTTCTGGAAGAGAGAAAGAAAAACTGGAAGCCCCGCAAGCCGAAGTATAAGAAAGGCGTTCTGCGGCTGTTCAGCGAATTGGCAGCCAGTCCCATGAAGGGCGCATATCTGGAGTATGACAATACCCTTTAGTGCTATCGCGCAGCGATTTTAGATAGGAGGAAAACCAATATGGAAAATATGCAGGAGCAGATTGAGAAGCTTGGTATCGTACCGGTAGTTGTATTAAACAATGCAAAGGATGCACTTCCCCTGGCAAAAGCCTTAACAGAGGGAGGGCTGCCCTGTGCGGAGATCACTTTCCGCACTGAGGCAGCAGAAGAATCCATCCGTCAGATGGCAACGGAGTATCCGGAAATGCTGGTAGGAGCAGGCACAGTGCTGACAATTGAACAGGTAGATCGGGCAGTAAGCGCAGGAGCAAAATTTATCGTGAGCCCCGGGTTTGATCCGGAAATTGTAGATTACTGTCTGTCCAAGGAGATTCCGGTTTTTCCGGGATGCATTACACCCTCTGAGGTGGCCCAGGCTGTAAAGCGCGGACTGAAGGTTGTTAAATTCTTCCCGGCAGAGCAGTTTGGCGGAGCTGCCGCAATCAAGGCACTGGCAGCGCCCTATACTATGATGCGGTTTATGCCTACCGGCGGTGTGAGCGCAAAGAATCTGAAGGATTATTTAAGCTGTGACAAAATTATTGCCTGCGGCGGAAGCTGGATGGTAAAAGGCGATCTTATCGAGGCCGGTGAATTTGATAAGATTTGTCAGATGACAAAAGAGGCCGTTGCGCTTGCAGATGAGATTCGTAAAGAACGGTAAAGTCGGTGTGTCGAAGCGGCTTTACCCTTTAGTGCCATCGCGCAGCGATTTTTAATAGGAGGAGTAAGATTATGGATTTAAATGTGAGACCAAAAGAGGAATGCAGATTTGATGCGGCAGCCCTGGGAGAAGTCATGCTGCGTCTTGATCCGGGCGAGGGCCGCATCCGCACGGCACGTTCTTTTCGTGCATGGGAAGGCGGCGGAGAGTACAATGTAATCCGTGGGCTTCGCAGATGTTTTGGGATGAATACGGCAGTAATTACTGCCTTTGCCGATAACGAGGTGGGAATGCTTATGGAGGACTTTATTCTCCAGGGCGGTGTTGACACATCTCTTATCAAATGGATGAAAACAGACGGAATAGGCCGCATATGCAGAAACGGAATTAATTTTACGGAAAGGGGATTCGGAATCCGCGGGGCAGTTGGATGCTCCGACAGAGCCAACACGGCAATATCCAAGGCATCACCGGAGGATTTTGATTTTGATTACATTTTCGGAGAGCTCGGGGTCCGCTGGCTGCATACGGGCGGAATCTACGCTGCTTTATCGGAACAGTCCTGTGAGACGGTGCTTTCCGCAATTAAGACGGCAAAAAAATACGGCACAATTGTATCCTACGATCTGAATTACCGTCCTTCCATGTGGAGCGCTATCGGAGGAAAGGCAAAGGCACAGGAGGTCAACAAAGAGGCAGCGCGGTATGTGGATGTGATGATTGGAAATGAGGAGGACTTCACTGCCTGCCTGGGACTGGAAGTGGAAGGAAATGACGAAAATTTAAAGGAGCTTAATCTGGACGGTTACCGGAAAATGATCAATGAGGCGGCCAGGACCTATCCGAACTTTAAGGCGGTGGCCACTACCCTCCGGCAGGTGAAGACAGCAACAGTCAATGACTGGAGCGCTATCTGCTGGGCGGACGGGGAGATCTATAAGTCTAAAGATTATAAGGGACTGGAGATTCTGGATCGGGTAGGAGGCGGTGATTCCTTTGCCAGCGGTCTCATCTACGGTCTGATGACTACGGGAGACCCGGAGCTTGCCGTTAATTATGGCGCGGCTCATGGCGCTCTGGCTATGACTACGCCCGGAGATACGACGATGGCCAGCAGGAAAGAAGTGGAAGCCGTTATGGGCGGTGCCGGTGCCAGGGTGCAGAGATAGGTTTGACAATGGGGCTGTGATATGGTAGTGTTGTCTTAAGAAATGTTAGGAGGAATACAGGAATGCGTGTATTAAATTTTGGTTCGCTGAATGTAGACTATGTGTACCGGGTGGCGCATATCATGCGTCCGGGAGAGACCCAGCAGTCCTATGGCATGGAGGTATTTGCCGGAGGGAAGGGAATGAACCAGTCCATTGCGGCGGCAAGAGCCGGGGCAGAGATCTATCATGCCGGTATGGTGGGGAAGGACGACGGACAGTTTCTTCTGGACATATGTAAGGAAAATCATGTGAATACGGATTTTATCCGCGTGATGGACGGGAAAAGCGGCCATACCATTATACAGGTAGATGACAATGCCCAGAACTGTATTCTTCTGTACGGGGGAAGCAACCGGATGTTCACGAAAGAATATGTGGACGAAGTGCTGGCAGACTTCGGGGCAGACGATTTTCTGATTCTTCAGAACGAGACGAATCTTCTGGATTATATCATAGATAAAGCTTATGAGAAGGGAATGAAGATTATTCTGAATCCTTCGCCCTTTGATGACGGGCTGGACAGCTGTGATATGTCCAAGGTATCGGTATTCCTTGTGAATGAGATTGAGGGCAGGCTGCTGGCAGGAAAAGATTTTGAGACGGAAGAGGATGGGAACAGGCTGGTAGATGCGATTCTGAAGGTATACCCGAAGGCTCAGGTGGTGCTTACCATGGGAGATAAGGGAGCGTTTTACGGGGGAGAGGAAAAGCGGTATTATCAGAAGTGCTTCCCGGTAAAGGCAGTAGATACAACGGCGGCCGGCGATACCTTTACGGGCTATTTTGTGTTTGGCCTGATGAATGGGTATGAGATAGAGAAGAGCCTGGAGCTTGCGGCAAAAGCGGCATCTATTGCAGTATCCAGAAGCGGCGCAGTACCGTCTATTCCGGTGATGGAGGAAGTTGCCGGCAGATAAGAAATAGAAAAGCCGTCGGAAAATGAGACAGCAGACTTTTTTATATCCTGTATTCGGACAGTTTTTGCACATTCTGCTCTGTGCGCAGACAGCCGTACACCGGATATCAGAAAAGTCTGCTGCTTTATTTTTCCGACAGCCTCTTTTTGATCCTTAAAAATGAATCAAAACCGCAATAATCATCACGATCGAAGCACTCGCAAATAAAACTCCCTGCATCTTAATCTGGAATTTCGCCCATTTGCCCCATTCAAGCTTGGCAACGCCGAGAGTTCCCAGAAGACATCCGGAGGTAGGCACGATCAGATTGGAAAAAGCATCTCCCAGCTGGAAGGCCAGTACGGCAGTCTGACGGGATACGCCCACCAGATCCGAAAGAGGCGCCATAATCGGCATCGTAAGGGCTGCCTGTCCGGAACCGGAAACCACGAAGAAGTTGAATACCGTCTGGAACACGTACATCAGCCATGCGGAGATCACTGCAGGGAGGCCCTGCATACTGCTGCTGATAGCGTGAAGGATGGTATTGAGTACTGTTGGAGAGGAAGGATCCGTTCCTCCCAGGATAATGATAATTCCCTGCGCCATACCAACGACGAGAGCCGCACCCACCAGGTCGGCCGCCCCGCTCTGGAATGAGGAAGCGATGTCATTCACACGCATATCGTTCAGTTTAAAGATCACGGCAATGATACCGGATACCAGACCCATCACAAAGAACTGGGATGCAATCTCCGGAATATAGAAGCCTTTTTCCACCACGCCCCAGACAGTCCAGATTATAGTGGCCAGGATCACCAGTAAGATAAGCTTATGCCCCAGCCGGAAGTCGGCTTTGGCACTGTCTTCTTTAAATTCATTCCGGTAAGCGGCGTCACTGTCATAGGCCACGGAAGCTTTGGGGTCTTTTTTGATTCTGGCGGCATAGAACATAGTAAATCCGGCTCCGATTCCGGTAAATAAGAACCAGAGCACAATACGAAAGCCTGCGCCGGATAAAACGGGGATCTCTGCGATTCCCTGGGCGATAGCCAGACTGAAAGGATTCATCCAGGAAGCGCCGAAGCCGATCTGGGTTGCGCAGTAGGTCACACAGACACCTACTACTGCATCATAACCCATGGCGATAAACATGGGAGTCAGAATCATGGCAAAGGGGATAGCCTCCTCGCCCATACCGAAGACTGCACCGCCCAGGGAAAAAAGGACGAACAGAACAGGAATCAGGAATTTTTCCGCTCCTTTTGTTTTCTCAATCATTGCCAGGATTCCCTGATCCACAGCTCCGGTTTTCAGAACAATACCGAAGGCACCGCCGATAACCAGGATGAAAGCTACGATGCCCACGGCAGAGCCCCATTTGTCACCTACAGTAAGTCCTTCGAACACGTAGTTGAGGATACCCTGCCCGCCGAAGTCTTCGGTTCCGAAAAGCGGAGCAGTCTGCGTAATCTTATTACCGTTCTCATCCACTGCATATTGGAAGCTGTCCGGATCCAGTACGGTCCGGGACTTTTCCTCCCCATTCTGCATGTAAGTGATATCCTTTGTTTCATACTGCCCCAGCGGAACGAACATGGTCAGAACCGCCGCAAAGAGGATGACAAAGAAAATAATCACATAGGTATGGGGCATCTGCAGCTTTCTTTTTTTCTCATTCATAATTTTTCTCTCTCCTATCCCTTTTTACTCAAATGTACCTTTTCTGACTACGCAGCCTTCCCGGATCATAATCTGTCCTTTGGCCAGAACTGTGTGGATGTTAAGGCTGTTTTTCTCTGCGAGTACCAAATCCGCGTCCTTTCCCGGGGCAATCCGTCCTTTGCGGTTTAACTTCAGCAGAGATGCCGGATTCTCAGTCACAGGTTTCAGGGCCTTTGTAATATCTACTTTTTCCGTAAGAATGGCATCCCGCACTTCGCGGTACAGTGAAGTTACTTTTCCCACACCCAGACCGAGAAAAACGCCGTCCCTGTCAAAGACAGGTATGCTTCCCTGTCCGTCAGAGGAAAATGTGATCTGGTGCTCGGGAACCCCCTGCTCCAGCATAAGGCGGAGGCCGGTACTTGCCTTTACTTCATCCTCTTCCAGATAATCCGGGTCAGAGCTGGTAGTCAAATCAACATATCCTCCCAGGGATCTGGCATAGTCGATACCATCTTTTAACAGCCGTGTACTCCGGTTGATATGGGTGGGAAGCATATTGGAGGGAGGTATTTCTGTCTCCTCTGCCACATAGCGGAGATAGGACAGCATCCGCGGACCGTCGCCCATATGAATATTCACCAGGCCGGCTTTCCCGGAAAGAATACCTCCGGTCCGGGTATCCCCTGCGATACGGGCAAATTCCTCGCGGGTGGGCTGGGAGGAACGGTGATCCGATATGGCAATCTCGCCGCAGCCTATAACTTTGTCAATGAGAATCAGATCATCCACAATACTGCCGGTCAGCGTCCGCACCGGGATCTGATAAGAGCCCGTATAAATATAAGCAGAAATCCCTTCTTCCTCAAGCCCCCGGGCTTTAGCCAGCAGGGAAGCCATGCTCCGGGTGGTTCCGTCTGTCCCCAGACATCCGACTACCGTAGTAACGCCTCCCATGGTGATATCAGTCAGCATGATCTCCGGTGTCCGGGTATGGTAGCCGCCCTCGCCTCCTCCGCCCAGAATGTGAACGTGGCTGTCAATAAATCCCGGAAACAGAAGCTTGCCCGTTCCGTCGAGAACCTCTACATCGTAGGCCTCTTCTGCTGGAATATCCCTGTCGATTTTCAGAATACGGGAGTCTGCAATCAAAATATCTTGTGTTCCCAGGTATTCCGGTGCGTATACCAGGGCTCCTTTGATGAGCTTGAGCATAGATGTTCCCTCCTCTTTGGCGAAACTACAATAAGCCGGCAGCCATTTCCGGATCCTGTGTTCGGATGGCTTGTGCATAGCCGGACACCGGATATCGGAAAAGTCTGCCAGCTTACTGAGACAGCTCCTTCCTGGCATATGGATGCCGGAAACACAAAAAGGACAAAAAGAACCTTCTGTTTTTCGCAGAATGGCCAAATCTGCGAAAATCCAAATGACAGCAGGAAACGGTTTTTCAAATATATTTTTCATTTTACACCGTTTACGGCATAATTGCAATACTCGCCATGAGAGAACGGCATTTTTGTTACTGTTCACATGCCACTATTCCGCGAGGTGTTTCCGCACATTTTTGTGCGGAAATTAAAAACTTCTTACAGGGAAAAACAAAAAGGGCAGGCGGATTTGTGGTCAGCTTTATGGTACCCCCCAACAGACAAACACAAGACAAAAAACGGAGGAGAGAAGAATGGCAAGGCACGGAGAAAACATCAGAAAGAGGACAGACGGCAGATGGGAAGGCCGTTATAAGGCGTTTGACGAAAACAGAGGGAAATTTATTTACCGCTCTGTATACGGCAGGGACTATGGGGAAGCAAAGGAAAAGCTTTTCGCAGCCAGACTCGGCACAGCCTGTCAAGGCGCGGAGAATGAACCGGCAGCCGAAACTGAAACCGGTAGCCGAAACAGCGCGGACAGGAATGGCGGTGCAGTCCTGTTCTCAAAGGCTGCCGGTGAGTGGCTTGCGGAGCTTTCCGGAAGACGGAAATACTCCACTTACATAAAGTATGATACCGTTTATCGGACGCATCTTGCCGATACCGTCGGCTCATGCCGGCTTTCTGCAGGCATGGCACAGGAACTGTGTGAAAAGATTTTTGACCACTTATCAGGGGAAGGCCTGTCGGAAAGCCTGCAAAAAAGCCTCATTTGCGTTGCCAATCAAATTCTTGCCTTTGCAAACAGGCATTATCTGACAGGCATTCCGATGCTGGAGCACCCGGCAGTGAAGGCACAGAAAAAGACAATCGGGACATTTTCAAGGGCAGAGCAGGCGCTGCTTCTTGAATCCATCTACAGGCAGATGGATAAATTCATGGCTGAGGTGCTGCTGTGCCTCTACACCGGGCTGCGGCTTGGGGAATTGTGTGCGCTTCGATGGGAGGATATTGACTTTGAGGGAAAGGCCCTGACAGTAAACCGTACTGTGCAGCGCATCGCCGTGCCGGGACACATGACGAAAACTATCCTGTTGGAAACAACCCCCAAAAGCGAAAGCTCTAAAAGGACGATCCCTCTGACACAGGAACTTTTGCAGATTCTTTCTCAATTCAAAGGAGAACATCTGTATGTATTTGGAGGGGAGAAGGCATTGGATCCCAGAACGATGCAGTACCGATTCAAAAAGATCCTGAAAGAGGCCGGGATTGAAAGCAGGACCTTCCATACCCTCCGTCATACATTTGCCACAAACTGCGTTGAGAACGGCACGGACGTGAAAACGTTGAGCGAGATTCTGGGGCATTCCGATGTGAAGATTACCCTGAACCGCTATGTCCATCCGACTATGGATTCAAAGAGAAAACAGATTGGGGCGCTTTCAGATTTTTATGGTCAGATTTGTGGTCGCGCAGCTTAAGAAAATGCCTGCATTGCGGGGAAAATGAGGATTTTCGCAGATTTGGCCATTCTGCGAGAATCTCAGCGGACATACAGGCATTAGTTTGCTTTAACTGTAGAACCTTTCAATAATCATTACAATAAGGAGGAGATAACCTTTATGAAAATAGTTTATATCGGCACAAGCGACGGGCTGGCGGAAACACTGGCCGAACGGATGGGACAGGAAGGGAACGATGTCTACGTTCTGTCGGACAAGGCGTTTCCCCGGAAGCCAAAAGGCGCCTCTCTGCATCGCTTTTACCGGACTCCCCGCAAAGGCGAAAATTTCGGGAAGCTACTGCGATCTGTCTCGCCTGACCTCGTGATATTTGCAGGAAACCATTACATAAGCGGCATCCGGGAGGAAGAGTCGGATGAGGACTTGACTCTGCTGGCCTGGTCGCTGCGGACGGCCGCTGCGTTTCCCTATGTGAAGTTCATTCTGCTGTCATCCACAGAGGTATATGGAAATACCGGAGAAAAGTCCGACGAATCTGCAGAGACTGCCGCCGTCAGTGAACGCGGAATCCGGTTTATCCGCGAGGAACAGCTTCTGGACATTTACCGGAAGCGGCACGGCATGAACGCGGGTATCCTCCGGGCATCGCAGCTCTATACCAGCCGGCCCAAAGAGGGTGAAAGAGATATCTTAAGCCGGAGCTTTTCCAGTGCCGTCCATCCGGATGTCCGTATGCCGAACCATGTGTTTCAACCGCTTCATGTTTCCGACTTCGCGGATGCAGTCAAACGGGTGGTGTATGGCGGAAGCCGGTATGTTTACAATGTCTGCGGAAGCGCCGAGATTTCCGGAAAGCGCCTGTACCAGCTGGCCTGCCGGCACGAGAAGCTTTCGGAGCAGGATATCCGGTGGGAGGATTCCGGCTGTGCTGCCCTGGCGGACAGCGGCCGGATCAGGAAGGAGCTGGGATGGAGTGATTTCCGGAACCTGGAGGAGCAGATGCAGGGGAGCGAGATTACATTTGAGCGGTCTTTTGCGCAGAAGAACAAGAAAAAGCGGATCTTCCCGAAGGGTATCCGCCAGCTGGCAGAAAATCTTCTGATTTTTGCGGTGTTTTTTTCCCTGAATTCCCTTTGCAGCACCCACAGCCTGTTTTCCCGGATTGATTGGCTGATGATTTACGTTATCCTAATTTCCGTATCATACAATATTTACCAGAGCACTTTGGCGGCAGTGCTGGCCAGCGCAGCCTGTCTGTATGGCCGGCATCTGAGCATCCGGGAACTGACTGCATTCTATTCCTATGCGGACAGTGTGCTGGCGGTTATGGAATTTCTGTTTCTGGGCTTTGTGGTCAGCTATACCGCCAATGTACTTAGGGAAGATGCCGGGAGCGTCCGCCTGGATCTGGAGATACTAAAGGAAGAGTATGAGGATCTGAAAGCTGTCAATGAGGAAAACGTACTCATCAAGAACGAGTATGAAGAGCGTCTGCTGACATCCAAATCCGGCTTCCCAAAGCTGTACAGTCTTGTCAGGCGACTGATGGTTCAGGAGCCGGACCGCATCCTCATGGAGACCATGCAGATCATTTCTGAACTAATCGGCACGGACACAGTGGCCGTCTACCAGGGGCAGTCAGGAAGCCCCTGGCTCCGGCTGGTGGGTGCATTGAGCGACAGCTCCGCAATGGACGGAAAGACATGGAATCTTTCCGACTCTCCCCGGATTTATGACGCAGTGGAGCATGGGGAACTTTGCCAGGGAGAGTTTGGGAGCGGGGAGCCCGCCGTGGTACTGCCCGTTGTCTGCCGCGGCTTTCCCGAAGTGGTGGTTCTTATAAAAACGCTCCCTTATGAGTGCGAGACGCTGTACCATATCAATCTGCTGAAGACCTTGTCACTGCTGCTCAGGGATTCCATGGAAAAGGCACTGCAATATGAGGAACTGTCCAGGGAGGAACGCTATGTAAAGGACACGGACATCTTAAAGGCCGGGGCATTTCGCAAGCGGGTTCTTCTGGCCGGGGAGAAGGCAGAGAAGCACATGGCGGAATACTGTGTGGTGGAGCTTATATATTCCGGATCCATGACAGAGGCCGCGGTTCTGGCCGGCCGGACGCTCCGCGTGACGGACTGCCTGGGAACCGATGGGGAAGGAAGGCTTTTTGCCCTGCTGGCAGGTACCGGCCCTGAAAACCTGGAGCATCTGCAAGAGCGCCTCTCAGCCTGCGGCCTGGAGGCCTTTCCTTTTACAGGCGAACCGGAGGAGGTTCCGGGCGGACTGGCAACGTCTGAACCCGATGGGCAGAAAGAGAGGCAGCATTCATGCTAAATTGGTTTTTATTGATTAATTCCGCTTTGGCGGCACTGTACGCCGTCATAAAAGGAATCCGCCGGGAGGGAGCCGGGGCGGCGGTATTCTTCATCTTTCTTCCGGGGGTTGGATTTATTATCTATTTTCTTCCGGGACTGCTCCAGGCGTTATTAGAAAAGACGGAGGTTGACCGGGAAGCTGTTCTGACACACGCTTTGGAGATTGACCGTCAGCCGGA
Source organism: Lachnoclostridium sp. (assembly GCA_021770065.1). GTDB lineage: Bacteria > Bacillota > Clostridia > Lachnospirales > Lachnospiraceae > Laedolimicola. Next base: position 15,102 of record JAETRR010000041.1, on the reverse strand, counting down.
ACACCCCGATGTGAGGGAAGCTCTGAACGTGGTGCCTGTAGAGGATGCCATGGCGGTCAGCGGAAACACGGAAAAACGCGCCCTTCTGCTAAACCAGCTAAAGAAAGACCTGAAAGAGAACTACAGAATACTTCTGGCGGCGGAAAAGGACGAGGACTCGGAGTCGGCCCATTATGCTGCGGCCGCGAAGATGGAACTATACCGTCTTCAGCAGACGCGGTGGCTGGAGTGCCGCAGAGATTATGAGCAGGATCCCGGAGATCCGGAGAAATACCACACAGCCTGTGCGGCACTCTCGGAGATGCTGAAAAGCGGTGTCCTTTCCTCCAGGGAGGAGAGCGCCTGCCGGAAACGCTTATGCGGCCTGGTGCAGGGGCAGATTTATGCCGGGGAGGATGTGGTCTCCCAGAGAGAGTATGAAGAATATTTGAGTTCCCTGGTGGAACTCGGCCGGTATGCGGAAGCGGAACTCCTCTGGCAGGGGTATGCGGATCGGATACGGAGTGAGGCTGCCTACCGGTATATGCTGAAAATGTTCTACCAGGCTGGGGAACGCCGGAAATTTGAGGCTCTCTTAGACGATCTGCGCAAAAACAGGCAGGTTCGTCTGTCTCCCAAAGGACTGGAGCAGCTTCGTTATTGGACAAAACGTCTTGCGGGAGCCGCTGTGGACAATTAACTGCGCATCTCTTTTTTGCGGGATGCTCAAGCGCAGATTTTAATATATGGAGTGGAAGCATGTTATCATTCAAAAGGTTTTTATATATCATCCTGGCTGTTGCGGCCCTGGGTGCCGTTTTTCTGATTTACGGCGTGAATGGCAGCCGGACGGCAAGTGCCCGGATAGAAAGCTGCATTGCCCCGGAACGGGAGTTTATCGAAACAAGGCAGCTGGACGAGGGGGAGAAGCCCAGAGTCTGGATCCTGGGGGATTCCGGGGACGTGCGCTGTGGGGAGATTTACACCAATGTCCGGCAGCTCTGTGAGGATCTCCATTTCACAGTTGCCGGAGAGGGATATCTTAATGCAGAGGAGGCAGAGGAGAGGGATCTGGTTATTTTTTGCAATGATTCCATCAGCCCCTATGCGGATCCGGCAGAGCTTGAGGGCTTCATCGCCGGAGGAGGCAGGGTCATCCTGACTGCCGGCCTTGCGGCAGATGACGGAGACTCTCGCCTATGGCCGGTGTTTGGTATCCGGGAAATATCCCCGGGGGAAGATTGCCATGATTTAATTTTTGAAAAGTCCCTGCTTCCCGTTCAGCCGGAGAAGGCTTATTATGACGGGGACAGCAATTCAGCCGGAATCGAGGTCAGAACCGATGCGGCTGTCTATATCCGGGACGCGGGGAACGGTATTCCCATTCTTTACACATATGCCTGGCAGAAAGGAAGCGTATGCCTGATTAACGGAACCTTCCTTGCAGATATGCGCTGCATGGGAATGCTGACCGGAGCCATCAGTGCGCTGCTGCCGGATTTCATCTATCCGGTTTTGGGTGTGAAGGCTGTTTTTTTAGACAATTTTCTCACGGCCTCGCCTGCTGATGACGAGTTGTGCAGGCAGATGTACGGCTATTCTGCTGAGGGGTTCGTCCGTGATGTGGTATGGCCGGCTTTTGAAGGAATCTCCCTTCGCACGGATACGCCGTATACCGCCGGCATACCGGCGGTGTCCTCTGAGGAAAGCTTTGAGGCGGCAGGCGATGCGCTGTTTATGGACATCGGCAGATCTGTACTGCAGTTTGGCGGGGAGCTGGCCTGCGCCGCCGATATCCAGTCTGTCCGGGGAATGCTTGGAAGCCGTGATGCCCGGTTTTCCTGGGAGGATGGGCGCTTCGTGTTTCCTGCGGCTACCGTGGGAAATTCCATGGAGGACGGTAACCTTTTTGCAATATACTCCATCCTGGGGGCCTACGGCATGGTTTCCCATGTGTTCGATGCCGATATGCTGTTTGAGGGGGACGGGGATACCGCTGCCTGGGATCTGGATAAGAGGCAGACAGGCCTTTTTGAGTCGGAGATCCTTGCCCGTGCGGCCTGGCTGGAAGGCCGGACGCTGACCCAGACAGGGGACGATGTAAGGAGTTATCAGAATATGGATTACGGCTGGGAAAGGAATGGCAGCCGCATGGAGCTTGACTGCAGCGGCGCCGCGAAGGGGCAGGCTTTCTTTTATCACACCGATGACCGCATTGCCGGTGCGGAGGGCCTGTCTTATCAGGATGTGGGAAACGGATACTATCTGCTGCGCATTCGGGAAAATTATGGAATTATCACGCTGGAGGAGGAAAGGTGACGTATGCGGGTATGTTTGATTTGTGAGGGAAGTTATCCCTATGTTCCGGGAGGCGTCTCAAGCTGGGTGCAGATGCTGTGCAGCGAGTTTGAGGATGTGGAGTTTGTGATTTGGGCCATCGCAACCACAAGAGAGGAAATGCCGGAGTATGCTTACCGCATACCGGAAAACGTGAGGGAGATCCGGACGCTGTATCTGGGGGATGCAGTATTCAAAAAAGAAAATCGGAAAATTCGGCTGACCGGGGAGGAAAAGGATATCTTAAGAGGGCTGATAAGCGGTACGGTGGAGGACATCAACTGGATCGGCGTGCTAGATCTCGCTAAAAAGCATCACCGGCATATGAGCAGCCTATTGATGAGCGAGTCTTTTTTTGACATCTGCGTGGAGGAATACCACAGGCAGAACTCCAGGAAAGTATTCCTTCAGTATCTCTGGAATTTACGGGGGATATATTTTCCCCTGATGTACATCTTCTCCCAGGAGATCCCAAAGGCAGACATTTACCACTCCGTATCTGCCGGTTATGCGGGTATTCTGGGAAGCTGTGCCTCCTACATAGAGGGAGTTCCCCTGCTTTTGTCCGAACATGGCATTTACACAAGGGAGAGGGAGGAGGATATCATCCGTTCTAACTGGGTGGAAGGAGAGTTCAAGGGGCTCTGGATCGACTTTTTCAAAAAACTCTCTTTTATTGCCTACCGGCAGGCCAGCGTAGTCACTACCTTATTTGAGACCAACCGTTCCCTGCAGATTGAGCTGAACTGTCCGCCGGAAAAAATTTTGATTGTTCCAAACGGCGTGAATGCCGGCGATTTTGACTGCTGCCGGAAAAAGAAAGAGAACCGCCCCATGACATTGGGAGCGGTGCTGCGGGTAGTGCCGATCAAAGATGTAAAGACCATGATTCTGGCGTTCGACATTGTGAAACGGGCAGTTCCCGGGGTACGGCTGAAGATTATGGGGAACTGTGCGGAAGATCCGGTATATTACAAGGAGTGCGTGGAACTTCTGGAGGAGCTGGGAACGGAAGATGTAGAATTTCTGGGTCAGGTCAATATCAGGGAGCATCTGCCGGAGGTAGACCTGCTGCTCCTGTCCAGCATCAGCGAGGGACAGCCGCTGGCAATCCTGGAAGGGATGGCGGCAGAGATTCCGTTTGTGGCTACCAACGTAGGCGATTGCAGGGCTTTGCTGGAGGGAGAGAGGGAGGACGACAGCTTCGGTCCTGCCGGGCTGGTGGTGCCGGTCATGAACAGCGAAGCTATGGCTGAGGCCATTCTTTGCTGTATACGCAGTCCGGGGCAGCTGACACGTATGGGGCAGGCCGGCAGAAAACGGGTAGAGGCATACTACAGCCGGGAGGAGATGCTGGAGGAATTCCGCAATATTTACGAACACTTGAAGGAGGAGTCCCATGGCGGGAATCGGATTTGAACTGAAAAAAATATATGGAAGAAAAACGCTGGCAAGCGGCCTGTGGGGAACCATCTACGCTACCATGACCACCATCGGCCCGGCGGTGCTGTCGGCGGTGCTGATTCTGGCGCTGAAAATTCTGCTGGATCGGGCGGACATTACGCTGCTGGAAGAACGGTTCTTTGTTGCATCCACCACTTACGCTTTTGTGATTGCCACGCTGTCCGCCGTGTTTTTTGCCGCCCCTGTGTCCCGTTACATTTCTGACTGTATCTTTCTGGGCAGGGAGCAGGACATCTGCCCTTCCGCCTTTGGTGTGCTGACACTCTCCAGCACCGTGTCCGGGGTTGTTATGCTTCTGCTGTGCGCGGGTATGTATTACCGGGACGGGGTACCTATGACCTTCCTGGTAAGTTATTATTTTCTGGGCGTTCTGGTGACGGATGTATACAGCATGATGACATATGCTTCGGCGCTGAAGCATTACAGAACCCTCACGTTCAGTTTCTTCCTGGGCGGGCTGCTGGCGGTCGGTGTGTACCTGTTCTGCAGCAGGCGGCTGGGCATAGATAAAGTGACCGCGGCCTGCATGGCCCTGGTGTGCTGTTATTTTGTAATCCTGTATGCCCTGGTATCCCAGTGCATAAGATCTTTTGGAATGCCAAAGAGCCGGTATTTCGCGTTTCTGCCTTATTTCCGGCGGTACCCAAAGCTGGCTGTCGGAGGCTTTGCCTACACGCTGGGCCTCTACTGCCCTACTATTATTTACTGGCTTTTCTCCGGCATGGTGGAGGAGGTCAGCATTTTCCGCACGTTTCCGGCTTACGACTTCGCGCTGTTCATAGCTGTTTTCGTGAATATGCCATCGCTGGTTATCTTTGTCGTAAAAGTGGAGACAGCGTTTTATGAGAAGTACACCCTGTATGTTTCCGCACTGAACAACGGAACTTATGAACTGATCCATAAGGAACGGGGCGTCATGGCCAGGGCGCTCCGCCATCAGCTCTTTTTTGTGTATGAGATCCAGCTGATCATTACTGTGGTGTTGGTGTGCCTGGTCAGCGTGTTCTTTCCCTACCTGAGCGCCGGCGCCTATATGCTGCATATGTTTGTAATCTTAAGTCTGGGAGTATATGCCGTGTTCTGTATGTACTTTACCATTGTCGTATTCTACTATTTCTCGGATTACGGCGGTGCATGTATCAGCTCCCTTGTTTTTCTTGCTGTGACGGTTTTTGGCGCGGCAGCGGCGGTTCTGCAGAATGACTTTTATCCTCTGCCCCTGTTGATAAGCGGCCTTTGCGGCTGGATTGTCTCCTTCCTGCTGCTGCGCCGCCGGATGGAGAAACTCGACAGTTTCTTGATGTGCTGAACAATATAAGGGAGACTAATGCCGGAGTATATTATTCCTGTAAAATTGATATTATTCCCAAAGCAGAGTATAATATTTTGAAAAGCGAGGCGTACTCTTTATGTATATGACAGTAAAACAGGCTGTAGAGAAATTTACTTGGTGATGCTGGAAAAATAACTATATGAGGGAGGAGATATTTATGGGCATTCAAAAGAAATGGGCGCGCTATGCTGATGAAACGATATTCAATTTCTCAATTCTTCCCGAAAAAATCCAAAGATATGGGAAAGAACTCACATTTCAACCCAAACAGTTTATTGTGTTTCGGGGAGACCATCTTAAATATATTTATTTCATTAAAAGCGGTTCAGCTCTGGGAACCAGAAATTATGCAGATGGCAATGAATATAATTATTTTGTAGTGGATTCCGAAAACGGGAACATCGGGCTGCTTGAGCTGTTTGCCCGTGAACCGGAGTATATTGCGTCTATTCTGTGTACAACGGAGGTTACCGTAATTCGAATGGATGCTGAGATTATCTATGATTTTGTGATGGAAGATCAAGAGATGCTGCATCGGTGCATTACGTTAGTTGCACAAGATTTGTATAAACGCTCGGCCAACGATGGAAAATTTTATTATCTGGACGGGATCAATCGTGTACGCCATTATTTTGTGGATTATTACAATGCACATTTAAAGGAAAGCTGCAAACAGGTTACAGTTTATGCAGAATATCGTGATATTGCCACAAGTGTAGGGATCAGTATTCGAACCGTGGGAAGAAGTATTCAAAAATTAAAAGAGAATGGGGAGATCCATTCAAAGGATAAGAAAGTAGTGATTGATGAAAAGGGTTACCATTTATTGTTGTCGTCATTAGTTGTTTAAAAAGAATGGGATGTTGGAAAGCAGACAGAAGGTTTTTCCAACATCCTATTTTATTCTATAAAAATCATTTTTATATATTTTTTTAAAATCCAGCGAGGAAAGGCCATATGACCTTTCCTCGCTGGATTTTGAGAGAATATAATAAAATTACAAAATAAACAGGAATATTTTTGTGAGTATACAAAAAGGAGGGAGGCTAAAAGAACGCAATAAAACGACAAAATAAACAAAAATATTTTTGCAAGTACATAAAAAGGAGGAAAAATGACGGAAATTCTACCTAAAAGAATTTTAATTGACACGGACTTGGGTGATGATGTGGATGATGCAGCGGCCCTAATCATGGCGCTGAATTCACCGGAACTGGAAATTGTGGGAATCACGACTGTTTATCTTGACACCGCAAAAAGAGCGGAAATGGTATTGGATTTATGCGGCAGGTATGGCAGAGAAGATATTCCGGTTTGCGCCGGATTTTCCCATCCCCTTATAGAGCGTCCGGATCCCAAAACGGAACCTATACAATATAAGATTCTGGAAACAGAGAGAAAAGAGCAGCTGATAAAGGACTGTGATGGGGCGGAGTTTATTATTCGGAAAGTAAAGGAATATCCGGATTTAACGATTGTAGCCATTGGATGCATGACCAATTTGGGGATTGCATTTTACAGGGAGCCGGAGCTTATGAAGCAGGTAAAGATAATAGCTATGGGCGGTGTTTTTACCAGCAGCTTTCCTGAATGGAATATCAAATGTGATCCGGAAGCGGCCAGAATTGTTATGGATTATGCCGGGCATCTGAAAATGTTTGGGCTGGAAGTCACAAAGCACTGCCTGATACCGGATGATCTGATGGAGACATTATGTGATCCCCAAAATGAAAGAATGCAGTATTTCAAGAGGGGCATTCAAATTTTTCGGGAAAAGACAGGATTTGTTTATACATTTCACGATGCATTGCTTATTGCATATCTGCTGGATGAAAATATCTGCGAGATAGAGCAAAGTGACTTTACGGTTGAACTGTCCGGCTGTCGTACAAGAGGAGCTATTGTATTTAATACAAATGCCTATGATTTACATGCAGATATCCAAAAAGATTTTTATTATGCAAAATCAATGAATGTAGAAAGATTTAGAGAACTTATAAAACAACGCTTTTGTTGATAAAAGCAGTAATACGATATAACGGAAAATTAGGAGGAAAAAAATGAAGAAAAAAATTGCTTTACTGGTAATGTGTATCATATTAGGAGTTACATTTACAGGTTGTTCCGCACCGGAACCGGAGGAAAACGCTGCGGCGGAAAATACGGTATCAAATACGGCAGAAGCGGAAAAATTTGAAGGAAATGCGGCAGATTATAAAGTTGCACTTTTGATTCCCGGAAGCCTTGGAGACAAATCTTTCTTTGACGCATCCTACGAGGCGGTAGGGCTTTTGGAGGAAGAGTACGGAATGAAAGTAGACTATGTAGAATGCGGAACGGATGCATCAAAGTATTATCCTGCCTACGTGGATCTATGTCAGGGAGGCTACGATTTGATTCTGACGGTTTCCAGCAACGGGGATGATGCATTAACGCAGATTGCGGAGGAATATCCGGATCAAAAGTTTATTAGCTTAGATGGAGAAATGGATGATATTCCTTCCAATGTCTATATTATTGCGCCAAAGAATAATGAGATGAGTTATCTGGCAGGAGCGGTGGCAGCTTTGAAAGCACAGGAGTTAGGAGACACAGCCATCGGCTTTGTCGGCGGCATGGATATTCCCGGAATCAATGAATTTTTAGTTGGCTATATTGAAGGCGCACAGCAGATTATGCCGGAGATCAAAGTACAGAGCTCTTATGTAGGAAGCTTTACAGATACGGCCAAGGGAAAAGAGAATGGACTTCTGCTGTACAATTCGGGAATCTCCGTTGTATTTACTGCTGCAGGTCAGTCAGGAATCGGCGTGATAGATGCGGCAGTGCAGACAGGAAAATATGTAATCGGCGTGGATTCGGATCAGGCAGAAGCATTAAAAGAATCACAGCCGGAGATGGCAGATGTAGTGATCACTTCTGCAATTAAAAAGATTCCTCAGAATGCTTTATATATTGTACAGAAAGCAATGGACGGCGAAGTAAATTATGGGGCAAAGGAATATTATGGACTGAAAGAAGAGGCCGTAGGAATTGCAGATAACGAATTTTACCAGAAATTGATGTCAGACGAGAACCGCCAGACCATTGAAGAACTAAAAGAAAAGGTTATGAACGGAGAAGTAGAGCTTACGGAAACCATGGGTCTTACCACAGAAGAGCTGGTAGAAATCAGAGACAGTGTGCGCCCATAGCCAATAAAAGAATAAAGGAGCAGGATTCTTATGAGTGACTATATATTGGAAATGAACCATATCGCCAAAATTTATGGAAATGGTGTAGTTGCTAATTCAGATGTGAATTTCAATCTGAAAAAAGGTGAGATTCATGCGTTAGTAGGAGAGAATGGAGCAGGAAAATCAACATTAATGAAGATTCTTTTCGGAATGGAACAGCCATCCAGGGGAGAAATAATCTTAAGAGGAAAGAAAACGGTTTTTTCCGGCTCCAAAGAAGCAATTGCAAGCGGAATCGGAATGGTTCATCAGCATTTTATGTTGGTAGAATCCTTTACCGTTGCGCAAAACATTGTACTTGGCATGGAACCCAAGAAGGGTTTGTTTGTGAACAGCGAGGAAGCGGTTCGTTTTACAAAAGAAATGGGGGAAAAGTACAATCTTCCCGTAGAACCGGAGGAGATTACCAAAAATCTTCCGGTAGGGCTGAAGCAGAAGGTGGAAATCTTGAAAGCTCTGGCCAGAGGAGCGGAGATCTTGATCCTGGATGAACCAACGGCAGTATTGACCCCTCAGGAAACCGATCAGTTATTTGAGGAACTGAATCAGTTAAAGAAGCAGGGACATACGATTGTGTTTATTTCCCATAAAATTCCGGAGATTAAACAAATTTGTGACAGAATCACTGTCATGAGAAGCGGGCGGACTATCGAAACCTATCTGTGCGAAGATGTAACGGAGCAGCAGATATCAAATGCCATTATGGGATGCGAATTGAATACTTCAATTGAGCGGAAAGTAAAGAAGTATGGTGAAGTAAATGTTCATGTAGAAAATCTTTCCTATACGGATAAAAGCGGCGTTCAGATTCTAAAAGACATTTCCTTCAATGTAAGAAAAGGGATGATCTTTGGTATCGCAGGAGTACAGGGAAACGGGCAGGTGGAGCTGATTGATATTTTAAGCCGGAAACGGGCGGTTCAAAGCGGAAACGTTACATTTTTCAATCAAGATATTTCCGGTCTGAATCAGAAAACGGTTCGTGAACTATCCTTTGGATATGTTCCGGAGGATCGCTTGGAGCAGGGTGTTGCGTCTTCCGTAGCCATCAGCGAAAACATGATTTCCAATGACTTGGAAAACAATGATTTCCAAAAATATGGGATGTTGGATTTTCGAAAGATTGACGAGTTTGTAAATGAAAATATCAAGGGCTATGAGATACGCTGTGCCGGAGGCGCACAGCCGGTAGGCATGCTTTCCGGTGGAAATATGCAGAAGGTTGTTGTGGCGAGAGAATGTGAACATAATCCTGATATTTTAATTGCCGAGCAGCCGACAAGAGGTGTGGATGTGGGCGCAGCCCATATCATTCATAAGAAAATCGTACAGCTTTGCGAACAGGGAAGCTCTGTGCTTCTGGTATCTGCAGATTTGGCAGAAATTTTGAAGCTGTCAGATGTGCTCGCCGTGATGTACGAGGGAGAGATTGTTGCATTCTTTGAAAGTACAGAAGGTTTAAATGAGGAAAAACTGGGTCTTTATATGCTAGGAATTGAGAAACATACATTGGAACAGATGCGAAAGGCGGTGAATTGAGGTGAATAGAGAGAAATCCTTTAATATCCTGCGCACAGCAGTTGCAATGCTGGCGGCAATTCTTGTGGCATTTGTCATCATTATACTGATCAGCGATCAGCCCGTGCAGTCGATTCTGATTTTTCTGCTGCAGCCATTTTCTTCCGGGCGCTATCTGGGAAATATTGTGGAGACAGCAATTCCCTTGATTTTTTCGGGGCTTTCCATGGCGGTCCTGTTTCAAACCAGCCTGTTTAATCTGGGAGGAGAGGGAGTTTATTTCATGGCAGGAATTGTGGGTTCCATTGCAGCAATTTGGCTGAAGCTTCCGATCTTTATTTTTCCGTTGCTATGTCTGATGGTTGGTGCCGGAACCGGAATTTTAGTTATGCTGGTTCCGGGTGTCTTGAGAGCAAAATTCAGTGCAAATGAAATGGTAACATCATTGATGATGAATAACATTTGTTACGGAGTTGGCTGCTATGTGTTGAATAATATGATGCGTGATCCTGCCGTATCCACATTGGTTTCCTACAAATACCGTTCAGCGGCCATGCTCCCTGTTATCATCAAAGGGACAAGGGTACATGTGGGGATCTTAATTGCAATTCTCTGCGCCGTATTGGTGTATCTCTTTCTGTATAAAACGAAATGGGGATTACAGGTGAAGGCAACAGGTGCAAATGCAAAATTTGCGAAATACTCTGGAATGAATGTGACAAAAGTAATTATTATGGTTCATGTTATAGCTGGAGCAGTAGCAGGGTGCGGCGGTATCGTAGAATGTCTGGGATTACATAAAAGATTTGAGTGGACTGCCCTGCCCGGATACGGATTTGACGGGGCCATGATTGCAATGCTGGCGAATAACAATCCTTTGGGTGTAATTGGTGCGGCAACCTTTGTAGCTTATCTTCGGGTTGGAGCGGATCTGGTGAACCGCTTTGCAGATGTTCCGACAGAAATGATTTCTATTCTACAGACAATCATCATTTTGCTGATTTCTGCCGAAAAGTTTTTGCACAAATATAAACAAAAATGGATTGAAAAAGATGTCCAGATAGGGGAGGTACAAAATGAAGGGGTTCATTAATCTGATTTTTTCGGTTGACTTCGTATATTCGATTTTCCGTGTAATGACGCCGCTTTTGTTCGCTTCTATGGGTGCAGTTATTTCGGACATTGCAGGTGTTCCCAATATTGCTCTTGAGGGCCTGATGCTGATGGCGGCATTTGCAGGAATGTATTTCAGTTATCTGACACAGAGTGCGGCGGTTGGACTTTTGATGGCGTTGTTGATTGCCATTACGTTTGCAGGAGTGCTTGCGTTTTTTACCTTGTATTACAAGACAAACATCATTCTCGGTGGAATTGCATTAAACAGCCTGGCAAGCGGCGGAACCGTGTTCTTTCTGTATTTGGTGGCAAATGATAAGGGAACCAGCGTTTCTCTGGCAAGCAAAACGCTGCCCAATATTCATATTCCGATTATAGAAAATATTCCTATATTGGGAGACATCCTGTCAGGACACAATATTTTGACCTACGTGTCTGTTTTGGCAGTAATCTTTACCTACTATCTATTGAAATCAACAGATCTCGGATATCATATCCGGGCAGTAGGAGAGAAAAAAGAAGCAGCAGAATCTGTGGGAATCAGTACCATCAAAACACAGGCTATCGCATTGCTGTTAAGCGGTGTAATGTGTGGATTCGGCGGAGCGTTTATGTCCATGGGATATGTTTCATGGTTCTCCAGAGATATGTTAAGCAGTCGTGGATGGATCGCTCTGGCGGCAGAAGCAATGGGACGGCAGACAGCGATTGGAACAGCAGCAGCGTCACTCTTATTTGGCGTAGCTGATGCGGTATCCAATGCAGCGGCGGCACAAGGCCTTCCTTCTGATCTGGTAAAGACAATTCCGTATCTGGCAACGCTTATAGGGCTTGCCATATTTTCTGTGCGGATTTACAAAAAGCAGAAAGAAGTATAGGGCGGAATCGGAATCTGCAATCAGGCAGTTTGGGGAATGGGAACAGTGATTTCGCTGCTTGCTGTCGGAAAACTTATGGAGGCATTTCAACGGATGATCTGGATGATAAGGTTAAAAAAGAAAGGGGATTTATGTAATGGCGACACCACATAACGGAGCGGAAAAAGGAGATTTTGCAAAAAAGGTTTTGATGCCGGGCGATCCTCTCCGGGCAAAGTATATTGCAAAGACATATCTGGAACATGTAAAGCAAGTGACAACCGTTAGAAACATGTTTGGATATACCGGAATCTATAAAGGAAAAGAAGTATCTATTATGAGTGCTGGAATGGGTATGCCGTCCATGGGAATTTATTCCTACGAATTGTATCACTATTATGATGTGGACAGTATTATCCGGATTGGTTCAGCCGGAGCTTTACAAGAGAAAATGAAACTGATGGATGTAGTAGTAGCTATGGCAGCTTGTACGGACTCTAATTATGCACAGCAGTTTAAACTTCCAGGGACATTTGCCCCGATTGCAGATTTTCAACTGCTGGAACGGGCGGTCCGTGTGGCAGGAGATCGGGGAGCAAATGTGGTAGTGGGCAATGTACTTTCCACGGATGTGTTTTACAATCTGGATGAAATGGTCAATAGAAGCTGGAAACAGATGGGTGTGTTGGCATCGGAAATGGAATGTGCGGCCTTGTATATGAATGCGGCCTATGCAGGAAAGAAAGCCCTTGGGCTATTAACTATTTCAGACCACTTATGCACAGGCGAAGCATTGAGCGCCGAGGAGCGCCAGCTTGGATTCCAAAAAATGATAGAAATTGCTTTGGAAGTATAGAGGAATACATTATGAACAGATTTAATCGAATATTTGTAATTGTAATAGATTCTCTTGGAGTGGGTGCCATGGCAGATGCATATAGATTTGGAGACGAGGGAGCCAATACCCTTGGACATATTTCTGAATCAATGGATATATTTACGATCCCTAATTTGCAAAAGCTTGGGATGGCAAATATTGTCCCACTAAAGCAGGTACCGGCAAATGATCATCCAAAGGGGTATTATGGGAGACTGAATGAAGCCAGTAGCGGAAAGGATACGATGACTGGGCATTGGGAAATGATGGGTCTGCATGTGGCAACTCCTTTTCGCACATTTACCGATAGCGGCTTTCCTAAAGAACTGATTGAAGAATTGGAAAAACGTACAGGGCATAAGGTCATTGGGAATAAAAGCGCCAGTGGGACAGAAATTTTGGATGAGCTGGCAGAAGAAGAGATTGCCACTGGAAATATGATTGTCTACACTTCTGCGGATTCAGTGCTTCAAATTTGCGGTAATGAGGAGACTTTCGACTTGGAGGAGCTTTACCGTTGTTGCGAAATAGCCCGTGAAATCACTATGAGGGATGAATGGAAAGTAGGCAGAGTAATTGCAAGACCTTATGTTGGAAGAAAACGTGGAGAATTTAAACGAACCAGCAACCGTCATGATTATGCTTTAAAGCCCATTGGGAAAACGGCTCTTGATGCTTTAAAGGAGGCAGGACTGGATGTAATATCTATCGGCAAAATCAAAGATATCTTTGATGGGGAGGGAATTACCCGATCTTTAAAGTCAAAAAGTTCTGTTCATGGTATGGAACAAACTGTTGAAACGGCAAAAGAAGAATTCCATGGATTATGTTTTGTAAATTTGGTAGATTTTGACGCCCTATGGGGCCATAGAAGGGACACGATAGGATATGCTCATGAAATCGAGAAATTTGATAAAAGTCTGGGGAAACTCCTGAATGTGCTGAGAGAGGATGATTTGCTGTTTATTACTGCAGATCATGGAAATGATCCGACCTATAAGGGAACAGATCATACCAGAGAAAAGGTTCCACTTTTGGCATACTCTCATGCATTTAAGAATGCGGGCGCACTTCCGGAGGGTGATACATTTGCAATAATTGGCGCAACAATTGCAGATAATTTTCAAGTAAGTATGCCAGACGGGACGATTGGCACTTCCATATTAAGCATATTAATTTAGGCTCTTTTTTCAGATTGTCATAATAAAAGTTAGTGTAAAATTATAGTTGGCAAAATAAAAGGGAAGCAGAGAGTTAAATCCCTGCTTCCCAATCATACAGTTTTTCTTTATGATATTAATTGCTGAGATTGCTGGCGGAAGGACGGGATAAGAAGGCTTACCTATTTATATGAGCAGATTGAACCGCATCAAAAAGCACAGAAGAATAGATGGTGGAAAGAAAAAATCAGGCAGACGCTGCAATGTAATCCGAGGCATTTTCTTCATACCGATAGAGATATGTGGAAACTGAATCGAAGTGCAGCATAGTATCTACATCAAGGGGATGTCGCTTTTGCGGCATCCCCTTTGTCTTTCTGGAGAAAAAATTTGTATTTTTTTTGTGAATTCGGACATACTAATGCCAAAAAGATGTTTACATTCATTCGTTAAATGAGTATAATATAAAGAAAGAATGTAACACAGTGCAAGGAGGCGGTGTCTATGGATGAGATTTATAATAAGATTGAGTCGATAGCTGCTGAAAGCAACGGCTTTGTAAGAACTTCACAGATTGAAGCAGCTGGAATCAGCCGCGGTGTCATCAAAAAATATGTTGACAGCGGGTTGCTGGAACGGGTCCGAAAAGGTATTTTTGTTCCAACTGATGCTGATATTGATGAGTTTGCATTGCTTCAGGTTCAGTGTTCCAGCCTTGTTTTTTCATATGGTACGGCTCTTTATGTTTGGGGGTTGACAGACATTATCCCACATACATTCGATATCTCAGTTCCACAGGGAGAAAATATTTCAAGATTGCTTCGAGATAATCAAAAAATAAAGGCTCATTATGTTATGAAGGGCTTTTACGATCTCGGCATTACGGAAACGCAGTCCCCGCAGGGAGCAATTATTCGTCTGTATGATAAAGAACGCTGCCTTTGTGATTTGATCAAAGACAGAAATCAAATTGAAAAACAGCTGTATGTTCAGGCAATCAAGGACTATTTCAAAAACCGTCCGGATGTCCGTAAATTGCTGAAGTACGGAAAAGCCTTCGGAATTGAAGAAAAAATAAGGACTTACATGGAGGTATTGTAATGAAAACGCCGGAACAGTTAAAGGGAGCAATCCGAAATTTTGCAGCAAAGAATCATCTGAGGGCTTTGGATGTGCAGCATATGTTTATGTTTGAACGCATTTTGGAGAGGCTTGCCGTATCGCC
>JAETRR010000040.1 GCA_021770065.1 Lachnoclostridium sp. | reverse complement strand
ATATCTTCTAAACCGTGTCGTCTTATTGTTGTCCCCAGACAGGAGTTTATCTAACATATGTTCGGTAAACTCCTGTTCTTTTTTGTGTTTCCAAAACTCGGAATTTCCTATAAAGTGAAAAAAGGAGCTGCCGGGAAATAGGACAGCAAACTTTTTCTAATTTCCCGATAACTCCTTAATGAAACTCTTATTTTACCAAAAGCGATTTTCCTGTCATCTCTGCCGGCTGTTCCATGCCCATCAGCTCAATCAGTGTGGGAATGATATCCGCCAGACAGCCGCCCTCGCGCAGCTTGTAAGCCGGGTCTGCATTTACCAGGATGAAGGGCACCGGATTGGTGGTATGTGCCGTAAAGGGTGCGCCTGTGCTATAGTCCACAAGCTGCTCTGCATTGCCGTGGTCCGCGCAGATAAACATCTGGCCGTCTGTCTCTTTTATGGCTTCTACGGCTCTGCCCACACATTCGTCCACGGCTTCCACAGCTTTTATAGCCGCAGCCTCGATTCCCGTATGGCCTACCATATCCGGGTTGGCAAAGTTAATGATAATTACGTCATACTTTTGGGACTTAATGGCCTCCACCAGCTTGTCGCAGACACCGTAAGCACTCATCTCCGGCTGCAGATCATAGGTGGCAACCTTGGGAGACTTCACAAGAATGCGGTCCTCTCCTTCGTTTGGCTCTTCCACACCGCCGTTAAAGAAGAAGGTTACATGTGCATACTTCTCGGTCTCGGCAATACGTGCCTGTGTCTTTTTGTGAGCTGCCAGATACTCGCCAAAGGTATTGTGAAGCTCTACCTTATGAAATGCTACCAGTTTATTCGGGATAGTCACATCGTATTCCGTAAAGCATACATAGGTGAGATCAAGCTTTTTCTCTCTTGCAAAGCCTGTAAACTCATCGTCACAGAATGCTCTTGTAATCTCTCTTGCACGGTCGGGACGGAAGTTATAAAAGATAATGGAATCTCCGTCCTGAATGGTTGCCAGAGGCTTCCCGTCCTTCATCACAACAGCCGGAACTACGAATTCATCGTTGACGCCCTTCTCATAGGAGGCCGCAATGGCGCTGACGCCGTCTGCCGCTTCTACTCCCTCGCCCTTTGTGAGAGCCTTGTAAGCCAGCTCCACGCGATCCCAGCGATTGTCACGATCCATGGCATAGTAGCGTCCCATGACAGAAGCTACCTCACCTACACCAATCTCGGCCATCTTGTCCACAAGCTCCTGTACGTAATCCTTGCCGGAAGTCGGCGGTGTGTCTCTTCCATCCAGGAAGCAATGAACGTAGACCTTCTTAAGCCCATGACGCTTTGCCAGCTCCAAAAGACCGTAAATATGGGTGTTGTGGCTGTGTACGCCGCCGTCGGATACAAGTCCGTACATATGGAGGGCGGAATCCTTTGCCTTTGCATTCTCTACTGCCTTTACCAGTGCTTCGTTTTCAAAAAATACACCGTCCTCAATCTCCTTGGTGATACGGGTCAGCTCCTGGTATACAATACGGCCCGCGCCCATGTTCAAATGTCCCACCTCGGAGTTGCCCATCTGTCCGTCGGGAAGCCCTACGGCCAGTCCACTTGCATTGCCCTTCACGAAGGGATACTCTGCCATCAGCTTATCCATTACCGGTGTCTTTGCCTCGGCTACCGCATTGCCGTCTGTTCTCTCATTCAAGCCGTAGCCGTCCAGAATCATCAATACTGTCGGTTTCTTACTCATCGCTCTTCTCCACCTCTGCTATCGCTGCTTTTTTCATCGGAATTCTGCAGTTCCGGTTGCTTCCGAATTCCACAATCACATCGTCCTCGGTAATATCAATCAGAACACCGTAAAATCCGCTGGTAGTCACTACCACATCGCCCACCTCCATGGTGGAAAGCATGGCGTTCACACGCTTCTGCTCCTTCTTCTGAGGACGGATTGCCATAAAATACATCATGGCGCCAATTAATACCACATACAAAAGGATTACTTCAAATCCCATACTTCCGCCGCCTGTTGCCAGTAAATTCATATAATTTCCTCCTATTCCAGTTCCGTAATATCCTTCTCAACACACCTTGGCCTAAATCAATTTCCAGCCGCAGAAACATGCGTCTGTAAATTGATTTGTGCGTTGATAAGGATATTACTATTTCAAAGTCGCTGCGCGACAGCACTAAAGGGTAAAGTCGCTTCGACACACTAGTACAATACTAGCACAAATAGGAATCCCCGGTCAAGAGTGTATGGCAAGAACTCGAAATTTTAAACATGGAATTTAATGCAGCGGATATAAGGCATGAACAATTCCTGTTCATGCCCGGCAATGAAGCTCCTTAAGTATATCCTCACTCTGAAACCCTCTGCGCATTAAAAACAGGTACAGCCTGCGCTGTTCTTCCGGGGTGGCATCTTCTGGGGAATAACGCTTCTTCTCCATCCACCTGCGGATCAGCAGGCTTTCATCCTGTGCTTCCGTCTCCTGACAGGCCTCCTCCAGAACTTCACGGGAAATTCCCTTTTTATAGAGAAGCTCCTGCTCCACCTGCCGGCGGCTCTTTACCTGGCAGCGGCTTTTCAGATAATTAACAGCATACCGTCTGTCATCTATGTAGCCGTACTGCTTTACATATCTGACAGCCTCATCCACTATCTCCGGCTCATAATTCCTGCTAAGCTTTGTCCGAAGCTCCTGCTCCGTCCGGTCACACCGCTCCAGGAGATAAAGAGCCCGATGTTTCGCTCTCTTTAATTCATCCATTATTTTTCAGCGGCCGCCTTTGCTTTCTTTTCTTTCGGCTCTTCCACAGGCTTCTCCTCGGGAATCACTGCGGAGTCCAGACCGAAGCCCTCGCGCACGCGTTCCTCAATCTCCTGGCACACGGCGGCATTCTGTTTTAAGTAAGTCTTTGCGTTCTCACGGCCCTGGCCTATCTTCTCTCCATTATAAGCATACCAGGCGCCGCTCTTGTTCACCACTCCCGTATTCACTGCCAGATCCAGAATATCACCTTCACGGGAAATTCCTTCACCGAACATGATATCAAATTCCGCCTCTTTAAAGGGCGGCGCAATCTTATTCTTTACAACTTTGATCTTTGTACGGTTGCCTACCATCTCTCCGCCCTGCTTCAGGGTCTCAATCCGGCGCACATCCAGACGGATGGAGGAATAGAACTTCAAAGCCCGGCCGCCGGTGGTTGTCTCCGGATTGCCGAACATCACGCCGATCTTCTCGCGAAGCTGGTTGATAAAGATTACCGTACAGTTTGACTTGCTGGTAACGGCCGTCAGCTTCCGCAGAGCCTGAGACATCAGTCTCGCCTGCAGGCCCACATGGGAGTCGCCCATATCTCCCTCAATCTCCGCCTTGGGCACCAGGGCCGCCACAGAGTCTACGATGATAATATCCACTGCTCCGGAGCGCACCATGGTCTCTGTGATCTCCAGAGCCTGTTCGCCGTTATCCGGCTGGGATATGTACAGGTTATCAATATCCACTCCGATATTCTTAGCGTAGACAGGATCCAGGGCGTGTTCCGCATCAATGAAGCCTGCGATTCCGCCGCGCTTCTGAACCTCTGCTACCATATGCAGGGCAACCGTGGTCTTACCGCTGGATTCCGGCCCGTAGACCTCGATGATTCTTCCCTTGGGAACGCCCCCGAGTCCAAGGGCCATATCAAGGCTCAGACAGCCGGTAGGCGTAGTCTCAATCTGCATGTGGGCTCCCTTATCTCCCAGTTTCATAACAGAACCCTTGCCGAACTGCTTCTCAATCTGTCCCAGCGCAGCATCCAATGCTTTTAACTTTTCTTCTTTTACCATCTCATTCTCCTATTCCGATTCCGCAATATCCTTCCGATGTGTTTTATCCGGGATCACATCCGGGTACAGAAGCCGCGCCTCTGCAAATCAGTCTATGTCCGGACGGGCATTGCCGGCTTCTGATGCAAACATCTGTTATCGAATGTTTGTTCGTTTTCTGGTTACTATACTATTACATTTTTCTTCTTCTGTCAAGTAAAAATGGAAAAAACGGCGAACTGCCCTGACTGGTAGGTTTATCCTATCATACGTCAGGGCAGACGTGCAAGCAGTTTATAAAAATTTAAGTTTTAAGTTTTAGGTTTCTCCAGCATATCTGCGGCCAAAACTATTGTCTATCAAGTATCTCTTCAACAGCTGCCACAAGTTCTTTGTCCCTGTGCTGATTTCCATACTCCTGTATTTTTTTCAGAACACGCAGAGACAACCCTCTTCCGTTCTGAGAAAGAATTCCCTTTAGTCTAATCTGACAATCCTTTATCTTCTTTAAATCTATAATCTTGCTGCTGCACAACAGGCAAAGCAAATGGTAAAATGATTTTTCAGACGAAAATGCTAATCGTTCCATCACTACCGATTCACAGAGTAATTGCAAGAAAAAGTCTTCCCAATTACCGGTTTCTCCTGCCTTTTGTTCATACATTTTATAATAGCAGCAGTCTACAACAGCTTTTAATGTACATGTGTCTGTACCCATTTCCTTAATAATGCTATTTTTATGACTGTTTCTATCCATCTCTTCAAAGCAGGAATCCAGAATCCGGAGACATTGATTCATTTTTCCGCTTATACCCAAAGTTTGGCACACCCGGAAAATAGAACCCAGCAGCCGTCCAAAATCAAAAAATATATCATTCTCCTCTATTATTGCATTCAGAATCTCTACAATATTGAATGGTATATATCCCTCTACCTTTTTCGCCGTATCTTCTAAAACCCGGCAGAATATCAGCAGTGTATTCATTGTAAAACGGCTTCCCCTGCTGGAACGCTGCATAAAGAAATACTTTCTATGTATAAAATACGATGAAAAATCATTCAGCAGTTCCATCCGCCGGTCATCCGGGAGATACACGGAACCCTTCAAGATCTCCTGGGAAATCACATTGGAAAGAATCCATATCCCCGAATTCAAGTCATCCTCCAGGATCCTGTCCATCTTCTGAAAAGCATCCCTGCCGAACATGCGCAGAATCTCTATCTTATCCAGCATGCCGTTCTCCACTAGGGCACCGAGCAGGGAGTAGTAAACATACAGCCCCAGAATATCCTTCTCCTGCTCACTGCACTCCAGAAGATACCCCATACAGTTTCTTAGGTGTTCATGCCTAAACTGCTTTGTACGAGTCAGATAAAGCAGCACTTCATTCAGCGCAAATTTTGTCTTCAGAGCCAGCCTTTCCTTTTCCAGAACAGACTGAATCTGCGGATCTATTCCGGAACGAAAAGCACTTATAACTGCAAAGGCCGCATCATCGCCCAGAACAGAGGAGATACGTCCAAGCCTGGCCAGCTTCGAGAGCTCCCCGGTCTGTTTTTTTGTCTCCCGGGCATAATTATAAGTAATCCGGTAAGATGTATCTGTATGCTTAAGATACAGCAGATAGGAGAGATTCACCAGATCCTCCTCTGAAAATGCGCAGCGCCAGATATGTGTCAGTTTCTTCCAATCTTCTGCATCTCCCAGTGTCCCGGCAAAATCATAGCTTTCTGTGCTTATCACCGCGCGCAGAAGAATCAGATTCACACTGTAAGCCGCCACATGAAGCATAAGCTCCGGATGGCTGTAGGGATTCTCCTGCATCCCCAGTGTTTCATTCAGAAGGGCAAATATTTCGCCTGTACGAATCCTCCTGACTTCCTCCCGAAAGACATTGTCCAGTGATTCCTGTATTGCTGACGCTTCCAACCCATATTCCGCCGCAAAAATATCCGACAGTTCATGGATCATATTTAAAATCACCGGTCTTGTAAACAAAGGCGCATAAGCGAGGGACACATGCCAGTCCTTCTTTAATCCGGCGGGCCAGGCAAAGCGTTCCTCTGCTTCTGCATCCAGCCTCTCCCTTTTTACCAGACGAAACGCCGCATCCGCAATATAATAAGCTGTCAGAAATTCACCGAATGTATTATGAAGAAATTCATAAGCCGTCGCTTTGGCCGTCTTATCCCTCACTGATACGGATGACTCTGAGGTATGAATAAAGAAAAAACGGCCGGCCAGCTTTTCCCCGTACTCCAGCGCGCACTCATCCTGCGTAGCTGCCGGCCTTTCATCCGGCATAAGAAACAAAAGATCTCTGTTCAATTCTTCTGTGCTGATAAAAAGCTTTCTGCGGTTGTACATTCCGAGAGCCGCTGTTCCCAGACAGCGCATTTCCCTCCGGATTGCCTTTTCCTGCTTATCTTCCGGCCGCTGGCGGAACTTCGGATCTTTCTGCTCCTCTCTGGCAATAAAATCGCGAATCAGCTTATAATACAGTTCCGAACGGCTGATATCTTCCTGTTCTTTCAGGCGGCCGCCATTCACCTCATACAGCGCGAGCATAAGCAGCAGCAAAGGCTGTCTGGCCAGTTCCCTTACCCGGCTGTCGGCCGCAATCTCCAGTTTCTCCAGCCCATGGGCAGAAAAATACGCTTCATTTGCCTGGTTCCAGATATCGGCCCATGTCTGAATTCTGAGATCATCAAAATCGCACAACCGGAGGATCTGGCTCCCCGCGGGAATCAATGCTTTATCAATCAGCGTTGTCCGGCTTGTCACAATGCAGCGCACAAATTTTCCATAGAGCGTCCTCTGGGATGCCTGGAATTCTGCTATCCTGTTCAGATAATCCGAATAAGTCTTTCCGCTTGCCTGCAGCAGTTCATCATAGCCGTCAAAGATCAGCAGGAACGGTTTGTCCAGAGATGCCCTCCTCAGATCATTCCAGCCGATCCGTTCTCCCAGATCACGCTCAATCTGATCGTCAATCTGCTTCATGATCGTATCTTCCGCGGCCGCGTCCCTGAGCCGGATAATAATGACATAATATTCCTCCAGAAAAATTCTGGCTGCAAGCATATGGCACAGGAGCGTTTTCCCTGCGCCGGGAAGCCCCAGGAGCAGCAGCGGCAGTCCCCCGCACCGGGGATGGCGCAAAATGCTGCTGATATATCTGCCAATATCCTCCCCTGCATAGGCATCCTTCCATGCTGCTTCAGATTCCACGCGCATTCCCTGATGAAATGATACGGACTGAAATGCCTGGGGAATAAAGATATTCCCCTTTTCCGGAAATACAATATCCTGTACAGGCCCGGACACATTATATTCAATAACCGGCCCTTTTATGTACTCGGTATACTTTGTCTGATATCGGGAAAGAACTTCTGCCGC
Organism: Lachnoclostridium sp.; assembly: GCA_021770065.1. GTDB lineage: Bacteria > Bacillota > Clostridia > Lachnospirales > Lachnospiraceae > Laedolimicola. Next base: position 29,227 of record JAETRR010000040.1, on the reverse strand, counting down.
CTTGTCCTCCGGATAGGAAAGCATGGATGCCAGCCGCTTCAGCTCCTGCGACAAAACTTTAAATCCCACATCAATCCCGGCTTCCATGCGGCTGTGTTCATTGTGTTCTGCCCAGACTGCAAAATCGGGAAATGCTTCCTGCAGTTGAAAGTACTGCTGTTCATAAGTCTTAACTGCATTTTCCGGTAATTCGTTCAGTATCTGTAAAAAATATTCTTTTTGATCTCTGTTAATCGCACGTTCTGCTTCGTCGTCGCCTTTCTCTAAATCCTCGAAAAACTGCGTATGTCTGAAAAACCGGATAAACTCTGTATTTAACTCTGTATAAAAATATTTCAATTGTGTTTTATAATAGGAAAATTCCCATGTGGGATCGGGCAGTGCCACTTTTTCGCTCAGCTTTTTTGACAGCCTGCCATTTTCCGCGCTTTCTTCAAGCTCTGCCTTATAAGTCTGAAGTCCCTTTGGGGAAATCCGCATCCGCACCTTTTCCGAAAGAGCTATCTCATTATTTTCATCCGGCAGGTACCGGCTGATCGCATCAAAATAGGCCGCATATACAAGCATAACCTGGGCAATCTGCATCTGCTCATACCTGGTTGTATAATCTTTATAATTTTTCTTTTTCAGCAGATTAAATACGTTTTTCACCGCATCCCCCACAAGAGCACACACTCCGGCTCCGGCCAGACCGGCGCCGGTCGCCAGGTCTGCCAGTATTTCCGGATTTATCAGAGATGCCGTATCCCGGCATATCAGTCCCGGGAGAAACAGAAGGGAAATGCCGAATAAGCTTTTAAAACACTGAAACATCTCACTGTCCTGTCTGCCTTTTAAAAAATCATATACTTCTGAAAAAGACGCATTTGCCAGCAATTTATCCTCCATAGGTGCCCTCTCCTTCAAATCTTATCTTTTGTCTGCATTTTCCCGAATCCGTTCCCGTTTGCATCCGCTATCCTATCAGGACTTTCTTCCCCTCAAAGGCAAACCCATACTTCCTTATCCGCCCTGGCGCGATTCCTTTCCCTTCCAGAACAGCCGCATACTTTTTCTCTTCTATCCGGGCATGGGCAGCTTTCAGCGTATCCTCCAGAGTCTTTTCCTTTGCCGGGCGGAATACCTTGAATTCAATGATAATGGCATCGTCAGTCTCCCGTGACGGCTCCAGCATCACATCGTAGCGTCCGAAACCGTTTTCCCGGTTCGTCAGTGCCAGGCCGTATTCTTCTCTGTATTCTTCCTCATTTAAGGAGAAGTTCTCTACCCGAAGATAACCGCTGGCAAGCAGCAGGCTCCAGATGGCGCTTTCCTTTTGATCCAGCTGGTTAAAAATAACCTGCTCGTCTATCTCTGCGTGAAGGATCTTTCCCTCCAGCAGATCCTCCATAATTGTTTTTATCCTCTTGCTTCCTTCACGAATCAGTTTTCCGACAAGGCTGTTACTGCTGGTGTTTGCCCAGTATGTATCAAAACGCTTTGTCTTCAGATAGTTCAGAATAGACCAGGGATTATAAATATCCCTGCAGGTTCCGAATGTAAATCCATCATACCAGCGCTTTACTTCCTCTTTTTTCTCTGTAAGCCCATATTCTTCCAGTGACTTAAAAACTTCCTGCTCCGTAAAACCAAAGCTGTCCCGGTACTGTTCGGATGTGGTTGTGACCACTGCCAGATTGTTCAGATCCGAAAAAATGGATTCCCTGCTGATTCTCGTAATCCCTGTCATAACCGCTCTCTCCAGACCGGGATTTGTCTTAAAGGTAGAATTAAACAGGCTTCTGGTAAATGCCGTCAATTCTTCCCAGTAACCATTTACATAAGCTTCCTGGAGAGGCGTATCATACTCGTCAAGCAGAATGACCACTTTTTTTCCATAATAACGTTGTAAATATTCCGATAGATTTTTCAGCGAATCACACGCCAGATATTCCTCCATCTCTGCAGAAACTTCCTGGTACGCCTCTTTTTCGGCATCATTCAGACAGCCTGCGTCCAACAGAAAATCATTCTGGTTATAAATCCTCTTGATGTTCTGACAAATCATTTTTTTAACGGTTGAAAATGAGCTTCCCTTTACACTGGCAAAGGAAAGAAAAATCACCGGATATGTGCCCTGAAGCCCGCGGTATGTCTCATCCTCCCAGATCGCCAGTCCCTCAAACAAACTTCCCCTGTCCTTATATTTTACAGAAAAAAACTGCTCCAGCATATCCATGGTCAGCGTTTTTCCAAAGCGCCTGGGGCGGGTAATCAGAGTAACGTCATCCCCGCTTTCCCACCATTCTCGCCATGTCTGCACCTTCTCTCCCTGCCTTTTTACCTATTCTTGCCTGTATTTTCTCCATATAAGCAAAATCCGCAGTCTTGTCTGATAATAGTATGCCAGATGCCAACTGCGGATTCAATGATTTATTCAAGTAAATTGAATAAATCATTACTTTACTAAATATTCTCTTAATATGTATGTCTTTGTTCCATATAAATGGCTCATAATGGAACGGGTATCATCTACCAATAATTTAGGAACTTTCCCCTTTTCTATTACCGCAACTCCTTCCTGCAGTCTTGCTGTGTTGTATTTTACAAATTTTTCGTCCGGAGTAGTATCCAGATTTATCTTATCCAGCACACGTCTAAAGGACAGTTCTGGTACCTGCGAAGTAAATCCCCTGCTGTGAAAAAGCATCAGTTTATCTTCTTTTTCGCTTAGTAAATCTCCATAAATATCAGATGATTTTAATATTCTCGCCACATCGCTCTTATTATTCGATGTTATAATCACTTCGCCTTCAGAAGCCATATCAAACTCTTGATAATGCAAAAGTTTCTCATACATCTTCACTGCATATTGAGGAATAACTCCATCCAGCTCTAAGTCTTTCTTTTCAATGGTATCCAATTGTGACCAGAATGCCCTATCCGTGAACTTTAAATATTCGTCATTTGTGTTGTGCATTTTTATATAACTGTCTAAAGTCTTCGGACTTGGATAGGTGGATTTATCCAACTGTATCAAGATCTTTGAAAACATTTCTGCCATAGTATCAAATATTGCTACATGTCTATTAAAAATAACCTGTGTATATGCAAAATATTTACTAACTAAATATTGATCAACAACAGAAATTCCTTTAGGTCTTATTCCTACTATATCAACTCCATTGTATGATTCCACCGCCAGGTTTCTTAATAACAGCCCTAATTCAAACCCACCATAGCTTGTCCCGGAAAATGTAGCATCTCTCATAACATAGTCAATGCCATCCGCATCTACTTCTGAGTGTATCAGCTGTACCATCGCTGATATTTCGGGATTCCGTTCAACACACCCTACGATAATATCCTGAATATCTTTAATGTCAATATACGGACAATATTGATGAATAATTCTCTTTATATCCTTATCATATTCTATGACCTTTGTTCCCATCGTTTCATGATGCATCGGCTTACTGTATCGATCTTTCATATAATCCGATGTTCCATCTTCTGCATCAGACAATTTATCAATAGAATACTTCACTCCTTTATTATGAGCCAGTAAACCTCCGTTCTGCCCAAGCAGATTATCATTATAAACATATTCTGTAACATGGGACAGCGGATAATGTCCTATATCATGCAGCAAACCCGCCAATCGAAGCAGCTGCCTCTCGCCATCATTATATTTCAAATTATAGTCGGAGTCTTTTAAATTCATTGCCATCAAATCAACAATATACATAACCCCTAAAGAATGCATATAACGAGTATGTTCTGCTCCCGGAAACACCCAGTTAGTTAAGCTTAATTGCTTAAGACTCTGCATCCGCTTAAAAATTGGCAATTCAATAATTTCTTTTTCTACTTGCGTTAAATCAATGAATCCATGCACTGGATCTAAGATTCTGTCAACAAACTCAATTTTATAATTGTCCTCTGTTATCTTCCTTTTGCGTGCCATCTTAAAAGTCCACTTTTATCTCATTCGCTATTGATAAGGCCCTCAAATTTGCCGTGCCGTCTATAAGATATGGTTTACGCTCTACTAACTGAGTCAAAAGCAGCTTTTCGTCATATCGCAAAACATTTTTTAAGTAATGCAAAGATGCTATACACTCCATCCATTGAACACAGGTATAGCTGACTTGTTCACTGATATACTTTTTAACTTTTCTAAATCCTGTTTCAGCAATATCACTAAATACTATTTCTTGTTCTTCTCTGGTACTGCACTTTTGCGCATCACTATCAAGTCCCAAAGAATACGGACCATATTTATTCCATGAAAAGCTGTAATCACCTACATGTACGCCCATATTTTCCAAAATATATACTGCCTTTTGAAGCTTGATTCTATGATCAAGTTCACTATAAATAAATGTTTCATTATAAACTTTACGATATATTTCTTTTAGAACATCACACATAAGTTCACCTCTTTGACAAAGTGGTCATTTTATCACTTTTTACTAAAAAAATCAAGAATTTATTGTAAGAATCTGTCTTTATGATAACATAGTACGGAAAAAATAAAAGAATTGACTTTTATAACAATACATAATATAATATATACCTTTATTTCTACTCTATTCGTTTAAACATTTTTGTTTCCAGGTTTTAATATAATTCTGCCAGATTCTTATTTAATCCTCATAGCAATACCTGCCAGAGCTGACCTCTGGCAGGTATCAACAATTCTTAATCCTTTTTGCGGAACTGCATTCTTATTAAGACTATAATCAGAATCAGCAGCAGACAGGCTACCAGAGTTGCTATCATGTAAAACGCAATCTGTGCCGTATCACCGGTTTTGGCCGATGTTGTCTTTGTAGTGGTTGTTCCTGTCCCTGTCTTATTGGTATTATTTGTCGTACCGGTAGAATTATTGCCGGTTCCGCTGGTTCCGCTGTTGTTGTTATTTGTTCCGCTGGTACCATTGTTATTGTTATTGTTATCACCACTATTGGTACCATTATTATTTCCGTTATTTGTTCCGTTATTTCCGTTATTTCCGTTATTCGGATCATTCGGATTGTTTGGATTACTCGGGTCATCCGGATTATTGGGGTTATTCGGGTCATCCGGGTTGTTCGGGTCATCCGGGTTATTGGGATCATCCGGATTAGTTCCCGAATTGATCGGAGCCCAGGCTATTGCTATTGGAGAAAGCCCGGTCGTTTTGATCGTAATACCTTCTGCCGTCTGCTCCAGTTTATAAAGCTCTCCCCTGTCTTCCGAACCTGCGAACCTTTCTATGGTTCCCGGTGATTTTGCCCCTGCAATCTCGGAGGTAATCATATGGGTTGCAACGAATTTATGTGTAGTACTGGAAGTTCCCTCCGGATATGGTATTGTCACAATTAACCCACCCTTTTGGAAAATATCATCTACCACCACATCATCCTTTGTTACCATTACGTCATAAATTCGGAACTTGTCATCTGACTTGTAGTTCAGCTGCTCTGCGCGCAGAGCTTTAACGGCGGCTGTCATCTCGCCGTCAATCCCTATAGTCGTCTTATTCAGCGCCTTCATCGCATCAGACAAATGTTCGGTACCGCCCTCCTTAACCTTCAATCGGTACAGACTGTCAAGAATTGAAATATTATTGCTTGCTGGCGGATTATAGTTCAAAGTATAGTTAATGTCCACCGCATCATTGATATTAATAAGCTTTGGTCCTACTACATTAAGCTCTGTGCCCGTTTCATTTATACTTAATTTCTCATAAGTAACGCCTACTTTTCCATTATCTGGTTCCTCCAATCCATTCAAAGTCAAACCGCCGTATACCTTATACCTGTTATCCTGCTGAGCAACAATCAGATTTGACATACCCCAGGTCAAAGTTTTCGGATCAATGACATAGGAATAATTTCCATCCATCACAATGCTGTAATTGGGATTACGCTGCTCATCTAGTGTGCCCTTCTCAATAAGGTAAGCTCCTGCTCTATCCCATTTATCAGGCCCCTGTACTCCATCCACCAGATTGGTTTCATCCCTTTTACGGCTCAAAGTACCGGAAAGTTCGTCTTCCTTTTCTCCGCCCTCACCGTCAGGCCAGGACACTAGGCCCGTTACCTGATACTCGATCGGCGTATCGTCGTCTGATGTTCCATAAGTCTTATGAGGCTCATTTGTTATTTTTACAGAAACTTCCTTACGGGCCACATTGACTTCCTTATACCCGACAGCCTCGGTTCCATAAGCATTCCCCTCAAGCTGCACTCTTACCACATAGTCTCCGGCAACTGCACCGTCCCAGGCTCCAGGACTATTGTTCTCCAGTACCTCTCTGGTGGGGAATGTTTCGCCTAGAGAATTCACAACGGTTCCGTTCTCTATATCTTCCTTACTCTTTGTTCTGAACCAGTCATATTTCAGAGTAACCTTTCCAAAAGAATTTTTAATATCCATTGTTTTGAAATTCTCCGGGTTTGGTATCTCATCTCCATAAGTATACTGGAAATCATACTTGCTCAAATCTATAATCGTACGGGCTCGAATAACACGGACCTCTTGAGTTTTCTTTAGTAAGTCAGCCTCTTCAGCAGGCAACTTCCCATCATCAAAGACAATTCCTATTGAATATATACCTTTACTTATTGCCTGCTCGGGTATTGTCGGAATGTCACGCAGCGTAACAGTAGCACGCCCTTTACCATCAAAGGGAACATCATATAACGCTTCGTTCAGTTCCTCCAAACCACCCTGAGGACTCTTGCCCTGAAGGAAACCTCCCTTCTCATCTGTTGCTGTGACTTTTAAGGATTTTCCTATTTCCGGACTATCTGCTCCCTGTTTTTTCTTTGAATATACTGCCATCGTGACCTCAATCTTCATATCAGCCCCGATTTCATACATAATCTCCTTATTAAGCTTTTCCTTAAGCGCCTCCTTTTCTTCATCTGTCTGCAAAGCATCAATCAGAGCCTTTAAATCAGGATGTTCCAGATCCACGGGAGACGGGTTCGTAAAACGAACAGTCATTGAGGCTGGCAGCATAGTAAAGCTCTTCCTTACAGGAGTATTTCTCCTCTTCGTACTTGAATAAACAACCCAATACTCTTTCGGATCCTCCACGTTTCTATCTGCCGATTGGGTTCCGTCTTTATCCAAATAAATATCATAGGACCAATCCGTTCCAATTACATCAAAAACAATAGACTTATCACCTGGCCATTCCCACTGCTTTTTATACTTACAAAGCGGAAATATATCTTTATACTGGTTCTCGCCTGTATAGGCAATCTCCGGAAGATCCTCTATCAAATCATCTGTAATATTCGTCAGCTGGAACTTTGCACTTGATACTCCACTTTCCGGATCCACATCTCCCGCGTCTTTGAGGCTAATTGATCCTTGCAAAAAATTCGGATCTGCAATTCTAAAGATACCGCTATTCGTTACCGTAACACTTGATGACTCTGTCTTAAATATTCCTCCTTCACCAAATTCCAATGTTCCGGTATTAACAACGCCGTCTGCAGCCGAATTTGCGATAAGTGTTCCTCCATCCTCTTCACCGTTGGTTGGTATGGTCCAGCTTTTTACAGTCAATCTGTCGGTATTTGTCAGCTCTCCTCCAACTTTCAAAGTACCTTTTTGATTGACGTCAATTTCTTTGCCGTTTGTAAAGGCGCCGTTAACCTCCAGCCTGGCATCTTTCCAAATATCAATATCTCCGCCATTGACAAAAGTATCACTTACATTGATACTGCCGCCTTCTTGAATGTCTGTTTTCCCTTCATTCGTAAAACTTCCCTCCGAACTAGTTCCTGTAACCTCCAGTACACTGTTCTTTGTGACAGCCAATGTACCAGTGCCGAAATTAACAAATGTATTGCTTACCTTCAGTTTTCCTGTATCCCACTCTTTTTTGTTTTCATTATATACGCCTAAAACCATCTCTCCTTTATTTTCAAAAGGATGCTTGATATCCAAACCTCCATCTTTTGTTACTATCAATTTTCCGTTATTAAGAACATTTCCTGAAATCGGAAGGGGAGTGTTATTGCCCGCAATTGTTAAGGTGGATCCCTTTTCTACCTCAATGGCATACGCACCGTTAAGACCGCCTACACATGCCATCGTACCTCCTTCGCCTGTCAGATTAACCTTTGCATTGCCGATAATCTTAATAAGCCCTTTCGCTGTCTGGCCATTTGAAGTAGTATCCAATTTAAGCTTTTCGCTTAATACAAGGTTATATGATCCGGGGCCTACAATTGTAATTACCGGATTTGAATTAGCTGTAATCTCTTCAAACTTTCCGCTTCCCGCTGATGGCACCTCCACTGTAATCCTTTTCCATTCGCCGCCAACCGTATAAGTACTCCCGTCGTCCCTGCCCTTATTATTAAGCACAAAGTTCTGTCCGGTAGTTGTATCTTCCATCTGGATGTCCGTTTCTATTTCTGCACCAATCCAAACACCATGCGTGCTTGTTATTGTGTGCGACTGTCCCGAATTCCCTGTGGGCGGATCTGCAATGGGAGCAATACCATTATCCTGGTCAGTCGTATCCTGTGCAGGATCCAAAACCAGCACATTCATATAAGGATAATTATCCTTATAAAGCGTAGGTGCGGCTTCAAACTGCTTTCCTGCCGCGTCCGTCTGAGCCAGCACTGGAACATACTGATAACGTGTTCCGTCCGCCGAATCAAAGGTTCCCGAAGAACTATAATCACTGTTCGTATTGATTACCCAAGTAACCGGTACATTCATACGAACCTTCTGCAGCACATAATTTTCACCTGCTTCCATAAACTTTTGGCTGGAGCTAAACGTCTTTGCAGAATTTGCCGCATTGTTCGTATCAGATGCCTGAACATCTGTACTCTGCTCATCCTGAGAGTTATTTTCGTCTGAATCAGTGTCTGCATCTTCTGCAGAGCTGCCTTGAGGACTACTCTGGGGAGTCCGGATAACAACAAGAGCTTCCAGCTCTTTGGGAAGCTGGTTCAGCATTTCTTCTTCTGTACACCCTGGTTTAACATGTTGTACACATTCCTCCACAGACGCATATTTCTCTCCAAAGGACATAACCGTATACTTTGTACCGTCACTTTGTTCACTTCCTTCTGTCTGCGGCAAAGCACCGGCCCATACCGGTAAATCTGCCGAGCTTCCGATCAGAACTGCGCCAAGCATCACCAATGTGGATCTTTTTAACCAATTTCCCCATCTACTCATGATTACATTCTCTCCTTTTATGTATCTGCCGCTTATTTTAACATATTCCAGGCATGTACTGCTATATTCCTAACCGGCAGTCTCCATGTTCTGCCGGAAACTGTTGATAAACTGTTGCTATTGTTCTCATTTTACCAAAAAATTTGTCGAATGGGAAGCATAGAAATAGTTAATTTTTTGTTATTATTCGGAATATATCTGTCAAAAACACCATAACCGAAATACATCATAATGTCCCTTTTACAAAGTTATCCCTTTCTATAATGTATATCGGCAGGTATCCTCAAAATTATTATACTTACGGGGAAAAAATCTGCTACATTTTTCATATGCCTGCTCCAAGACCCGGCGGGACAGGCGAAATTATATATAGTAGGATATCAAGCAGAATCTGCTCAAAGAAAATTTTTATCTATTCTGATTTTTATCTGATATTCTTTGCATTTAGTTCAGAAGCAATATGAAAGGTATCTTCCAATCCCTGGAGATAGGCATCATTTACCTGCTCCTTTGGACAGCCCAGGAATATGGTTTCCCCTGTATCTATTGTTCGTATATGTATGTCCCAATCTTTTAGGATGTCCATTCCTATTAATATGTTACCTTTCCTGTTATAATTTACATAAATGTAACTATGTGATACAGGCAGCCCGTTTATTTCAAAATCGTATATGTCATGCCTGAACTTTAATGCTTCGCACACCATTTTTTCATCGTATGTTTTGGGAACTTTATGATTTTTTCCACCTGTTTCTACTCCATAACTTGTTATATAAGCAATATTATTTGTTATATCATCTCTTTTTAATGTATCAAAATTTAATCCATGTGCTTTAAATTTAGCTAAAGGTATTGTACTGACTGAGCATCCTGTATCTATCTTTACATCTACATTTTTAAACGGAGTATTGTCATTATCCAATTTAAAAAATGCCGGCACTGAAAATGACCCGCCAATGCCTATACCTGTGGGACGCATCCGTATTTTTATATATTTACTCATCATAAACAATACCATCCTCCCATTCTTCACTGTTAAAATATATCGGAGTAATTGGCTGAGTCTGGTAAAACCATTTTTCATATTCATCTTCCCTGCATATTGTGTCACAATATACAAGCTTTCCCTCTACATCTGTATCTCCTACTATTTCTGTATTAATTAAAATAATGTGTGTATCTAATATATTTGATAATTGACTTTTCTTTACTTTCATACCGACCTTTAAATCTGATAATGTTAATTGGTCTGCCATTCTTTCACCCCTCCGTCTTCTCTGCCGCACCGCAGTTCTCCCCCAGACTCCCAAGAAGTGCAAAGATATAAGGAGCACCAAAGACATTCAGTGATTTGGGGCCGGTAATCTTCTCTGGATCTGCCTTGACTCTGTCCAGTGCTTTCAGGAAGGTTGCCTTTGTGATGGACTTAGATCTGCGATCCACGAACATCTCTCCGCCTCGGATGGCATAGGTGAAGGGGAGCTGTTTTGCCGTATAGAAGGTCTCTCCCTGGCGCATCTCCAGTAATCTCCACAAATCATCTCCGCTTAAGTTCAAAATTGCTTTCTCTAACTGTCTTCCCATGCTGTTCCTCCAAAGCTGATGCCTCTTTTGTATGCTTTTCTCTGTGATTCAATTACGTACTTCAAACTGTTTCATCTTTTGTTCTGATAATATATATCAATCTGTATCATCCTCTTTTTTTATTCTAACACATTACCTCCTCTATCGTACAGTATAAACCTTCCCTTTCTGACAGCTTTTCTGTCTCTTCCCCCATTCTGCCTCCTATAACTGCCCTATCATATTCCCGGCCGTATCCTTATGATACGGCCGGAATAATCATTCTACTGCCTGTTTCTTAAGAATCCTCTCTCTTGTTCTTCTTTCTCCGGTTTCGAATAAGGCCGCCCACAATCCCGGCCGCGGCACAGCTCATAAGGAGAACCCACAAAAGAATCTCTGCCCGATCTCCTGTCCCGGGGGCAAGCATCCGAAGCAGCGCGCTTCCGTCGTCTGCTTGGGGATTCTCCACTACCTTCACACGCTGTACTCTCTCAGGCTTAGGGGGATTGGCTTCCTGTTCCTTTACCTTCTTCACGATCTCTTCAATCCGCTTTCCCTCTTCCTCCGGCCCAACAGTGTCCACGATCTCGTACCCCGGCTCTTCCTCAATCTCTGCAGGATAGCTGTTCACGCTCTTGGAGTAAAGCTTTGTGAGGACTGCCGCCTCGTCCCGGTGCACCACGCCGGCCTGTATTCCCGTCACCTCTATCTCATTGGGAATGCTTCCCTTTGCGCCTGTATGGCTTTTCACCATATAAGCCGGGGCCTCTTCTCTGCTGAAGCCTCCGTCCACTGTCCCGTACCGCATCCGGAAAGCCTGGATATGCTCATCCTCCCCGGCCAGCTCCGCAGGAACCGTAAGATGATGATTGGTCTTTGTATCCAGATCCTCCGCCCAGAGAACCCAGTCCTCATCCTTGTTTGTCTGGTATTCCACCCTGTAGGTGAGTTCCTGGTTGTAGGTTCCTGTCCAGAGCTCCGTGGGCCATACCTGGTCTGACAGGCTGTCTGTAAGGGTGAAGTGCTCCAGAGGATATTCCGTATTGTTCTTCACCACATTTACCGTGCTCTTGTAGATATCCCCGGCCTGGGTCAGCGCTATGGTAGATTCATCCACACTCACCATGGCGGCCAGTATCTGGGCCGGATCATTTTTTATTACTCCCGAAAAAGCAGCCAGACCGCTCTGATCCCTTCTATTATAAGAAGCGTCTATCTCTATGGGTTCAGCATTCAGCATATAGCCCACAGGAGCGGAAAGCTCCTTCACATAATACCGGGCATGGGGCAGATCCGGCGCAAAAACAGCCTCCTTGATCTCTCCGTTCTTGGCACGGGTGGTTTCTGCCGTGGCAATCAGTGTATCCGCCTTGAGGATCCGTTTCCCCTGGTATCCTTCGATATCCTCTGCCGTATACAGGCCGAATACAGCCCCTGCAAGGGCCTGCTCATTCTGCGCGTCCTGCTTGGCTATACTGATACGCACCTTCTGACGGGGATTCGTATAAGCAGTATCCCGGTAAATCACCGGAATCTCCTGGCCTGCATAAGTGATCTCAATCTCCCGGGGCACAGCATTCTCTTCACTCAGCGCAAAGCCTTCTCCGGCCGCGGTCTGTGCCACTGTATACTTTCCTAACGGAAGCCCCTCCGGAATATCTGTCCCTTCTTTGTCCTTCTGCCCCGTCCAGGTCTTTCCGGCTGTGTCTGTGGACAGCGTTACTACCAGCTCCCCTTTTTCATACAGCTTCTCTGCATTCGCTCCTCCTTCCGGCGAATAGATATCCTCCGCCGCCCGGATCTCAAACTCAGCGCCCTCTATAGGTCTCATTTCATAATTAAATACATAATCCCGGTAGGAAGCCAGCTCCTTCCCGGTTATGCCCTCTTCCTCTTCCGTCTCCACAAAGATTCCTGCCAGATAGCCGAAAAAGCTCTCTATCACATCCCCCAGGCGGTTTAAGATAGTGCTGCCCTCCTGTTTTGCGGATGTGAGCTGTTCTCCTTCTGCATAAACGGATATCTTGCCAACGGCCGGATCGTTGCTCTGCTTTGCCAGAACCACAAAGGCGCCGACACCTTCGTCATACCGGGCCTCGCTGGAGGACACCGCGAATCTTGCCCGTCCTTTGGGCGCCGCTGTCCACATGCCGTCCGCCTCCCGTTCGTAGAAGGTGTGGTTATCTGCGCTGGTTTCTTTTGTATCCTTGGCGATAACTCCTTCTTTTCCCTGCAGAATATATCCCTCCGGGGCTTTAAGCTCCTCCAGCTCGTAGATGCCGCCGGGCAGTCTGGCCGGAGTTTCGATGCAGACACTGCAGGTTTCGTCTGCTTCCCCTTCCATATGCTTTGTAGTAAAAGGCCTGTCCTTTGTACCTGTCCATACACCCTGGCTGTACTGAACCACCAGATCCCCGTATTTCAGTTTGTAGGCCGCCTTCTGGGCCGTCGTCATTTCCCTGGTGTAATAGTCAAACCAGGCGCCTTCCACATCGTGGATTACATATACCGCTCCCTCCTTAAGGACAGGCCTGTTGCTGAAAGTATCGTATTTTACAATCCGTACCAGAGACATAATGGGCCGGTCCATAAGAATCTCCAGGTCAGGGAGTTTCTCTCCTTTCCCGTCCCCGTCTATCACCGCATCCTCATCATCACCTGTGATTGTGACGGCTATGGGCCGTGTGGCAATGGCATTCTCCGGCACTGTCGTTTCTATAATCAGATAGCGCCCGTAGGGGAGCCCAGGAGTGTTTACCACGCCCTTTTCATCCGCCTCGATTTCCGCCGCCAGGTAGGCATTCTCATTCTCACTGTCTGCCAGGTATTCTGTCCCGTCAGAATACTGCACCTTCTTCGTCAGCCGTCCGCTGCTTACATCCCGGGAATCCTTCTCATCGTAAATTACTGCCGGCCTTATGCTGCGGAATGCCTCATAGCCCAGGGTCTCCGTATTCCGGTAGTCATCTATCACGGCCTGGGGCAGCTCCTCATCCGGCAGATGCATATATTTTCCCTCCGCCACATCGGAGAGCAGGTAGATGCTGAATTTCGCCCCCTTCATGGGCTTAAGCTTGTCGGCATTGTCCGCCCCTGTGACCTTATAGAAGGAAACTGCCTGCTTTTTCACCTGCTCATAGACGGAATAATCCGTAATCTCTACAACCGCCTTCTTTTCTCCCTGGTATGCAATCTCAAAGGGATAGATTTTCGGATCCGCTAGATAGCCTTCGCTGGCCGTCTCCTCCTTCAGATAGTAGCGGCCGATTTCCAGCCCTTCCACCGCAAGCTCCGCCCCGGCGGCTGTCTTCATTACTGCCGTTCCGCCTGCATCATACCGGTAAGTGCGGATTCCGTCCCCACTGCTCACAAAGCGGATCTTCACCTCGTCATCTTTTCTGTAAAGCACGCCGGTGGTTCCGTCCTGGTGGACAATATTCTCCGCTGCATACAGACGGTAAACTGCTCCTGCCAGGCTTGCGTCTCCCTGTGGAATTGTCTCCCCGCTTTCCAGATCCTTCTTGGAAAATACCAGCCGCCCCAGAACCCTTCTATCGCCGAATGTTCCGTCCGTCTGGTTAGATACCTCCACGGTTGACTTATTCTGTGCCGCATCCGGGGAAATCACAAAATCATATACATGTTTGTCTGCATCCGTAGAATTGTCCGTAACACCTGCCGCATCCTTCCAATCGCCGAAATATCCTTCCGGCGCCCTGGTTTCTATAATGCGGAACCTTCCCTGGTTATCCCGGGAATAGTAGAGCCAGGACGGGGTTGTATAAATCCCCCTCGCCCCTTCCGAAAGCGTCATTCCGGTTCCGGCTCCCTCCATGGTTCCCGTTTCATGGGGCTTTGCACCTGCATCCGTCGTTCCCAGATAAGGCACATAGCCTTTGTGCTTCTCACTCCAGGCATACACGGAAAAACCGGCTTTGCTTAAGGGATTTCCCGTTTCCCGATCCACCTTCCGGATCCGGGCCTTTACTTTAAAGGGCTCATTGTACAGCTGGGTGTCTATTACCACGCCCCTGTCCGTTCCGGATGCTTTCTGGCTTACAACGCTGTCAAGCTGAGAGTAAAACTGCGGAACACTCTCAGCCACTTCATATTTAACGGCACGTCCGTTCTCGTCATACTTGATCAGTGGTTTTTTACTGCCGTCGGGCATTAACCGGTATGTAAATTCATAACGCCAGTTCTTTGACACATTGGTCACCGCATTGTTTACTTCCAGGGAGCGGCTCTGCCCCGGCAGGGTGCGCATCAGCCGGACGGTGATGCTGTCCGGTCTGGATCCGGATACCGTCCAGTGCTTTTCTCCTGTAAAATGAACGGTTCCATATTTAAGCTCCGGCGTAATTACTCCCGTCTCCCTGCCTTCTTCATTATAGATGCCGCCTTTGATACGGTAGGTTACAACAGCTCCTGCCTTCCCTGGCGTGTTCTGGATGTCCCCGGGTGTTGCCCCCGGTGTATCCCGGTTCGTGGGATAGGAGGCATCGGAAAGCAGGAAGCGGTAGGAATCCTTAAGCTTCAGCTTTATGGTGCAGCTGTAGGTCTTTCCCGCGCCTTCCGGGATATTCCATACCAGCCGTCCGGTATTCTTATTAAGGCTTACATTCCGGATTCCTCCGTCTGCGCTTAAAACCTCAACGGGCTCCCAGTAGTCTGTTTCAATCTGATCTGTAAGAACCTTGCTGACTGCCTTTACCTCTATGCCCTTTTTATCGATATTGAACAACGTCTCAGCAAAGGCAGAGCCGCTGCCGCCGGAAAAGGACAGGTTCTGCCAGAAACTTGCCGTGTGGGCGCTGCTTGTGGCCAGCTCCCTTAAAAACCGTGTTCCCTCGGAATCTGGGGTCATACCCACGGCCAGTGTAAAGAGCTCTGTATTCGGCAGAGCCTTCAACTGGTCTGCAAGAGCCCTCACTTCATCCAGGTTATCGTCTCCGCACATACCATCGGATATAAAAACCACCTTGGTGTAAACATCCTTGTGCTTACTGTCCGAAACGTTACGCTGACTGATGATGCGGTATGCTTCCTTTAAGGATTCCTTGTAATAGGTTCCGGAATAAGTCTGAACCGCATTGACTGCATTTCTTATCTGGTTGTAATTTTCGGTCAGTCCAACGTAGTTATAAAGTCCCTGATCCCTCTTATCCCCCGAAGCAATATAAGGGCCTGCGAAAGACCAGAAAGCTACCCTTGATCTGTTTTTTGACGCCGGAATATCCTTATTCTGCTGCTCTATCCGGGACAGCAGCTCCCGAATCCCCTGTTTGGCCATGGTCAGCCGATCCTGGCATCCGTTTCCGTAAAGGGGCATGATATTCTGCTCTGTGGAATTATAGTGGCTGTTCCAGAGTCTTGCGCCTCCCGGAAGACCGCTAAACCAGCGGCCGGAACTGATATCATACCCTGTGCGGTAATCCAGGAGTTTAAGCCGAATTTCGCCTCTTCTGTAATAATGATCCGGATTAATACAGGGAGAATTGGAATTCTGAAATGCTGCCGGATGGCCGCCGCCCTCCCAGGTAGATTCATTCAAAGACATGGTTCGTGTCCGATCCAGAATAATAATGTAATCCACCGGTGTATTGCTATAGTCTGAAGTATCCTTCTCCGTGATAGTAAGCTCCGCATAGCCGTCCTCAATATTTGTCCACCTGGCAGATTTTCCAAGCTCCACGTCCGGCTCATTATCCTTTTTTGTGGATGAAGTACTGCCCTGCCAGCTTCCGTTGATACTCAAATCCTCGCCGGAAAGATTGCCATAGTCAACGGCTTCCCGTTCATGCAGAACAACCTCCACGTCTTCATCAGGCATAAAAAATGAAAGCGAGTCCCCGTTTATGATATATTCCAGCCCGGTTCCTTCCGAAATTACAGATACGTCTGCCTCCCAGAGCTTATCACCTGTGTTTGTTACAGAAACAACTGCTTCTGCACCCTCATAAAGGGCTTTGGGAGAAACCTCCCCTGATAAGCGGATGCTTGGCTGCTTTTGTTCATCCAGACAGGTAATCTGCACCTTTCTTATCTGTCTGGCCAGCGCCGTAAGCTCCATATCGCTCCCGGCAGCCTCAAAAGAGACCACAACCGCTCCCGTTTCATCCGGATCCCGGATCTCCAGTTCGAGTTCCGTTCCTTCTGCATCTCTTACAGAAATGCTTTCTGTGAGAACCGTATACCCCTCCTCCGGTATCAGCACAGCGGTGACGGTCTGTCCGGCAGTGAATTCCTCACAGTCAAAAGACACGCTTAAATTTTCTGCCGCCGCCGTCAGCTGAAGCTCTGCGTCCGGCTTCTTTGCCGGTTCCTCGCCGGGAGTCTCCCCAGTCTCTTTTTCCTCTGTTTTCTCTGTTTTCTCTGTTTTCTCTGTTTCCTCTTTTTTCTCTGTTTCTTTCTGCAGGCTTTCTTTGGGATCCCCGGCATCTTCCCCGGCAGTTTCCCCAACAGTTTCCTCGGCAGTTTCTTCGACAATTCCTTCGGCAGTTTCTTCGGAAGTCTCTTCAGCAATTCCTTCGGCTCTGACTATGCCTCCCCTTTCCCGGCCGGATATCTGTGCCAAACCTGTCCCCAAAGCGGATACATCCGTTCCAAAAGCTCCCGTCAGTATTGCCAGTGCAAGAATAAAGACGGCCGCCTGTTTTACTGTCCTATACTTCTTTCTTTTCATTTTAGAAAATCCTTTCCCGATAAATCTGATCTCCATGCTGCAATTATTTTGAGCGTCAAGGAAGCGCCTCTTAATCCATTACTGTAAACAAAACAACATCCTTAAGCTTCCGGGTGATTATACGGCCGTCCGGACATCGAATATCCAGAATTCCGCTCCTGCTGCGGTTCTGAATATACTGGGATATTTTAATTTTGTAATTATCAGTCTCTGCCCTCTCCGTCAGATATTCTGTTAAAACAGCCGCATAATGATCCCTGCAGCGCTTTAAGCGGATACGTCCAATCCTTTTATAGCCTCCGCTGTACATTGCCGCATAAATCGGTGCAGTAAAATGATTCAGATACCACAGCAGTGCTGCCAGAAGTCCGGCCGCCAGTATCCCCGCTGCTGCTGCCACTGCTGCAGCGGCACGCCCGGGAGCTCCAAGGGGAGTGTCTTCATCATCGATATTTATATCCTCCGGCCGCCCCGGCCCCGTCTCCTGCCCTGATTCCTGCGTTTCCTCTGATGCCATAGGCACTGTTTCTTCCTCTATAACTTCTGTTTCTTCTATATCCTCTGTCCCTGGAGTCTCATTTGTTTCTTCCAAAATATCCTTGCGTTCTCCACCAATTGTCCTTTCGATCCCGGCGCTTCCGTTTTCCGCTGCCCCGGCCCGTTCTATATATTCGTAAATATATTCCACTGCCGCAGACTGGATGCTGGACTCAATCGGATGCCCGGTGTAGGTCATGGATGCCTCCCATGCCGTATCATAGACTTCCTCGTATCTGCTTAAGCCCCCATACCAGCACCGTGCTTCATATTTCAAAGGCATGCCCTCTCTGCTCTCCTCTGTAATCCTGTAACTCACAGACAGAAGGTCACAGCTGATTTCACCCTGTTTCTCCGTCATGGGAATCCGCTCCAAATCATTATCTGGAAGTCCGGAAATAACCTTTGTTACCGTAACCACATCCGCCCCCTCTGCCGAGCCCGTACTGACGGTCCGCAGGCGGAGCGAGTCTTCCTCTAAAATATAAAGTATATTTCCGTCCGTCTCATACCGCGGAATCGAAGTTATCTCCCCGGCCGGAAGGATGAGCGTCTTTGTAAGACTGTTTCCCTGCACCTCCCTCTTTTCCCTCTCCTGCAGAACCGCTGACGGCTCTGCTCCATAAGCGGTCATGCCGGACAGAAGGATCAGGCACAGGCTTATCAAAATACAGTTTTTTTTCATTAAATTGCAGTCTCTCCTTTCTTTTTGCCATTTTCTTTATTAAAATGCTGTGGAATAAAAAAAGAATCCGGACAGATCTCACAGGAAGCAGGGAGGAATTCCCCGAATCTTCGAATGATTTGTTTCGTCCTGCCTTGTACTATAATCTATTTTCCATTATTTGTCAATCCAATTATAGCAAAAAGGTTGCAGTTCAAGGGCTTTGGCGAAACCGGCCCTCGGCTCTCCGCTCTCTGGCTCCCCGGCTTTTCCAATATTAAGTGTCCGGCTGTTCGTGAACGCTGTGTCTGATATTGACGGATTTTACATCCGGCAAGAGCAGACACAGTGTACACGAACCGTCCGAACACGGATATGGAAAAGCCGGGGAGCCAGAGAGCGGAGAGCCGAGGGCCGGTTTCGCCAAAGCCCTTGAGCTGTAATACAAAAAGTCACCAAAGAATCCGGAGAGGCTCTTTACTTTTTGTCTGAAAAATTTTATAATATATCCCATAAAAGGCCGCTTTTTTGTGCATACTGGCAGAAACAGCGCAAAATTATACCAGATTCGGGGGGAAAGACCTATGATTTCCAATCAGATTATACAGACAGCCATAGATGACCTGCGGGGAATTACGAGAATTGATTTGTGTGTACTGGACATAAGCGGAAGCCTGGCAGCATCTACCTTTGAACCGTCCGATATTTCCAAAGAGATCCTGGATACATTCGCCGGCTCTCCGGCCGAAAGCCAGAGCTTCCAGGGATGTCATTTTTTTAAAATATATGACGAAGGACAGTTAAGCTATATCCTTTTGACAAAAGGCACCGGCGATGATGCCTACATGATCGGCAAAATCGCCGTAAAGCAGATCGAAGGGCTTATCGTTGCCTACAAACAGCGCTTTGATCGAAATAATTTCATCCAGAACCTCCTGCTTGATAATCTTCTTCTGGTAGATATCAACAACCAGGCCAAAAAACTGCACATCAACCAGGATACTCTGAGGGTTGTATATCTGGTAGAGACTACAGCTGTGGAGGATGTCATTGACATGGAATCTGTACGTGGAGCGTTTGCGCCGGATTCCCAGGATGTAATCACAGCCGTGGACGAAAAGAATGTTGTCGTAGTAAAAGAACTCACCGAACAGGACGATTATGAGACGCTGGAAAAGACAGCCTGTCTTCTGGCTGATATGCTGAGCACGGTTCGCGTATCCTACGGAACCATTGTAAGCCAGCTTAAGGATGTCTCCAAATCCTATAAAGAAGCCCGGATGGCTATGGAAGTAGGGGAAATCTTCTACCCGGAAAGAACCGTTGTTTCCTACCATACTCTGGGCCTCGGCCGTTTGATTTACCAGCTTCCCTTATCCCTGTGCAAAATGTTCATGGTAGAGGTTCTGGGAGAGAATCTGCCCAATACCTTTGATGAGGAGACTCTGACTACGATTGAAAAGTTTTTTGAAAATAATCTGAATGTTTCGGAGACGGCACGGCAGCTTTTCGTACATAGGAATACGCTGGTGTACCGGCTGGAAAAGCTTGAAAAAACCACCGGACTGGATATCCGGGTTTTTGAAAATGCCCTAGTATTCCAGATCGCCCTTATGGTGGCCCGGTATATGGAATATCTGGAAACACGGGAATTGTAAAGAGGGGCTGCTGCCCCTCTTTTATGTCTCTGTCCCTTTTTTCCTGCCTTTCTTTTCCGGATCCGGAAGGTGATCAATCAGCTTTTCAATCACATGCTTTTTCATATAGACGTCAAAACTGAGCATGCATATAAAGGAGAAAAGCTCCAGAAAATCCTTATCCTCTCTGGAGACATCGCCGAAGGTATCTCCGGCCGTCCGGTATTTTGAAATAAGATCCTCTTTTAATGCTTCAATCTGCTTTTTCTCCAGGCTGAATACTTCTGTATAAATCCGATCCAGCTGGACGGCATGGTCTGTATGGAAATATTTCTCTGTCAGCGGAGTAAGCAGGCTCTGGATATCGCTGATAGATAAGATATTCTTAAAATAATAAATAAAAATCAGCAGAAGCATATGCTCTCTGGAATATTTCTTCTTCTCCGGAGGCGGAAGAAGGTTATTCTTGGCATAGTTATTGATCATGGTTTTCGTAAGGATCTTGTCCTCTTCATAACGCTTGGAGGATTGAAGCTGCTGATCCATAAAAGTCGTAACCTGATCCATGTATAAATCAATCCCCGGGACATCTTCCGGCCGGATATAATCCATCTTATCCAGACCTTCCAAAATGTTTTTCAGTATGTCCTGCACATCCACTGTCATATAATCACCTCATAATTCATTATATAGTATTGAAAACCATATGACAAGTGGTAAATATCTTTAATTAAAGTTTAAGGCATCATTTCGTTACTTTTCACACCCACGCCAATCACTCCGCTGATTGGCGTGGAGCCAATACAGTTATGGGGCCAAAGGGACTGCCCCTCGCCGAAGGCGACTTTAAATGGGCAGTCCCTTGTTACAATTCGCACCCTTAGCAAATAAAAAATTTGCAAAAACTGGCGTGGGTGTGAATTGTAACATCATTTCTGCCTGCGCACAAACGGAATCATAGACATGGCTGCCTGCGCTCCCTCTCCCACAGCAGTGGAAATCTGAAGAAGCCCTCCGATGCAGTCTCCGGCCGCATATAAACCGGGTATGTTAGTTTCCATCTTTTCGTTGACTTTTATGTTCTGCCCTTCCGTAAAGGCTCCGGCTTTTCTGGCCAGTTCCATGGCTCCGGCGCTCCCCAGGGCGACGAACAGCCCCTCTGCCGCAATGCTGCTTCCGTCCTCAAAAGTAATACCTTCTACGCGTTCTGTACCGTCCACAGAAAGCAGAGGCTTTCGTATGACACGGACTCCCTCTGGAACTTCTGCTTTCAGCTCCTTTCCGTCAGTCAGCAGCACGACAGATTTTACCACCGGAAGGATCTGGCTCATTTCATGGATCGCATAGTCCTCATTTCCCAGGACAGCGACATCCCTGCCCCGGTAAAAAAAGGCATCGCAGACGGCGCAGTAGCTGACACCTCTGCCTTCCAGTTCCTTTAAGCCTTTTATCTTCAGAGTTTTCCGTCCGGTCCCTGTGGCCAGAAGCACAGTCAGAGCCTCATAGGTTCCGTTTTTGCCCTCCAGAATAAAATGACCGTTCCAGGAAATATGAAAAATCTCATCCTCCACAAGATCCACACCGAGATTTTTAGCCTGGGTCTTCGTATTCTCTACCAGCTCACAGCCGGAAACCGGTTCTGCCATACCGAAATAATTCTCGATGCGATCCGCTTTTTCCAATGCTCCCCGATCCTTTCCGATCACGAGAGTGCTTAAGCCTGCACGGCTGGTATAGAGAGCGGCCGACAAACCTGCCGGGCCGCTCCCGATCATAATTGCATCATACATAATGCTGCTCCTTTTTGTTCCGGCTCCCGCCTATATTCCTAGAGCGTGTTTGAAAATTGCTTTCTGGCAGATGACGGGAATGAATTTTCAAACACGCTCTAGCATTTTGCGAAGATTTTCTTTGGACTGCAGGCCCACGGCGCTTCCTGCCACCCTGCCGTCCCTGAACACAAGAAGCGTGGGGATATTCATCACCCCGTACTGCTGTGCCAGTCTGCCGTTTGCGTCCACATCCAGTTTGGCAAATTTCACGCTGCTGACTTCTTCTGCCATTTCATCCACGATGGGTGCCTGCATCCGGCAGGGGCCGCACCAGGATGCCCAAAAATCTACCAGCACGGGAATGTCGGATTTCAATACCTCCTGCTCAAAATTCTGCTCTGTAATTTCTATCGGTGCCATAAAACTTCTCCTTTCCTGCACATACTTAAATCTTATTTCATAGTATACCGCAAATACAGAAGTAAAAAAAGCCTTTTTTTTCCATTCTATTACTCCAGATCCTCCACCCGGGTGCATACCTGCTTAAGAAGCGGCGTACTGTGGCTCACGGCCAGAAGTCCGATTCCGCGTTTCTCCACCTCCTGGATCAGAAAACTCCAGATCTGGCTCTGGGTGATGAGATCCAGCATCGTGCTGA
The DNA here is from genome assembly GCA_021770065.1 of Lachnoclostridium sp. GTDB lineage: Bacteria > Bacillota > Clostridia > Lachnospirales > Lachnospiraceae > Laedolimicola. Next base: position 6,522 of record JAETRR010000040.1, on the reverse strand, counting down.
TCTCGTCCGCCAGAACAAACCGGGTCCGTTCTCCCAGGGCTCTTGCTATGCAGAATCTTTGAAGCTCGCCGCCGGACAGTTCCGCCGGATAACGGTTTAACCAGTCTGTTTCAATGCCGAGCCCTTCCGCTATGCGCTGTTCCAGATGATCGCCCTCAGCCAGAACTTCTTTCATGCAAAGCCGCGGATTCACTACCTGCTCGGGATGCTGCCAGATCATCTGCACCGGACAATAGCCTTTGTATTCAGACAGGGGCCGCCCGTCCAAAAGAACTTCTCCCTCATCCGGCTTCTCATATCCTGCCAGTATCTTACAAAAAGTTGTCTTTCCGGATCCGCTGGGGGCAATCAGCCCCACCCGCTCCTCACAGGTCAGCTTCAGGCTGAAATCATTTAAAATCTGCCTGCTGTCCGTTCCGTATCGAAAAGATATATGTTTTGCTTCCAGTATCATCTCAGCCTCCTGATTTCCTATTCCGCACACAGGCACCGGACTTTCCCGCCCCGGAGCTCCCGGTAAGGAATCTCCCCTCTGCACGCTTCGCAGAACTGCTCACACCGCGGCCCGAAAGGACAGCCTTCCGGGAGATCCTTCACATAAGGCTGTGTTCCGCCGATAAACTGAAACCCATTCTGGGGCAATGCCCTCCAGAGCGCCCTGGAATAGGGATGCCGCAATGTCTCCTCCCTGGCAAAATCTGATACGTCCGCATCCTCCACTGTAGTCCCGGCGTAGAACACCGCCACCCGATCCGCAACCTCCAGGGCCTGCTCGAGATCATGGGTGATCAGAAGAACACCGGCTCCCCGATCCGCCAGTTCCCGGAAATGGCTCATCACCCGGCGGACCATTTTCATGTGAAGCCCGGGCGTAGGCTCGTCGGCAATCACCAGACGGGGATTTCCCATCATGGCCGTTGAAACGAGCACACGCCGGTTCATACCGCCGGAGAGCTCAAAGGGATAAAGTTCCTGAACCTCCTGCTTCAAATGATAGCTCTCAAAAATCCGATTTAGTTTTTCCTTTGATTCCGGATCTTTTTTTCCTTTGCGGATCTGTGGGCCGATCTTCATCAAAGGATCCAGAAATGCCACACTCTGGGGAACGAGGACAATCTCATTTCCCCGAAGCTGTTCTTTCCGCTTCCGGGTAAGCTCCCCTCCGTCATAAAGGATGGTTCCGCCTATAACTCCGTTGTAAGGAAGAATACCCAGAATCCCGTGGGCCAGCAGACTTTTTCCGGAACCGCTGGAGCCCACAACCGCCACCATCTCTCCTTCATGGACCGTCACATTCAGATCCCGGATCACATCCAGTTCTGTCCTCCCGAAGCCTTTATCATACTGCTGAAAGGATATGGACAGGTTTTTTATTTCCAGTATCACTTTTTTCTTATCCATGTTATGCTTCTTTCATTCCTGTTCCGCAGAAACTTCCAGTTCTGCAGAAACCTATTCTGTACACCTGAGCCCAGAAGAATATCCGGCTTTTTTGGTTACACATGCGCACTCCCCGGATCCAGAAGCTTCCGGAGGCTTTCCCCCGCCACGTCAAACAGCGCCACCGTCAGCACCAGCAAAAGGCCTGGAAACAGCGCCAGCCACCATTTTCCCATAGCCAGATACTGCATACTCTCCGAAAGAATCACTCCGACGGCCGGCTGCTCCGGGGACAGGCCGAAACCCAGAAAAGTGATGCTCGCCTCGTGAAGAATAGCATGAGGAAACAAAAGAATCAATCCCACCAGGAACTGCGGAAACAGATGGGGAACCATATGCTTCCACGCAATCTGCCAGGGACTGAGCCCCAGTTTTCCTGCCGCTTTAATATAAGAAGCTTCCTTAAGCTGCAGAACCTCGCCCCGAATCAGTCTGGCCAGTGAAGTCCAGTGAGTCAGGGACACTCCGATGACCACGCCCTTAAAACCCTTGCCGCAGGCATAGGAAATCAGTATCAGCAGGAGAATATGCGGAATCCCCATGACCAGATCGATCACCCAGGTCACCAGAGAATCCACCGCCCGTCCCATCGTCGCCGAAACAATACCCAGAAACAAAGCCAGAAGCGAGCTCACTCCTGCTGCCAGAAGCCCGATCCGGATACTCATAGACAGGCCGGTCAGAGTGCGCACAAACATATCCCGTCCCATCCAGTCCGTTCCAAACAGATATTCCGGACAGGGAGGCCTGTCCTTTCTGGAAAAATCCGTCGCCATCGCCGCCTCTGAAAGAACCTGCCCCGCTATGGTAACCAGCACCAGAAAAATCACCGCTGCCCCAAACAAAAGAGCCGTTTTCTGCCTTCCGTTCATGCGTCTCACAGTCCGGCACCCCCTTTTCGAATCCGGGGATCCACGATTCCATACAAAATATTTGCTGCCAGATTGCCGCCAAATACAATCGCCGCACTGATCACCGTAATCCCAAGGAGCAGAGGCACATCGCTTCCGATTCCCGCCGTCACCGCAGCCTGCCCAAGCCCCGGGTAGGAAAAAATCTCCTCCACCAGTACAGAGCCGCCGAAAATCTCACTGATAGAAGCAAACTGGAGGGTCAGAGCCGGGAGAATCACGTTGCGGAAGCCGTGATTTTTGAAAATGCTCCAATTGCTCTCGCCCCTTGCCCTTGCAAAGAGCACATAATCACTCTCCATAATATCAATCATTTTTTCCCTTGTGTGCAGTGTAATATTGGAGATGCCCGTTATGCTTAAGGTCAGAGCCGGAAGAACGGCATGGCGGATCCGGTCCGCAAGCGTCACCCCGGCAGCTTCCATGCCGATGGGTACGCTTAAGCCCACAGGCAGTACCTTGAGCCACACTGCAAATATCATAAGGAGTACCAGTGCCAGCCAGAAAGCGGGCGTGCTGGCAATCACCAGGGAATAGCCTTTAATCACCTTATCCACCCAGGTTCCCTGCTTCATTCCGGCCAAAGCCCCCAGGCAGAAGCCCATGACGCCGGAAACCACCCAGGCAATGGCAAGAAGCCAGATGGAGTTGGCAAATTTGACGGCAATAACCTCGGATACCGGCCTGCGGTACAACAGGGAAATCCCCATATCGCCCCGGAAAAAATCCGAAGCCCAGGACAGAAACCGCTCCAGGGGCGGCTGATCCACCCCCCAGTAGGCGTTAAGCTTCGCAATCTGTTCCTGGCTCATGCTTCCTAAGGCTGCCTGCCCCACATTGGCCTGCAGGGGATCTACCGGGGATAGGGATACCAGAAAAAATGCCGCAATACTGACACATACCAGCAATAAGATCATGCGGATCGCCTGTTTTGATAAAAAAATTAAATGATGCTTCACGAGTTGACCTCTATTCCAGTTCTGTTGTTTTCCAGTTCTGCAGCACCCATACAGTACTGCGGAAACATGCAAAGAGGAGCCGTCAAAAACAGCTCCGGCTTTGCTTTTTAATAGGTTATAATGGGGTTGCCTATTACTGCCAGATCCACTGGTCCACATTATTGACAATGGACCATCCGTGTCCGTGGGGATGAAGCTTCTGCTCCGCCACCTTCAGATTCTCTCTCGACCAGTAAAGATGATCGATATTCACAAGCCAGATCCAGGGAATATCCCCCTCCTGGGTAATACCCGTAGTTCCGTCCCACTGGGCTTTCTGCCAGAGTTCATAGGAAGTATCCAGATCACTGGCAGCCAGAGCCTCATCCATATACTGGTCAACGGTTTCATTGGCGTATGGAGAAAAGCCTGCCAGTCCGTTTTCCAGAGTATGGTAAATGTTATATAACTCCATGGGGGAATGAGCTCCCCAGCCCCACATGAGCGGCTCTGCCTGGGCACGGTCGTAAGCCGTATCCCAGCCCACGCCCTCTATCGTCACCTCAATGCCGAGCTCTTTCAGCTGGTTCTGCGTATCTGCCGCCAAAGCCTGGCGGAGAGAATCGCTTGCAGGATACAGCAGGTTGAAAGCTGCCCGTACCCCGTTCTTTTCGCGGATGCCGCCGGAACCTTCCTTCCATCCCGCTTCCTCCAGAATAGTTTTCGCTTCCTCTTGATCGTACTCAACCTCTGCCGCACTGTTGTACCACGGCATCTTGTCACAGACACTGTATGCCGGTGTTCCATAGCCGTTTACCACATTTTCCAGCATCTCCTGACGGTCAAGACCGATATTAATTGCCCTCCGCACCTGCAGATCGCTTGTAAAATCATTCCCGATAACATTTCCCTGTGCGTCCGTCCCCACAGGCACTGCAGGAAGGTTAAATCCACGGTTGTCCACGGTCTCAAAGGAAAGAAGCTCATAGCCGTCAATGCTCTGATCCGAATAGGCCGCCGCCGTGTAAGCCAGATCCACCTGGCCTGCCTTTGCCGCCGCAAAAGCCGCATCCTCCTCCATAAATACAACGGTGACACGCTTCATCTTTATTTCCTCTCCGTAATAGTCCGGATTGGCTTCAAAGATAATCTGCTGCCCCTTATCCCACTGCTTCATCAGATACCGCCCGGAACCGATGGGGTGTTCACCGTAATCGGGGCCGTAGGCATGTTCCGGGACAATCCCTACAATGGCCATAGTATAGGGCCAGATGGAGTAAGCCTGAGACATATGGAACTCCACGGTTGTGTCGTTTACCGCTGTCGCTTCTTTTAACATCGTAAAATCATTGACGGAACTTGTGTCCTTCACCGTATTGTAGGTAAATGCCACATCCGAGGCCGTGAGAGGCTCTCCGTCCGTAAACTTCACATCGTCACGAATGGTCACGGTCCAGGTCATGCCGTCCTCGCTTACCTGCATATCCACAGCCAGATCATACCCAATAGAGAGATCCGGATTCGTAACGGTCAGCGTACTCTGAATCAGCGGCTCATGCACATGCTCGCCCGCTCCCCAGCCGTATGCCGGGTCAAAGCCGGCCTCCGGCTCCGAGTTCGGCCCCATGGCTACAATGACCGAATCTCCGGCGCCGTTCTCTGAAAGCCCTGTTCCCGTCTCTTTCTGTTCCTCCTGCCGGGGAGCCTCCCCGGCAGATGACTCATAATTCGGACCGCAGCCCGAAAACAGGTTCATACCAAGTATGACTGCTATAATAAAGGAAATTTTTCTTCTTTTCATTCTGTGTAGTACCTCGCTGTCCTATCTCACTTTTCTTTTCCGCACACAAGCAGCGTGTCCTGCAGACCCGGCCGGTACAATACTGTTCCCGGGAATCTATTGTCCCGCGCCGGATACCCTTTGACACAGAGCTTGTATAACCTGACAATTCTGATTATACACATATGTTAAAACCTTCACAAGCCACCTGGGGGGATATTTTTTTAAGTTTTCCGCCGGCCTTTCCGCCGATCCTGTCCACAAGTCAAAAATATTCCGGCAAAAACCAATGCTGGCAAATACATTGGCTTCTGCCGGAATATCATCTTAAATATCACAATATACACCAGTAAGACACGCAGCCTCGGAACGCTACCTCAGTATTACAGCCCCCAGAAACCACAGCAGATAAACATGGGCCGGATAAAAAATGTAATAAAAATACTTTTTACACCGTCCCCTTTTTCCGTTGCAGGCCAGAAGCAGCGGCAGGGCAATCACCATCATCCACTGAAAATCACTGTTCAGCATATGGGTGACATCAAGAACCGGACGGAAGGACGCTCCCCAGAGCACAAGCCCTGTGGTGAGCTCCATAAAAGCCACCAGCACATCACTGCCAATCAGCATAAAGAGCTTTCCCCAGATTCCAAAAGCCGAATTGAGGAAGAATACCAGGCAGAGAAGCAGATACCCGGCGGCAAGTTTCCCTTTGTCCCTCTTGGTATAGTAAAACAGAGCTCCCATCAGAACATAAAGGAAGGCTCCCTCGCACATCAGCGCACTGCCGCACACAGAAGAAAGCAGGCTGAGAAAAGCATACGGAATCTCCGCAATCTCATAGAGCGCCGCCCATATCAGCGCAAATGCAATCTGCCAGCCGCCGTAGATAAGCCACAGCCGCAGCCGCTTCTTTGGATGCTTCCGCCCATACTCCAGCACCTCAATAAAAAGGGCGCCCGCAAAAAGAGTAGCAAAGATATTGTTGGTCACTGCCGTCGTCAGCCCCGCTCTCTGGGCAGCAAAGGACAAAAGCAGGTTAACCAGAGCCATCAATACACTGCACACATAGAGACGCTTAAAATACTGCCTTTTGTTATGTGTCTTGTCCAGGCTCCAGGCCATTCCATAAAAAAATAAGGGTGCCGCCAGCCGTCCAATCCATTGAAACCAGACAGGCATCCCAGGTATAAATGCTCCAATATAATTGACCGCCATTGCCGCAAGGGCAATACGCTTCAACATGGTCACAGACATTTTTTGAACCCCCAGCCTTTTGTATCTTCCGCCGCAGAATTTTTAAGGCCGCAGCGTATATCTTACATATCTTACAATATTTTTACATAAAAGGAAAGTATTTGTTACAAATATTTAATTTTTCTTAAGAAATGTCTATTTTCCGCACTTTCCATCCGAGGAAAAGAGATTGTATCCTACCAGCATCAGCGAAAAA
>JAETRR010000083.1 GCA_021770065.1 Lachnoclostridium sp. | reverse complement strand
AAGACAGTAATCTTATCGCAGACCTCATAAACCTGCTCCAGAAAATGGGTGACAAATATAATTCCTACTCCCTCGCCTTTCAGCCTGCGCATAAGCCGGAAGAGCTTCTCCACCTCGCTGTCATCCAAAGAGGAAGTGGGCTCGTCAAGAATCAAAACCTTTGCCGACATATCCACGGCTCTGGCAATGGCAATCATCTGCTGAATCGCAATGGAGTAATTATCAATGGTTTTCGTTACATCTGCAAAAATATCCAAGTCTGCCAGAAGATCGCCAGCTCTCTTGTTCATGGTCTTCCAGTCAATCATGCCGCCTTTTCTCGGCTCTCTGCCAATGAACAGATTCTCCGCAACTGTAAGATTGGGACAGAGGTTGATCTCCTGGTACACGGTACTGATTCCATGCTTCTGAGCCTCCTGGGGACTGCGGTTAATGATGGGATGATCGGTACCCTCCATCATGATTTCCCCGGTCTCAAATTCCTCCACCCCGGTCAGAACCTTAATCAGAGTGGATTTCCCTGCTCCGTTTTCTCCCATCAGTGCGTGAATCTCACCCTTTTTCAAGGTAAAATCTACATCCTGCAGAGCTTTTACACCAGGGAAAGTCTTGTAAATATGTCTCATTTCGAGAACAGAATCTTTTTCCATAAAAGCCGTACCTCCTGTTTAAAATCGCTGCGCGATAGCACTAAAGAGTAAAGTCGCTTCGGCACACAGGTAATGAGAGAAACTTTCATTCGAAAAGGCACTCATGAAAGTTCCTCTCGTGCGCCTTCACGACTTTACCGTGCGGGATATTGCTGTTTATAGCAGCTGTCAGGCAGCGTTAAAGAGCAAAAAGAGAGCGCAGAGAGGAGAATCTAAGCTCCAGCTCTGCGCCTCCTGATTTATGAATTCATGTTAAGCTTTGAATTAATTTTCCTTATATGGATATTAGTATGCTCTCTCAGCCAGGATAGCTTCCAGATCCATGCTGGTATCGAAGTATGCCTCGTCCACGTACTGGATCTTGTCTACTTCTTCTCCGGCTTCCAGCTTCTGAATAATCTCGGCTACACGGGGTCCATGAAGAGGATTGCACTCAAAGGTTGCATTCAGATCGCCTGCGATCATGGATTCAAAAGCAGCCTTTACAGAGTCAAAGCTTACTACGATGATGTCTCCGTCCGGTCCGCAGGTCTTTCCTGCTGCCTTGATTGCATCGATAGCGCCGAAAGCTTCGTTGTCATTCTCGCAGATAACTACATCAATATCATCATAGCTCTTAAGGAAAGACTCCATAACCTCCTGGCCCTTAGCCTGTGTAAACTCACCGGACTGCATATCAAGCATCTTCCAGTTGGAATGCTCAGCAAGCTTATTTGCCATACCCTCAGTACGTCCAACCTGTGCGGATGCACCGATGGTTCCCTGAATGGTTACCATGTTGATCTCTTCCTCGCCGCGGCCCTGGGACTCCAGATAGTCTGCCAGCCAGTCACCGCAGGTCTCGCCCTCTTTTACAAAGTTTCCGCCAACCCATGCTTCAAACAGGCTGTCGTCAGATACGTCCATCATACGGTCGGAAAGGATTACCGGGATTCCGGCTTCCTTTGCTTCCTCAAGAACGGTCTCCCATCCGGTCTCAACTACGGGAGCAACTACGATATAGTCAACCTCCTGCTGAATGAAAGAACGGATTGCCTTAATCTGGTTCTCCTGCTTCTGCTGTGCATCGTCGAAAATCAGCTTGTAGCCGTTTTCCTCTGTAAAGGTAGACTTAAAGGACTCTGTATTTGCTGTTCTCCAGTCAGATTCAGCGCCAACCTGTGCATAACCAACGGTAATCAGGTCTCCGCTCCCAGCGTCAGCGGCAGGCTCTTCTGCATCAGCGGGCTCTTCTGCGTCAGCGGCAGGCTCCTCTGCCTCTGCAGGCGCCTGTGTGTCCGCAGGAGCTTCCTTGGAACCACATGCTGCCAGGGACAAGGTCATTGCTGCAATTAAAATTGCGGATAAAACTTTTCTTTTCATACTTTTCCTCCTTTATGAAACTTGTTTTTACAGCTTTATTATAAAAAATGAGGTTCTTGTTTACCATGAGATATTTTATGAAAAAGGTTGAATTTTTTTAAACAAAAAACGCTGGTTTCGGGCTCCTCTGCCTCCGCCGGCGAAAAAAAATGAACTTTTTTCATAAAATTTTATAAATCCTTTCCATTTCCTTCCTTGGACCGCCCCAGGCAGACCCTGACACAGGTTCCCTCATTCTCCTTAGAGGTTATGACAATGTCCGAATGGCCGCCATAGTACATCCGTATCCTCTGAGCCACATTATTTAAACCAAAGCCGCCCTTTTTAGAGTCCAGACGGCTCTTTTCTCCCCGAAGCTTCTTTCTGAGCTCTTCAAGGGTAGACTCATCCATGCCAATCCCATTGTCTACCACCTCAAATACCATATCCCCTCCATTTCCATAGCCGCGGATGGTGATTTTCCCTCCGCCCCTTTTATTCTTAATCCCATGATACAGGGCATTTTCCACAATAGGCTGCAGGGTCATCTTAAGAATTACCTGTTCCTCAATCTCCGGATCTATCTCCATATGGTAATCCAAAATATCTTCGTAGCGAATCTTTTGAATTTTTAAATAACTCCGGATATGGCTTTCCTCCTCTGCCACCGTAATAAAATCATTGCCGCCGGAAAGCACTGTCCGGAAAAAGTCACTCAGATCCGTAGTCATTTCCACCACCTGCTGGTTATTCCCTCCCTCTGCCAGCCACACAATGGAATCCAGCGTATTGTAAAGGAAATGGGGATTTATCTGCTCCTGGTGGAGTTTAAGCTCCGCCTCTCTGAGGTTCTTCTGCTCCTCCTTTGTCTTCTCCATAAGCCCAGCAATCTCATCGCTCATGGTATTAAAAGTTCTGGCAAGCACGTTGATCTCCTCCAGATCATACATTTTTGCCCGTATCTCCAAATCTCCCGCACCTAACCGCTCTGCTGTCTGCCGCAGAGAATTGATGGGAGTGGTCACAGATTTAGTTATCATGGTTGACAGGCCGAAACCAACTGCCAGAACCCCCACCAGCAGCGCCATGAAGCTTCTCACACTCTGTCTTACCTGCTCCTCCATCTGTTTCTGAAGCTCTTCCATTTTTACCAGCTCATAATAGGTATACTGGGTGATATATTCCTGAATCATAGAGCAGAGGCCCTTGATATCATTTTCCCAGATAGCCTCGCTTTCCCCATAGGTCCCCGGCACGGCAGAATTGTCAATCATACGGTTTACGGCCGTCTCCAAGGCATCGAGACAGGACAGAATTCCCTTGATCTTAATATCGCTGTCTGTTCCCGGGATCCTCTCAATCACCTTGCCGAAAGAGTATCTGGCAGATTCAATCATATTGATGGGGTTCTTTACCACAGTAGCATATTCTGTGGAGCCCTCCATAATGTCGCCATTTTCAAACTGAGACGCATCAATCAGGCCAATCATAACCCGGTACATCGAGTATTCCATATCTTCCTTAAATTTTATATTATACTCATTTGCAACCTTCAGGTTGGACATAATCCGGTTATAAGAATCGGAATATTCCTGAATCATGTTCAGTATTCCCAGCATCATAACCGTTAAGGGAATGGCTGTAACAAACAAAAGAAGAGACAAACGCATCTTCAAGGTCAAACGATAGGTTTTTTTCACTTTTCCACATTCTCCTGATTTTTTCCTGCTCTGTATTCCGTGGGGGACTGGCCCATAATCTTCTTAAAGGCAGCGCTGAAATAATGAGGATCACTGTAGCCCACGCTCTCTCCTATCTCCGCTGCCCGAAGATTGGTACACTTCAAAAGCTCACGGGCCTTGTCAATCCGGACTCTGGTCAGATATTCGATAAAAGACTGTCCTGTTCCCTGTTTAAAAATAGAGCTGAAATAGCTGGAGCTTACACCAATGTACTCGGCTATCCGGTTCAGGGAAAATTCACTGTTGCTGAAATTGTCTGCGATATAATCTTTTGCCTCCCGGATAATCTGGCCGTATCGATCATTGGAGTTTGTATCCCTGGCAGTCAAGGCAAAGGTGAAAAGTTCTTTCAAATAGCTGATTGTGCTTTCTGCATCCTCAATGGCCGTTGTCATCCGCTTCATATCGGTTAATTCGGGAGAGGTTTCTGCCGTCTCCCCGTTTATGGACTTTACAAATTCCCGCACACAGTAAAAAATGTCCATAGTCATATACTGCCTCAGCAGCAATGACATATAATTTTCTTCTCCCACAGCTTCAAAATATTCCTCAATAAAAGGTCCGCACTCTTTCACATCACCTGTTTTCAGAAAGTTTTCAATCAGCTTCCGGTCCACCCCATTGTAATCCGTCCCGTCCGGAAACTCCATGT
>JAETRR010000082.1 GCA_021770065.1 Lachnoclostridium sp. | reverse complement strand
GAAAACATGCCCGGTCTGTGGGAAAGCCTATCTGCCTACCACCAGCCAGGCGTATTGTTCGGATTCCTGCCGCGCCTTTGCCAGACGGAAATCCGAGCGGGAACGCAAGCGCCGGAGCAGAAAAAATTAAGGGTAATATGTCCGCAACTTAACCAAAATGAGGCTTGATTTTCAAGGCTTTCGGGGCCCGGTTTGAGGGGCGGCTGTATTAGAATACTCTGACGCCCCGAAACGGGTCTAAGCTGCGGATAAATCAATGGATGGGAGGGATGCGGATAGAAAAGACAGCGATTACAAAAGAACTCATGCGGATTGATACCAGGAGGCGGATGATCGATATGCAGCAGATTGATAACCGGCGCTTTATGTATAACCCCAAAACAGGCATATTGGTCTTAGGCTATCAGTATGCAGCTACAAGCATATTGATTTCCAGCCATGCCAACGAACTGACCGATGCCGGGATCATAAAAGGCTATGATGATTTTGTCCGGGGCTGGATCGGCACCGGAGGCAATTACCCGGTGGGCGTGATCCATTTTGCGCCCAGCGTGGATGCAAGGAACATAGAACTGTTTGACCGGGCTTTTGATACACTGGAAATGTTTAAGAATAACGGTGCGCTGGCGGGCACGGTGGTCCGTGGCTTCGGGGAACGCTGGGAGCAGCCATTATCCGATATTTTTACGGATATACGGGAACCGGAGCAGAAACCCTCTGTCCGTAAGCAGTTAAAGAAACAGCCGATGGCAAAAGCCATCCGGCAGAAAACCAATCATCAACAGGAACGATAGGAGGCAATTTTTTGAATATCAATACGATTACAACCGATGACCTGCGGCACATGGATGGCAAAGACGGCCTGATCCTGCAGGGATGCGGCGGGGATTTGAAGGAATGGGTGGACGGAATCAATGAGCTGTTCACCGAGGCGGGCATTTTGAAGGACGGCAGCAAATTTGAGGATGTTTCCGCTTTCCAGTATGGGGAGCTCACCTGTCTGCTTTATCACTTCGAGGACGTAAAGCTGGACATTAGGAAACTTGCTATGTGGCGTTTACAAACCCATGAAAATTTTGGCGGTACCTGGCTGTCCGATTTTGTACCGAACCGTCTGGGCGGTTTTATTGGGGAGCCTTCGCCGGAACCGGAAAAACCGGATTGTGTGCTGATCGGCCAGGACGGTAATATCTTCAATCTGGTAGGCATTGCGGCCCGTACCCTGCGGGAGCACGACCTGAAGGAGCAGGCAAAGGAAATGAAGGACCGGGTGTTTGCTTCCGGCAGTTACGGGGAGGCGCTTTGTATCATTGGCGAGTATGTCAATATCACGGACTCTGAAACGGAGCCGGAGCACAGACCTTCTCTCCGGCAACAGATCAAAGACACAAAGCAGACGGAGACGCCCCAAAAACAGAAACCATCAAAACAGCAGGAACGATAAGGAGGATCAGAATGGGAAAAGAAACAACCTACGGCGTATGGGCGGTGCGCAGCGGCGCTTCCATCTTCGGCCATGCCGAGGCGTGGTGCAAAGAGGACGGAAAGCCTTTGGAATTTGATTCCCGCGAAGCTGCGGAGGCTTACGCCAAGGAAATGAACAGCAAAACCAGCGCCAATGTCCATTATTACGCACAGGAGAAAGAACCAGAACTGGGCGCGGTAAGAAAGACCTCCCCGCAGACACAGCCGGATTTGGATGCCCGCGCCCATGAGGAAGTGACGCCGAGAAATGACGCGGCGGAAAAACGGGACGAGATTTCCGGCAGACAGGCCGTGCCGGAGGCGGATCCGCTGGTGGAAATCCGCTCTGCGGTCCACAGCAACTATGCGGGCATGGTCGCCATGCTGGGCGCAGATAACCGGGTGTACCTGGGGCGTGAGGAACGCTGCCACTACCAGGATATGCAGGCGTCCTATTATGACAATCAGGACGGCTCCCTGTGCTTTGTCTGCGACCAGCCGGATATGTACTATTTTCTCTATGGGGAGGGCTGGGCGCATACCCAGGCGGAAATGCTGGAGCGCGGCCTTACCCTGCGCCAGTATGAGGAATTTGCAAGGCTTCGGGACGGCGTGCTCTCACAGTTCACACCGAGCCGGGAAATCCTGTTCGCCGGGCAGCCCTTCCAGCCGCCGGAGAGCTATCTGCGTAATGCAGAGCTTTATGAGGAAGGCCAGACCGGAAACTACAATATGCTGGATGGTAGGCTCAACAACGAACCGCCTGTACGCCCTGACCTGACAGACGGGCAGACTTATGAAGAAATCCAGGAACTTGCCCCGGAGACTTTGCCGGAGGAAAAAACCTCTCTCATGGAAAAACTGAAAGCAGACCGCCCGGAGCATGAGGTCAGACAGATCACCCCTCCTGCGCCGGAAAGGGAACGCTGATGGGCGCGGTAAGGTTCGAGGGCGTGGATATACTGGATTTTCTGGGGCAAGTCGTAGAACTGCACACCCAACATTATAAGGATGATTTTGACCTGGATAAAGAGCTGATTCCAAAGCTGGCCGTATCGGGAGAACCGGAGGACCGGTGCCTTCTCTGGCTATCGCGGCCCTGCGGTACCTATACCCTGCGGGAATGGGAGGTCTATCTGGAAGGTAGCCATGCAAATAAAGTGTGGATGTTTTACCATGAGCAGACAAAAGACCCGGTTCTTGCCTATGCCCTCTCTATCAAAGAGGTGCAGGATGGAAAAGTGATCGGCAATATTTATCCGCTTGATTATGGGTCGCATGTGGAACGGGTAAAGCTGCTGACCTGCCCTATTGGAAAAGTAGCCGTTTTGTTTGAGGACGGAACCAATATCACAATTCCTTATCAAAATCAGAGACAACTTATGAATGAGCTAATGCCGGTACATGGGCGTCCTAAGACGATGACCGAGCTGCCGGAGAACGAACGGGAGCTTGCTGTGATCCTAAAACGGGAACGGCTCAAACGCTCTTACCATGCCACAAACGGCGATATAAAAGAGTATATTGACCGCCTGAAAAAAGGTACCCTGCGTGGAAAGCTCAAAGAGACTCGGACAGCCGTCGCTTCTACCCGGAAACCGCCTTCCCATAAAAAGGAGGCGGAACGATGAAGACCGGGCACAACAAAAAATCCGTCCGGGTGGAATTTGTCATGTCCGAACAGGAGGCGGAGTTGGTAAAGGGGCGCATGGCGGAGCTCGGCATTACCAACCTCTCCGCATATCTCCGCAAGATGGCGGTAGACGGTTATATCATCCATCTGGATATGAGCGATATTCAGGAAATGATACGGCTCCTTCGTATCTGTTCCAATAACTTAAACCAATATACCAGACGCGCCAATGAGACCGGAAGTATTTACGCTGCCGACGTGGGCGATCTGCGCACCCGCCTGGATAGTTTGTGGGATGGTATGGATAAGCTGCTGCGGGGATTTGCGAGCATTTCGTAAACAGAAAAACGCCGTTGCTTTCCGGCGACCGGCACGGTAGAATTTAGATAGAGGGGCAAATATGCTTCTCTTTGAAATCCCCTTCGGGCATACCTGAAAAAACGGACATGGAAAAAGGAAAGGAGGCGGGCGTATGCGTCTGATTGGTAAATTACTGGCACTTCCCTTTGTATTGGTTACGGGGATTCTTTATCTGGTGTGCAAATTCCTTGTGGTGGTCTCCGGTGCTGTGCTGGGAATTTTATCGGGAATCGTATTTCTGGCGGCGCTGGTGCTGTTCTTTGCAGCCGGATTCTGGCAGGGGCTTTCATGGCTGGTGATCGCGTTCCTGATCAGCCCCTACGGTCTGCCAATGGCGGCAGCCTGGCTGGTGGGGATTATCGGCGGAGCAAACGGCGCACTAAAGGATTTTGTATTTGGTTAAACAGTTTCGGCGGGGCGCATTGGCAGCCCCGCCCTTTTTCTATAATTATGGCTGTCTGTCATGGCAGTTTTTTGAGCGGAGGGATTTTATTGAAAGATACAACACCAATTTATTTTCATTCTGCCGCCTATGCACATGAGCATGGGGAGCTGGATCAGTACCGCGCTTCCCACAAAGCAAACATTTCGTGTAAGGAGGCAATCGAACAGGCCATTGCGGATAACTACCGGGATAACCGTTTAGGCTCCGCATGTGTGCAGCAGGTCTTACAGCAATTTGATTCTGGCCGGATTTTCTATGTCCTTGCCAACACGGTTCGACAGAAAGAACATGACGGGCGAATTTCCCGTGATAACAAAGCCTGGGCGCAGACAATCCCGGTCTGTGAGGATAAGGACGGTTTCGGATATGACAGGAATGTTTACTTTGTTGTAGACCCCCAAATCAGAGACATTGCAAAGGAGGATTTCAAGATGAATCAAGAGTTTATGAGCCGTAACCAAGTGGAGTTTATACGTCAGACCTACCCACCGAATACCCGGATTTTGTTGCAGTATATGGACGACCCCTATGCCCCGGTACCCGCTGGCACCCGCGGAACTGTCAAGTATGTGGATGACATAGGCCAGATTGGGGTTGCCTGGGACAATGGACGCAGCCTTTCACTGATTCCCGGTATGGATACATATCGGAAACTGACCCAACAGGAGCTTACTCAGGAACAAGGTGAAAAGCCTTCCATACATGACAGTCTGGGCAAACATGCCGGGCAGCAGGCGGCGCACAGTGATAAACCGAAAATGAAAAAAGAACAGGCACGATAACAGAGCCGGTTTTACAGTAAGGGGGTGATGGGATGGCAACCACACGGCTGATGCCGCTGCATGTTGGAAAAGGACGGGATGTTTCCACGGCGATTGCGGATATTATTGACTATGTGGAGAATCCGCAGAAAACAGATTTTGGGAAATTCATCTATGGTTATGAGTGCGATACCCGGATTGCCGATGCAGAGTTCCTTCTGTCGAAAAGACAGTATGCGAACCTGACCGGACGTAACCGGGGCACGGATGATGTGATTGCCTACCATCTCCGGCAGGCGTTCAAGCCCGGCGAGGTCACGCCGGAAGAAGCGAACCAGATCGGGCGGGAGCTGGCATTGAAGCTGACGAAGGGAAACCAT
>JAETRR010000145.1 GCA_021770065.1 Lachnoclostridium sp. | reverse complement strand
CTCACATTGGAGGAGATGAATTAAATGAGTACAACTTCAAATGATGAACATTGGTTAAAACTGATCACTCAGTGCAGATCCAGTGGCCTTACCGACCGCCAATGGTGCATAGAAAACGGGATTCCTATCAGCACATTTTACTATCACGTCCGGGCTTTGCGAAAAAAAACCTGCGAGGTTCCGGAAGCAGTGGATGCTACCGCGCAGAAACAGGAAGTTGTCCAGATCCCACTCTGGGAAATGGAACAGCATACTTCAGATACCGTTACTTTACATATGCCATCGCTCTGTCTGGAAATGCAGGGCATCCGTATTGAGATCCACGAACAGGCCGGGGCGGAAGTGATCCGGAATACTCTGCTTGCCCTGCGGCAGCTTTGCTAGGCGACCTGTCCGGTGTGGCAAAATTTTACCTGGTCACAGGTCACACCGACATGAGAAAGAGCATTGATGGGTTGATGGCAATTATCCGGGACTGCACTTTGAAAAAGATGGATTCTGCCTTTTGTATAAACGGTTAGATAACGGACGCTTCCAATGGCCCAGGAATTCTTCTGAAGTAAGGAACCTTACCCGGCAGGAATACCGCTGGCTTTTAGAAGGGCTTTCCATCGATCAGCCTAAAGCAATCCGGCCCGCAGGGAAAAAGGACTTCTGACCTTTGTGCAAAAGGGAGAAAATTTTTCTTCCCCTCATGGGGCAGGAAAAACGCTGCTGATGAATTACCCACATAACAATAGAACCGCCAGGAGATCGAGAGGATAACGGTCCCCATTTTTCCCGGATTACCGTTTGCGTGTGGAAAACCTAACATTTTTCATAGGTAATATCCCGCAAAAACTGTGTGTTTTCCACATTTTCCTTTCGTCAAAATGACGGTGGCAGTACGGCGGAGGATTCGCTTTTCTGCTGGATTTCCGGTATAATAGGAAGCAGCGAAAAGAAAGGTGGTCCCCTTAATGCCACAGTCAGAAATGGAAACGCTCATGCAGCTTCAGAAAGAGACAAT
>JAETRR010000039.1 GCA_021770065.1 Lachnoclostridium sp. | reverse complement strand
TCTATACCCTGTGTTCGGACGGTTTGTGTACATTCTGTCTGCTCTGTACGGACATTGCTAAAGCAATATCCGTCCATATCAGACAGCCTGTTCACAAACAGCCGGACACTGGGTATCAGAAAAGTCTGCTGTTTTATTCCCCGACAGCCCCGTTTTTTTTGCAGATTCAAAACTTTACATCAATTTTACGCTATCACGATATTGAAATTAACATTTCTTATATATGATATAGCCGTAAGCAAAAAAATTGAAAGTAAAGGAGAATCACAAATGAAAACATTAAAAAAATGCCAGGCAGTTATTCTTTCAGGCGTGCTGGCACTGACAGCTTTGACAGGATGCGGCAATAGCGGCAAAAGTGATACTGCAGGATTTGATACTGCAGGAGAAATCAATATTCTCACACGGGAAGACGGCTCGGGTACACGCGGCGCATTCATAGAGCTGTTTGGAATTGAGCAGAAGGATGAAGCAGGGGAGAAAGTTGACTATACAACGGATGCCGCTGCCGTGACGAATTCCACCTCCGTTATGATGACAAGTGTTGCCGGAGATTTATATGCCATCGGTTATATTTCCCTTGGCTCCATGAATGATACAGTTAAGGCGGTTCAGATTGACGGTACGGACGCTACGGTTGAGAACATTAAAAACGGATCCTACAAAATTGCCCGTCCCTTTAACATTGCGGCAAAGGAGGGCTTAAGTGAAGCGGCACAGGATTTTATTGATTTTATTATGAGTGCGGACGGCCAGAAAGTAATTGAAGATAACGGATATATCTCCGTATCCGACGGGGAGGCATACACCGGGAAAATGGATTCGGGGAAAATTATCATTGCGGGCTCCAGTTCCGTCACACCGGTAATGGAAAAACTTAAGGAGGCCTATCTTGCAAAGAATCCGAATGTAACAATCGAGATTCAGCAAAGCGATTCCTCCACAGGCATGTCTGACACAATAGACGGTACCTGCGATATAGGCATGGCTTCCCGTGAATTGAAGGATTCGGAAATCGAAAAGGGGCTGAATGCTGTCGTAATTGCTATGGATGGCATCACAGTAATTGTAAATAACAGCTGCCCCGCAGACAATCTCACAAGTGAACAGGTGAAAGATATTTTTATGGGAAATACCGTCACCTGGGATGAAGTATTGCAGTAAAAATTTATGGGGCTGTGGTGTATGCCGCCGCCCCTTTTACGGTGAAGGAGCCTGATTATGAGATATATGAAGGAAAAGCTTATGAAACTGTTCTTTTTCCTTGCGGCCTGTATTTCTGTTGCGGCAGTAATTCTAATCTGTATCTTTCTGCTTGCAAACGGTGTTCCGGCAATTAGGGAAATAGGGATTTTTGAGTTTTTGTCAGGTACAAAATGGAAGCCGGCAAATAATCTTTACGGAATTTTCCCTATGATTATAGGTTCGCTTTATGTAACGGCCGGAGCCCTTTTGACGGGTGTACCGGTGGGAATATTGACGGCGGTGTTTCTGGCAAGGTTCTGTCCGAAGCATATTTATAAAACTCTGAAATCCGCCGTTAATTTGATGGCCGGGATTCCGTCGGTCGTTTACGGTTTTTTTGGCCTGGTGGTTTTAGTGCCTTTTGTCAGGGAAGCTTTTGGAGGGCGCGGCATGAGTGTTCTGTCAGCCTCCATTTTATTGGGACTGATGATTCTGCCGACGATTATCAGCGTTTCGGAAGCATCGATCCGGGCGGTTCCGGAAAGCTATTATGAGGGAGGGCTGGCACTTGGGGCTTCCCGGGAAAGAAGCGTTTTTTATGCCGTTCTGCCTGCTGCCAAAAGCGGCATCTTTGCAGGCATTGTATTGGGAATCGGCCGGGCGGTCGGGGAGACGATGGCGGTTATGATGGTTGCCGGAAATCAGGCGGTTATTCCCCGGAATGTCCTTTCCGGTGTCCGGACTCTGACAACAAATATTGTACTGGAAATGGGATATTCTACGGATTTGCACCGTGAGGCATTGATTGGCACGGCGGTTGTCTTATTTCTTTTTATTCTCATGATCAACCTGTCCCTTTCCCTGTTGAAAAGGAGGATGAAATAAATGGCAGGAAACCGAAAACTGCGGCGGCAATACGGACGTGATCCCCGATCGCTGTTTCTGCTTTTTTCCGTATGGTCTGCGGCATTTCTTACCGTACTGGCCCTGTTCTTTATGATTGCCTATATACTGATAAACGGCATTCCCAATCTGACGCCGGATCTGTTTGCCGTCAGATACACGTCTGAAAATGTGTCCCTGCTTCCGGCGCTTATCAACACGCTGTCCATTACGCTGCTTTCTCTGCTCTTTGCAGTTCCGGCAGGGATTGGCGCTGCGATTTATCTGACGGAATACGCCGGGCGCGGAAACAGGCTGGTTTCTATGGTCGGCATTACCGCCGAGACACTGTCCGGGATTCCTTCTATTGTTTACGGACTGTTTGGATCGCTGTTTTTTGTGAAATATCTCGGCATGGGACTGTCCCTGCTGTCCGGTGCACTGACTCTGAGCATTATGATTCTGCCGCTTATTATGCGGACAACGGAGGAAGCCCTGCAAAGTGTTCCGGACAGCTACCGCGAGGGCAGCTATGGACTTGGGGCCGGGAAGCTTAGGACGGTGTTTTCCGTTGTCCTGCCCTGCGCCGTTCCGGGAATTCTGTCCGGTGTCATTCTCGGCATCGGCCGTATTGTCGGAGAATCGGCGGCGCTTATTTTTACGGCAGGAACCGTTGCGGAGATAGCAGACGACATTTTTTCCTCGGCCCGCACTTTATCCGTTCATATGTATGCTATTTCGGGGGAGGGGCTGTATATCAATCAGACTTATGCGACTGCGGTTGTGCTGCTGGGGTTTGTCATTTTGATAAACGGGCTGTCCGGTTTTGCGGCGAAAAAGATAGGAGGTACACATGCGGACAGATAAAATTACGGTTGAGAACCTGGACTTATTCTATGGCGGCTTTCAGGCTCTGAAGAAAATAAACATAACATTCAAGGAACATGAAATTACGGCACTGATCGGGCCGTCAGGCTGCGGAAAATCCACATTGCTGAAAAGCCTGAACCGGATGAACGATCTGGTGGAGGACTGTAATATAAAAGGAAGGATCTCGTTGGACGGAGAGGATATTTACGGGGATATGGATGTGAACCTGCTGCGCAGGCGCGTGGGAATGGTGTTTCAAAAACCGAATCCCTTTCCCATGAGTATTTATGACAATATTGCTTTCGGCCCCAGAACCCATGGTGTCCGTTCAAAAGCAGCATTGGACGAGATCGTGGAGCGCTCTTTAAGGGGAGCGGCAATCTGGGACGAAGTAAAAGACAGGCTGAAAAAATCGGCGCTGGGAATGTCCGGCGGCCAGCAGCAGCGGCTCTGCATTGCCCGTGCCTTGGCGGTGGAGCCGGAGGTTCTGCTGATGGATGAGCCGACCAGTGCGCTTGATCCGATTTCCACGGGAAAGGTGGAGGAACTTGCGTCAGAATTAAAAAAGAACTACACCATAGTGATTGTGACGCACAATATGCAGCAGGCGCTCCGGATTTCTGACAGTACGGCGTTTTTCCTGCTGGGAGAGCTGGTGGAATCCGGTAAAACGGAAAAACTGTTTTCCATGCCCCAGGACAGGAGGACAGAGGATTATATTACAGGGAGGTTCGGATAATGCGTCTTAAATTTGATGAGCAGCTGGATTCATTAAAAATGGAAATGATCACAATGGGGGCATATTGCGAAAAGGCGATTGCCATGTCTGCAAAAGCGCTGACAGAGGGAAATCCCGAACTTGCAAAGGCGGTTCCGGAGCTGGCGGTCCGGATAGATCACAAGGAGCGCGAGGTGGAAAACATGTGCCTGAAGCTGCTTTTACAGCAGCAGCCCGTGGCAAAGGATTTGAGGGTCGTTTCGTCTGCGCTTAAAATGGTGACGGATATGGCAAGAATCGGAGCCCAGTCTGCGGATATTGCGGAAATCATCACCCTGGCCAATATCCATGCTGCGGAGGATACGCAGATTATCCACGATATGTCGGTTGCCGTAATCCAGATGGTAACAGACAGCATTGATGCATTTGTAAAAAAGGATATGCAGCTGGCGAGGTCTGTGATCGATTATGACGATGTGGTAGATGCTTTTTTTGACAAGGTGAAAATAATACTGATTGCTCTGTTCAGTAAGCCTGAAGCGGACGGGGAGTATGCGATCGATCTCTTGATGATTGCGAAATATTTTGAACGAATCGGAGATCATGCGGTGAATATCGCAAAATGGGTGCTCTTTTCCATTACCGGGAACAAGGAGGGAGAGCCGGCATAGTGGGTACAGAGACAGGGACGATAAAAGAAAATCCCCCGGCTGCCGCTTTGGGTACGGCCGGGGGATTAATTTTTTTAACGCTTGCTCAGCTTGACATATTTCTTTTTCTTTGCCACACTCTTGTAAGCGGGACGGATGATCTTTCCGTTATTTGCCAGCTCCTCAATCCGGTGGGCGCTCCAGCCCACAATACGGGCCATGGCAAAGAGCGGTGTATAGAGCTCCAGAGGCAGGTCAAGCATGCTGTACACGAAGCCGCTGTAGAAGTCCACATTGGCGCTGACACCTTTGTAGATCTGGCGCTCTTCGGCGATGACCTGCGGGGCCAGGCGCTCTACCATAGAGTACAGCTGAAACTCATCCATTCTGCCTTTTTCTCTGGAAAGGCTTTCCACAAAGGACTTGAAGATGTTGGCACGGGGGTCGGAAAGGGAATATACCGCATGTCCCATACCATAGATGAGCCCGGCGTGATCAAAAGCATCCCGGTTCAGGAGAGCCTTCAGATAAGCACGCACCTCATCCTCGTCGCCCCAGTTTTTTATCACCTTTTTCATATCGTCAAACATGCGGACTACCTTGATATTGGCACCGCCATGCTTGGGACCCTTGAGGGAGCCCAAGGAAGCAGCCACGGACGAATAAGTATCCGTACCTGAGGAGGAAACAACATGTGTGGTAAAAGTGGAGTTGTTACCTCCTCCGTGCTCCATATGAAGCACCAGGGCAATATCCAGAATGATTGCTTCCAGTTCCGTGTAAGAGCTGTCCGGACGGAGAATATGAAGTATGTTTTCCGCGGTGGAAAGCTCCGGCTGCGGAGAATGGATAAAAAGGCTTTTTCCGTCGTGATAGTGGCTGTAGGCCTGGTAAGCGTAGACGGCCATCATGGGTATCAGTGCAATCAGCTGCAGGGACTGGCGCAGCACATTTGGAATCGAGGTGTCGTCGGCCCGATCATCGTAGGAATACAGGGTCAGCACGCTTCTGGCAAGAGTATTCATCATATCCTTGCTGGGAGCCTTCATAATGATATCTCTTACAAAATGGGTCGGCAGGGAACGGTAGGAGCTTAAGAGCTCGGAGAAAGAAGAAAGTTCAGCTTTATTCGGCAGTTCGCCAAAAAGGAGGAGGTAAGAAATTTCTTCAAATCCAAAACGCTTTTCCGAAACAAAGCCATGAACCAGGTCTTCAATATCCACTCCCCGGTAGAAAAGCTTTCCTTCACAGGGAACCATCTCGTCGTCCACAATGGTGTAAGAACGAATCTCTCCGATCTCGGTAAGTCCTGCGAGAACACCCTTGCCGCTGATATCGCGAAGTCCGCGCTTTACCTCATATTTCTTATATAATTCAGTGCTGATCTGGCTGATTTCCTCACTCATCTTTGCAAGGTTTAAGATTTCGGGAGTAATCTCCGAATATGTGTTATTCTGCATAGACATCGTCTCCTTTCCATAATTCGTACATGCTTTTTGTACATAAAGGTATATGCCCCAGGGCACCATCTCTTTGCCTAAAGGCAAATTCACCTTGCCCGAAGGGTGATTCCATAATTCGTACATGCTTTGGTGATTCCTATGACAAAAAAATGAAATATCAACTAGCATAACATAAAATCGAGGGAAAAGGGAAGAAAAAGTGAAAAATTCATAGTTATTTAATATTTTCCACACAACAATTCAGGCAGGTTCCCCCGATAGTCTTTAAGGGTGTTCTGCCCAAGGCCCCCGGGATGCGCTGAAGCTCCATACTGCCTCCGGCCGGTCTGTAGAAATCGGCTTGTCAAAATATCCGCCTCAATGGGGTGAGAGCGGTTTCGAAACGCTCCAAAATATAATTTTTATCCACAAAATATCCCTGTTCTGACAATGCATGTTCATATCCGATTTGACGCTCCCGGCGGCTTGGGGCTGATGGTCAATGCAGATAGCAAGAGTGCGGAAATAATCAATCTTTGGCATTTTTTATCGCAAATAAAGTTCTGCAGACTACGTGATTGAAATGCCGTAAAAGCAGGAGCCGGCCCCCTGTCTTTACGCTTGATCTTTTATATGGATTTCCTTTGCCAGCACTTGGATTGCTTTCCAGTCCAGGATTTGTAAACCGCCGGGAGTCCGCATCAGAATCCCTTCCTCACAAAACTCCGTAATCAGATGCATAAGCTGGCGGTAGGAGACTGCCAGATACTCGGCGATCTCTGTATATTTGGCTGAGAAGATGCCGTTATTCTGCAAAAGAAGCAGACATGCGGCAAAATTATTGCGGCTGGGGTAGGCAGTGAGGCACATGTATCTGTGGTTCTGGGCCACGTTTTGACTCAGAGCCATGCTGCAGCAGAAGTGCAGAAAGCGGGCATCCTGCAAAAGGATGGCTCGGCAGCCTGCAGTTTCGATCTCAATGAAACAGCATTTTGTCTGAGCTACCAGGGGATAGGGCCGTTTTTTCTTCTCAAACAGCTCGGGAATACCGAAAAAACTGGGAGGTGTAAAAAAGTTGATCAGAGACTGGCGGCCGTTCTCATGAAATCCATAGAGCTTTGCGGTTCCCTCTGTAAGATACAGGACTCGCGTGAGCCGGTCGGTATTGCGTATGATATATTCGCCCTTCTGATACTCTGTCACATGGATGTAGGGACGGATATCAAAGGAAAAGTGGGAGTCAAAGCTGTGCTTTTTGAGAATGGTGTTCGCGGCAGCTGCGTTTTTTGCATATTTCATATAAAACCCCTGTTAATTTAAAAAAATATGTGTAGATTAATGAAAATGTGAAAAATTTCATATTCTTGGTTTGATACTTACTATATATTTATACCATAAAGGCAGATGAAAAGTCTATAAATTAATGAAGGAGGTGTATAGTGTTGTACAAAAAAATTGATTTTAGAGTCCGTCCGCCTTACGGTTATTATCGGACAATGTTTCAGCAGGAGCAGGCACATTTTGAGCGCCTGGCAGATGCCTTTGACATGACGGTATCACGTTCCCAGCGAACGGGAATGCTGGAGCATTTTCTGGAGGAAATGGATCAGGCAGGGATTGAAATATCCGTAGTGCCCTGCAGAAAAAATCTGGGTTCGAAGGAGGAGAAGCTGTTTGATCTCACAGATCGGTACCTCGGACGCTTTCTCATTTTTCCCTATGCGGATCCGACAGACGGTCCTTCGGCATTGAAGGAGATTGATTGTTTCCGGGAAAAATGGGGAATCAAGGGTGTGAGCGTGGAGCCGACTTTTCAGCCTAAACCATATGCTTTTGACGATCCTGTGGCATTTCCCATGTATGAAAAGCTGCAGAAGGAGGGGCTGCTGTTATTTGTGAGCTACAGTGCAAAACTGATGCCCATTGTTAATCCGGATACGGTGCGGCAGTTGGGGACTGTGGTTCACTGTTTCCCGGGCTTGAAAATAATTGTCGGACATGGCGGCTGGCCCTGGCACTTGGAGGTGATGGCTATGGCCTTCAATTCTCCCAATATTTATATTGTTCCTGACATGTATGGGCTGAACGGTGCAGGAAGTCAGGATTATATCAAAGCGGCAAACACACTGATGAAACGGCAGATGCTGTTTGGCACTGCGTATCCAATTTTAAATGTTGTTGATACGGCAGCCTTTTATGAGAACTGTGGGATTAAAGAGTCTGTGCTTCCGGATCTCTTCTATAACAATGCGGCAGGGCTTTTGGGAGTTTAAAAATTTTTAATAGAATAACTAGGAGGAAAAAATAAAATGAGGAAACGATTGGTTAAGGCAGCAGCAATGGCAGTAGTGGCAGTATTATTAAGCGGCTGTAGCGGTCAAAAATCAGAGGGTACAACCGGTGCAGAAGGTTCTGCAAAGGAGACGACGGAAACGGCAGCTGCATCGCTGGAGGGTGTACGGATCATCCACCTAATCAGCAATACAAGAGGAGATGGAGGAAATCACGATATGGCCGCGCAGGCAGTAGAGCGGCTTCGGGATGAATATGGAGCAGAAATTAAAATTGTTGAGATGGGAAATACGGCGGCAGATGCGGCAAAATATCTTCCCACTACTTTAGATTCCTGCGAGGACGGATGGGAGTACGTGGTATGCGGCTCACCACAGATGGTAGAGCCGGTACAGACTGCAGCGGCGGAATATCCGGAGGTGAAATTTATTGTCTATGATGCAGAGGTGACGCGTGAAAATCCAGAGGATCTCCCGAATGTATATTCCGCTCTGTTTAAACAGAATGAATCCTCCTATCTGGCCGGCGTTATGGCAATGGCAATGAGCGATACAGGCAAGGTTGGTTTTATCGGGGGACAGGAGATCCCCACGATTAACGATTTCCTGGTCGGATATATTGAGGGTGCCAGAACGGTGAACCCGGATGCGGTGATCTACAATTCCTTTATTGGTTCCTGGAATGACTTGGCAAAAGCAAAGGAGCTGGCTTCGATTCAGTACCAACAGGGAGCTTCCATGATTTTCCCGGCAGCGGGACAGGCATATGCGGGCATATATGAGGCAGGCTATGAACAGAAGAGGATGTATCTTGGCTGTGACGTGGACAGAACGCTGCAGTATGCGGATACCAATGAGGATATGAACAATTATATGCCGACCTCTGTGGTTAAAAAGGTAGATGTAATGGTGGAAAATGTTTTTGAAAAAATCATGGCCGGTGAGGATATTTTCGGCAGGCATGAGGCGGTAGGCCTGAAAGAGGACTGCGTTGGCCTGGTAGAGAACGATTATTACGAGAAGCTGGTTCCAGAGGATGTAAAAGCACAGGTGAAAGAAGCAAAACAGAAAATTGTGAACGGTGAGTTAGAAGTGCCCTCTGCGTTTGGAATGGATCAGGATGAGTTGAATGCATTTATCAATGGGGGTCAGTGAAAGCAGGAGATGGGGAAATATGGAAGAACTGATTCTTGAGATGAAGCAGATAACAAAAATCTATGGAAATGGCGTTCTGGCAAATGAAAAGGTGGATTTTTCCGTGAAAAAAGGGGAAATTCATGCTCTGATGGGAGAAAATGGAGCCGGAAAGTCTACATTGATGAAGATGTTGTTTGGCATTGAACACCCGGATGAGGGAGAGATTTTCATCGGAGGGAAAAAGGTACAGATTAAATCGCCTACAGATGCACTGAATCTGGGGATTGGTATGGTGCATCAGCATTTCATGCTGGTAGATTCTCTGACTGTGGCAGAGAATATGGTTCTGCGCTGCGAACCAAAAAGAGGACTTTTTATTGACATGGGAAAGGCTGTGAGCGAGGCAGAGCATATTGCGAAGAAGTACAATTTCCAAATTGATGCCAAAGCAGCTGTGTCAACACTGCCGGTTGGAATGAAGCAGCGGGTGGAGATTCTGAAAGCGCTTTATAGGGGAGCGGAGATACTAATTCTGGACGAGCCTACGGCAGTTTTGACGCCTCAAGAGACGGAAGAGCTGTTCCGGCAGCTGAAAAAGCTCAGAGATAACGGGCATACGATTATTTTTATCTCACACAAGATAAGGGAGATTAAGGAATTGTGTGATCGAATCACGATCTTGAGAAACGGGCAGAGCAAGGGTGTATATGACGTGACCGAGGCAAGTGTGGAGGAGCTTTCCGCTCTGGTAGTAGGGCGTGACAACGTAAAAAAGATTGAGAAGTCAAAGGCCGTTCCGGGCGAAACCATGCTCTGCGTGAAAAATTTGTGCTATGGCTATGCCCGGAAAAAGAGGATTTTGAACGGTGTGAGTTTTTCTGTCCGAAGGGGAGAGATTCTGGGAATTGCAGGAGTGGAAGGAAACGGGCAGCGGGAACTGATCGAGATTATTACTCAGCTGCGCCGCAATGAAAAAGGCGAACTGTGGCTGGATGGTCAGAATATCAGTGCCGGAAATGTAAAGCAGTTCCGGGATTTGGGAAGCGGTTATATTCCGCAGGATCGCTTGACCTATGGGGCCTCCACGGGGGCATCTATTGAAGAAAATTTGATTTCTGCGTCCAGCGGTGAAAAGAAATATCATAACAGAGGTCTGCTCTCCGCAGCCAGAATCCGTGCATATACAGCCCAGCTGATCAGGGAGTTCCAGATTAAATGCGATTCGCCCCGTACCAATGTGGGGATGCTTTCGGGAGGTAATATACAGAAGGTAGTAGTCGCAAGGGAGCTGACAGGGGATCGGAATCTGATCATTGCCGATCAGCCTACCAGAGGAATTGATATCAAAACGGCTGCGTTTATCCATCAGAGGCTGATCGCACTGAGGGATGAAGGAAAGGCGGTTCTGCTGGTTTCCGCAGACTTGAATGAGATTATGGAATTGTCGGATTCTCTGATTGTGATGCATGAGGGGAAGATAACGGCCTATTTCCCAGATGCCGAAATGGTTACGGAGCAGGAGCTGGGGCGTTATATGTTAGGCCTGGACAGGCAGGATGAGGAGCAGATAAAGGAGGTGTGTTATGAATAGCAGGCAGGTAAATGAGATGTTTCAGATAATAAAGACGATGCTGGCAATCCTGGTTGCCATGGTATTCGCATTTCTGTTTATCGTGCTGATCAGCAATGAGCCGCTGGCTGCACTGAAAGCTTTTCTTGTGGGTCCTTTCAGCTCCATGCGCCGCTTTGGAAACCTGATTGAGTTCTTTATTCCAGTGTGTTTTACTGCTTTGGGAGCCTGTATCATTTTTTCTATAGGCCAATGCAGTGTGATTGGAGAAGGAGCCGTTTTTTTCGGCGGTCTGATTGCGGCCTGGATCTCGATAAAAATGGGAACAGGCGGTATGGCTGTGCAGCTGGCGGCATTGTTGGGAGCTGCTCTTGTATGTGGTCTGATTGCCATGATTCCCATGCATCTGAAGTTGAAATATAACGCAGATTTATTTGTTGATTCACTGATGCTGAATTATGTCCTGTTGTATATGGGGACATTTATCCTAAACTATTCAATTCGTGATTCGGAGATCGGAATGACGGCTTCCTATGCATTGCCGGAGGGGAGCACCCTTCCGGTGCTGGTGCAAAAGACGCAGATTACAACGGCATTGCTGCTGGCGGTGGCTGCGGTGATCCTCGTGGTGATATTTATGGAGAAGACCAGCGTGGGATATCAGATGCGTATGGTGGGGTTGAATGAGAAATTTGCCAGATATTCAGGAATGTCTGTGGGAAAGCTCTGTATGCTGAGCGCTTTTCTGGGAGGACTGCTGTCGGGAGCAGGAGGAGCAGTGGAAATACTGGGACGCTATGAGCGGTTCCAGTGGCTGGGGCTTCCGGGTTTTGGCTGGGACGGAATACTGATCGCTACCATTGCCGGTTTCAAGGCGAGAAATGTGCCGATAGCAGCCTTGTTTATTGCTTATATCAGAACAGGCGCGGATATTATGAACCGTACCTGTGATGTGCCCAGTGAGTTGATTATCGCCATACAGTCCCTTCTGATTCTTATGATCGCATCCAGAGGTTTTCTTTCGAAGCTTCATCAGAGGCTGATCGTTCAGCATGTGAAAAGCAATGCGGCAGAAAGCGAGGTGTAGGAGATGGTGTCAATGATTCAACTGATTCTTTCATCCCAGTTCCTTTTCGGTGTGCTGCGGCTGACGACACCAATTATATTTGCGACGCTTTCCTGTTTGATTGCCAAGAAGGCGGGAGTTCGAAACATTACCATAGAGGGAACCATGCTTTGCTCTGCGCTGGGAGGTGTAGCAGTCAGTGCCTGGACACAGAATGTCTGGATGGGGCTTTTGGCCGGAATGGCGGTAGGAGTAGGTGTTGGACTGTTTTTGGGATATTTCCATATTATCATGGACACAGATATCTGGCTTACGGGTATTGCAATTAATCAATTTGCTAATGGGCTGACCGTTTTTGTGATGTTTCTGATTACTGGAGACAAGGGTTCAACATCTTCGCTGCCGAGCCTGACCATTCCCAATGTGCATCTGCCTCTTATTGAGAAGATTCCGATTATAGGGCAGATAGTTTCAGGACAGAGTCTGCTTACCTATCTGGCAGTGGTACTTTTGCTAGTAATCTATATACTTCTTTATAAGACGCCTTTAGGACTGCGTATCCGTGCAGTGGGAGAGTATGCCCTTGCGGCAGAGTCTGTAGGAGAGAATGCAGACAGGATTAAGCTGATTGCCCTGGGAATCAGTGGTCTGTGTGCTTCTTTTGGAGGAATGTTTATGTCTATGTCCTATTCTTCCAGATTTGCCAGAGATATGGTGGCCGGTAGAGGATTTATCGGAATTGCGGCGGAGTCCATGGGAGGCGGAAGGCCGATGGCTGCAGCTGCAGCTGCACTGTTTTTCGGAGTTGCCGATTCGCTGGCCAATATCCTGCAGTCCTTTTCTATTCCTTCGGAACTGCTGATGGCGATTCCTTATCTGGCAACGATTGTGGGACTGGTGGTTTATTCGGCGAAGAAGCAGAAGGATGAGCAGCGGTGCATTCAGCAGAACATAAGGAATGAGACAGATGATAAGTCATAAGGAGGTATTCACAGGAAGCTTGTATATGTGAAGGATAAGGAACTTTATATCCATTCCATTACCTTAAGCAGAGCTGAAGCAAACGGAATAAGTGGAAGTGCTGCGCAGAGTATAAAAACTCCTGTGTTAGAATGGCAAAGGCTTCTGTTCTCGTGGCAGTGAGCCAAGTGGAGCTGTTGCACTAAGTAATTAGTGTACAGCTCCTTTTTTGCGGAAAACAGTAAAAGCTTCCCGCAGACTATAGTTTCACTATGAAAGCAAAATTTTTTAGAAAATTTTTGTGAAGAATTTTTATTGATTTTATCATTTTATTATGTATAATATGATAGTGAACGTTACAATGCCTTTTTGCAGGAAAGGCTTGCATACACAGGCAAATATTGAAGAAGAGAGGTTAAAGTAAGATGGCAGAAATCAATTTGAGCAAGTATGGTATTACGGGAACTACGGAAATTGTTCACAACCCTTCTTATGAGATGTTATTTGAAGAGGAGACAAAGCCGGGCCTGGAAGGCTTTGAAGTTGGACAGGTAAGCGAACTTGGCGCAGTGAATGTAATGACCGGTATCTATACGGGCCGTTCACCCAAAGACAAGTTCATCGTCATGGACGACAATTCAAAGGATACTGTATGGTGGACCTCTGAAGAATACAAGAATGACAATCATCCGGCAACCGAGGAAGCATGGGCAGAGGTAAAGAAGATTGCCCTGAACGAGCTTTCTAACAAGAGACTTTTTGTGGTAGATTCTTACTGCGGAACTAACAAGGATACCCGTATGGCAATCCGTTTTATCATGGAGGTTGCCTGGCAGGCACACTTTGTAAAGAATATGTTCATTCAGCCTACCGATGAGGAACTGGCGAATTTTGAGCCGGACTTTGTTGTATTTAACGCTTCCAAGGCAAAAGCAGAGAATTATAAAGAGCTGGGCCTCAATTCCGAGACCGTAGCTATGTTTAATATTACAAGCCGCGAGCAGGTTATCCTGAATACCTGGTACGGCGGAGAGATGAAGAAGGGTATGTTCTCCATGATGAACTACTATCTGCCGCTTAAGGGCATCGCTTCCATGCACTGCTCTGCGAACACGGATATGAACGGCGAGAACACCGCAATCTTCTTCGGACTTTCCGGAACCGGAAAGACTACCCTTTCCACAGATCCCAAGCGTCTGCTGATCGGTGATGACGAGCACGGCTGGGATGACAACGGCATATTCAACTTCGAGGGCGGCTGCTATGCGAAGGTTATCAATCTGGACAAGGAATCCGAGCCGGATATCTACAATGCAATCAAGCGCAACGCACTTCTTGAGAACGTGACGCTGGATGCGGAAGGCAAGATTGATTTCAACGATAAGAGCGTAACGGAGAATACCCGTGTATCTTATCCGATTAACCACATTAAGAATATTGTACGTCCCGTATCCGCAGCGCCGGCAGCGAAGGAAGTAATCTTCCTGTCCGCAGATGCATTCGGCGTACTTCCTCCGGTATCTATTCTGACTCCGGAGCAGACACAGTACTACTTCCTGTCCGGCTTTACCGCAAAGCTTGCAGGAACAGAGCGCGGAATTACCGAGCCTACACCGACCTTCTCCGCATGCTTCGGCCAGGCATTCCTGGAGCTGCATCCCACCAAGTACGGCGAGGAGCTTGTTAAGAGAATGGAAGCAAACGGTGCAAAGGCATATCTGGTGAATACCGGATGGAACGGAACCGGCAAGCGTATCACCATCAAGGACACCCGCGGAATCATTGACGCAATCCTGAACGGCGATATTCTCAAAGCTCCTACAAAGAAGATTCCGTACTTTAACCTTGAGGTTCCCACAGAGCTTCCGGGTGTAGACACCAACATCCTTGATCCGCGGAATACCTATGGCGATGCTTCCGAATGGGAGGAGAAGGCAAAGGATCTGGCCGGTAGATTTATCAAGAATTTTGCGAAATATGAGGGCAACGAGGCAGGAAAGGCACTTGTTTCCGCCGGTCCTCAGTTATAAGCAGAGACTTCAACTATAAGATAAGCTTTAGAAGGGCTGTCGGGAATGAGTTTTCCCGGCAGCCTTAATTTTTCTGCCGGATGAAAAAATGTATTATTTTTTGTAACAAACGGTTTTTTTTTCGGACATATAAGTAAGAAGGAGGGGTGGCGCTTGGATGAGATCGAAAAAGCTTATAGAGAGTATGGGCAGGATGTTTACCGGTATCTGTTCAGTCTGACACTTAGCGCTGATTTGGCCGAGGAACTGACACAGGAAACATTTTTCCGTGCCATGAGCACCATCGATGGTTACCGGGGAGATTGTAAGGTATTAACCTGGCTCTGCCAGATAGCTAAGCATCTCTGGTATCAGTGGATGGCAAAGCATGCCCGGATGAAGCAGGCAGAGCTTACCGAGCAAATCACGGATCATAGATCCGTAGAGGAAGCCTTCTTTCTTC
Source organism: Lachnoclostridium sp. (assembly GCA_021770065.1). GTDB lineage: Bacteria > Bacillota > Clostridia > Lachnospirales > Lachnospiraceae > Laedolimicola. Next base: position 22,124 of record JAETRR010000039.1, on the reverse strand, counting down.
ACATGGAAAAGCTGGATTTATACAAGGCCATCCATTCACTGCCGGAGATCATGCGGGAGCTGGTTTATCTGCGGGTAACGGGAGAATTTACATTTGCCGAAATTGCTAAGATCCTTGGAAAAAGTGAAAGCTGGGCCCGTACCACCTTTTACAGAGCCAAACAAAAAATTATAGAAGAAATGGAGGAGATGAAATGAAGTGCTTTGTTGTCAGGGATCTTTTACCCAACCATATTGAGGGTCTGAACAGTAAAGAAACCTGCGCGGAAATCGAGCAGCATCTTAAAACCTGCCGGGAATGCCGGGCAGTTTATGAAAAAATGCGCACGCCTCTTCCCATAGATGAGAAGCCGGAATACGAAACCGTGGAGTTTGCGAAAACTTTTAAAAAGATAAAGGCAAAAATATACAAAGGGAGAATGCAGGCTGCATTTATCACGCTGATTCTTTTGATTTGCCTAATACTCTTTGCACAGCTTTACCGGATTTCGGTTCCCTATGATTCTTCTATTATGAAAGTAGAGCCATACCAGGCAGCCGCTGTGAGAAGCAGAGACGGAAGCTGTTACTGGGAGAGTCTGGATAACCTGGATTTTGAAACTGCTAAGCTGGTTTTATCCGGAGATTATAAAGTGTTCAACCAGGTGCAGTTTGCACACCGGGAAAAAAAGTATTCCTTAGATATAGAAGCGTATGGAAGAACCATACGCCGTGGCGGCGAGGCTGTGAAGGTTATCTACTTTTGCTATACAAAGACACTTTGGAACCATCTGTTTCCCCATGGGGAGCAGAATTACTATTCTTATAGCCGTCCCGCGATTGTCTATGGCCCTGACTGCCCGATAGAGGATTACCAGCCCAGGCCATGTGAGATTTATTACCTGCAGGCTGAGAATATAGAAAAATTATATAAGCTCTCGGATGAAGAATTCGATGCACAGAGAGAACAGGCGATCTTCGTCTGGGGCGGAGAAATTTAATAAGCCTTTGAATAAAAGTTACCGCTGGATTTAAAAAAGATTGGACTGTTCGTCTGGTAAGGCATAGTTTCAAAGAAAGGCAGAGGCGATAGAGATGAAAGGCTGGAAAGAAAAAAATATAATTCAGAAAATAAAGGGGATAAAAATTGGGAAAGGCACAATCGCTTTGACAGTCTGTTTCCTGTATTTTGTATTTCTGTATCTGATAGGAACTAAGGTTCCCCTTCGATATGATCCGGAGCATATGGCCGTTGAGACAGTGGAGGCGGCAATTGTACCGGTAAATAATGAGTATATAAGCGCTTCATGGACTCCTTTGGACGAGCTGGACTTTGATGGGGTACGGGCGGTGGAAGCCGGGGAGTATAAAACAATGGATCTGGTACAGATTTCGTATAAAGAAATAGCGAATGTGAAACTGAGAAGTACAGGCAGAGACATTCAAAGAAACGGGGAAACCGTCAGAATTGTCTATTTTTCTTATGTAAAACGTATGTGGAACAAATTGTTTGACGGTCTCATAAACTGGAGGTACAGTGGGAGCGCAACCGGAGGATTTATCTATGGGGACAACTGCGACACTCTGAATTATACACCTCAAAAAGATATAGAAATCTATTATCTCCCTCGTGTAGACTTTGATGAGATAGATATGCTTCCGGATGAAGAGTATGAAGCTTTTACAGAATCGGCCACATTGATCTGGGATGGGCGGATCTAGTTAGAATTATATTTAAGATGAGTTGGAAACATAATTTGTTTCAATAGTTATAGATGGAACTATATTGGCTTATGCCACATTCAGTCATCGTTAAAACAACGCAGGCATTCTTTTTCGACACCAATGCCCACTCCATCATCAATTCTAATGGGGCATTTATTTTATCAATGTATGAAAATCCTTTGCGTCTGTAAAAAAGAGTTCCCATTTTCTCCAAAGTATGCTAGAATCAAAGGAAACGGGGGATTACTACCTATATACCGATGTGCCGGCAGGGCGGTAACCGGGAACGGCAGGTAAGAATCATAGAAGAATTTAACGGAGGTCGCAGCTATGGCAAGAGAAGAAAATAGAGGGATTCACATGATACATGCAGACGGGAAGATTGGAGAGGTTCAGATTGCAGACGAGGTGGTAGCCATTATCGCCGGACTTGCAGCCACAGAAGTAGAAGGCGTTGCTGCCATGGCCGGCAATATCACCAATGAACTGATCAGCAAGCTCGGAATGAAGAACCTGTCCAAAGGCGTGAAGGTATTGGTGACAGACCGGAGCGTGGATGTGGATCTGGCGCTGAATATCGAGTACGGCTACAGTATTATGAAAGTATCCGAAAAGGTGCAGGATAAAGTAAAAGCAGCCATTGAGAACATGACCGGCCTGGAGGTATCCATGGTCAATATCCGCATTGCAAGCGTGAACATGGATAAAGCAAGGTAAGAATTACAAGAAGATAAAAGCGGCAGCCCGGTTGTCTGAGCTGTTAAAAAAACAAGGGGCATAAGGGGTGTTTTATGACATCCCTTTCGTTTGGCCTTTCATACCGGAGACTTCCGCCTGTCCGGGGGGAAGGCGGATAGTTTGGAAGCCAGAGATCCCATAAAAATAACATTTCCAGAGCAGCCTGCCTGGCGCAGCGGGTGCGCCGGAGGGAGGAAAGAAAAGTATGAAACGAAGAGAATTGAGAGAGCATATTTTCGAGCTGCTGTTCCGAATCGAATTCAATACTCCGGAAGAGATGCCGGAACAGATCCGCCTGTTTTTTACAGACATGGAAGAACTGGAGGAAGCAGATCAGTCTTATATGGAAGAAAAGTATGCCCGCATTGTGGACAGGCTTCCCGAGATTGACAGGCGGATCGAAGAGACGGCCAGAAGCTGGAAGATCTCACGTATGGGCAAGGTGGATCTGGCCGTGCTGCGTCTGGCTGTCTATGAGATGGAGTTTGACGAGGATATTCCTGTGGGTGTGGCCATTAACGAGGCAGTAGAACTGGCCAAGAAGTTCGGAGGGGATGATTCTCCTGCCTTTATCAACGGAATTCTTGGAAAAATAGGGAAGAAGGAATGAAGAACATCAATGCTTACACGGTTGCCCAGGTAAACAGCTATATCAAAAATATGTTCTCCCAGGATTTTCTGCTCAGCCGCATTTACGTCAAAGGCGAGGTATCCAACTGTAAATATCATACTTCGGGCCATATTTATTTTTCGCTGAAGGACGAAAGCGGCACGCTCTCCTGTGTTATGTTTGCCGGGCAGAGAAAGGGACTGGCTTTTCCCATGAAGGAAGGGCAGCATGTGATTGTCCTGGGCAGTATCAATGTATATGAGCGGACAGGGAGCTATCAGCTATACGCAAAAGAGATTCTTCCGGACGGAATGGGCCGTCTCTATGAGGAATTTGAGAGGCTGAAACGGGAGCTTGAAGAGATGGGGATGTTTGCAGAGGAGTATAAGCAGCCGATTCCCGCCTATGTCCGCAGGGTTGGGATTGTGACGGCTCCCACCGGTGCGGCGATTCAGGATATCCGCAACATTGCATCCCGGCGGAATCCGTATGTGCAGCTGATTCTCTATCCTTCTCTGGTACAGGGGGAGGGCGCTGCGGAGAACCTGGTACGGGGCATTGAGGCATTGGATGAACTGGGCGTGGATGTGATTATCGTAGGCCGGGGCGGCGGTTCCATGGAGGATCTTTGGGCCTTTAATGAAGAAAAGGTGGCCAGAGCTATCTTTGAGTGCCGGACGCCGGTTATCTCGGCAGTAGGGCATGAGACGGATACTACCATTGCAGATTTTGCGGCAGATCTGAGGGCGCCTACGCCTTCAGCGGCAGCGGAACTGGCCGTAGCAGATATACGTGAGCTGACGCAGCGGCTGAGGGCTTACCGGCAGCGGCTTGACCAGGGCTTCGGTTATCGCCTGGAGCAGTACCGGAGCCGTCTGAAAGAACTGGAGAACCGGATCCTTATGGCAGGCCCCAGACAGCAGCTTTACGAAAAGCGTATGCGTGCGGCAGAGCTTTCGAATCAGCTGGAGCAGGCCATGAAAGACAAATTAAGCATCCAGAAGAACCGCCTTGCCCTGTACATTGAGCGGTTTCACGGACTTTCCCCGCTGCTCAAGCTTCAGCAGGGGTATTCATATATAGAGGGGACAGACGGGAAGGCAGTCACCAGCATCCGGCAGGCAGATACAGGCGATGCTCTGCGGATTCATGTGACGGACGGCGTGTATACGGCTGTGGTAAAGGAGAAGCAGGCCGTGAGGCGAAGCGAAGAATGAGAGGTATGAGATGGAGCAGGCAGAAAATCAGGAAAAGACCTTAGAGGAAGCATTTGCGGAGCTGGATGTTATGCTTGAGAAGCTTTCCGACCGGGATACGGCCCTGGAGGAATCTTTCCGGGTGTATGCAGAAGGGACCAGACTTTTAAAATACTGCAATGAAAAGCTGGATAAGGTAGAAAAAAAGATGCTGATTCTGAATGAGGAGGGAACACTGGATGAGTTTTAAAGAAGAACTTCAGAAGAGAACGGCGGAGATAGAAGAGATTTTGAAAAAATATCTTCCAGAGGAGACGGGCTTTCAGAAGACGGTTCTGGAGGCTATGAATTACAGTGTTACGGCGGGAGGCAAACGCCTGCGGCCTATGCTGATGCAGGAAACCTACCGTATGTTCGGAGGCAGCGGACAGATAGTCGAGCCTTTTATGGCTGCCATTGAGATGATTCACACTTATTCTCTGGTACACGATGATCTGCCGGCTATGGACAATGACGAATACCGCCGGGGCAGAAAGACTACCCACGCAGTGTACGGGGAGGCTTTGGGCATTCTGGCCGGGGATGCGCTTCTGAACTATGCTTTTGAGACGGCAGCAGGAGCTTTGTCGCAGGAGCTGAGCGTCAGGACTGCCGGGGCTATACAGATTTTGGCGGAAAAGGCAGGTATCTACGGCATGATCGGCGGTCAGACCGTGGATGTGGAATCTGAGGGACAGGCTGTTTCCAGGGAGAAACTGGACTTCATCTACCGCTTGAAAACCAGCGCGCTGATTGAGAGCTCCATGATGATTGGCGCTGTACTGGCCGGGGCGACGGAGGAAGAGACAGAGAAGATTCGAAGAACCGCAGAGGATGTGGGACTGGCTTTTCAGATTCAGGACGACATTCTGGATGTGACCAGTACTCTTGAGGTTCTCGGAAAGCCGATTCACAGCGATGAAAAGAACGAGAAAACAACTTATGTAACCCTGAAGGGCCTGGAGCAGGCAAAAAGGGATGTGGAGGAGATTTCCAGGAGAGCCCTCGCTGCGCTGGCCTCCCTGGATCACGAGAATCCCTTCCTGGAAGAACTGATAACCATGCTGATAACCAGAGAGAAGTAAACGGGCACTGTACAGACATTGCGGTACAGAAAATAGGAAAAGGGCTTATGGCACTAGAGAAGATTAACCAGGTAAATGATATCAAGAAACTGGAGAAATACGAATGGAACCTTCTGGCAGAGGAGATCCGGGAGTTTCTTATTGAAAAAATCAGTGTAAGCGGCGGACACCTTGCCTCTAACCTGGGGGTTGTGGAGCTGACGATGGCCATGCATCTGGCCTTCAATTTTCCGGAGGACAAGGTAGTATGGGATGTAGGACACCAGGCCTATACCCATAAGCTGCTCACCGGGCGCAAAGCCGGTTTTGACGAGCTGCGCAAGTACGGAGGCATGAGCGGATTCCCCAAACGCAAGGAGAGCGACTGCGACTGCTTTGATACAGGGCACAGCTCCACCTCCATCTCTGCGGGCATCGGCCTGGTAAAGGCAAGGGAGCTTCAGGGGGGAAGCGAATCGGTGATTTCCGTCATCGGTGACGGAGCCCTCACAGGGGGAATGGCTTATGAGGCGCTGAATAATGCTTCCCAGTTAAAAAGCAATTTCATTATTGTACTGAATGACAACCAGATGTCCATTGCAGAGAATGTGGGGGGCATGTCCCAGTACCTGAACGGCCTTCGGACTGCGGAAGCCTACACCGGGTTTAAGGAAGGGCTTCAGAACACCCTGGAGCGGATTCCCGTCTATGGCGAGGGTCTCGTCCGGCAGCTGAAAAAAACCAAGAACGGCCTGAAACAGCTTGTAATTCCCGGAATGCTCTTTGAAAATATGGGGATCACCTATTTAGGCCCTGTGGACGGACATAACATCGAACAGATGATCCGCACCTTCAATGATGCCAGGAGAATGCGCCATGCAGTCTTGATTCATGTAAAAACCCAGAAAGGCAAGGGCTATGCCCCGGCAGAGCGCCATCCGGCCCGGTTCCACGGAGCGGAGCCTTTTGAGATAGCTACCGGCCTTCCAAGCTGCAAGCGTACAAAAGCGAATTATACGGATATTTTCTCCACGGTTATGCGGAAAATGGGAGATCGGGATGAAAAGCTGGTTGCCATCACGGCCGCCATGCCCGACGGAACAGGCCTTAAGCGGTTCAAAAATATGTTTCCCGAGCGCTTTTTTGATGTGGGGATTGCGGAGCAGCATGCAGTGACCTTTGCGGCCGGACTGGCAGCAGGCGGCTTGAAGCCGGTGGTGGCCGTATACTCATCCTTTTTGCAGAGGGCCTACGATCAGATTCTCCATGATGTCTGTATTCAGAACCTTCCCGTGGTATTTGCCATTGACCGGGCGGGGCTGGTGGGAAGCGACGGGGAGACTCACCAGGGGATTTTTGATTTATCCTATCTCTCCAGTATTCCCAATATGACAATTATGGCTCCGAAGAATAAATGGGAGCTTTCCGATATGCTGAAATATGCCATTGATTTTAACGGGCCGGCGGCTTTGCGCTATCCCAGAGGGGAGGCATATGACGGGCTGCAGGAATTCCGTCAGCCTGTGGTGTACGGAAAGAGCGAGATTATATATGAGGAAGCCGATATCGCCCTTCTGGCCGTGGGAAGTATGGTGAAGATTGCCGAGAAGGTAAGGAAGATATTAAAAGATACGGGCTACAACTGCACTCTGGTGAACGGGCGCTTTGTCAAGCCTGTCGATGAAGAATGTCTGGATTTGCTTGCAAAAACCCACCGCCTGTTTGTCACCATGGAAGAAAATGTAAGAAGCGGCGGATACGGTGAGAAAGTACTTGACTATACGGCAGACAGAGGACTTCCTGTCCGGGTGCTTTCTGCGGCTATCCCGGATGAATATGTGGAGCATGGAAATGTTTCCCTTCTTTTTCAGGAAGTGGGTCTTGATGCAGAGACGATTGCAAAGCGTGTGATTACCGCTTATGTGGGACTGATGTAGGGAGCGGTTATGAAGGTAAGACTGGATGTTTTATTGGTATCTCAGGGACTTTCCGAGTCCAGAGAGAAGGCAAAAGCAGTTATTATGGCAGGAAATGTCTTTGTAAACGGCCAGCGCGAGGATAAAGCCGGCTCCATGTTTGACGAGAAAGCAGAGATTGAGGTGCGCGGACATAAGCTTCCCTATGTGAGCAGAGGCGGCCTCAAGCTGGAAAAGGCCGTAAAAAGCTTTAAGCTGTCCCTGGAGGGAAAGATCTGTATGGATGTGGGATCCTCTACAGGAGGATTTACGGACTGCATGCTGCAGAACGGCGCGGCAAAGGTATATGCCGTGGATGTGGGAACGAACCAGCTGGCCTGGAAGCTGCGGACGGATGAGCGTGTGGTCTGTATGGAGAAAACCAATATACGCTATCTTCTGCCGGAGCAGATCGGGGAGCCGCCCTGGTTCGCTTCTATTGATGTGGCTTTTATTTCTCTTACAAAGGTACTGCAGCCGGTGAGGGAACTTCTCACGGAAGAGGGAGAAATAGCAGCCCTCATCAAGCCGCAGTTTGAGGCCGGAAGGGAAAAAGTGGGCAAAAAAGGCGTTGTCCGGGAAAAGGAGACTCATCTGGAGGTTATTGAAGGCGTGATTTCCTACGCTTGTTCTATCGGTTATGAGATTCTGGGACTGGACTTTTCACCGGTCCGGGGACCGGAGGGGAATATTGAATATCTCCTTCACCTTAAAAAGACCGGTACGGGGACAGGTATATCCGTTTGTCCGGAGCATATCCGGCCGGCGGCTGTGGTGGAAGAGGCTCATGCCCTTTTGACATAAGAAAGCGGCCCGGCAGGGTATTTTGGTTTGCTTAAACAGAAAGTCCGGACGTATGCCGGGCAATTTAAGACAGGGAAAAACAGATGAATCATTTTTATATTATAACCAACAGTGAAAAGGACAAAAATCTGGAGACAACCAGATGTATTTACGAATATCTGACATCACACGGGCGGTCCTGTACTGTCCGCGAGTACCAGAAGCCGGACAGGCAGGAGAGAGCCACGGGAAACAGTAAGACGGGATATACGGATGCAGACTGGATCCCGGAAGAGACAGAGTGTATTCTGGTGCTCGGAGGGGACGGAACGCTGATCCAGGCGGCCAGAGATACGGTAGAACGGAGAATCCCCCTGCTGGGGATTAATCTGGGCAATCTGGGTTACCTGACAGAGATTGAGAAGTCCGGCGTTCCGGATGCCATGGATAAACTGATGGCCGACGAGTATATTTTAGAGCCGCGGATGATGCTGAAAGGAACCGTCTGCAGGGAGCAGGAGGATAAGGTGCACAATCTGGCGCTGAACGATATTGTGGTGAACCGCGCAGGCGCGCTCCGGGTTATCGATTATGAGATTTATGTAAACGGGGAATTCCTGAACCGGTATTCCGCGGACGGCATGATCGTGTCCACGCCTACAGGGTCTACGGGCTACAGCCTTTCGGCCGGAGGGCCGATCGTGTCTCCCATGGCATCTATGATTGTGGTGACTCCTATCTGTCCCCACACACTGACTGCCAGAAGCATTGTGCTGTCCGGGGAGGATCGGGTGACGATACGCCTTGGATCCGGCCGGAGGACAGAGAGGGAGGAAGCATTTGCTGTCTTTGACGGGGAGGTATCCGTACCCATGGCCACAGGGGATTATGTGGAGATTCATAAATCAGAAAAGACCGCGGACATTTTGAAAATCAGCAAAATCAGCTTTCTGGAGGTGCTGCGCAACAAAATGCGTGGGAATTAGAGACGGATAAGATATACGGACGCATGTGACTATAGTGCGGATCTGGAATGGAGGATAAACAGACAATGAAACGGGAGCGGCATGCAAAGATTATAGAACTTATTGGCCGGTATGCCATAGAAACTCAGGAGGAACTGGCGGAAAGGCTGAATGAAGCCGGTTTCCAGGTGACGCAGGCTACTGTATCCAGAGATATCCGGGAACTGAAGCTTACGAAGATGACTGTGGGAGGACGCCAGCGCTATGTAGTCGTGCAGGAGCATAACCGGCAGATGGGAGAGAAGTACATAGGTATCCTGCGCGACGGTTTTGTCTCCATGGACACGGCCCAGAATATCCTGGTGATCAAGACCGTGTCCGGTATGGCCATGGCCGTGGCGGCAGCCCTGGATGCTTTGCACTGGCAGGACATTGTGGGATGTATTGCGGGAGACGACACGGTGTTCTGTGCCGTCCGCACAGTGGAGGATACGCTGCAGGTCATGGACAAGCTGCGTAAAATGATGAGGGAATTGTAGTGTTGAGGAACCGGGAACGGCAGCATTTGAACAGGAGCAGATTATGTTAACTCATTTGCACGTAAAAAATCTGGCCCTCATTGAGGAGGCAGAGATTGATTTTTCAGAGGGACTGAATATTCTCACCGGAGAGACAGGAGCCGGAAAGTCCATTGTTATAGGTTCTGTGGGAGTGGCGCTGGGGGATAAGGCCTCCCGGGACATGCTGCGCGAAGGGGCTGACTACGGACTGGTGGAACTGATTTTCCAGGTATCCAGAGAGAGCCAGCGCGAACGTCTTATGGAGCTTGGAGTTGTTCCGGAGGACGGACAGGTAATTATTTCCAGAAAAATTTCAGATAAACGGAGCATGAATAAAATTAACGGTGAGACTGTGCCCTTAAGCCAGTTAAAGGAGGCGGCCTCTGTTTTAATTGATATTCATGGACAGCACGAACACCAGTCCCTTCTTCAGAAAAAGAAGCATCTGGAAATCCTTGATGAATTTGCGAAGGAGGAGCTTGGAAGTGTCATGGAAGAGCTTTCCAGGGTGTACGGTAACTGGAAAAATCTTACAGAAAGACAGAAGGAAGCAGAATTAGATGAGGAAAGCCGCCTTAGAGAGATCTCCCTTCTGGAATTTCAGATTGACGAGATTGAGAAGGCAGCTCCGGTACCGGGGGAAGATGAAGAGCTGGAGCAGCAGTACCGCCGGATGACCCATGGAAGAAAGATCCTGGAGGCGGCAGGGGCGGCATACACACTGACCGGCTATGAAGAACCACAGGCAGCAGGCGGCTCCATCGGACATGCCTTAAGAGAGCTTCAGAGTGTGGCTTCTTACGATGAGGGAATGGCTCCTCTTTTGGAGCAGCTGGCGGATATTGACAGCCTTTTAAATGACTTCAACAGGGATATGGCAGAATATCTGGCCTCCCTTGAATTTTCCGAGGAAACTTTTTATGAGACAGAGGAGAGGCTGAACCTTCTGAACCAGTTAAAGGCCAAGTACGGGAAATCCTTAGAGCAGGTGCTTTCCTGGCAGGCGAAGTCCCGGGAGCGCCTGGAAAAGCTTCTGGATTATGATGCATACCTTTTAAAGTTGAAAAAGGAACTGGCAGAAACCGAAGAACAGCTTTCGAAACTTTGCAGAGAGGTGTCCGGTATACGGAAAGTATGTGCCGGGAAGCTGTGTGAAGAGATTCGCAGGCATCTGGTGGATCTGAACTTTCTGGACGTGCAGTTTGAGATGAACTTTGAGAGCCTGCCGGGCTATACGGCTCACGGGACGGATGATGTGGAGTTCTTAATCTCTGTTAACCCCGGCGAGCCGCTGCGTCCTCTTATGAAGATTGCATCCGGAGGCGAGCTTTCCCGTATTATGCTGGCAATTAAGACGGTGCTGGCGGACAAGGATGACATTGACGCCGTGATTTTTGACGAGATTGACGTTGGAATCAGCGGCCGGACCGCCCAGAAGGTTTCCGAGAAAATGATGCTCATCGGAAAGACAAGGCAGGTAATCTGTATCACGCATCTGGCTCAGATTGCGGCTATGGCGGACAGCCATTACCGTATTGAAAAAATGGCAGAAAATGGAGAAACGAGAACGCAGATACGGAAGCTTCGTGAGGAAGAGACCATTGAAGAGCTGGCGCGTATTCTGGGCGGTGCAGAGATCACAGAAGCAGTACGAAAGAATGCGGAAGAAATGAAGGAACTGGCAAAGGGAAAGAAGTCAGAAAGAGTGTAAATTTTCATTTTGGAAATATTATACTAGTCTAGGGTGATCCATATTTCACATACTAAAGAAGGATGTAGCGTTGCAGTATAGAACACTACATCCTTTTTATGAGTTTTGACAGAGGATGTGGAGCTATGGAGATCAGACAGTACCGGCGCTGCCTCATCGGCCTATTGCTGGTGAGCCTTGCAGGCCTTGGAATTTTGGGATACCGGAAGATCCGGGACGGAATTCCGGATTCCTATACACAGACAGAGGGAGAACCAGGTCCAAAATACTCCGGTTTTTTTGTTACGCAGGAGATTAAGCCGGGACTTACAGAGGCTTCGGCCAATGCCTATGGATCGGGGAATTATACCATTGCCTATAAGCTTTTTGGAATACTTCCTTTAAAAGAAGCCCAGGTGGAAGTGTTAAAACCGACTTATGTGATTCCGGGCGGCGTTCCCATCGGTATTTATATGGAGACAGAGGGCATTCTGATCATCGGCACCGGCGAAGTGACAGGGGTGGACGGACTGAACTATGAACCGGCATACCGGATCGTCCAGAGAGGAGACTATATCCAGGCGGTCAACGGACAGGCTGTTTCTGACAAAGAGGAGCTGATTGAGGCAGTCAACGCAGGCGGGAATCAGGAAGTCATCCTTGATCTGGACCGGGGCGGTGAAGAGATCCAGGTTAAGGTAGAAGCCGTACAGACAGGCCGGGAGGAGTACAAGCTTGGAATCTGGGTACGGGACAATACCCAGGGAATCGGGACTCTTACATTTCTTACAGAAAACGGAAGATTCGGCGCTCTGGGCCATGGGGTCAACGATGTGGATACGGGAACGCTGCTGGAGATCTCGGAAGGCGCCCTTTATGATACCAATATTATTGATATCAAAAAGGGAGAGAAGGGCACGCCGGGGGAACTTTCCGGCCTGATACGCTACCGCAAAGAACTGATTTGCGGACAGCTTACGGAAAATACGCCTGTGGGAATCTTCGGGACGGGAGAAGACAGGCTTTATGAAAAAGTTGAAGCCGAAAGCCTTCAGGTAGGGTATAAGCAGGAAATTCAGCTGGGGGAAGCATTTGTAAGGAGCGCAGTCAGCGGTGAACTTAGGGATTACCGGGTGGAAATTCTGGAGGTGCACCGCAAAGATGAGGATATGAACAAAGGAATTATTTTGAAAGTGACCGATCCGGAACTCCTGGAGCTTACAGGAGGAATCGTACAGGGCATGAGCGGAAGCCCGATCATTCAGAACGGGAAGCTGGTGGGGGCAGTAACCCACGTATTTGTACAAGATTCCACAAAAGGTTTCGGAGTTTTTATTGAAAATATGCTGGAACATGTAAATCTTTAGAGGAATCCGTCGAAAGCTGTCCTGCCATGTCTTAAAATGAGGAGAGAAAGAAATTGAAACCCGGGTACATGCTGTCTATAATGTAAGCATGCACAGGAAACATCTGGAAAAAAGAAACTGCATCAAAAAAGTTTCGGCGGTTCTTTGGAACAGAGATATATGGGAGGTTGGAGATGGACAAATTACAGGTTGCAATTGCGGATGACAATGAACGCATCGTGGAGCTTTTGAACACCATGATACGCAGTGAGAGCGGCATGGAGATTGTGGGCACGGCAGGGAACGGAGAGGATGCAGTGGAAATGATCCGCAAGAGTCAGCCGGATGTGGTGCTTCTGGATCTGATTATGCCCAGGATGGATGGGCTTGGAGTATTGGAAAAGATGAAAGAAGATAAGGGCATGAAAAAACAGCCGGCCTTTATCGTGCTGTCGGCCATCGGGCAGGAGGATGTGACGGAGGACGCATTTTCCCTGGGAGCAAGCTATTATATTATGAAGCCTTTCAACAATGAGCTTCTCCTCGGGAGGCTGAGAAGCATCCAGAACCGGGGAGAGAAAATTCTGAATCCCGTGAGGATGCCGGGAGTGCCCGAACGGAAGCGGATGCCTTACGAGACAAGGGATCTGGAGACGGATGTAACGAATATGATTCACGAGATAGGCGTTCCTGCACATATCAAGGGCTATCAATATCTGAGGGATGCCATTATGATGTCCGTGGAGGATATGGATATGTTAAGCTCCATCACAAAGGTTCTTTATCCGACCATAGCAAAGAACCACCAGACCACGCCGAGCCGGGTAGAACGGGCCATCCGCCATGCCATTGAAGTGGCATGGAGCCGGGGAAAAATGGATACCATTGACGAGCTGTTCGGATATACGGTCAGCACGGGAAAAGGAAAACCCACAAACTCCGAGTTCATCGCACTGATTTCCGACAGGATTCGACTGGAATATAAGGCAAAGGTGTCATAGAGAAACGCTGCCGGGTAACAGATAGACTGCGGCGGAACCGGCCGCAGTCTGTCTGTTACTATCCTAAAATAAATTTGGTACTTTTGCGAAATTTTCCCTTTTAAATACTGCGTATATGAGGTATAATGATTATAAAATATCAGAAATACCCATGGAATTATGGGAAAATAGGGAGGAAATACGGTGAAAAAGATATTATTTGTTGCTTCCGAAGCAGTACCCTTCATTAAGACAGGCGGCCTGGCAGACGTAGTGGGATCTCTGCCGAAGTATTTTGACAAAGAGTATTTTGACATCCGGGTAATGGTTCCCAAATATCTCTGTATCAGGCAGGAGTGGCGAGATAAGATGCAGTATGTGACGCATTTTTATATGAACCTTGCCTGGCGGAGCCAGTATGTGGGAATTCTGGAGATGGAATATGAGGGCGTGAAGTTCTATTTCGTTGATAATGAATACTATTTTGCAGGCGCCAAGCCTTACGGAAATATTTACGAGGATATTGAGAAGTTTGCATTCTTCTCCAAAGCGGCTATTTCGGCTCTGCCCTCTCTGGATTTCCGGCCGGATATTATACACTGCCATGACTGGCAGACGGGACTTGTGCCGGTGTTCTTAAATGATTCTTTCCAGAACAATCCGTTCTTCCAGGGAATCAAAACGATTATGACCATTCATAATCTCAAGTTCCAGGGCGTGTGGGATATGAAGACAGTGCGTGACATCACCGGTTTATCCATTTCCTATTTTGCCCCGGATAAGCTGGAGGCTTATGGCGACGCCAATTACCTAAAGGGCGGCATTGTGTATGCGGATGCAGTGACTACCGTAAGCGAGACTTATGCGGAAGAGATCAAGATGCCCTACTACGGCGAGCATCTGGACGGCCTTATGAATGCAAGGGCCAATTCTCTCAGGGGAATTGTAAACGGCATTGACTATGACGAATACAATCCGGAGACAGACAAGTTCCTGGTGAAGAATTACAATGCCGTGAATTTCCGGAAAGAAAAGGTAAAGAATAAGACGGCCCTTCAGGCAGAGCTGGGTCTGGAAGTAGATCCGAAGAAGATGATGATCGGCGTGGTATCCCGTCTCACGGATCAGAAGGGCTTCGATTTGATTGCTTATGTTATGGATGAATTGTGCCAGGATGAGATTCAGCTTGTTGTTCTGGGTACCGGCGAGGAGCGGTATGAAAATATGTTCCGCCATTTTGCATGGAAGTACCAGGGAAAGGTGTCGGCCAATATCTTCTATTCTGAGGCCATGTCACACAAGATTTACGGCTCCTGCGATGCCTTCCTTATGCCGTCCCAGTTTGAGCCCTGCGGCTTAAGCCAGCTTATGAGCCTTAGGTATGGTACGGTGCCTATTGTACGTGAGACAGGCGGCCTTAAGGATACCGTGGAGCCTTACAACGAGTATGAGAGCACCGGAACAGGTTTCAGCTTCCTCAACTACAATGCCCATGAGATGCTTCACACCATCCGCTATGCAGAGAGCGTGTACTATGACAAGAAGCGTGAGTGGAACAAGATTGTGGATCGCGCCATGGCGGTTGATTTCTCCTGGAGCGCTTCTGCGAAAAAATATGAAGAATTATACAACTGGTTAGCCGGTTAATTGAGAATAAAAATACCTTCTATTCGGGATACTGTAAGTAACTGTTCGGAACTGCTTCTGAACAGGGAACTGGAAACAGGAACCAGAATAGGAGGTATTTTTATGAGATCAGAATTATCTGAACTGGATGTACAGAACCTTCGTCATCTCATTGGAGGCTATGACACCACCCACTGCAAAATGAACGATTATGCGGACAACGCCACAGATCAGCAGGTAAAGCAGTTTTTCCAGAAGGCAGCTCAGTCTGCCAAAGAAAACAAGCAGCAGCTGATGCAGTTTTTAGGTTAGGAGGGCCGGAAGATGAATGAGAAGACGATGGTAGCAGATACCCTGGTTGGTATCAACGGAGAATTAAAGATGTTCAGCGAAATGATTCCTCAGACTGAGGAGCCGAGACTTAAGCAGACCTTAAAGGATCTGCGGAATAAGTGCGAGATGTCTCAGGAAGAGCTCTATCAGATCGCACGGGCCAAGCAGTACTATGTACCGGCTTCTAAGGCTACAGAGGAAGAGGTCCAGCATGTGAAGTCTCTCTTTACCCAGAATATACTGTAAAAGTCCCTTTTCCGAGCAGCGCAGAGAAACTTGAGACCGTAAAAGAGGATGCTGTAAAATCAATCATCAGGCAGGTTTTCATCCGGATCCGTGAACGACGGCTTTGGAAGACAAAATTGAGATGTATGATTTTTGCAGCATCCTTTTTTGCGTTTCCTGCATACGGTTCATCTTAATTGGTCAGACTTCACGCAATTGAGGGATACCCATTGCAAAGGAATACAGGGACAGGACTGCAGTGATGACCAGAAGCAGATTAAACCACCGGCTCTTTGTGATCTGTTCATCCAGTGCAGCGGCGTGTGCCGCCAAGACAAAGACCGGAAGAATGTAGCGCCCCTGGGGCTGGAAATCCACAAAAAATCCATTGTACACCACCAGCAGGTAAGAGACAAAAGCCGGTATATGGAGAAGCCCCCAGAAAATCTGCTTCCGATGCTGTGTTTTGAGGGCGGTTTTTTCAAGGCTCTCTGTCCATTGGGGCGAGGGCTTCTGCCACACAAATATTCCGATTCCCAGATAGAGCAGGAAGTATAGCAGTGCCATTGCAGGATAATACCATTCATGGGCATAAACATCCATACCGCCGTATACACCCACAGAAGACTTAAACAACTGTCCGTGGAAATTGTACTTTGTCAGAAAATCCAGGAAGGAAACGCCCTTATTATACATGGCAAATTCCGGAGCCTGTTCCTGGGGCGGTGTGGAGGGGCGGAGGTCATAAGCGCCCAGTGCATTCTGCACTTCCAGAATCACTTCATTTCTCTGGAAGCCGTAGTGGGCAAATTCAAAGCCAAGGCGGATTCCGAAGATGCACAGAGCAGCCAGCACAATCCACAGATAAGCCCGGAACCGCCGCTTTTTTAGGGCAGGATCGGCTTCCAGCAGGGGAACCAGCAGCATAAGGAAGGCATAGATCAGTATCACGTAAAAATTAGCTTTGGCCATCAATATATGGGCAAACATCGTTCCCAGAAGCAGAATGCGGAAAATGTCGCTTCTTTTCAGGTCTCTTTGTACCAGCCGGTTCAGCATGCTTGCGGGATTGGCAAGCTGGTAAAGCACAAGGACGGACACCAGATAGTCAAGGGCATCCGAGGTAGTATATGCATACAGATACCAGAGCTGGGGTGTCAGAAAACAGGCGGCCAGCAGGTAACGGTTTTTCCGGGCATTCAAAAGGCAGAAAAGGAAAAGGGCGATTCCGAGACACAGGCCGAACAGTCTCTCCTTGTGAACGCAGGAAACAAAGGAAGCCAGTTTTCCGGCATAAAAATAGTAAGGATTAAACTCCGAGAGCCGGGTGGTTCCATAGGTTCCCACAGTGGGAAGAACCTCGGGATTTCGGATATCAGGCGGAAGGTTATGTTCCATATAGTACCGGACGGCATCCCGGCTTTCCCATTCGTCCGGATTTTTTCTGTGATTACCGTTAAATACGGCAGTGACTAACAGGCATATAACACCTATGGCAGTCAGCCACAGAAGGATGTCGCTTACATCCAGATATAGCTCTTCTTTCCGGCTTTTTCGGAGTTTTCCGTAAAGCCGGCTGAGGATAAGTACAATTGCCGCAAACAGGAACAGGTATAAAATACCGATTCTGGAATAGCGGACCGCCGTGTCCGTATAAAGCCGGCGAAACTGCGCGGTGGGAAACAGCTGGGAATCGTTTCCGCTTATGAGAAGTTCCAGATTTCCTTCCTCATCGAGAGACATTTCCACCTGTTCATTTGGCGTAAAGGCCTCATACAGGGCTTGTCCTTCCAGAATTCCGCCCGGAAGACCGTTACATCGGATCTCCACAGAACGGATACTTACCACGGGAATCCGATCCGTGTCTGCTGGATCAAGCCGGCGCACATAGTTCCCGTTCCGATACAGGTAATCCAGGAAATAAATACGGCTTTCGCCGGTTCGCGGGTATGTCCTCTGAAGTCCGCTGAAGGGAATGGTATCCTCGCGGCGGGAGGTCAGGACCTTGAAGGTTTCCCCCTCCTTATAATCGGGATCGCTGTAGTTTATGCGAAGCTCCATGCACACCAGGGGCGGAAACAGCAGAAGCAGCAGGCATATAATGGCCGTTGCAGCGATCAGGGGATGTTTTTTAAACTGTGCGGAAAGGGATTTTCTATTGATAGACTGTATGGAACCTGTCATTTATGAGTACTCCTTATGGTTATTGACTTATTCTGCCATAAATATACATCGTTGTCAATGAAAGGGAATGATTTTAAACTGCCTTTGATGGGCAGAAAAGCCAGAAATCGCTTAAGAATTTAATGAAAAAGGCTTGCAAAGGCTTATTTACCATGATATACTTTCTAAGTTAGCGAAAAATCACGCGGTCCTTGCCAAGAACGGTGCCGGAACTTTTGGTCTGGTCTTTGCGGCAGAGAGGGCTTGCGGAAGAACAACCAGATGGAGGTAAGAAATATGAGCGTTATTTCAATGAAGCAGTTACTGGAAGCAGGTGTTCATTTCGGACATCAGACAAGAAGATGGAACCCTAAGATGGCTCCCTATATCTATACCGAGCGGAACGGTATCTATATCATAGACCTGCAGAAGTCGGTAGGGATGGTAGATGAGGCTTACAAGGCCGTATTTGACATTGTGGCTGACGGCGGTACTATTTTGTTTGTGGGAACCAAGAAGCAGGCACAGGATGCGATCCGTACAGAGGCGGAGCGCTGCGGAATGTTCTATGTAAATGAGAGATGGCTCGGCGGCATGCTGACCAATTTCAAGACCATCCAGAGCAGAGTAAACCGTTTGAAAGCGATTGAGAAAATGTCCGAGGACGGAACCTTTGACGTGCTGCCCAAGAAGGAAGTTATCGCGCTGAGAAAAGAGTGGGAGAAGCTGGAGAGAAACCTTGGCGGAATCAAGGAAATGAAGAGAGTTCCGGATGCTATCTTTGTAGTTGACCCGAAGAAGGAGAGAATCTGCGTCCAGGAGGCACATACATTGGGAATTCCTTTGATCGGTATTGCAGATACCAACTGCGATCCCGAGGAACTGGATTATGTAATTCCCGGCAATGACGATGCAATCAGAGCCGTGAAGCTTTTGGTATCCAAGATGGCTGACGCCGTTGTTGAGGCAAACCAGGGACAGGCAGAGGATGTGGAAGAAGCTTACGATTATGCTGACGAAGCTGAGGTTCCGGTTGAGGGATAATATCAAAGTTTTTGAAGAAAGTTTATTTAATCTGCAGGGAGGGCAGCCTGTATAAGCAGGCAGCCGCATATCTGCGGAGACTTATAGATGGAGGAAAAGACAATGGCAGTAACAGCAGGAATGGTAAAAGAGTTAAGAGAGACTACCGGCGCCGGCATTATGGACTGTAAAAAAGCCCTGGCCGCAACGGAGGGAAATATGGATGCGGCTATTGACTGGCTGAGAGAGAAGGGACTTGCAAGCGCCCAGAAAAAAGCCGGACGTATTGCGGCAGAGGGTATCGTAGCGACCTGTCTTGTAAATGATGACAAGAAGGCTGTAGTGGTTGAGGTAAATGCGGAGACGGACTTCGTAGCAAAGAATGCCAAGTTCCAGTCCTTTGTAGCAGACGTTGCAGCACAGGCAGTGAAAACCGGTGCGGCAGACATTGATGCATTTATGGCAGAGACCTGGGAGAAAGACAGCTCCATGACAGTGAAGGAAGCCCTTGCTGCTCAGATCGCAGTGATTGGCGAGAACATGAACATCCGCCGTTTCCAGCAGATGGAGGAGGAGAACGGATTCATTGCTTCCTACATTCATGCAGGCGGAAAGATCGGCGTCCTGGTTGACGTTGAGACAGATGTGATTAATGACGATGTAAGAGAGATGGCGAAGAACATCGCTATGCAGACAGCAGCTTTAAAGCCTCTGTATACCAGTGACAAAGAGGTAGATGCGGATTATATCGAGAAGGAGAAGGCTATTCTGCTGGCGCAGATCCAGAACGATCCCAAGGAGTCCCAGAAACCGGAGAAGGTTATCGAGGGCATGATTAAGGGCCGTATTAATAAGGAGCTGAAGGAGATCTGCCTTTTAGATCAGGTATATGTAAAGGCGGAGGATGGCAAGCAGTCCGTAGCAGCTTATGTGGCACAGGTGGCTAAGGCGAATAGTGCTAACATTACTATTAAAGGATTTGTCCGCTTCGAGACCGGTGAAGGTATGGAGAAGAAGAATGAGGACTTTGCGGCTGAGGTGGCTAAGCAGATGAATGCGTAGAAATTTGTCGAAAACAGGCGGATAGATATGAGAATGAGAACCCTTGTAAGTGGCGTGAAAATGTCATTTACAGGGGTTTTTGGATTTAGATAAGCTTTATATAACACAAAAAATGCTGATTGGAATCTATCTTATAGTTTTTGAATATTAGTCTGAATTTAGTAATATAATTGTATTAACTTATGAAATGTATAATTCAAGAAATGGAAAGGAATGATTGTTTAATGGGTCCAACGATTGATCAGTATTTAGTGGCTAATTGCTTATATATGATTGATGAATTTAATATGTTGTATAAGGGGTGGGATAAGCCGGAATTAAAAATTGAGGCAGATGAAAAGTTTAATGAAATGGATATAATAGTAAGATTGGGATATCCGTTCAAACAGAATGCTCATTATACAGCAGGAGAAAGTGGTAGAATAAAGAAAGCGCAGAAAATAAATCATGATTTATATATAGGACAAAGAGATTTTAAAATCGAGGTGAAATATTTAAAAAATTGGATTAGTTCAGCTAATACAAGAGCGGCAAGTAAAAGCTGGTCAGTGTTTCAGCAAGATTTTGACTGGTTGATGGATGAAATAGATAATGGAAAAAATGGAAAGGTTGCGTTTGTGATTGGATGGTTTAATTGTGTAGATTCATTTTCACAATTAATTCAGTTGGGTACAGGCAATGGCGCTTATCCATTAGCAGATGAAAGAAAACTGGCTTATTTTCCCTTTTTAATAAAAAAGGATGAGAATGCTCCAAAACAAACAAAAAATTTAACTTATGATTATGTGAATGCATATACAGAAAGCCCAGTAAGAATTTCATCTGAACGAAAAGGAAAATATAGATGTATGTTTATTGGAGAGAAAGATGATAAATTTCATTTTGCCTTGTATTATGGAGAATGTAAAATGATTACAAATTAAAGTCTGGTTTACACTTGTAGAATTATAAAAATAGGTTGAATTCATCCTATAAATTTGATATAGTAAAACTATCAGGAGGTATGGACGATGACAATAAATACAAATACAATGGTTTCTATTACTGAGGCAAATCAGAATTTTTCAAAAGTAGCAAGATTAGTGGATGAACATGGAACAGCTGTTATATTGAAAAACAATGTACCAAGATATCTTGTCATAGATTTTAGCAAAGCTGATAATGATGCTGTTGCGTCAAATGAAGATGTGTTGAGTATATCGAAACGATTGATTGAGAAGAATAAGGAAGTATATGAGGTTCTTGCAAAATGATAAAGCTGACAAAAGAACAAATTCTGTTACTTCACACTCAGTTAATAGAGATTACCGGAGGAAGTGATGGAATTAGAGACATTGGTCTTCTTGAATCTGCATTAGAAAGTCCATTTCAATCTTATGGCGGTGTAGAATTATATCCAAGCATACAGGCAAAGGCAGCCAGACTTTGTTATGGCTTGGTTAAAAATCATGCAATGATCGATGGCAATAAAAGAATTGGGTGTCATGCCATGTTAGTCTTTTTGGCATTAAATGGTTATGAGATTGAATATACGCAGAAAGAGTTATCAGACTTAATATTAGATGTAGCGGCGGACAGGAAACAATATGAAGATATTTTACAATGGTTATTGGTACATCAGATGTAAGTTAAACGATTTATAACTTCTCCAGATAAAAGCTACAAAATGAAAGCAATAGATAAAGAAATGTTATAAGTTGGTTATTTGGGGGATACGGTTGAAAAGATATTGATTCAGAGCAGTCAAAAATCACTACAAAGCCAGTAAAATACATACTTCTGGGGATATGCGACCAGGACATGAAATAGGGAAAGTTCGCAAAACAGATGAATATGTAGAAATTTGTCGAAATTAATCATATAGTATATGATATGAATGAGAACCCTTGTAAGTGGTGTTGATATACCATTTGCAGGGGTTTTTGATTTATATCATATCATTTTAATTAGTGTCCGCTGATTAGGTCTAACTTCCTTGAATTTACTGACTTTCACCCCGATTTCTGGTATAATATTTGCAAAGGTTTCGATAAAACAAGAGCGTTTTCTTTGCAGCTTTTTTG
>JAETRR010000081.1 GCA_021770065.1 Lachnoclostridium sp. | reverse complement strand
CAGTGCACCTCAAGTCCTCTTCGCGGACTTTCGGTCACGGGCTTTCGCCCTATGGAAGATAACAAAAAGCCTTCCTCTTTTGCGCAAGCGCAACGATTATGTCTTTTTGTTATCTTCCGCACTGCTCATTGCTTACTGCATATCCCCTGGGGGTTATCATGCGGCCTTTACTCACATAGGTCTGGGAGTTTCCGATAATCACTACGCTGAACATGTCAATCTCTGCATCTTTCAGCTTATCCAGCGTGGTAATCAGGCTGGTCTCATCCTTACGCCCGGCATTGCGGACGATTCCAACCGGTGTCCTGGGTGCGCGGTACCGGAGCAGGATATCGGCCGCCTGTTCTACATAGGCAGTGCGTTTTTTGCTCTTTGGATTGTAAAGGCATACGATCAAATCTCCCTGGCCCGCACAATCCACCCTTTTCCAGATAAGATCCAGGGGAGTCATCAGATCGCTCAGACTGATAACCGCAAAATCATGCATCAAAGGCGCTCCCAGTACGGAGGCCGCCGCACTTGCCGCCGTCACGCCGGGTATGGTCTCTATCTCAATATCGGCTCCCATTTCCTCGGCTATCTGATAGATGATGCCGGCCATGCCGTAGATACCGCTGTCCCCGGAGCTGACCATGACTACTGTCTGATTCTTTTGGGCTTCCTCCACCGCCATGCGGCAGCGCTTTACCTCCTGCATCATGGGGGTGGCCAGATATTGCTTATCCGGGAAGTACTCCTTCAAAATATCTATATAGGTGGTGTAGCCTGTCACCACGTCCGCCTCTTCTATCACCTGAATGCATCTGGCTGTCATATGCTCCCGTCCGCCGGGGCCGAATCCCGCTACATATAATTTTCCCATTGTTCTTATATTCTCCTATTTTAAGTCGCTGCGCGACAGCACTAAAGGGTAAAGCCGCTTCGACTCACTGGGTGTGAGAGGAACTTTCATTCGAAAAGCACTCATGAAAGTTCCTCTCGTGCGCCTTTGCGGCTTTACCTGTCGCTGCGCGATGGCACTAAAGGGTAAAGCCGCTTCGACTCACTGGTATGGAGAGAAACTTTTATTCGAAAAAGCTCTCATAAAAGTTCCTCTCGTGCGCCTTTGCGGCTTTACCTGTCGCTGCGCGATGGCACTAAAGGGTAAAGCCGCTTACCTATTCCTCCGCCAGACAGCGGAATATTGCTTCCAGCTCTTTCGGAGATGCCTGCTCTCTCAAGCGGTAAAACAGTTTGTCCACCGCCTTTGCAAAACCCTTTTTCTCCGCTTCCTCAAGCATCCATTTCTTTGTCCGCTCAATCTGAGGCATGGAAAACTGAAAGATCATCCAGCACATAAATTCCTCCTCGTACTCCTTTAGAATCTCCCCTGCCTCCCTGGCCGCCTGTTTCTTTGCCTGATTGTTGGCTTTCGCCAGAGCCTCGAAGTCGTCCATATTGTAAAGAAATGTCCGGGGAAGCTCCGTCACGGCCTCCTCAATATCCACGGGCACCGCCAGATCCACAAATACCCTGGGTTTCTCCGTGTGAATCTGCTCCCGCAGCTTGGAATAGGTCAACGTGTAGTGAGGGCTTGAGGTTGCGCTGATTATCACATCCATCTCATCCGCATAGGAATACCGCTCCTTATAGTCAATAATATGACTGCTCTCACTTTTCAAGTGCGCATCATGGGTCAGGGTCACATTTCGTATGGTACTGTAAATGTGCAGCCCTTTCATGCTGTAGAGATTCTTAAGAACAATGCCCCCAATCTCCCCGGTTCCGCCAATCACCATTATTTTCTTTCCCTGGAGGCTCCCCAGGGCTTCCTCGGCAGCTTTGATGGCAAGCGTTGCTGTGGAAACGGCGGTTTTAGACAGCTCCGTATCTGTCTTAATCCGTTTGGCACAGGTCACTGCATAGCGGAACAGGGTGTTCAAGTACTTGCCCGTAGTTCCCGTCTCTCTGGCCTGCTCATGAGCCTTTTTCACCTGCCCCAGAATCTGATCCTCGCCGACCACCATAGAATCCAGCCCGGCAGCCACCAGAAACAGGTGGCGAACTGCCTTTTCCCCTTGATAAAACCGCAGATAATCGGTAATATGCTCTACCGCAAGGGCCCCTGCTTTCTCAAGAACTACCCTCTGCAGCTTAGAAAACAGCTTCTGCTGCTGTTCCTCCTTTGGATAGAACGTATAGATCTCCGTCCGGTTACAGGTAGAGATTACCAGGCTTTCCGCCGCTCCTGCTTCCGAGCGCAGCGCCATAAGAAGCTCTGCCTGCTGCTCTGAAGTGAAAGCAAATAACTCCCGTATGGCAAGGGGCGCCGTCTTATGGCTGATGCTTAATAGCCAAATCCCCATCTATGACTCCACTCCTTTTCTGAATTCATGTGTAAAAGTCTTATCATAGAGCCTGGAAAGCTCATAATCATCTCCCAGAAAATCTCCTACGACGGTAAGCGCCGTCTTTCGTATACCGGCTTCCTCTGCCTTTTTGGGAAGGTTTGTAAGATTGCCGCGCACGATCTTCTCATCCTCCCAGGTTGCCTTATATACCACTGCCGCCGGTGTGTCCGGCCCATATGCCTGCCGCAGAACAGAGCACATTTCTTCCAGCATTCCTACACTTAAAAAAATAACCATAGTGGCCCGGTGCTTTGCAAGATCCAAAAGCTTCTCTCCCTCCGGCATAGAGGTTCGTCCCTCCATCCGGGTAAGAATCACCGTCTGGCTCACACCCGGAAGCGTGTATTCTTTCTTCAAAGCAGCAGCGGCAGCCAGAAAAGAACTGACGCCCGGAATCACCTCATAGGAAATGCCCATTTTATCCAAAGCGTCCATCTGCTCTCTGTGAGCGCCGTAAATGGCCGGATCGCCCGTATGTACTCGCACCACTTTTTTTCCTGCCGCCTCGCCCTCTTTCATCACGGCCAGCACTTCCTCCAAAGTCATACCGGCGCTGTTGTAGATGTCCGCATCTTTCTTTGCATCCGAGAGCACTTCGGGATTCACAAGCGAGCCTGCATAAATAATCACATCCGCACTGTCAATGAGACGCTTTCCCTTAACAGTCAGAAGCTCCGGATCTCCGGGGCCTGCCCCTATAAATGATACCATCTTTCTACCTCTTTCCCCTGTATTTTCCTTTGTACGGGCTTATGCAATCGAGCAGGGAAGGCTCCTCTTCCCTACTCGCCGCGCGGCCCGTGCGCCGCTTTAGCGGCATACTTCCTCTGCACGGGCCTGTGCATAAAAAGAGCCCGCAGCATAAACGGGCCCTGTTTCTTCTCTTTCCTCGAACTGCTCTTACCGGAAGCCCGTCCAATCTCCGGGATACTCCCAAAAAGCCTGCTGTTAACAGCACGGAACAAGCTCCAAAAGTATCCGCTTGCAGAAAGCAGGTTTCCTGACTTACAGTTCCTCGCTTCGACCCTCCTTCTCACGCACAGGCGCAATGGATTTTAGAGCATCCTGCTCTTGGGCCTCACTCCCCGAATACAGTGACCGGATCGCTTGGGATTCTCACCCAATTCCCTTTTCTGCGTCTACAGACGCACACTTTCTGCCGTATTATATTTTCCTTGCCCTCTTCTGGCAAAATCTACGATATAGTTTAGCATATGACGCAGGTTTCGTCAAATAAGAAAACTTTTTTGTTCAAGGGTATAATCCCCCGGCTTTTAACAGAGATGTTATCCTATTAAAACTTTCTTTCCCTCAAATGCAAAGCCGTATGTCCGGATCCGATCCGGGGCGATTCCCTTTGCTTCCAAAGCGGGAGCATACTTCTTTTCCCCGATCTGCGCAAGGGCGGCCTGTACCGTATCCTCCAGGGAATTCTCCTCTTCCGGATCGTGCACCTTAAATTCCAGTATCATTGCCGGATCTTCTTTCCTCCGGGGCTCTAACATTACATCATAGCGGCCATAGCCGCTCTCCCGGTTGGAGGTCAAGGTATAACGGCCCCTAAGCTCTGCCAGAAGCCCCAGCACAAAGCCGTGGTAAAAACGCTCCGGCTCCGCTGTCTGTGAGGGCCTCTTCCCTGTGTCAAAAAAGCTGAACATATCCAGCGCTACCCTGTTCATATAAATATTCATTTCTTTCCTGTTATCACGCAGCAAGGCTTCTACAAATTCGTTGTATGATGAAGTTCCGTTTGCAAACCAATCCCGGAACATCCTCTCAAACATCACACGCACCTCTTTGTTTGTCAGCGCCAGATCGTACTCTTCACGTCCCCATTCCTCATAAATGATGAACTGCTCCACACGCAGATAACCGCTGGCAAGCAAAAGGCTCCAGATGGCTCTTTCATTACCGTCCAGCTGATTGAATACAATCTGTTCATCGATCTCTGTATGGAGCGCCTTTCCTGCCAGAAGATCTTCCATTGTCATCTTGACCCGGCTGCTCCCTTCACGAATCAGCTTTCCCGCCAGGCTGTTGCTGCTGGTATTCGCCCAGTAAGGCCGGAAAATGCGCTTATCCAGATAATTGATGATAGACCATGGATTGTAGATATCTGTCTGCTTTCCAAAGGTAAAGCCGTCATACCAATATTTTACCTCTTC
>JAETRR010000038.1 GCA_021770065.1 Lachnoclostridium sp. | reverse complement strand
GGTATTGAGAGAAACTTTTATTCGAAAAAGCTCTCATAAAAGTTCCTCTCGTGCGCCTTTGCGGCTTTACCTATCGCTGCGCGATGGCACTAAAGGGTAAAGCCGCTTCGACACACCTTAGCCATTTTCCTAACACCCATTCTATCCAATTCCAGCCGCAAAGTCAACAGCCGCATATCCAATATCCAATCTTCAAACACCAACACCATCACCCCCAACCCCAGGCGCTGCCGCTACGTAAGCCGGAATACTTTTCCCATATCAAGTGTCCGGCTGTTCACGCACACCCTGTCTGATATTGTCGGACTAACGCCCAGAATCCCCGCCAGGCGCAGCCTGTCAAAACAAAAAAGCCACGTTAGTCCGCCAAGAGCAGACAGGGTGTGCGTGAACCGTCCGAACACGGATATGGGAAAAGTATTCCGGCTTATGTTGCGGCAGCCGCCGTCCCCCCCCTCTGTGACGATTCACACTTTTTGTTACAAATGCCAACCTCCCCGCCCCCTTACCAGAATCCCCCCATCATATTGCATTTCCCACCCCGACCTGCTACGATAAATTCACCACAAGATATCATTCATGTACATCATCCCGGGAGAATGGTATTCGGCAAAAGTAACAAAATCAGAAAAGAAGGGAAGTGTTGTAACAATGATGCAAAAGATTCAAAAGTTCGGCGGTGCCATGTTCACCCCGGTACTGTTATTCTCCTTTGCAGGTATCATGGTCGGCATCGGCACCCTGTGCACCACAGAAGCCGTATTGGGCTCCTTAGCCGCCCCGACCAGTATGTGGTATTTAATCTGGAATGTCATTCTACAAGGCGCCTGGTGTGTGTTCAATCAGCTGCCGCTCCTGTTTGTCATCGGCCTCCCCATCGGCCTTGCCAAAAAACAGGCCGCCCGCTGCTGTATGGAAGCTCTGGTACTTTACCTTACCTTCCACTACTTCTTAAGCACCATCCTCTCTCAGTGGGGAAGCGCATTCGGTGTTGACTTTGCTGCAGAGGTTGGAGGAACCAGCGGTCTTGCCATGATTGCCAATATCAAAACCCTGGATATGGGCATGTTCGGCGCCCTCCTGGTTTCCGGCATCGTTATCTGGCTACATAACAAATACTTTGACACAGAGCTGCCCGAATGGCTCGGCTCCTTTAACGGCTCCACCTTCATCTTTATGATTGGCTTCTTCGTGATGCTTCCGGCTGCACTGGCTTCCGCACTCATCTGGCCGAACATCCAGCGCGGAATGCAGATCTTCCAGAATTTCGTTATGAACGGAGGCGCCGCAGGCGTATGGGTATTCATACTTCTTGAACGTCTGCTCATTCCTTTCGGCCTGCACCATATTCTGTACAGCCCGTTCTACTACGATAACCTGGTATGTCCCGGCGGCATCTACTCCTACTGGGCAACACAGCTTCCTGCACTGGCAGCTTCTACAGCCTCATTAAAGAGTCTGTGCCCCGAGGCCGCATTTACCGCAACCGGCTTCTCCAAACTCTTCGGCTGCCCCGGTATTGCCCTTGCTTTCTACGCAACCGCAAAGCCCGAAAAAAAGAAACAGCTCAAGGGACTCCTCGTTCCTATCGTGCTGACTGCCATTGTCTGCGGTGTGACAGAGCCTATTGAGTTCACCTTCCTGTTTATGGCGCCTGCCCTGTTCGTAGTCCATGCGATACTGGCAGCCTGCCTGTCCACCACCATGAACCTGTTCGGCATCGTGGGTGTATTTTCCGGCGGACTGATTGAGATGAGCTCCTTAAACTTCATCCCTCTGATGACCGCCCACTGGAAGCAGTACCTTCTCCTTCTCATCATCGGCCTTGTGTATACAGGTATCTGGTTTGTGGTATTCCGGTTCCTGATTCTTAAATTTAACTTTAAGACACCGGGACGCGAGGATACCGACGAAACCAAATTTTACTCCAAAGCGGAATTCCGTGCAAAGCAGGCCGGAGGCGTGGAAATGGACAAAAAGACCATGCTGGCCGCACTCATCCTGGAGGGCCTTGGCGGCGCCGACAACATCGTGGATGTGACCAACTGTGCAACCCGTCTGCGCGTCAATGTGAAAGATGAAACACTGGTAAAGGATGACGCTTATTTTAAGGGAGTCGGCACACACGGCATCTCCAAAAACGGTAAGTCTATGCAGGTCATTGTAGGCATGACTGTAGCCAGTGTCCGTGAAAAATTTGAAACGATTCTGGCAAACCCCTCTGCCTATGCTCTGGATATGACAGGGGCGGAAAATCAGCAGGAAGCTTCCGGCCAGACGGATAAGGCTCCTGTAGATAATGAAGCTCTGGCCGAGCATGAACTTAAATCTGCAGCGGACGGCGAGGTTATTCCTGTCAGCGATGTACCCGATGAGGTATTCGCCTCCAAAGCACTCGGCGACGGCGTAGCCGTGATTGTGACGGACGGCAGGGTATATGCCCCGGCAGACGGTAAAATCTCTATGATTGCAGAGACCCTTCATGCCTTCGGTATCACTACGGCAGATGGCCTGGAGCTGCTGGTCCACATCGGCATCAACACTGTGGAGCTTAACGGCGAAGGCTTTACTCCCAGAGTAAAAGAAGGGGATACGGTGAAGGCCGGACAGCTTCTCTGTGAGATTGATATGGAACTGATGAGAGAAAAAGGCTACTCCACTCATACTCCTATTCTTCTGACCAACGGCGACGAGTGCGCGGATGTGAAGCTGATTCCGAATAAGGCTGCCAAGGCAGGGGAAACTACTGTTATTACCTATCGTAAGTAATTATTATTAATATAAATCAGGAGGAAAATATTATGTCTAAGAAATCATTTGCTGTAACTGTTGCCGGAGGCGGAAGTACCTTTACACCGGGAATCGCCCTTATGCTGCTTGCAGAGCGCGACCGCTTTCCCATCCACAAGATTATGTTCTACGACAATGACGCAGAGCGTCAGGAGATTGTGGCAAAGGCCTGCGAAATCTATCTGAGGGAAAATGCACCGGAAATTGAATTCGGTTACACCACAGACCCCGAAACCGCATTTACGGGAATTGATTTTGTCCTTGCCCATATCCGTGTCGGAAAATATGCAATGCGTGAAAAGGATGAGAAAATCCCCTTAAAGTACGGCGTTCTCGGCCAGGAAACCTGCGGACCCGGAGGCCTCTCCTACGGGATGCGCTCCATCGGCGGCGTTCTGGAAATTCTGGACTACATGGAGAAATACTCTCCCAATGCCTGGATGCTGAACTACTCCAATCCGGCTGCCATTGTAGCGGAGGCAACACGCCGTCTGCGCCCCAATTCCAAGATTCTGAACATCTGCGATATGCCGATTGATCTGGAAGAAAAAATGGCCAGCATGGTTGGACTGAAATCCCGGAAGGAAATGCGTGTAGGGTACTACGGGCTCAACCATTTCGGATGGTGGCACAAGATCTACGACAAGGACGGCAACGATCTGATGCCTGAAATCAAGAAGCACATGGCTGTCAACGGCTTTGCGGACGGCATTGCCGAGACGAATCAGCATGTGGACGACAGCTGGAAGGAAACCTTTGCAAAAGCGAAAGATGTATTTGCGGTAGATCCCACTACCATTCCCAATACCTACCTTAAGTACTATCTGTACCCGGATTATGTAGTTGAACACTCCAATCCCGAGTACACACGTGCAAATGAGGTTATGGACGGCCGGGAAAAGACCGTATTCGGAGCCTGCAGGGAGATCATTGAAAAGGGAACCGCCAAGGACTGCGGCTTTGAGGCCGATGCTCATGCTACCTACATTGTAGACCTTGCATGCGCCATTGCGGAAAATACCCAGGAGCGTTTTCTTCTGATTGTGCCCAATGAGGGAGCCATTGAGAACTTTGACCGGACCGCCATGGTGGAGATTCCCTGTATCGTGGGCTCCAACGGTTACGAGCGCATCTGCCAGGGTGCCATTCCCCAGTTCCAGAAGGGCTTGATGGAACAGCAGGTCAGCGTAGAGAAGCTGGCGGTAGAAGCCTGGATCGAAGGCAGCTACCAGAAGATGTGGCAGGCACTGACCCTCTCCAAGACCGTGCCTAGCGCCCGGGTTGCCAAGCTGATTCTGGACGATCTCATTGAGGCAAACAAGGGATATTGGCCGGAGCTGAAATAATAAAACAAAGATTCACCACCGCGCAGCGATTTAAAACAGTAATATCCCTCACAGGGCACAAATCAATTTACTGACGCATGTTTTTGCGGCTGGAAATTGATTTAGGCTAAGGTGTACTGGGAGGGATATTACGGAACTGGAATCAGTAATATCCCTCACAGGGCACAAATCGATTTACAGGCGCATGCATCTGCGGCTGGAAATTGATTTAGGCTAACGTGCACTGGGAGGGATATTACGGAACTGGAATCAGTAATATCCCTTCCAGTGCACAAATCAATTTACAGGCACAGGCATCTGTGACTGGAAATTGATTTAGGTTGAAGTGTACTGGAAGGGATATTACGGAACTGGAATAGGAGGTACGGAACATGACAGCAACACCAGCAAACAGAGCAGATTATCACAAGTATGATAAATGGTTTACAATCGCAAAGATACTTCTGACACTGGCCCCATTTATTGCATTGATATACTTACAGGCATTTACAGGTAAAAGTAATCTTTCCCAAATGCTGCAGCAGAATCCGCAGATCACATTGGCCTTCCTGACAGCTATGGCCGGCCCGTTTACCGCTTATCTGCTAAGCTTTGCACAGAAACACTTTTACGAAGGAGACACCGTCTATATGATGTCCTGTCTGCTGCTGCTTCTGGCGGCTGAGCTGCTGCTCCGCAACACGGTGTACATACTGACTATCGCCTGCTTAATGCTTCTGATATACCGGCAGACAGGGATGTCCCCGTTAACCGCTCTGGTGAAAAAGCGGAAAGAGCATTTCTTCCGGGATCTCTCGGGCTGTATGGTCCTCATCCTGTTTGCGCTCTTCTGTCTCTTCGTTTCCTTCCGCCTGGGAATCTTGTAAAAAATACTTTGGGGTTGTCAGGAAATATAGCAGAAAATTTACTGCCTTATTTCCCGGCAGCCTCAAATTTTATCATATTTCACTTAAAAACGCCTTCATTATATGTTATAATGCCTAATAAGCAGCGAATTATTTCGGCGAAACCATAACATATTGACTACAGCAGAATTTAAAACAAGGAGTATGTATGAGTCTTGAGGCGTTGGTGAATGAAAACTACAAGTCTTTCAGCGAAAGCGATCTGGCGGTCTGGAAGTATCTTTCCGGGCACCGGGCGGAATGCGAAAACATTGCCATCAAAAAGCTGGCACAGAAATGCTGTGTATCCCATTCCGCCGTTATGCGCTTTGCCCAGAAATTAGGCTTTAAAGGCTTTGCAGAGCTTAAGCTCTATCTGAAAATGGACGGCCAGAAGATGCCCCTTCACAGTGAGCTGAAGCATATCTGCTCTCTCTATCAGAGGGTCATGGACAGCATGTGCGAAAAAAACTGCGATCCCATTTTCGAGGCTCTCGGCAGAGCCCGGCAGGTCTATATCTTTGGGGAGGGTATGGTGCAGGCCTCCATCAAAAAGGAATTTAAACGTATCTTTATGAGTGCCGGGCGCATGTTCTATGACGTCCCAAGCGGCCTGGAGATGTACAATCTCATTCCCCTCATTGGAAACGGGGATTTCTGCATCCTGGTTTCCGTATCCGGCCAGAACAAAAAGATGGTGGAGACCGCAGAGAAACTTCGGATCATCGGCGTCCCCTTGATGTCCATAACGAAGAACCGCGAAAACACTCTGGCCCATCTATGTGATTTTAACCTGTACGTAGATGAAAGTAATCTTTTTGAAACACCCATGCACTGGCAGTATGAATCTACTACGGCCTATTTCATTTTAATTGACATTTTGTTTTTTAAATATCTGGAATACCATCAGCGAAAGGAGGCTGACCATGAATCTGGATGATCTGGTACAGGAACATTACGAACATATGAGCGCCAGCGACCGCCGCATCTGGCAGTATATCTGCTGCCACAAGGAAGAATGCAGAAAAATGACCCTCCATCAGCTGGCGGATGCCTGTGAGGTTTCCCACACCACAGTCCTGCGCTTTCTGCAGCTTATCGGCATGGACGGCTACAATGATTTCAAAGCATTCCTCAAATGGAACAGTCTTCACCAGCCCGTATTCAATGAGCGCAGTATTGAGGAGAACAGTTTTAATCTCACAAGAACCATTTCCTCCATACAGCAGGCAGACTGTTCGGAGCTGTTTCGCCGGATGGATCAGGCAAAAGGGCTCTATG
Organism: Lachnoclostridium sp.; assembly: GCA_021770065.1. Classification (GTDB taxonomy): domain Bacteria; phylum Bacillota; class Clostridia; order Lachnospirales; family Lachnospiraceae; genus Laedolimicola. The sequence goes on along the minus strand of JAETRR010000038.1, from coordinate 31,876 downwards.
CCTATGGAAGCGGCGCCGTGCAGAAATCTGTCGCAAAAGCCATGAAGGACTATCTGCTTCTGGCAAAAAAACTGCTCCATGTGATTGAAGGAGCAGAAGAACGGATTATGGCTATGCGGCAGATGCAGGAGGGTGACATTGTATTTCTCTTCTCTCTGTCCGGCAATAATCCGGTTATGAACGAGTATGCCCGGAAGCTTAAGGATCAGGGCATATACCTTGTGGCAATCTGTCAGGACGGGGCAAACGATCTGTCAAAGCTGTGCCACTTCTATCTTCCGTTTTTTACGCAAAAAATTGACATTTCCCCCCATGGCCTGTGTTTCCACAGCTCTGCCGGCATGCTGATCATTGCCGAGATTCTGCTGCTGAAGTACACGGCTTATCAAGCGTCCCGGCACCGGGACACGTAACGGAAATCGATGCTGCAGTAAACGGGGGTGCCGCAAAATAAGGCAGCACCCCTCGCCGGCCGTCAATTATCCAGCAGTTTATCCTCGCCGTTCCAGCTGTAAAGCTTCCGAATCTCTTTCCCGACCTTCTCGGAAGGATGCTCTGCCGCCAGCTTACGCATAGCCTTAAAATGCGCCTGCCCGCCTGCGGAAGACATATCAAGCAGAAATTCCTTTGCAAAAGACCCGTCCTGGATATCCTTCAGGATCTTCTTCATCGTCTTCTTGGTCTCCTCTGTAATCAGCTTCGGCCCGGTCACATAGTCTCCGTACTCTGCCGTATTGGAGATGGAATAGCGCATCCCCTCAAATCCGGACTGATAAATCAGATCCACAATCAGCTTCATCTCATGGATACACTCAAAATAGGCATTCCTCGGATCATAGCCCGCCTCGGTTAATGTCTCATAGCCCGCCTGCATCAAAGCGCAGACGCCGCCGCACAGAACTGCCTGCTCGCCGAAAAGATCCGTCTCTGTCTCCGTTCTGAATGTAGTCTCAAGAACCCCCGCCCTTGCGCCGCCGATAGCCAGAGCGTAAGCTAGAGCCTTCTCCAGAGCCTTCCCGGTCGCATCCTGGTGCACCGCCACCAGACAGGGAACACCCTTGCCGGCCTGGTACTCGCTTCTCACCGTATGCCCCGGCCCCTTAGGAGCTATCATCGTAACATCCACATTCTTCGGAGGCACAATCTGATTAAAATGAATATTAAAACCGTGGGCAAACATCAGCATATTGCCCTCCTCCAGATTCGGCTCAATATCTTTCTTATACATAGCGGCCTGCAGCTCATCATTTATGAGAATCATAATAATGTCCGCCTTCCTGGCAGCTTCTGCAGCCGTATACACCTCAAATCCCTGCGCCTCGGCACGGGCCCAGGACTTGCTGCCCTCATAGAGACCGATAATCACATTGCAGCCCGATTCCTTAGCATTCAGAGCATGGGCGTGTCCCTGGCTTCCGTAGCCGATCACCGCAATCGTCTTTCCCTCAAGCAGAGAAAGGTTACAGTCTTCCTGGTAATAAATTTTTGCCATTTTTCCATTCCTCCATGAATTATTTTATATCTAAAGGTTTATCGCCTAAAGTATCACAGTGCATCAGCTGAAATCATAATCCATCAGCTGTCCGTCCTCATCATACATCTTCACGTCAAAAACACCCCTGGACAGCCCTGTAATCCCCGTCCTGGCAAGTTCCAGAATCTCATATCCGCTTAAGAGATCAATAAATGCCTCAATCTTAGACTGATTTCCTGTAAGTTCAATCAGCAGGGATTCCCTGGATACATCCACTATCTTAGCCCGGAAAATATTCGCCACCGAAATAATCGACTGCCGGTTCTCCTCATTCACCTTCAGCTTAATCATAATGAGCTCCCTGCAGATAGAGCTTTCCGGCTCAAGACGCTTAATATCAATTACATCTACCAGCTTGCTGAGCTGCTTTTCAATCTGCTCCAGAATGGTACGATCCCCTTTAGCCACCACCGTAGCCCGGGAATACCGCGGATCTGCCGTCACGCCTACCGTCAGACTGTCAATATTATATCCGCGCCGGCTGAACAATCCGGCAATCCGGCTCAAGACACCGGAGGTATTGTCCACCAACATAGAAAAAACAACTTTTCTCATGCTACTCCTCACCTTTCTAATCGCATTTTGACATAACGCTTTTTCAATTTTAACAAGTTACCCAAGCCTTGTCAATCAATATCCCCAACTTTCAGCCACCGGGAATACCGCAGTGTTACTGTTCACTCCGTGACAAGCAACACCGCAGCCTCTTATGCCAAAATCATCCGATCATTCGCAAACTCCCCTCCGCTGGCCTGCTCAAACTTCGCCAGCAGATCCGCAACCTTCAGCTTCTTCTTCTCCTCCCCGGAAACATCATAAATAACATTCCCCTCATACATCATAATCAGCCGGTTGCCGTGGGCAATGGCATCTTTCATATTATGCGTGATCATCAGAGTCGTAAGATGATCACGTCCCACAATCCGCTCCGTAGCATCCAGAACCTTGGCCGCCGTCTTCGGGTCAAGCGCCGCCGTATGCTCATCCAGAAGCAGCAGCTTCGGCTTCTTAAGCGTCGCCATCAAAAGTGTCAGGGCCTGCCGCTGCCCTCCGGAAAGCAGACCCACCTTACTGGTCATCCGCTCCTCCAGCCCCAGATCCAGGACCTTGAGTTTTTCCTGGTACTCCTCCCGTTCCGCCCTGGTAATCCCGGACTTCAAAAATCGAAACGTCCCTCTCCTCAAAGCCAGGGCCAGGTTCTCCTGAATCTGCATATTCGCTGCCGTTCCTGTCATAGGATCCTGGAACACCCGTCCCAGATAAGCCGCACGCTTATGCTCCGGCAGTCTCGTCACATCAATGTCATCAATAAAAATCTTCCCCTCATCCACCGGCCACACTCCGGCCACTGCATTGAGCATGGTAGATTTTCCCGCGCCGTTTCCGCCGATAACCGTTACAAAGTCTCCTTCCTTCAATTCCAGAGACAGATCCTTAAGGGCCGTCTTCTCATTTACCGTACCCACATTAAAGGTCTTCCAGATATGTTCAATCCTAAGCATTGGTTGCACCTCCCCTTTTCACCGGTTTTGCAAAATACTTTCCCTTTAGATAGGGGATCGCCAGGAAAACGGCAACCACAACCGCAGACAAAAGTTTCAAATCATTCGGCTCCAGCCCTAACTTTAACACAACCTGAAGTACCAGATAATAGATAATAGAACCGAACACCACCGACAAAAGCTTAAAGGCAAAATTTCCCCGGATCTTTCCGAATATTACCTGGCCGATAATTACAGCCGCCAGACCGATTACAATTGCCCCCCGGCCCGCATTGACATCCGCAAAGCCCTGGTACTGGGCAAACAGGCCGCTGGAAAAAGCTACAATACCGTTGGAGATCACCAGACCCAAAATCTTGCTGATATCTGTGTTGATTCCCTGTGCCCGGGACATATTTGCGTTGCATCCGGTCGCGCGGATGGAACAGCCAAGCTCCGTTCCGAAGAACCAGTAAAGAACCGCGATCAAAAGAACCACAAAAATACCGACTACAAAAATCGGATTCTTATAGAAGGGAACATCCTTCACCCAGCGCAGCGAAACCAACAGCTCATACTGATCCACGCCGATAGACTGGTTCGCTCTTCCGCCCATTATCCGCAGGTTGATGGAATAAAGTCCAAGCTGCGTAAGGATGCCCGACAGAATCGCGGGAATTCCCATCACCGTATGTAAAATTCCCGTTGCCAGCCCCGCAAGCATACCGGCCCCCACTGCTGCGAGCAGGGAAAAGCCTGCAGAGTATCCCTGCAGCATCATTATAACACAGACAGCGCCTCCGGTGGACATCGTACCGTCTACCGTCAGATCTGCCAGGTCAAGAACCTTATAGGTAATATAGACGCCAATCGCCATGATTCCCCAGATAAGGCCCTGGGCACAGGCGCCTGGCAGTGCATTTAAAAATTTGATAATTTCCATAACCATTCCTCCTATTCTAAGTCGCTGCGCGACAGCACTAAAGGGTAAAGTCGCTTCGACACACCTGTAATGAGAGAAACTTTCATTCGAAAGGGCACTCATGAAAGTTCCTCTCGTGCGCCTTTGCGACTTTACCATCCAGCAAAAAATATTTCTTAGCCGGGATATTACTGTTTCAAAGTCGCTGCGCGACGGCACGAAAGGGTAAAGTCGCAAAGGCGCACAGCTTTCATTAGTATAACAAAAAGCGGCAAAAAAGGAAAGACTTTTTTACCGCTTTCTATATAATATTTTTCAAGGAGAATCAAATTACATATGCACCGTTTTTTTGACGGGTGCTCTTCTGCTTCGCCTACTCGATAGCCTCATATCCTTCGGGGATTGTGATACCGAGGGAATCACAGAGCTCCGCATTGTATTTCTTGGTAAACTGAGGTGCGTACTCAATAGGCATAGTAGAAATATCGGACTCGCCTTTCAAAATCTTTGCTGCCATTTTACCGGTAGCGACACCCAGATCATAGTAGCTGATGGACAGAGTAGCAACACCGCAGCCCGCACAGATGCCTTCTTCACCGACTACAATAGGCATTTTAGCCGGCTCACAGATATTGCGGATTACCTCGGTATTGTTTGCAGCCGTATTGTCTGTGGGGATGTAGAGAACGTCATTTTCGTCTACAGCCGTCTGTGTTACAGATGACAGATCATTGGAATCTGCAAAGGAATACTGTTTGCAGGTGTAGCCGAGTTCCTCCAGGAAGCCCTGAACCGTATCTACCTGGTACTGGGAATTAGCCTCTGCGGAACAGTATAACAGTCCTACATTTTTCGCATCCGGAAACAGTTCCTTCACCATCTGTGCCTGCTGATCCAGAGGCGCCAGGTCGGAAGTACCGGAAATATTGCCTCCGACGGTTCCGTCAAAATCACTGATATTCAGAGCTACGCCATACTCGGTTACGGAAGTTCCCAGAATCGGAATGGTTCCGGTTCCTGCCTGTGCTGCCTGGAGAGCGGGAGTTGCATTTGCAAGGATCAGATCCACATCATCCGATACAAACTGATTCACGATGGTAGAGCAGGTTGCCGGATCACCGGAAGCATTCTGCTCATCAAAAGTCACCTGATCGCCGAGTTCTTCCTTTAATGCATCCATAAAGCCCTGGGTAGCCGCATCCAGTGCATCATGCTGCACCAGCTGGCAGATACCTACCACATATTCACCGTCCGCTGCCGGAGCTTCTGCCTCTGCAGCGCCTTCTGCCTCTGCTTCCTCGCCGGGAGTCTCTTCCAATGCTTCGGACGGAGCTTCTGCCGGCTGTTCACTCTTACTGCCGCATGCTGTCACGGATACTGCCATAGTCAGCACCAGCATCATTGCCAATAACTTTTTCATACTTTCTTTCCTCCTGCTTACAATTTAAGGTGGGTTCGCTTTTCCGCCACAACGCTGTGGCGCGTTAAAGCATCAACCCACCTTAAAGATTGTATAACAAAGAACCTTGTTTGTCAATCCATCCTTGAAAAAAATTTGTTCACTCAAATTTTCCCGGTTACTGTTCACTCCGTGACCAGTAACAATTTAAGCCGGCCGGACAGATAACCGCATGTTCAAGACTTGTTTTCTACAGTCGTATTTTGTATAATACAATTAATTTTAAGAATTTTTCCCGATTTTGCAGCTATTTCGGCCGGATCATCCATGAAACATTAGGATGTACGCCGAAGCAGTATCGCTGGAACAGAAAGGGGTAAAATTATGGAGATTACATTTCTTGGGCACAGCGGATTTTATGTAGAGCTGGAAGACACCCTGCTGCTGTTTGACTATTACAAAGGCTCACTTCCAGAGTTTTCTTATGGAAAAAAGCTCTATGTGTTCGCAAGCCACCGCCATCCGGATCATTTTAATCCGGAAATCTTTTCTCTGGCAAATGACAAAAAAGATATTTTCTTTATTTTGTCCGGTGATATCCGGGAGGGCCGGATCCCAAAGGAGCTTCGGATGCAGGCTGCACGCTTAAAGCCAAACGAAAGCTTTTCTCCGGAAAATATAAGCGTCCGGACGCTCAAATCTACGGATGAGGGCGTAGCTTTTCTGGTGGAATGTGAAGGAAAAACCATTTACCATGCAGGGGATTTGAATGACTGGCGCTGGATAGGAGAGCCCGAATACTGGAACCGGCAGATGGCGGAGAATTATCGAAGCTATATAGAACCTCTTCGGAATATGCATATTGATGCCGCTTTTATTCCTCTGGATCCAAGGCAGGAGGATTATTATACATTGGGAATGGATTATTTTTTGTCTTTAACCGGAAGAAAAAGCGACGGGGATCGAATCTATCCCATGCACTGCTGGGAGGATTACGACATTATCAGCCTCTGGCTTGCGGAGCATCCAGAACATCCGGATCGGGATAAAATTGTACGGATTCAGGGATGCGGAGAAATATTCCGACAATAGGCATCCGCAAAAAACCAACAATATCAGCAGGAAAAGGAGGAACAGCCATGAGTTTTCAATTTGCACACTACAATTATAATGTCATCAATCTGGAGAAATCCCTCCGCTTCTACGAAGAAGCCTTAGGGCTCACGGAGGCAAGGAGAAAGGAAGCCGGGGACGGCAGCTTCATCCTTTCTTACCTTACCGACGGACAAACCGGCTTTCAGCTGGAGCTTACCTGGCTTCGTGACTGGGAAGCGGATCGCTATAATCTGGGTGACAATGAGATTCACCTGGCTTTTACCACAGACGATATGGATGCCGCCCGCAAAAAGCACCAGGAAATGAACTGTATCTGCTATGAAAATCCGGATATGGGAATCTATTTCATTGAAGATCCGGACGGTTACTGGATCGAGATTATTCCGGCAAGATAGACTCCACCCGATTACTCCCATGAGCATAAAGGGTGTCATACCAGAGCTGCCCTGTCTCTGCTGTGCCGGCATCTGCCGGTATGGTTCCCTTTGTCTGCATAAGTTCTTCACACACAAGAGCCATAATATGCCCCTCCAGGCCTGTTTCATTTCCCTTTCGGAAACGGTTCAGACAATATCGCAGGGTATACTCTCCATAAAATAAAAGCTCCCGATACTCTATAGAATGAGCCTCCACGTAGTCTTGAGGATTGGAGGAAGTCCCCGGTTCCGAGCAAATAGTTTCCAACAAGTCCCCAATCACCCGATCCGTGTCAAGGCCGGAAAACTCCACCGCCTGTCTGTAGCAGCTTTGAATCTGCTGCATGCCAAACTTCTGGCTGTCAATGGCGTCCTCTGCAATTTCCGCCGGAAATCTGCTGCGGATATCAGTGACAAAATAGCTGCCCTCCCGTGGTTCCCAGTATTCCTTTAGCTCATAATTTCCATTCTTTTCTTCAAAGGTCAAGACAATCGGAATATGGCTGCCTCCCACATCTTCAATTCCCTTGTCGGAAATCCGATATTCCTGATACAGCGCCCAGCCATAGTAAGAAACCATATGATTCCTCGCATTTTCTCCGGCAGGCTCCGTAGTCTCCGTCTTCAGCGGAAGAAAATCGCAGCATGCCAAATCATACATCTCTCCATACGAAGAAGCGTTTTTCTCAAGAATCGCCTTTTGAATCGCTGCATCTATGGTGTCTTCCCGGGCATCCTCCGTCTCTGCCGGCACCTCAGATCCTTCCCCTGGATAGATTAGATCGTATAGATCGGAAGGAATAGAGCTTACATTTTCCTCTGTACCGGAGGCAATTCTTATCTGCACGCCCTCTGCCCTTACATATACTTTCTTATCCTCTTTTGCAGGGTTGCTCACATTTACGCCAATCCGATACCACACATCTTTTTCTGCTTCCATTCTTACCGGCATTCCCGGCGTCATATACTCAGATGCGGCAGTCTGCTCATTCTCCGCCCCTGAGGGCATAAGTACAACCTCCGTATCACTCAGTCCCTCATCAGCCCACAATGTAATCCTATTTCCATAAGGGGAAATTTCCTCATCTGAGTAATAAATTCCTCCCTCACTGCCTGCCGGAATCGTTATCCCAACCTTATAGGTATCCTCCCTTGGATTGGTCAAAAAGCATACGGCTACAACAGCACAGGCAAATATAGCGGCAAGAATCAGCCAAAAAGCCGGCTTCCGATAACCCAGAACAGCCTTTACCCGTTCTTTCACTCCAATCTCGCCAAAGGCCACGGGGCAGATCATACCTCTCCTTTTCGACACACTACATGTAACCAAAGCATGGGAATAGGCCTTTTTCCCCTCCATATCCATTCCCTTAATGACTTTCTCATCACAGGCAAGCTCCATATCACGGCAAAACAAAATATAAGCCGCCCACACAAGGGGATGAAACCAGTATACTGCTGCCACAAGATAGCCCAGAAGCTTCCACCAGTGATCCCTGCGCTTTAAATGAGCACGCTCATGTGCAAGGACATACTTCATTTCTTCTTTCATTAAATCGGAAGGCAGATAAATCCTCGGATGTACAATTCCAAGAATAAAGGGGGATTCCACCCCATCACAAAGCCGGACATTTTCTTCAATGGGTACGGACTCCCGAAGACGGACATACAGATGCCAAAAGCTTGCCAAAGCATACAAGAGCAGGACTGTCAAACCGATTACCCACAGAATTCCGCCAAAAAACATCCAGACCTGCAGAGGGTTGACACTGGCACCCGGAGACGGGGCAAAGGCATCTTGAATAACAGGGTTCAGTGTACGGTTAAGAATGGAAACACCGCTGGTTATCTCCGGCCTCTGAGCATACATCACTGTTGTGCGGCTTAATGTTTCCCCACTGGGAATCAGGCTGAATGCACTTTCGAAAGAAAAAGGGCAGATCAGGCGGACTGCTGCGATTCCCCACAGGACACAGGAAAGCCATTTAGGTGCCTTTTTCAGCAGAAGCCGAAGTGCCAGCACTGCCAGAATCAGCCAGCCTGCTGCTATACCCCTATTTAACAGGCTCAAAAAAATCTTGTCCATCAAAAGTCCTCCTATTAAAATTGCTGCGCAATGGCACTAAAGGGTAAAGTTGCTTCGACACACATGTAATAAGAGAAACTTTCATTCGAAAAGGCACTCATGAAAGTTCCTCTTGTGTGCCTTTGCAACTTTACTTTCCAGAAAAATATTTTAAATAACCGCCTCTTCAATCATCTTCCTGATCTTGTCTGCTTCCTCCGAAGTCAGCCTTCTGTTTTGCGTAAAAGCAGCAATAAACGCAGGAAGAGAACCGTCAAAGGCATCCTCCACAAACCGCCTGCTCTGCATGGAATAAAACTGTGAACGGGAAATCAGACTGGTTACTGTTCCCTTATTATTTTCAAACAATCCTTTCTCACAGAGCCGCTTTAGAACCGTGTGGGTTGTTGTCCGCTTCCAGGTAAACGCCTCCGCTGCCAGCTTTACCAGCTCCGAAGAAATCACCGGTTCCCGTTCCCAAATCATATCTGCAAATCGTGCTTCAATCACGCCTAACTGTATCTCTGCCATAATTTTCTTTCCTTTCATACTACTCTTTGTAGTCTCCAATTACAGACTACTACAAGTAGTCTCCTGTGTCAAGAAAAATTTCCTTATGGACAGACCAAAAGGGCTGTCACACCCAATTTCTAAGCGCAACAGCCCTTTTTGTTCTTTTTATGTCCTATAATATCTACGCCTTAAACTCCAAAGTCAGAGACGTCGTCAATCTCTTCATTAAAGTATACCGCATCACATTTTCAAGAAGATTTGCTTAACATATCCTGAATATACTTCCTAATTCCTTCTTCGCTGGCGACTCCATATTTTTTATTCACAGCTTCATAATATGCCCTGATATCATCTTTTCTCATCACCTCATTAGACGGGATTCCATCCCCATAACCTCTTCGCGCATTACACCAGGGTTCTTCATTATGTGTAATTCTTTCCAAAACCTTTCCCCCATAGATTCCAAAAGTATCAACCACCAAATCAATCACCCTTTTCTCATCTTTCGTCAGTTCCGTCACAGTTCCTTCAAGAACTCCAAACCGGGCATCCTCAATGGGATTATATTTGAAATCTCTAAAAAGGTCATAAACCTCCGGATAAACAGGCCCATGAACCCAGGCCCTGCAATCCTCTGTAAATAGAGGGCAGCCATACAGGGCAGAATAGATTCCCTGTATAAAATAAAGCAGCTTCTGCAGCATTAAAGGCGTAACCTCTTCCAGTCTTTCAAAAACATATGCAATCACCCGAAGCATCTTTTCGGACACGGAAAAAAGCTTCTCCATGCTTACGGCCGCCGCCATGGCTTTATTGTATGCTGTGTCAGCAATCTTTTCCCTGTTTTTCGTCAACAGATTTTTCATATAAGCCGGTGAGCTTAAAGCCGCACGCATAATGTCCGAATACTCCTTTGAGGGCACCTGACCGGCCAGATATCTGGAAATTGTCACTTCACCAAACCCAAGAGCCAGAGACATGGGAGCTTTGCCAAGCTTATAAATTTTCATCAATCTCTCAATATCATCTACTGCAACAAGTCCCTCTGCCGCCCGATACTGTTCATCAATCTCCCGGATGTTCTTATCAATAAGTCCCGGAATGCTCATTTCTTCACCGCATTCCGTACACACTGCTGTCGTTATTGCAAATTGATATTCCTTATCCTTAATCGTCTTTGCAATAGCCCTCTTCTGTAATGTATATTCGGTCTCTCTCCTGCATTCCACACAAAAATCCATTCTTCCTTTCCCCATCACAATGTCTACCTCCATCTTCTATTTAAAATAATATGTAAGCGGATGCTTCTGCTCATGAAAAGAAATCACAATCACAAAACAATTGTCCAGCTTATTAAACTTGATATATAGGGAAACTATTTTTTCCTCCGAACCATGCCTCTCCAAAAGTGAGACATCCTTACCAAAAACATATAATATCTCATGCTCAAAACCTTTGTGTTCATTGTGCAGAATTTCCGAAAAATCTACCGGCATCAGGCTCAATAAAATTTCCTTTGCTTTAGCCTCATCCAAAACATAATTCAAAAAAAGTTCTATATTATCCTGCCGCTTTGCATTTACAGATATTCTATACCTATTATTTCTAACTGCCGCCTTCACTTGGGAAAGATATGCTTCAATATCCTTCAACTCAATTTTCAAAACATCTCCCTCCATATACGATCGTCTTTTCTGTTTTTCCTATCATTAGTATATATAAATGATCGAATTTTGTCAATACGCGATCATCAAAAACGTAAATCCCACCCAAAGAAGTGCAGTATGGCGCCTGGGACGGCCTGCGTTTTTGGATTAGAACATGTCGGCCCGAGACTTTTGCGATCAGGAAGCATGCGTCCTCCGGACGCAAGACGGCACTGTCTGAGACGAGTTTTTATCAAAAAACTCGTCGAGTTTGCCGTCGGTGCTTCCGTCCCAAGCAAAAATCTCGGGCCCTACTTGTTCTTATCCAAAAACGCCTGCCGCCCCAGGCGCCATACTGCACTTCTTTGGGTGAACACAGCCTAACATTTATTTATCCCCAAGGCAACAGCGGATTCTCAATCTTCTTATCCCTCAGCATCAGCTCATTCACCGCCTCTCCCGCAGGCTTATCCTCAAACAACACCGCATTAACCTGCTCAATAATCGGAATCTCCACCTGATACTTTCTCGCCAGCGCCACAGCCGCCTTAGCCGAGTAAACGCCCTCCACGATCATCTTCACCTCATCCATAGCTTCCTTCATCGTCTTACCCTGTCCCATAAGATACCCGGCTTTCCGATTCCGGCTGTGCACAGAAGCACAGGTCACAATCAGATCACCAATACCCGACAGCCCGTTAAAGGTCTCAATCCGCCCGCCCATAGCAAGTCCGATACGGCTCATCTCCGCAATTCCCCTGGTGATCAGCGCCGCCTTAGTATTATCCCCATATCCCAGTCCGTCCGCAATACCCGCAGCAAGGGCAATCACATTCTTCAAAGCGCCGCCCAGCTCAATCCCCAGCATATCCGGACTTGTATACACACGAAACACCTGATTCATAAATATATTCTGGATAAACTCCGCCGTCTTCCGATCATGAGCTCCTGCCACCACCGTAGTGGGAAGCCCCCTGCCTACCTCCTCCGCATGGCTCGGCCCGGACATCACCGCCGCACGGCAGTTCGGAATCTCCTCCTCAATAATATCTGTCAAAGTCATCAGCGTGCTTTCCTCAATCCCCTTTGCCACATTTACAATAATCTGCCCGTCCTCCACAAAAGAAGCCATGCTGTGAGCCGTGCTTCTGGTAAAGGGCGAGGGAACCGCCAGCACAAGAAGCTCCGCCCCCTTTATACTGCTCTCGAGATCTGTGGTAATCCGCATATCCTCCGGCAGCTTCACGCCGGGAAGCTTATCCTTATGCTCATGAAGTTCATTTAACATGGCAACCTCTGCCTCCATAACAGACCAGAGCGTCACCTCATGACCATTGTTGTACAGCAACAGGGACAGTGCCGTCCCCCAGCTTCCTGCACCTATTACACTCACCTTTGCCATTGCATCCATCTCCTTTTTTGATTTCTTTAATTTCTGCATAATTGTCAACCCCGTCCAACCGGTTACATTATGTAAGGCTGCAGATTTTTCGTCTGTTCTCAATCTGCCTTCTGCCCAAGCTTACGCTCAGTTCCGTTCAGAAGCCCTTTGATATTTTTCTTATGCCGGTAAAGGGCCAGGGCAGTCAGAAAGGCCGTAACTGCGTACAGTTCATACAGATGCGGCCGCGTAAGCCCCCATTTTCCAAGGAAACCATAAATCAGCACACCGGCCAGCAATTCAATGACTACCAGAATAGAGCCTGCGGACACATACTTTGTCAGAGCCACGCAAAGCACAAAGCTCGCCGCCGCTATCACCGTCAGCACCGGATCCAGACTCACAAAGAGTCCGGCCGTAGCCGCAATGCCTTTGCCGCCTTTAAAGCCCAGATAAAAAGGAAAATTGTGCCCCAGAATCACACCCATAGAAGCATACATGCCAAGGAGGATGCCTGTATTTTCTCCCGGATCACCGTAATTTTTGAAAATAAGCCGCACTGCAAGCACCGCAAAGACACATTTGAAGCAGTCTCCGAAAAAGGTAATGGCCCCTGCCTTTTTCCCAAGAGTCCGCAAAGCATTGGTAGCTCCTGCATTGCCGCTTCCGTGCTCCCGGATATCGATTCCCTTCATTCTTCCATATAAGTAACTGGTCTGAAACAGTCCGAACACATATCCTATCAGTACACAAATAAGGCGTTCCATCACGCTTGCCCCTTCCTTTCCCGGACGAAAAATTTAAGCGCCGTACCCTTAAAGCCGAATGCCTCCCGGATCTTATTTTCCAGATACCGGATGTAGGAAAAATGCATCAGCTCCTTGTCATTGACAAAGATAACAAAGGTGGGCGGCTTCACGGCCACCTGGGTAACGTAAAAGATTTTCAGCCGTTTTCCCTTGTCTGAGGGCGGCTGCTGCAGGGCCACAGCCTCAGTCACAATCTCATTGAGAACACCGGTTGCAATCCGAAGGTTCTGATTCTGGATGACCATGTCAATCAGATCAAAAAGTTTGGAAAGCCGCTGTCCCGTTAAAGCCGAAAGAAAGATCATTTCCGCATAAGGCATGTAGGACAGGATACCGCGGATCCGGCTGGTGTATTCGTAGATGGTTTTATCATTTTTCTCAATGGCATCCCACTTATTGACTGCAATGATCACGCCTTTGCCCCGGTCATGGGCAATACCGGCAATCTTTGCATCCTGCTCCGTGACGCCTTCCACTGCATCAATGACCAGAACCACCACATCGGCGCGTTCCACCGCCGTCACGGTACGGATGATGCTGTAGCGCTCCAGTTCTTCCTTTACCCTGCTTTTCCGCCGCAGTCCGGCCGTGTCGATAAATACATACTCCTGGCCGTTGTGGATCACATTGGTGTCAATGGCATCCCGGGTGGTTCCCGCAATGTCCGACACAATGACGCGGTTTTCCCCTGTAAGTTTATTGATAATAGAAGATTTTCCCACGTTGGGCTTACCCACTATGGCAACCCTTGGACGGTCATCCTCCTCCTCTTCCCCGGAATTGTCCGGAAAATGTCCGGCTATCTCGTCCAGCATATCTCCCAGGCCCAGACGGGAGGCGGAGGAGACGGGGATGGGATCTCCCAGGCCCAGGTTATAAAACTCATATACATCGGGCATCAGCTTCTGGAAGCTGTCCACCTTATTGACAACCAGAACCACCGGCTTTCCCGAGCGACGGAGCATATCGGCCACCTTGGAGTCTGCGTCCACCAGTCCCTGGCGCACATCGGTGAGAAATACGATGACGTCTGCCGTGTCAATGGCAGTCTGGGCCTGCTCCCGCATCTGGGACAGGATCACATCCCGGCTGTCCGGCTCTATACCGCCTGTGTCAATGAGTGTAAAATCCCGGTCAAGCCAGGTAACATCCGCATAGATGCGATCCCTTGTTACGCCCGGCGTATCCTTTACAATGGAAATCTCCTCGCCTGCCAGGGCGTTGAACAGGGTTGATTTTCCCACGTTCGGCCGCCCTACAATGGCCACGATTGGTTTACTCATAATACTTCATGTCTCCTATTCTTATTCCGGCAGCGCATCCTGCTGACACTGCCCTCTGAAGATGAATCTTCGGCCGCAAAATGCGTCTGTTCATCCATCCGGGGCATCTGCAGAATACAGTCTTTAAATCTCTCCAAGCACTGCCTCTAACAAAGCTTTTCCGTCTGATTCTACAATAATTACAGGAACTTGTAAAGCCCCGGAAAGCTCTTCCACAGTCATATCATCCAGAAAAATCCGTTCACCGCTCTTCATCATATGTTCTGTCAGCAGCAATGCCTCTCCCAAAGCATGTCCCGTAAGCTGATTTTTCAGATCCTGCCCGGTGAGAAGACCGGCCACGGTGATGCGCCGGCCGAAGAAGTCATTTTTTATGGGAAGAATCTGAATCTCTACATTTGGATACTTTCTGCGGATCTCCTCTGCCTCTCTCTCCAGAATGGGCGCTGCAAGCGTCCCGGTGGCAATGGTCACGCTCCGGCTTCTGTCGTCACCGGTGCGGCTGGCAAGCTCATTCTTAAGCTCTTCATGGAGAAGGCGCACCATGCCGACACCGTTTTCCAGCTGAAGATAGCCGTCGTAGCTGCCTTCCTCCGGTATCTCCTGTCCGGCCAGAAGATACCACTCATCCCCGGCATGGACAAAGTGAGTCCCGTGTTTCTTATAGAGGCGGTCCTGCCAGGCGTGAAGCTGCTTCAATACCTGTACCGCATCCTCCCTGGTAAACGGTTCTAAGGGATACAGTCCCTTCCTGTGATCCGTAAGCCCCACAGGAACTACGGAAAGACTTTGGAGACAGGGAATGTATTTTGTCAGCTGCTCTATGCTGTATTCCAGCTCGTCCCCGTCGTTGATTCCCTTACAGAGCACAATCTGTCCGTTCATGGTGACTCCGGCTTTGTAGAACTGCTCTGCCTTATCCAGGGCATCTCCGGCAAAGCGGTTGCTGAGCATCTTACAGCGAAGCTCCCGGTTCATCGTGTGGAAGGAAATATTGATAGGGGACAAGTGATAGCGGATGATCCGCTCAACGTCCTCATCGCTCATATTCGTTAGGGTTACATAATTTCCCTGCAGAAAGGACAGACGGGAATCGTCGTCCTTAAAGTAGAGGGTATCGCGCATTCCTTTTGGAAGCTGATCAATAAAGCAGAACATGCATTTATTCCGGCAGGAACGGTATTCGTCCATAAGTCCGTTCTCAAATACAATCCCAAGGTCATCCTCATACTCCTTCTCGATCTCAAGCTCCCATTCCTCGCCGTCAGGTTTGCGGATCAAAATCTCTAAATATTCCTCGTTAATAAGGTAATGGTAGTCAAAAATGTCCTCTATGCTCTGTCCGTTTACAGATACCAGCACATCCCCGGGTTCCAGCTCCAGTTCCTCTGCAATGCTGCCCGGCTCTATCTGTCTGATGATATGTTCTTTATTCTTTTTCATGGAAAATCTCCTTATGCCCGTTTTCCTTAAAATTCTACCGAATACACCCGGATGCCGTTCTCCTCCAGAATCTGCAGCAGATCCCTGGTTTTCAGCCAGACGGTGGCCGTATTCTCATTGGGATGAACCCCTATCAGCCCCGGCTCCTCAAGAAATGCTTTATCCAGGTAAAACTGCACGCTGCGGGCCTCGTCGTTCAAAAGACCCAGAGGCGTTACTGCTCCGGGCAGGAGCCCCAGAATCTCCTTAAGTTCTTCTTCCGATGCAAAACTTAAGGGGCGCGTACCGTTCTCTCTGCGGAACTCCTTCAGGTTCACTCTCTTACTGCCCTGCACCGTTATGAGATAGTAATTGCGTTTCTTATCGTCGCGCACAAAAAGATTTTTTGCATCGGCCTCGGGATAAGGAAGAGCCACCTCGGACAGCTCTTCCATATTGCAGACGGCTTTGTGCTCCGTGATTTCATACCAGATGCTCCGGTTTTTCAGATATTCGTATACCTCTTGTTTCTTCATAGTCCTCACCGTTTCAGCTCCGCTGTCCGGTCTTTCATTTTTTCACCGGATCCGGCTGTTTTTTCATTCTCCTGCTCCCAACATGCGGGACATGTAGTTTCCGCTGCCCATACCAAGAGTAAATCCGATTGCCTGAATCATGGCCATCAGCGAGAAATTCACACCCACGGCTCCGGATGCACTGGTGCTGAGCTGGCTTACGAAAAAGGTATCGGCCATGTTGTAGATGGATGTAATCAGCATACTGATAATCGCAGGCACCGCAAGGCGTGGAATCAGCCTGTCATTTATGCCCATGCCGCCTTATCCCGTTTTGATCAAAGTTCTTCCGTAAGGCCCGTTCCGTAGGAAATATGGTTCCTGTCAAAATTACACACTGAATGATGCAGATGATACCGGCCAGATTTCCTACAACATCCTCACTCTGCCCTATCACAAAAAGCATAGGAATATTCGATAAGGGCAGCAGTATCAATCCGCAGATAAACCACAGTCTTCCGCAGTATTGATGTGCAAATTCCCAGGTATCCCGGTTTTTGGCAGACATCCTTGTGCGATAACCGAATACCATATTAATCTCATCGGGAATATGGTTCAAAAACATTTTCCCAAAGCCTATCATGGTAAAAGGTACAAGCATATTCATAAGCAGCATAAAAACCCAGAATCCCATAGGTGCCTCCTCTGTTTCTTCTTTATAAAGAAGTATATCATTTACCTTTTCTCCGATCAACCACATTGTATTTTCCGGTTATGCGGCCTGCTGCAGAACCCGTAAAAACTGATCACAAAAATCCCCGGATCATCTTGACGTTTCCCCCCGGATAATGGTATAAAATTATTAGAATATTTTATACAATTTTACTTTCGGGATATCATGCAGTCGGATACCCGCCAGTTCGGAGGAGCAGTATGTCGGAAACCAACCAGTTTGATAATATTTTACCGGTTGCACCCTTAAAAATCGCAGCCCTGGACAGTTGTGTGGATTTTGCAAAGAAGGTAGACAAGCACCTGGTAAAATTTCGCAAAACCGCCAACAAGCAGCACAGGGACAATATTTATTTCCAGGAATACGCCCAGGATTCTTACCTCGTAAAATGCTCCTGCCCCCGCTTCGGAACAGGGGAAGCCAAGGGGCGTTATGAGGAGTCTGTCCGGGGAAGCGATCTTTTTATTATGGTAGATGTGTGCAACTACAGCATTACTTATACAGTCTGCGGCCATGAAAATCACATGTCACCGGACGATCATTATCAGGATCTGAAGCGCATGATCTCTGCGGCCACCGGCAAGGCACACCGGATCAATGTCGTGATTCCCTTCCTCTATGAAGGCCGCCAGCACAAGCGCAACAGCCGGGAATCCTTAGACTGTGCCATTGCCCTTCAGGAGCTTCGGAATATGGGGGTTAACAATATCATCACCTTTGACGCCCACGATCCCAGGGTACAGAATGCCATTCCGCTGAACGGCTTTGACAATTTTCAGCCGCCCTATCAGTTTATTAAGGCCCTTCTGCGCACGGAGCCGGATCTGAAAGTGGACAATGACCATCTCATGATCATTGCCCCGGATGAGGGCGCTATGGAGCGCGCCGTGTATTTTTCCAACGTACTCGGCATTGATCTGGGCATGTTTTACAAGCGCCGGGACTACTCTACGGTGATTAACGGCAAGAATCCCATTGTAGCCCACGAATTTCTGGGAGATTCCCTGGTCGGCAAGGACGTGATCATCATCGACGACATGATTTCCTCCGGGGGAAGCATGCTGGATGTCGCCAAGCAGATGAAGGAGCGCGGAGCAAGGCACGTCTATGTGTGCTGTACTTTCGGCCTCTTTACGGATGGATTTGATAAGTTTGACGAATACTATGAGAAGGGTTATATTACGCGGATTGTTACCACCAATCTCAATTACCGTTCGCCAAAGCTTTTGTCCAAACCCTATTACACAGAGGCGGACATGACAAAGTTCCTGGCAAGAATCATTGATACCTTAAACCATGATTTCTCTGCCGACAGCATCAATACGCCTACGGAGAAGATCCGAAAGCTGATCGCAAAGCAGGCCCGGTGAAGGGAATTCCACCGCCTGTTATACTTTTCGTATAAAATTATTACAAAGAAAGATAACCGATATTTGCAAAACAGGGCTGTCACAAAATAAGGCAGCAGACTTTTCCAGCTGACGCATATGTTGTCTGTACAGACGGATTTTTATTCCTGCGAGCAACGAGCCAAGCGGACATGGCCCAGGCCACTCTCTCGCCCGGAACGGGCTCACCTTGTGCTGGCATGTCCATTTGGCGACTGCCGCAAGGGTCAAATACCCCACAGCTTGCTGCGCTACAAGGCTTGATGCCCCGTAGCTTGCTGTGGGGTCTTTGACTGCCGGATATGGAAAATCTGATGGCTTATGATATGGCAGCCTTTTTAAGGAAGCAGCCCAATGAAAATTTTAGCAATCGCAGATCAGGAATCCCGGTATCTCTGGGACGATTTCAGCAAGGAGAAGCTTTCCGAGATTGACCTCATTCTCTCCTGCGGGGATTTAAGCCCTCTCTATCTCTCCTTTCTGGCCACCTTTTTTAAGGGGCCGGTCCTCTATGTCCACGGCAACCATGACGGGGTCTATGAGGCCTCCCCTCCCTATGGCTGCATCTGTGTGGAGGATCGGATTTACGTCCATGAGGGAATCCGCATTCTGGGACTGGGAGGCTCCATGCGCTATAAGGAGGGTCCCCACCAGTACACACAGCGGCAGATGAATGCCCGTATCCGCCGGCTGTGGTATCCCCTCAGGCGCCATAAGGGATTTGATATTCTGCTGACCCACGCGCCCGCATATCATCTCAATGATGAGGAAAATCTGCCCCATCAAGGCTTCCAGGGCTTTCTCGGACTGATGGAGCGCTACGCACCCTCCTATTTTGTCCACGGACATGTGCACCTGTCCTACAATTATAAGGCTCCGCGGATTTGTACCTATCAGAACACAACGGTACTTAACGCTTATGAGCGGACTGTTTTTGAATTACCGGTTCCCCCCTGTAGAAAAGGAGATTTGAAATAGAATGGAAGAATACGTAAAAGCCAGAAAACTGGCACAGAAAGCATACCGGACCGCGCTCTTAAAGGGCAGCTACCCTTATCTGCAGGTTCTGGACGAAATCCTCTCTTTTACGAACACCTCCTCTGAGGTGGATTTGGGCCTGGTGGAAATTCCTCTTGATCAGATAGCGGGAACGAAAACTGCCGGACGGACCACTGCCTTTGCCGGTAATTTTATGCCTCTGCTCCCGGAGGATACGGAGTTTGCCGCAAAATGGAGTTCTCTTTATCAGGCTCATCTTGACGAGGGTATCCGTGATCCAATCAAAGCCTGTGAATTTATGAACCGGTTCTATGTGGTTGAGGGCAACAAACGGGTGAGTGTTTTGAAATATTCCGGGGCTGTCAGCATTCCGGGACAGGTGACGCGGATTCTGCCTGCCAGAAGCGACTCCAAAGAGGTCCGGATCTACTATGAATTCCTGGATTTTTATAAGCTGACCTCCATCAATTATCTATGGTTCAGCCAGGAGGGAAGTTTTCCGAAGCTCTTAAAGCTTGTGGGGGTACAGCCTGATCATATGTGGACGGATGACGAGAAGCTTGACTTTCATTCTGCCTATATTCATTTTACGGATGTATTTGAGGAAAAAGGGGGACGCAAGCTGTCTCTTACCTTTGGGGATGCTTTTCTTATTTATCTGGACATCTATGGGTATGAAAATCTGTGGGAAAAATCTCACAGCCGGCTGCGGAGTGAAACGGCCAAAATCTGGAAGGATTTCCAGCTCTATCCGGGAAAAGTGCCGCTGGAGCTCAGTATGCAGCCCGAAACCAAGGCTCAGAAAAATGTGATCAGCCGCCTGCTCCCGGTGACGCCTGCTCCCTTAAAGATTGCTTTTCTCCACGATAAAACGATGGAAACCTCAAGCTGGACTTACGGCCATGAACTCGGCAGGCAGCATTTAAACCAGGTGTTCCGTGAGCAGGCGGAAACGCTCTGCTTTGATAATGTCAATTCGGAGGAGCTGGGGCTGAAAACTATTGAGGAGGCGGCCTCAATGGGATGCAGGGTGATTTTCACCACAACTCCGAAGCTTCTGGGTGCAAGTATAAAAGCGGCGATTCGTTTTCCGGAGGTGAAGCTTTTAAACTGCTCTCTTCATACCTATAGCGGACATCTCAGGACCTACTACGGCAGACTTTATGAGGCGAAATTTCTGACCGGAGCTCTGGCCGGGATTCTGACGGATACGCCCCGTGTGGGATATCTGGCCGACTACCCCATCTACGGCATGACGGCCAACATCAATGCCTTTGCCCTGGGGTTGAAGATGACGAATCCCGAGGCAAGGGTGCATCTGGAATGGGCAACAGTGAAAGGCAGGAATCCGGATGAAATTTTCCGCTCAAAAGAGATCTCTTATATCTCCGGGCAGGACTTGATTACGCCCCAAAATGCATCCCGGAAGTTCGGTCTCTATGATATCCGGGACGGGCATATGGTAAATGTGGCTTCTCCTATCTGGCATTGGGGAAAGTTTTATGAACGGATTGTACGGGACATTTTAAACGGGGCCTGGAAGAAAAAGGAAGCCCAGACAAAGGCAGTTCATTACTGGTGGGGGATTTCCTCCGGAATGATTGATGTGATCTGTTCCAAGAACCTGCCTTCCGGCTCCCGCTGGCTTCTGGAACTGATCAGGAGAGAGATCGCGGATGCCGGGTACAATCCCTTTTCCGCTCCGCTTACCGCGCAGGACGGGACAGTGAAGAATACAGCCGGAAACTGCCTGTCCCCGGAGGCGATTATTACGATGGACTGGCTCCTTGACAACGTGGAGGGAAAGATTCCTTCCTTTGATGAGCTGACGGACGAGGCGAAGCCCATGGTGCTTCTGCAGGGGCTTCACCCTCCGATCCGGTAGATAGATGCTTCTACTCCGCCGTCGTCAGATAGCTGCTCACGCAATACAGTGTCTGTCCGTTATACTCCACCCGTGACCAGCCGTAATCCGTGTTGATTCCCGTCCGCACAAAGACCTCGCCTGCTTTGACAGTGGCGACTACTACGGCGTCCGGATTGGTGACGCTGGGAAGCATCCGCAGGTTTATCTCGATCTTCGGGGTCACATTTTCCGAAACTCTCTGGAATTTCGTCTTTAATCCGTCATCGGGCTCTTTGACCGGGGGCTGATAGGACAGATCCGTAGTCAGATAATTGGACACTGCGTAATAGCGCTCTCCGTCTATGACAAGCCTGGACCATCCGCTGTCACTGACACCGGTTCTCTGGGCTGTCTCTTGATTGTCCAGCTGTTTTAAAACCGTACTGTCCGCCCCCTGGCTTGGGATATCGCGCAGGTTTACCGTCTCCTTGGCCGTTACGGTTTCGTCCACCTCGCGGAAATTCATCAGCGCCTCCACATCGGCTTCGGCCGTCTCGGGTGCGTCCGGATTCTGTGCGTCCGCACTGGTCTCATAGCCGAAGTAGGCCACATTTACATCCACCGGCCTTGAAATGCCTGCAATGATTCCATTGTTTGTATACTGCCACATATCATGGACTCCGCTATAGCTGGATGCAGCCGTCTTGGGATAGGGCAGCTCCGGATACTGGGACACCCAGATTTTAAACTGTCCCTCCAGACGGGAAGTTTCCCACTCGGCATCCTGCTCCAGCTCGCTTTTCGATGCGTAAAACATAGGCGTATATCCCTGCCTGTAGATTTCTTTCAGAAAAGCAATGGCACAGCTGGTGCGCTCTGACACGGTCAGCCCGTACTGCCGGTTTTCCGGATTTCCGAAGCCTTCACAGTTGTATGCCACCGGGTAGGTTACCGCGTACCGGGAGATATAATCGGCTGTCCACCCGGCCTCTTCTACTGCTTCCTCTTCCGTAACCGCGGTGGAAAAGAAGTACGCGCCTATCTGAATTCCGTTGGCCGCAGCCTCCTGCATATTGTACTTTGCATTGGTATCCTCACGGATTTCACCGCCCGCCTGAGTCCGGTAGCCGACTCTTATCATGGCAAAGTCAATTCCGGCATCCGCAACGGCCTTCCAGTCTATGGTTCCCTGGAACTTTGATACATCAATACCCAGTGTCACCTCGTCTGTCTCTGACGTGTTTTCGGAGATCAGAAGCTTTGTAATCTCAGATTCGGCCCCGGTTTCCTCTTCTGTCTGGTTGGATTCGCTCTGGGGATCTTCTTTTTCGTCCTGGTTTTCCTGATCTTCCTGTTTTTCTCCCTCTTCTCCCTGCACTTCTTCCGTCCGGCCTTCTTCCTGCGAAACCGCTCCCGTACCTGCTTCATCCTCTTCGCTGCTTTTTCCGGAAAAGAACAGAAAGAATACTGCAAGAGAAAATACCAGTACCCACAGTGCAATTAAAATAATTCCAATCTTCAGACGGCTGTCCGCCCCCTGTTTTTTATGCTTTTTCACAGTCATAGCCTCTCCTTTGCATATGTGAAAGATCCTGCGTAAATATCAGATATGGTTTTCTAATATTTTACCACAGGATCTTTCTTTTTTCCATGCAAAAGGAGCTTTATCCGGCCAATATCATTTTCTGTTCGATTCCTTATGAATTCCTGCTGCCTCCGTCCGGCTGATATAGCTGCAAATCAGATCTGCGGCAGTGTCTGACCGGACAATGCTTTTTCCTGTGCTTTCAGCACCAGCCTTTCCCCGTAATACCCTGCCTGTTCATCCAGAGCTTCTCTTACTCCGCTTTCAATCTTTTTCCCTTTGTACTGCCGTACACTGTGGCGGGCTCTCATAATCTCTAAAATATCGTCTGCACCAGCAGCATATAGCAGATCGTCCCTCCCGCTATGGAAAGCAGCATCTGCCGCTTCCAAAGATGGAGACCTGTCACGACTGCAATGCTGATGAGCTCCGGTATCCCATGGCTTCCCGTAAATACATTCACATTTTTAAGACAGTAAATCACCAGAAGCCCGAACACTGCAGGCGGAAGCACCTTTCCCAGATACCGGATATATCCGGGCGCAGGCTTTCCTGCCGGAAAAATCAGAAACGGAAGGAACCGGGTCAGCATCGTCCCCAGAACCACCATTCCAATGGTAATCATCTGTTCTGTAAGTGTCATGGTTTTCCCTCCCATTTCTCCATGGGCTTCCGAAGAAGCATCAAAACCCCGAGTATAGCCAGCATGGCCGGAATAATAAAGCTGTCTGCTCCAAAAGCAATCAGGCACAAAAGAGTTATCCCAAGCCCTGCCGCAGAACTGACATGATTTTTCTCCTTCATCCACTGTTCCATAAAGATCACAACGAACATAGCCGTCATCACAAAATCAAGGCCCTCCGTATTAAAATGAATCAAAGATCCGAAGATTCCGCCGAGCGAAGCACCGAAAAACCAGTAAAAATGATTCAAAAGGGTAACAAAAAACATAAACCATCCCTTGTCAATCCCCTCTGGAATCTCTGCCGTATAATTGATGGAAAAGCTCTCATCGCACATACCGAATATAAGATAAAAATCCTTCCACCCATTTCCGCGGTACTCATCCAGCATAGACAGCCCGTAAAACAAATGCCTGGCATTAATCATCAGTGTCATGGCAAAAGCCTGCAGGGGATTAAAGGCCCCCAGCAGCAGATTCACTGCCACAAACTCCACGGAACCGGCAAAAATGGTCAAGCTCATAATCATCGGATACCAGAAAGGAAAGCCCGACACATTCATATAGATCCCATAAGTCATCCCCAAAAACCAGAAGCCCGCAAAAATAGGGATTGTATGGGGAAAAGCGGCTTTCAAAGCCCGTTTACACTTTCCTCTCTCTGGCATTGACATCCAAAGCCTCCTTACATGGAAATCCATCCAAGAACATTTGCAATGGAGCTTAAGAGAATTACCGCAATGCAGACGGGTGCCAGAAACCGCATGAACAGGTTGTACATTCCCTTGCGCCGGAAGCGTGACGACTGCTCCACCTCCCCGGCAATCCGGTCAAGCCCGACCACACGGGTAACCAGAATGCAGGTTGCCAGAGCCGCCACCGGCATCATCAGAGAATTCGTCAGGAAGTCAAAGAAGTCAAGGATAGACATTCCAAGAATTTTCACAAAATCCAGCACTCCAAAGCCAAGAGCCGAAACAGAACCAAACACTATCATAATCGCCCCCATCAAAAGAGTTGCCTTATGACGGCTCCATCCAAGCTGATCTTCAAAGGTAGATACGCCGGACTCCGCCAGAGAAATGGCACTGGTAAGGGCTGCAAGAAGCACCAGAAGGAAAAACATCACTCCGGCCCCTGTTCCGAAGCCCATACTGGCAAATACCCTGGGAATGGTAATGAACATCAGAGACGGACCTGCCTGCAGGGTGTCCGGATCGCCGCCGGAAAAAGCAAATACTGCCGGAATGATCATCAATCCCGCAAGCATGGCAATCGCCGTATCAAAAATCTCCACCTGGTTGGCAGACTTTTCAATATCAACATCTTCCTTAATGTAGGAACCATAAGTATACAAAATTCCCATAGCAATGGACAGCGAATAGAACATCTGTCCCATAGCGGCAACCACTGTCATCCAGGAGAAATTCTCAAAATTGGGAACCAGGAAATACCTGACGCCCTCAAGGGCCCCCGGCCTGGTCATGGAATAGACCGCCACAACGACCGCCAGTATCACAAGTACAGGCATCATAACCTTAGAGACACGCTCCACCCCCTGCTTCACACCCGCAAACAGCACCGCCAGAACCGCCAGGCTGAAGAGAAGGAACCAGAACTCCGCCGAGATGCCCTCCCCGATAAATGCAGTAAAATAATCCTGTTCTGCCAAAGCGGCCGTATTCCCCTTAAGATACTCAAAAAGATACTTTACCACCCATCCGCCGATGACACTGTAGTAAGGCACAATCAGCATGGGAATCACTGCATTAATCCAGCCTCCAAACCGAAAAGGCGCACTTTTTCCGAATGCCCCGAATGCGCCCACCGGGCTTTTCTTTGTCATACGTCCGAGAGCCGTCTCCGACACAATCAGCGCATAGCCGAAGGTCAGCATCAGAATCAGGTACACCAGAAGGAAAATACCTCCTCCGTATTTTGCGGCCAGATAGGGGAAACGCCAGATATTTCCAAGTCCTACGGCTGATCCGGCAACTGCCAGAACATACCCCATCTTTCCCGAAAAACTGCTGCGCGATCTTCCCACATGCAGCAGCGCTCCCGTATTTTCACCTTCCCTCATTTTCATCCTCCTGTAATTTCCTTAATATTCATCCTTACCTTTTTACTCTTCTGTTAAAAAGGTAACGCATGTCTTTCTATTGTATCGGAACCGGGGAAGGAACGCAAGCCTTTTAGAGGGAAATACAGATTTATATCTTTTTGAGCGGACTGCTTTTCTCCGTGAACGTCGTCCGGTGTCCGGGCTTTTCCTTCTTATAATAGCTTATCCCAAAGCAAAAGGCCGACAGCAGAAGAATGATAACGTCCTGGAGATATCCAAAAGCTCTGTTTTCAGCAGACGCTCCCATAAATCCGTCTATTATACGATTAATTCCATATTCTTCCGCAAACAAAAGGAGGAATATCACACAAAGCGCAAAATACTTTCTGCCGCTCCACACATGAGCAAGGACTATATAGAGCCCCCACACACCGAGAAGTCCTGCCGCTGCAATGCACATCCCCATAGTGCGGAGGAGCGGCACCTTAAGAAGAACGCTTAAGGTACCCAGATAGGGGAAAATAAGTACACTTAATACAAGCAGGCTTTTTCGAACACGGCCTGCTTCCGCTTTAAAAAGAGGCACCAGGATGCTCCAGGCGAAAATCAGAGACACAAGCACAAGCAGAGACCAGGAAAGCTCTCCAAAAACAGCGTAATTACAGATGAGGCATGCGATGGCTGCAAGAAGGAAGCCTGCAGAAATTCCTGCAAAAAGGAATTCCCAGAGCCTTTGTACCCTTAAGGAAGCTGATTTATCGGAATATTCCAGCGCTGCATTTACCAGAGATTCCGTCCGTTCTGCTTCATCTTTTTCTCCGCTGAGCAGCTCGCCTGTGGATACTCCCAGAGCCTCTGACAGGGGAATCAAAAGGCTGATATCCGGGCTGCTCACTGCGCGCTCCCACTTGGAGACGGCTTTGTCCGTCACTCCCAGTTGATTTGCAAGATCTTTTTGTGTAAGATTTCTGGCTTTTCTCATTTCTGATATGAATTTAGCCATCTTTTCCTGTTTGTTCACTTCATGAGCCATGGATGTATTCCTTTCCGTATTTTTCTCCTTAGTATATAGGACTTTTGACTCCGGGACAACCGATTTGCAGTTTAGAAAGGAATTCTACCATTGGTTTACTCCTCTATTTTGCCTGACCCTTTACCCATTTCTCCATTGCCGAAGCCATCAGCGCAATCTGAAAAGTCATGGCGTCCTCAAATACCCGGATATCCAGCCCTGTAGCTTTCTGAAGTTTTTCCAGCCGATAGACCAGGGTGTTCCGGTGTACATGAAGCTGCCGGGCTGTCTCCGACATATTCAGCCCGTTTTCAAAAAAACAGTGTATGGTTGCAAGGGTTTCCTCATCCAGAAGCTCCGTTGTTCCCTCTCCAAGCACTTCCCGGACAAACTGCTCACACAGCTTTAAGGGCAGGTGATAGATAAGACGGCCGATGCCAAGCCTCTCGTAAGCTGTCACCACACGCTCCGCATAGAAGATCCGGCCCACCTCCATGGCGATTCCCGCCTCCCGGTAAGACTTTACTACTTCCTCCAGACGGTCTGCCATTGTTCCGTAGGATACCCGTACCTGGGTCATGGCCTCGGCATTGATCATATCCACAAGGGTTCTGGCAATATGTTCCGGCTCTTCCCCGGTTCCGGACATTTCCTTTACCAGGACAATGGTTTTTTCGTCAACAGTGGTAATAAAGTCACCCGTAACATGACCGAATAAACTGCGCACAGTCTCTAAGGCAGCTTCATCCTGCTCATACTTCGTCTCAATGAGAAAAACCATGCGCTCTGCCTCCTGCCGGATATGGAGCTTTCTCGCCCAGTTACAGATATAAGAAGGCTGCAGATTGTCTATGAGAAGCTTTTGGATAAAGGCATTTCTGTCATAGCGGTCCTCATAGGCAGAAATCAGACTGCAAAGCTGGCTCGCCGCCAGTCTTCCGATCACATCCACATCCTGGCCGCTTCCCTTTGCCGCCAGAATATACTCTGTGCGGCCTTTCACTGCCACCTTAAAAAAATGATAGTCCGATATGGTCTGGCTCTCTGCCCCGGAACGGGCAAAACTCTCCACCAGTTCTCTGTCCGGAAGCTCATGGGGCTTAAGGGTTGATGCCGCCGTCCGGCCGTCCGGCTCAAATACGCACACATCTACTCTGGCAATGGCACGCACCTCATCTATACTGGCCTGTATTTTCTGCTCTGAAATCATATTTTTCCGCTCCTGTCTGAACCGGCGCAGCTGCTGCACCTCTTCCTCTTATTTTTAAAATACCACAAAGCCGGATATCTGCGCAAGCACAGATACCCGGCTTTCCAGGGGTATTTTATCCTAATTGGTGATAACCTTCTCTGTGTCCATGTCAAATACATGAATCTTTTCTGTATCAAAACCGAACCGTACCTTTGAGCCCACCTTCGCCGTGGTATCAGCCGCCACTCTTGCTATCATATTGGTTCCCTGGACATCAGAGTAAAGGTAAACCTCCGCGCCCAGAAGCTCATAGACAGTCACTTCGGACTCAATCACATTTTCCGTCTCCGCCGCATCGGCCTCATAGACATCCTCGGGGCGGATTCCCATGATTACCTGTTTTCCTTTGTAACCGTCAAGC
This sequence comes from Lachnoclostridium sp., assembly GCA_021770065.1. Classification (GTDB taxonomy): domain Bacteria; phylum Bacillota; class Clostridia; order Lachnospirales; family Lachnospiraceae; genus Laedolimicola. Next base: position 3,451 of record JAETRR010000038.1, on the reverse strand, counting down.
AGTGCCCTGCTCTTCTCTTCCGGGAGGAGGATCCGGTCATTTCCTATCTTTAAGACCGCTTTCTTGTCCTGCTCCTCGCAGACTGCCTCAAAGAAATTCATCTGCGGAGAGCCGATAAAGCTCGCCACAAACCGGTTGCACGGCTTATTGTACAGATTCTGCGGCGTGTCCACCTGCTGAACGATTCCGTCCCGCATCACGACGATCCTGGTTCCCAGGGTCATGGCCTCGGTCTGGTCATGGGTTACATAAATAATCGTAGCTCCCAGGCGCTCGTGAAGTCTGGCAATCTCGGTACGCATCTGCACACGGAGCTTGGCATCCAGATTGGAAAGAGGCTCATCCATCAGAAATACTTTGGGATTCCGCACGATGGCACGTCCCATAGCCACACGCTGCCGCTGTCCGCCGGAGAGCTGCTTGGGCTTCCTGTCGAGGAGCTTTTCCAGATCAAGAATCCGGGCCGCCTCTCTGACCTGGCGCTCAATCTCGGCTTTGGGAACCTTGCGGAGCTTCAGGCTGAACGCCATATTGTCAAATACGTTCATATGGGGATACAGTGCATAATTCTGAAATACCATGGCGATATCACGGTCCTTGGGTTCTACATCGTTCACAACCCGATCCCCGATCTTCAGTTCTCCGGAGGAAATCTCCTCCAGACCCGCAATCATACGAAGCGTGGTGGACTTTCCGCAGCCGGAAGGGCCGACGAAGATGATAAACTCTTTGTCCTCAATCTCCAGATTGAAATCCTTTACTGCCTCGAATCCGTTGGAATATACCTTGCAAATGTTCTTTAATGATAAGCCTGCCATTTTACTTCCTCCATACTTCTCGTTTTTCCTCTCCATGCCGGGTTCCTGATCTTTTGGCCTGGGATGGGCTTTAATGAAAGTATAAAGGATGTTTCTGTTTTTCGCCATGTGCGGACATGCCAAAGTTTTCGGGGATTCTTTGTGGGAAATGCTGCCGTGCTGTGGGTGAAAGCCGTATTTTCGGCAGATTGGCGAAAAATCTTTTGTTTTTTCGGCAGATTGTTCTGTCAAGTGATTATAGAAATCTATTCTCCCCTCCTATTTATCTTCTGCACCATACGTTATCTTCTCTATCACACAGCTATGATGCTTCCTTTTATCGTCCTTATCATAATTTACCCCAATCAACAGAATTTCCCCTGTGTAACCTTCTAATGCCTGGACATAATGTCTCTCCTTGATCTGTTCAATTGCCGTAACGGCAGACTTATCATATTTCAGCTCAATCACAAGGGCCGGCTTTCCCGTAAAGGGCAGAGGAAGAAACACAATATCCGCAAATCCATGTCCGGTTGGAAGCTCCCGGATAAGCCGATAATCTTTTCTCGCACTGTAATATGCAAGACTTATGGCGCAGCCAAGCGAATTCTCATCATTGTAGGTCAGAACGGAAGCCGCCTCGGTATGCGCCCGGTCAAGTCCTATTGCAACGCTCTCTTCATCACAGTGAAGTGTATCCTCCAAAAGCTTTTCCGATGCCCTTAAAATACGCATAATCTCAGCCCAGCCGCCTACACTCATGGCATTCTCAAATTCTCCGGAAATTTCCTTATTGGGAATAAAAGCTTCTTTCAAATCTGCATCATAACCCAGATACCCCAAGTGAATCAGCAATGTCAGTACATCATCCTTTGTCTTAAAGGTGCGCATATCATTTTGGAAACTCAAAGTATTTATCTTAACACGATCTCCCCCAAGCATCCGCACAATATCAGACCGGAGGCCGTCAAAATCCATATCCATATAAATCTTTAAGGCCTCATATGTCTCGGTGGTGGTCCAGTAATTAGAAAAATGACGGCACTTCATGGCTGCAACAACAGACCTTGGATTATAAACGTGCTGATACTGCCGAAACCGATAGCCATCATACCAGTTGCTTGTCTGGGCAAAATCCATATCAAACCGCTTACACAATTCTTTGACTTCCTGCTCTGTAAAACCGGTATATTCTTCAAAAACATTTTGATCGATCATAGAATATTCCCAGAACATATTCAAAGCCGAATGCTGTCCATATTTCTTCACCGGAAGAATCCCTGTCATATAAGCAAGAGCAACATACGGCTGATCCTTCAAGAGATTCCTCAAAAAATCAAGGTACTGCTTCTGAAGTTCTTCCGACTCTTGTCTTTCACGTACCACACAATCCCACTCATCGATCAGAAAAACAAATTTTTTTCCTGTTTTCACATAAATACGCCGCAAAGCATCTGCCAGTCCTGTCACTGGTTTCTTTAAATATTCCCCATATACCTCATAAGCCTCTTCCAACACCTGCTGTTCAAGATGTTCTATCAGCTTCCCATGCTCTGCTTCAATTAGGAATTGCTGCATATTCAGAAAAAACACATCGTATTGATTCAAATATACAGAAAAAGTTTCATCTTTTTCTATGGCCATTCCGGAAAACAGCTTTTTTGAATCACAGCCACAGCTATAGTATGCTGCAAGCATCTCAATCGCCATGGATTTTCCAAATCTTCTTGGTCTGCTGACACAGATGAATTTTTCTTTTGTGTTAATAAATTCATTTGTACGCCCAATCAGACCTGTTTTGTCCACATAGATTCTGGAATGGACCGCTTCTTCAAAACTGCCATTACCAGGATTTAAATAAATACCCAATGAAGTACCTCCTGTGTTTACTTTATGTAATGCTTTTCTTAATACATTACAAACTTCAAAAACACTGCTATAAAAAGTATAACACAAACTCCTAATGTAAGGAAAACAATTAACAAAAAATAACAGCATTTCCCCCACAACATTTCCATTACTTATTGATACACTGAATATATTTCAGAAATAGAAATGTCATAATCAAATAATCCTTGCATCAATTTCATCTCTTAACCGTTTCAAATCATTCCCATGATCATTTTCTTCTCCTGATGTATCCAGATAGCTTACCCCCAACTCACAGAACGCAAGCGACATCAATTTGCAATGTTCAATAAATTCTTTAAAATCTTCTGGCAGGTTATCTGCTAATATATAAAAAGCTTTTGCTATCCAATAACAACAGTCTGCTTTTGATTCCTCCACATCCTCAAGCCGCATTAAGCAAAGATAATGTGTAACTGCATAGCCTGCATACTTTACTATGTCAGCCATATTCCTAATATTTTCAGACGATACTACAGTATAATCCATTGCAGCTCTGGCTAACTGCTGCAGCATAGAAGCACTCGATTTAATTATATAGCACTGCCATCGCATTTCATACTCCCACAAGTAAGTATCTGCATCAAGCTGCAAAGGAGATACAGCCCCCATTTCCACATCCTCTCTTTTAGTAAACGGTAGATAGTGCGTACCTCGACTGTGAGGGAAAAATGTGTGACAATAGACTATATTTCTATCATGGGTATCAAAAGTTAAGTCTCAACTTTTGATATCACTATCAGGAG
>JAETRR010000144.1 GCA_021770065.1 Lachnoclostridium sp. | reverse complement strand
GCTATCAACGCATGGCGCGACAGGAACAGGCGGCGGCAAAAAGAAATATCCTTTGAATACCTCACAGAAGAAAAGTTCTACCCTCTAAGCACATCAGACGAATTTCTCAAATCACCCTACGAACAATACCCCGTTACGATATGCGGTCAGACAATCATACTCACCAATGGGGAGCTTGCCGCCGCCCTGTTATCATTGTCGGAGAAAAAGAGGGAAATCATTTACCTTTACTTTTTCGGGAATTACACACAGCAGGAAATCGCGGATTTATACGGGCAATGCAAGAGTACGGCATGGCATTATATCCACAGCGCATTACAGATGTTGCAGGAGGAAATGGAGGTGCTTTTACATGGGGAATCCTAATCTTATACCGTATGAAACCATTGTCCGGGCAACCAGCGGAGAGCCGGAAGCCGTGGACGAGGTTTTACGGCATTACAGCAAGAGAATCCGCTTTGCCGCCCTTGAAAACGGACACGTCAACATAGACACCGATGTATTTGTCGGGAAAATAGTCATGCTTACATTCAGCGACACCGAAGAAAAAGCGGTTGAGAAAGCCATAGCCGCCCTTGCCGATATGATACCGCTGGAAGCCATACAGCCGCCCCATTCCCCGGCGCTTATTTTTCCGGGATTGGAAATCAGATTACACCAACGCCGGGTATTAAAAGACGGCACGGACATTTACCTCACCCGTTTAGAATACGGCGCACTCTGTTACCTTGCCGCCAGTCCGGGGAGGGTGTTCACAAAGGCGCAAATCTTTGAAGCCGTGTGGAGCATGGAAAGTGAAAGCTGCCAGTCAAACGTGGCAAATGTGATATGCAATCTACGGAAAAAGATAGAGCCGGACAGCCGCCGCCCCACCTACATAAAGACCGTTTTAGGCATAGGCTACAAGTTTACTTCCGGGGAATAGCAACAGGATAACCGCCGCTATTGGCGAAGATACGAAACAGGAAATCAAGGAAAAAGGTTTCCTGTTTTTTTGCGCCCATTTTGCTTATTTCCGGCTTTACTGTATGGGAAAATACC
>JAETRR010000037.1 GCA_021770065.1 Lachnoclostridium sp. | reverse complement strand
GCGGAATCATAGCCGTAGGAAAAGCCTTTTCCGTCGTCTGTCTCCTGGTCGTAAGTTTCCGGAAGCACCTGCTTTTGCATATTCCCCTCGGCGTCATAGAACCTGCGCTCCGTTCCGCCGTCCGGGTAATGAATCCGTATGCAGTTCCCGTCCTTGTCATAGTCATAATGGGTGCCGGCTCCATTCTCTCCTGCCGTTTCATAGCTGACCGGATGGACAGAACGCACAATGTCTCCGTCAATGTTCCGGAACACTCTCTGATGCTCCTTAAGGGGCGATATGATTTCCTCCAAACGTTCCAGGAAGTCATACCGGTACTCGTAGCCGCCCTCCTGTTCCTTCCACTGTCTGGCCGGGTAATAGGATGTAAGCTTTCCCATCCGGTCATAGAACCAGCGGCTTTCATAACCTTCCCCGTCAATCCGCCTGGTAACAAAGTTCCGGGAATTGTAGCTCAGTTCCACTGTCCCGTAAGGATTGCTGACGGACATACGCCGGCCGACCTTATCGTAGCCGTAAGCAGTCTCTTCCCCTTTAGGCGTAACTATACGGACAGGATGCGCCCCATTCTTTTCATACTGCTGTATGGTCACATTTCCCAGAGCGTCTTCGCTGGAGATCCGACGCCCTTTTTCATCGTACTCGTAACAGGTTTCTTTCCACTGTCCCTCCGATATCTTTTCCTTGATGCACAGAAGGTTATGATTTCTGTCATACGTATTGATGGTTTCCCGATCATCCGTATCCCATACCCGGATCAGATCCTGGTTCTCATCATAAACATAACGCTTTTCATACCCGTCCGGCATGGTTTCCCGGATAAGGCGGCCGTATACGTCATATTCCCAGCAGGTTTCAGCCCCTGTACGCCCCGTCTCCTTTGTACGCAGATTATCTTTGGAATACTCATAAATGGTACAGGTTCCGTCCTCGTAAAGAATCCGCTCCATAAGCTGTTCTTTATTATACTCATAAACCTCAATTTTCCCACTCTCACTGTAGGTAGTTGTATTCCTGCGGTGCCTGTCGTCATAGGAAAACTCCTGCCATACCCCGTTTGCAAAAGTCTGCTTTACAATTCTGCCTCGTTCATCGTATGCGTTCTCCAGATAGCGGACACCATTCTGATCCGTGACTGCCGTAATATACCCATTACCGTCATATTCGTAATGGGTGATGCCCTCATCCATATGTACCACATCGGTCAGAAGATCCCCTTCATACCGGTACTGAGTCCTTCGGCCGATTTCATCCACAACCTGAAGTATCCGCCCGTTCTGGCTCTCTACCTTCAACATATTTCCAAGAGAAGTCTTAATCTCCGAAAGGCCTTCCGCCGTATAGGAAAAGGAAATACGCTGGCGGTTGGGATGCTCTATATAGGAAAGGCGTCCTTCCCGGTCATATACGCAGATGGTATGGCTGATTACGTCCGTCAGCACATGGATTCCCTGTTCTTCCAGGGTTTCTAATGCAAACCGGCCCGTTCCCTTACTTTTATTTACCCAACGCCCTTCTTCCTGCTCAAAGTATACGCTGTGGCCCGTAATAGTGTTTAAGTGGACGCGTCCGCTTACTGCCGTATCCCGGTAAAGCCTGCTGGCATAGGGGAACTGCCAGCCCTTCCCCATAACGGAAACCTCCCGGCATGCGGACCGGTAAGTACGCTCAATCTTCAATTCCTCTGGGATGCCGGCAAGGATAAAGTCTGTCGTATGCACAATATAGCTTCCTGTAGACGCATCCACCGGATCGCCAGTTGTGACGGCTGCCGCATTGGCCCAGACATTCATGGCCGCACTTTCCCAAACGTTAAACTCCTGGCCCGTCAGATCGCAGACTACTCCATCCAGAAAAGTATCTACCACTGTCCCGAGCGCAATCTTTGCCGCTTTTGAGTTAATATGCAGGCCTTTTGTAATACTGCCCGTGATGCTGCTTCCAAGCTGCCCCTGGATTACGCCGATTCCCATATCTACGGCAAGGCCCCACGGATTTATAGTCCCAGTGGTGGCTATCTGGTTCAGCAGTCCGTTTCCTACATTTCCACCTACCTGCAGGGCAGTTTTCAGATTCTTTAATTCCTGGCTGCCGCAGACAAATTTTCCTATCTTTCCAGCCTTCTCTGCCAATGTAAACGCTTCCCCAAGGGCTTTACCCGATACGATTCCAAAAGCGATTTCATTGGCTATTTTCGCAAATTCATAAACTATATATTTATTTTCTTCCCCGACAATCGGAGCTATCCAGTCATCCCGGATGAAGTTATGGGATTCGCTGAGATCCCCGGACTGGCTCTTTTCAATGTCCTGCGTACCTTCCTGTACCTCCGCTATGCCTGATGCGGTCATGCCCAAACCCAGACCGTAAGAAGCCAGCATAGGTCCGCTGAATGCCGCCCCCCATCCTGCGGTTAATACCGTAATTCCGACAAACAGACCAATCGTAACCGTTACTTTGAGGATTCTGGAGAGTCCTCCCAGTACCTTCTGCTTCCCTTCCTCATATTTATTTACTAACTGACTGGAAACTCCTCCATTGATCATTCCCCTTGTTTCTGCATCATTGGCGGTTAGCTCCTTCTTAAGCTCTTCCGCTGGACGCTCCGCTGGTGTCGTGTCCGAAGCATCCATTTTGATAAAGGCCGCTATAATCTTCGCTTCTTCCGTAAGCTCGATCTTTGCGTTACTGTCCTCTTCCCCTATCTGGAGGTTGATCGTCTCCGCCTCCAGGTATACACAGCTTACTGCTTCCCCGTCCTCACTGGACGGCTCTCCCAGGGACAGGTTTTTATCCGCGCATATTATGACATTCTTTCCCGTAATCTTGGCATTTCCATTTGTATCAAGCTGGACACAGGTATTCTGATCGGAATCCGCCGATACGCTTGCTCCGGACGGCGTCATCAAAAGCTCCGCTCCGTTCACATTGGAAAAGGACTTGTTATCCGGATTCTGGGCATAGCTTTTCCCGGAAGAACTTCCTGAACCGGATGTGCCGGAAGCTCCCCCTGCCGATTCCGTCCGGATAGCGTGTACCGCCACGGCATCCTTTTCATCATCCCCCGGAAAATAAATATGCACCTGGCTTCCCACCTCCGGCATACAGTAGATAAAGCTGCTTTCAATGGCATAGGTAAAGTACTTTACATTGGGTGACGTATCATATTCCGGATCAATATGGAAATGCACGCGGACGCAGTTCCCGGAACGCTCCTTTACCGTGGCCGGAATACTCATTCCGTAAATATTCGGATTTTTCAGCACCGGACTTATGGTTCCCTTTTCCCGGCCCAGCTCATAGCTGCGAACCAGAGCGCCGTTCTCCGTATACCAAGAGATCGCCGTAACCAGTGTCCGTATGCCGTGGAACCGCACACGCTGCGCAAGGCTTAAGGTTCGTCCCGTCCGTATCTCCCAGGAGATATGCTCCTGGGGAAGAAGCCCTGCCTTCTGCCCGGCATGATAGTACTGATCCATGTGCTTGATCTCCTGGTACTGCCCTGCCTCCAGAACCGTTTCCTCCGTATAGGCAGGGATTCCAAAGTAGGCCCTTCCGTGTCCAGCCCTGCAGTCCGGAACTAAAAATGTATGGAAATGGCTGGCCAGACGTTTAAGAAAGTCCCAGTCGCTTTCCTCGTACTGAAGCAGAAAGTCCGGAATCACCGCCCCCTGGGTAACGCAGTCCATAATCTCCGCCCCCGGCTGGTTCTCAAGCACCTTATCCATAACCTGCCCATAGGTGGCGTCCAGGTTTAAAAAGCTCTGGCTTACGGGAGCAAGCTCCCAGTCCATCGTATAGGAAACCGCCGTCACCGCAAGCAGGCACAGTCCCTGTCTGCGTACCAGTTCCGCCTTTGTAATCTTTCCTACAAAAAGCGTTTCCTCTTCGCAGATCTCAATGGCAGCGCCGTCCGCCAGTCCGTGTATGGAAGCTTCCAGGCTTTCCTCCTCTGCCAGAATCAGCATGCTTACGGATGCATGGCAGTTAAAGGCGGCATTCAGTGTAAAATCCTCCACCTGGATCAATCCCTCAATGGGAAGGCTTATCCGAAGTCCCTGATATGTAATCTCCATAGCTTTCCTCCCTTTATTCCAGTTCAGTTCCGTAATAATCCGTATTATTCGTTCTTTATTCCGGTTGTCCGCACAGCAGAATCAGGATGCGCCCTCCGTGATTGCACATCATATAGCATCTGCGCAGAAGTACCTTTTCCCCGTTGATTGTTACCTTATCATCCGCAAAGTTCCATACCGCATCGGGCGGAAACTCCGCAAGACATTCTCCCACACACTGCTCTACCACATCGTCTGTGGGCGCAATCTCCTGATCTTTCACAAATATATTTGCAACCCAGTCAACACCCTTTTCAAACCAATTCATTTCTGATCTTTTCTTTTCAATTGCAGCCTGTGCCGCCTCCACTGCCTGGCGCGCCGCCTCCTGGGTGCTTGGGTTTTCTTTGCTTTTACAACCGCCAAAGTTGATGATATTCTTATCAAAAACGCAGTCTCCTTCTGTCATCTGTGCATACTGCCGTGTCTTTACGCCGTGGCCCTCCTCCAGAACCAGAAGGCTGTCGCGTATTCCGAAGCTGCACTCAATCCGGGCCTGGTGGACTACATAGGAAGTGTCCGCCAGGGCGAACCGGCGAAGCTCCATTTTTTTCTTTTTCACAGCGTCGGTTGCCTCCTGGGCTTTTTCCGCGGATTCTTCCAAAGCCTCTTCCACATTTTTGACCTCTTCCTTTGCTTCTTCCAGAGCTTTCTGGGCTTCTATCAACGCCCCGTTCTTTTCCTTCATACTCCTACAGTCATAGTCGTTACACAGGTCCATGTTTGCTTTTTGAAATGCTTCCTCTGCTGCCGCCAGCTTCTCATTAGCTGTCTCATAAGCCAGCGCATCCTGCTGCAAAGCCTGATACGCCTCGCTCTGCACGCCTTCCAGATCTGCCAAACGCTCTTCCATCATTCCGTCTCCACCTCCTCAAAACATATCCCCGTCACCCTGCGTCTCAGAAGACTTTCCGCAAGAGCCAGGCTTACCACCGGATCTTTTCTCTGGCTCCCTTCCGGCAGAAACAAATGGTGTCTCCCTATCTTTTTCTGATCCAGCACCAGCTTCTTTACTGTCCGGTTTGGGTAATATTCCGTCTTATCGCTGAGTACGTCCAAAGGCTCCATCAAGGTATGAACATAGTAATACTGTAAGGAACTCTCTTTATGGATCAATACAACCTCTTTGAAAATCAACTCCGGTTCATAGGCATAGAGAATCTCCTTAAGCCGCTGAGAAAACATCAGCACAGGGCGTTGTAAAAAATCCGGCCTTGCTTCTTTTCCGGTTCCCGTAAGATATAGAGGCGTAGCATCATGGAGGCGGCCGCTGTCGGATTTTAAGAAGAGCTGCCTTCCTCCTGTGATATCAAAATCCCGGTATTGAATCGTTCCCGGCAGATCTACATCCTGGGTAATAAAAAAATATCTCATGCCTTTTCCTCCTTCCTGCCATTCGAAGGCTCCGATTTGGGGGCTTTCAGCCGTATAACCTGAAACTGCTCCGGCTCAAGCCCCAGAAACGGAATGATATCCCTTGGAAATATGGCTTCTTCCAGATCCGCGCCTGCAAAGGATATGTCCTTTAAAGTACAGCCGGTAAAATCCGCCCCTTTCAGATTGCAGTTTTCAAAGCTCAAGTTTTCCAGGCTGCTCTTTGGAAAACGGCTGCCTTCCAGATTGCAGCTTTGGAAGGTCATATTTTTAAGACGGCACTCCTCGAACACGGTAAACCGCATATCAAGCTTTGCCGCACAGCTTTCTTTATATGTGCCCTGATACCAGTAACCGAATATCAGCGTTTCCGGTTTGTGCAGCGCCTTTTTCAGCTCTTTTTTCCAGGCGGAAGCTTCCTTCGCTGTTCGGTCCGCTTTTACCAGAATCTCCGTCTGATCCCGGTATTCTCCCCATTTAAGCATCCAGTAAGGAGTCCGCACAACTTCATCAAAGATCATCTTCTCCTCCCAGTCGCGAAGACGCCAACGGAGAATCTGGCTGATGGTGCCGTCTATCACCCTCAGTTCGTCAAAAATCAGTCCTTGAATATCATACTTGTTGACTGCCCCTCCATAGTTCCGGCTCTCCTCGATCAGCTCCTCCCAGAGCTGATCAAGAGGTTCCAGGAGATCTTCCGTGTCCACATATACCTCTGCCGGCTCCTCGTCCAGATACCACCGGATGTCCAGACCATGAAGGTACAAGCGATACCGGCGCTCTATTAAATCGGTTTTTAGGAAAGAAAGATACAGGTAGCATACATATTCCTTCTTTTCCTTCCGCATCTCTTCTCCCAGTCGGTTCATCGCTGTTTTAACCAGTTCTTCCAGATAGGCCCCATACTTTAACAGATGCTCTCCTATCCGGTCTCTGTATTCTTCAAGCCTTCCCTTTACGGCTTCCTGAAATTGTTCTAAGGCGTATTCCCGTTCCATGCTTTTCCTCCCTCATTACTCCAGCTTTACTTCCGTTCCCTGGAATGCGGCCTTATTGCCTTCCAGCTTTGCCGCTCCGCCGCTTAAACTCTGGAGAATAATGCCTTCCTTTGCATGCAGAAGCAATTCCTCCTCCGCGTGAACCGTAAGCTCTTCTTCCGCCTCGGCCTCTACTGCGCTAACTGCCTGAATGCTGATCTTTCCGCTGTTGTGTATGGTCACGGCCGATTTCCCTTTTCCGCAGGACAGCCGCATATGTCCCGGAGCAAGGGCCAGTTCCTGGCCGGTCTTTGTCTTAAGATATCTGCTGTTCGGGTCCTGCATCCGGTCCTCTCCGCCGCCGGCCGGAGCCGCATAGCTGCTCACCGCGCTTAAGGCAACCGCTTCTCTCTCATATTTAGAAGGGAAATACACGCGCACACTGTCCCCGATTTCCGGCATACAGTACCAGCCGCTTCCGTCTGTAGAAGCCGATATGGTGGAATAAGGGAACCAGTAAAGAGCCGGATTCCCTGATGTCTTATCTATCTCCATCGCCACCTGTACCTTGCTTCCGGATGTTTTTTGTATCTCTCCCAAAAGAGCCGTTCCAATAAGATGCATAGGATATACGGCAGCTTTTGCAAGCCCCTCCGCTCTCTGAAGACCGAAGGTACAGCACAGCTCCTGATCATAGAAAGTATAGCGGCAGGCATATACAGTCAGAAGCTGCCCTCCTGCATTGACGCGTTCCAGTATTCCAAGGGGCTGCCCTGACGTCACCTGGTATCTGGTAAACGCTGCCGCCGGCACGGGCCGTCCGTTTGCTTTGAGATAGTAATAAGAGGCCATATCTTTGTCTATATTCTGTACTACGCCGGAAAGTCCGGATGCCGGCATCGGCGGAATCCCTGCATACAGACAGAAACCGGCTCTCCTGCTTTCCGGCGTGGCCGCAATTCCTGCCAGCGACAGAACCCTCTGCAGGAACTCCCAGTCTGTCTCTTCATACTGGATCACCAGGCTTCCGACGGACTGCTCCGGCCCTGCATAGAAAAGGGAACTGCCCGGATAATCCTTCAGTACTGCCTGCGCCAATGCCTGGTAACTCATTTCCTTATCCTGAAAAGAGCGGGAGCGCTTTGTAAGATCCATAAGCCAGCTATAGCTTTTTCCTTCTATCCGCACTACCTTTGCCGCGGTACCGGCCTGTATCTGTACATCTGATATCACACCGGAAAAAAGCAGCACGCTTTCCGTACCATTCTTTAGCTCCACTTCCACCGGCTGAAAGGATGGTATCCCGTACAAAAGCTCTTCCGGCTCTTTTGCATAAGCCAGGATGGTCAGACAGCTGTGTTCTCCATACCGTGCTTCCACCTGGCAGTCCAGAATCTTTGCCGCCTGGATTCCCTTTACTTTTACATCATGTAAACTGTACGCCATAAAGCACCTCCGTTAGTTGCTTTCTATTACACATGCTTTAATCTCCACGGTATCTTCCGTGATGCTGATACTGCTGCCTCCGTCGCAGATCATCTCAATCTTTGTTCCGGCAGACACATTCATAATCCCTTCGCAGGTAAAATAAATCCGCTCCGCCGCATTGATTGCAATATCTTCCTCTGTCATAATCACTGCATTGCCATCGTTGGTCAGCGTTACCGTACCTTTGTCTTTCCCTACTCCAAGCTGGATTCCTCCCTGAATAAATTTCAGATTTTTCCCATCCGGCATTGTGATATCTTTCAGATCGGGATTTCCCATAGGACTGTCTGCGGCAGGCGCGGACTCTCCCTGTACATTTGCAATGGCATACCCTTCTGTCTCGTCCGCAGCCGGGAAAAAGATGCGGACCGGATCTCCTGCCTTCGGCATACAGTACCAGCCGCTTCCATCCGGGGAGGCCGCCACCGTAGAAAAAGGAAAGTAATGCTGATCGGCACAGCCTGCCAGGGCATCTGTCTCCATCTGTACACGAAGCTGATTTCTTCGGACAGAGGTTACACTTCCATGAATGGACACTCCGCTGAGCAATGGGTTATGAAAACTCCGGCTCTCAAGCCCTTTTCGGGTATATAAGCCATACCGACTGACCAAAAGCCCTCCCTCAAGGCTTCTTGAAACGCTGCCGATATAAAGTTCCCTGCCGTGAAATCTAATCCTGGAGCAGAGAGGAAGTATCTCATAAGTCTCTACCAGGAAGGAGATTTGATCCTCCGGCGCCATACTGCGCGTCATCACATAAGGACATCTGTCCCAGTCTGCCTGCTCCGGACGCTCCGGCAGGCCGGCATACAAACAGATTCCCCTGGAAGTGCTGTCCGCATATACCTGCTCCCGGCACAGAGACAAAAGCCGCTTAATAAACGCCCAGTCTGTTTCCTGGTACTGCACCGCAATGCGTCCCATAGGATGCTCCCCGATAGAAAACTGTATCTGGCTGCCCGGATATCCGTCCGCCGCCTTTCTGATAAGCTGCGGAAAAGTCATGGCTATATCCTGGAAGGAACGGTTGTAAGGTTCCAGATCCATTCGGCAGCTTTCCGTTATGGCCTTTATCTGAATCAGGCAGGTGCCCCCGTCTGCAAAGGCCTTCATCCAGGTGGTGATTCCATAAAAGATCGGCTGCTGCTCCCCATCCTGAACCGCATATAATGCAGCATATTCTCCACCTTCATAAATCAGAAAGTCCTTCATCTGCTCTTCGGACACAGCCGTAAGCGCCATCTGGCCGTGACGATTCGGGCCTTCTTCTATGGCCAGGCTGATTACCTTAAGAGCCGTATCTTTTAACATTAATATAAGATTTCCACAGGTAACGGCATCCATAACCCTACTCCCCTTCCTGTCCGTTTAATTCATCAGTCACATGAATCATAGCCTCCAATAAAAGCCCCATACCCTTTTTCTCTTCCGCTGCGCAGTTCATCGCGCCTGCAAAAATACAGCCCTCTTTCACAAACCGGAACACAGTATTGTAGACCCTTCCTTCCGCCGTAGGCAGCTCATAGGTAAAATACTCTATCAGCTCCAGGGCCTTTACCTGGTCAAGCTTTGCGGACAGCTTCATGCCCCGGAGCATCTCGCAGCTCTGTACGGCCCAATCCTTTAGGGACTTTTCGACCTTTTCCCCGGGTATGCAGCTTACGGAGATGCTGACATTCCTTTTATCACTGACCAGAAGAAGATAATCCTGCTTTTCCTCAATTACCTCAAAGAAATCCAGGATAAAGGGCATCTTAAGCCTTCCCTGGAGAAATACCCGCGGTTCAAACTCCATTTTCAGCGTATAGACATACTGCTTTCCCTTACGGATTCCTTCCGCCAGCTCATCCACTGTGTAGGTAATTCGTTTTTTCGGATCATACAGATCCAGTTCTTTCTGTCGTTCTTCCTGCTCGGCAAGCTCCCACTGTTCCCTCTGAAGCCGCGCAATTTCCAGATCCATTTCCATGAATGTTCCCTCCTTCCGGCTGTTTTCCCTTTACAAAAGCAGCAGCTTTCTTTCCCGGTTCTCTGCCGCTCTGCCTCCGGCTCCCTGGCCGCCGGCCTCCATAAGTATCTGTTTCAGCGCCTCGTAAATATCGGCATTTGTGTACTCCCTGTCTTGTTTCAGCCGCACATTCAGATAGGCTTTTATCCCATCATAGGGCATTGCATCCTTAAGCTGCATACAGTTTAAACAGAACGCATAGTCCCAGGGGTTTTGTATGGCATACTTCATTAAGGAATCTCCGAAGCATTTGAGAATCTGCGGCCATATGCTGTGCTTCCCCGGGGCAGCATAGAGCGCATTTGTCCGATCCAGGGTGTCAAATTCCGTGTGATAGTCGTAAAAATCAGTATACGTGTCCCGAAGCCGCGCTCCCGGCTGTAGTTTAAAGCGCGCAAGCTCAATCTCCATATCCTCCCTGGGAGCCTTTTCATCCAGGCAGATCTGCGACAGATATTCATACTGCTCCATGCTCAGCACCTTATCCAGAAACCGCACCTTCAGATAGGATGTCCGTCCGTTCGCTTCGCAGGCAATCCGGAGCGTCTCTTCCAGGATATAAGGAATGCCGCCGAAGCAGATAACCCCCGGGGCTATGCAGATTTCATCTGCATGAACGGACAGGCCGCATCCCCAGAGTACTCCGTTTCCATAGTCCTGAAACTCGCTCCGGAACAGATTTCTTGGATAGTCCCGAAGGTTTTCCAGCATTTCCTTTTTTAAAACCCGTTTTTTCTCAAATAAAGGGTGTATATTTTTAAACATGTGGCCTCCTGTTTATAAGTTCTAATACATGGCAATCTCATCCGTCCGCATGGTCTGGTTCAGGCCTAGGATTCCAAAATGCATCCCATAGAAAATCTCCAGCCGGTACCGGATATCCAGAAACAGCTCTTTTATAAGCTCCATTCTCCGTTCCAGTGCATAGGTTTTTGCCCGTCCCGTGTAAACGATGATCTCATCTGGATTTTCTCTGCTGCGGTAAACAATGCTGTCCGGTATAAGATCCCGTATCATTTCCGCAAAGATAATCAGGGAACTTCCGGTGCGGAAGCTTCTGATAAGGCCGTTCAGCAGTGTGTCCTGCTTCTCCCTTTCCATTTCCCGGAACACCTCTTTTATATTTTCTCCATAAACATTTTTCCCGATATCTGCTGCCAGAAGCTTCTTATAATATTCGTCCCTGCTCATTCCTCTGCGGATATCGTTCTCTGCCAGCATATGGAGAACCAGGTTTGTAAGGCTCTCCCTCAGCGCTTCCGCTTCCTGCTCCTCCGGCCCGAACAAATCCTGAAAGATAGGATAAAAGCGGTAATAGGTATTGACCTCGATCTCATTTTCACCCATAAGGCTGTCCTGATTAAGATAGGGACATGCCAGTTCCATATAAGCGCTTCCGCCTCTGGCATGGCCAAATCGGAGTCTGCCGGGTGGAACTCCTTCTTCCAGGGCTTTTAAAACAGCTTCCCAAAGATATCTCACAGCATTTTTCCTCCACATTCATATTCCGGATACAAGCGTTGAACCTCCGAAACAAGAAAGCTTGCAACATCTCTCTGCAGCCAGGCTTCCCTTGCTCCCGGCTTAAAGTACAGTATCAGCTTCTTCTGTGCGGATGTATCCCGGATCTCATCCTCCACAAAGGGATTCATGGAATAGGTTTCCGTCTCTTCCTCATACCTGTCCAGAACCTCGCAGTCTTGGTAATATACAAAATCTTCCATCCCAAACCCCCGGATAAAGCGTGCAAGCTCTGCCCGCGTTTTTATGTCCAGATTCCATCTTCTTCGAAAGCCTTCGGAAAAACTTTCTGTCCGGTGGTTCTTCATCACCGGATAAGCTTCATAATCAATACGGCTCTCTGTGCCGTTCCGAATCGTATAGATGCTCCATTTCTTTGCTACCCCGGCTCTGCTGACTATAAAAAGTTTGTTTTCTCTCTGTACAACTCTTCCAAGTTCCTGATTGTCATCTGCCAGATACGCATGCCCGGTCCCGTATTCCTGGATGGAAATGATATGCTCGTAGTTCTGATGATCCTCACAGGGCACCGGGAAGCCGACACTATCCAGAAGCAGCTGGCGCACATTCCATAGCGGAACCATGTGATAGTGAATAAAAGAGCTGCACTGGCCGAACTGTATCTCGATTTTTGCAATCTTTTCTTTCCCAGTCAGCCCTTCTTCTGCTTTCACCAGCACCACATCCGCCATCTTATAAAGATAGGGAGCATTTATGGTCTGCCAAGGAATCCCGTTCTTAATAAAAAGCCGGTAAAGCTCCGCTGTTTTTTCCAGATATCTTGTATTCTTTTTTAGCTTTACCTTTATCTCCCAGGTCCGCTTAGGATTCTCCGTTTCTATGGTTCCCGTAAATTCCGGATCTTTTTTCCACAGCTCCCTTAACTCGATAAAATCGCACCGCAGCATAACTGTCATCAGAGGATACTCCCCCTCTGCTTGAACGGCCTCTAAAAGCTCATCCATTCGATAGCTGCTTTCCTCCAGATCCTTGTTGTCCATAGGCGCCATCAGATGATGCGTAAGATCCACGTATCTTCGATCCACAATCCCCGTTCTTATGAGATACCGGTTCACATCATAAGCCAGTTCTTCTTGGATGCGCTGTTCCAGCTCCCGGTACATCTCCAGGTTTGTCTCGTACAGAGGCAGGAATACACGTTCCATCAGTTCTTTCAGAGCCACCCGGTCCTCCAGGCTGCTGATAGTCTGGAGTTCACATCGTATCATTTCCTTCATGTTCTCTATCTGAGACATCGCTATTTCCTCCCGTCAAAGAAGTTCTTCTCCCAGGTATCATTTTCAAAATCAAAAAAGGCTTCGCTTCCCCGATAGAGCTTCTCTCCTTCCCGAAGAACCGGGAGCACTAAAAATCCCCATCGTTTCCTGGACACCCATACAAAGAATTTCATCTCTCCTTCCAGGATGATGTCTGTCTCCTCCTGGATGACAGTTCCTGCGTATTCCCGATCAATCTCTTCCTGGGTTGTCTGCTCAAACTTTGCGGTATCGTATTCAAAGTAATAGGTACGCAGGTCTGTGCCCTGGCTGTCACGCAGGTATAGATCCAGCTGCTTTCCAATCCGGAACCGGGAAATGCAGCCGATATGCCCTTCTCTGTCCTGGCTTTTTATAAGCACTTTTTCTTTATTTTCGTGGGTATAAGCCATAATCTCGTAAGGAAGGGCGCCTACTTGGTAATTCTGCTCTACCCTCATATAACCAAGCTTGCGGTTTAAGAAATAAGACAATGCCCCCTCCAGGCAGCACATCTTAAGCTCCGTCCCTTCTTCATCCCTTTTTGCCGTATGGATAAGCTTTCCGGGCACATACTGTTTTAATGCCTCCATGAATAATTTTGATTTACAGGATTGTCCTGTCAGCTTAATCATCTCATAGTTCTGAAGCTCCCCTTTTGCAAACTTCTGCTCCAGGAATCGCTCCATAAGATTGTATATATCCGGCCGCAGCAGCTCCTCAAGCTGATTCAGATAAATAGGGAACTTCACTTCCCGTCCCATCTGATGGAATCTCCCCTGTTCTAAGACAGACAGTTTCCACTTGTCCAGAAAAACAGTATCTTTGTCCTCTCCCTTTCTGGTGCTGATATACAGCTCATAGCGGAATGTAGCCTGGAAAAATAATTTCTTTACCTGTTCCGCAATCTCAAACAGGGTATAATAATTGTTTTTCACAAAGAAGTACTCTTCCCTGCCGCGCCCTTCATAATCCTTAAAGCAGGTAGGAAGGTAACTCTCCGAAGCCTCGTACTCGCGCTCAAGTTTTTCCAGAAGATCCAAAGCTTCCGGATACTCGCCCAGAACTCCGCCAAGCTCCCTCACAATACATACTTTCAGAAGCTGGAGGATGCGATACGTCAGATTGTTGCCGCCAAAGTTCGTATCTCCGTTCTCGTAACTGGTCTGCAGCTCCACGCTGTAGGATACTCTGCTGTTTTCGATCCGGAACCGGCCGGAGGTCAGATCCGTTGTTCCTCCTCCGCAGTCAATAATCAGTGCATGATAAGGGTATCCCTGTTCATACTTTCCCTGATCAATCAGCCCTTGAATACTGTGAAAAAGAACGGCCATTCCTTCATCCAGTACACAGTCCACCTGATACTCCGGCAGAAGTTCTTTGAACAGGGTCTGGAACTTTTCCTTCTGGCGGATGGGAGAAAGCATCTGGATATTCCGGAACCGGCACTTAAACTGCTGTTTTGCAATATCAATGAGATAAAGCAGGAAGGCTCTAAGCATTTCCTTTCTGGATATCTGATATTTGTGCCCATTTCCCAGAATAACGCTTTCTTGACGGCCGGCATCGCTGATCCAGCGCTTGATATCATAAAATACCGGCACATCCTCATCCCGGTAAACTTGGCCGGCCATCCGCAGCGCCTCAAAACCAAAGGCATAGCCCGGTGTTCCGTCCTTAAGCTTGGTAATTCCAATCACACTTGGAATAACATGGCCTCCTTCTGCCCTGGCAATCTGCCGGGAGCCGTCCGGAAGGCAGATCCCCATTGTTGTGTTGGAGCTTCCGAAGTCGATTACCAAAGGAAGGTCCGCCTCTTCAACCGCCCTTAGCTGGATATCCAGAAGGGGAATCCGAATGCCTTCTGCATATCCGGGTTCCATAGAAGGAATCCCCATATAACAGTCATATAGATATTCGGAGATCCGTTCCTCCGGAAAGTAAAGAATCGAATACTGGTGCTTCTGAAGCTCTACTACCGGAATCCCCTGTTCTTTAAACAGATAAAAGCAGCCTCCCCTCTCCTGTATATAGAAACAGGTATAGAGCTGGTTCTCCTCGTCCACCAAAAGAAGATTCCCCTCATAAAGCGGAAAAGAAGCCTCGATCCTGTAGCCGTCCAGCTCGTTAAGCCCTAGATCTTCATGCAAAACAATGGTTCCCGGGATGCGGACGCTGCCGTCATATGATGCCGACACCATACAGTGATTCAAAAATGCTTGAAGTCGCTCAAATCCGCCCTCACAAGCCTCTTCCATATGCCGGTACTCCTTCTGTCCCCGGAACCTTGCCACCAGACGCACCAGGCCCTCCCGATCCTGCTCCAGACCGGAAGGAATGACCAGGCATTCTTTTCTGCATATTTCCCTAAGCTGGAACAGGGTCATCTTTTCCAGCCGGCTTTTTCTATATGTCTGCTTCTTTGTAAGCTCTTTTTGTCCCGGATTAAGTGTATAGGTATACCGGCTCATGATCCTGCTTCTCCTTCCATGCCTGCCTGGGCTGCCGCTATCTTTCCGTCTATGCCTGCTGCCAGATCCGAAAGCTCCAGACGATTGTAAATAGACTGTGCCGTTCGGTAATAGGTAATGGCATTGTCATATTTTCCTTCTGCCAGAAGCTCATTTCCCTTGTTTTCGAGATCAATGGCATTTTTCTGATCGTTACTTTTCTGTTCGTTTTCCAATTCCTTCTGCTCGGCCAGAAGGGCTTTTTCCTTTTCTTCCTCTTGTTTTTTCGCTGCTTCTTCCTGCTGCCTTTCCTGGGCAAGCTCTGCCTCCAGGGCTGTCTGTTTTTCAAAGGCTTCGTTTTTGCTTTCTATGTCGTACAGCTTTGCAGCTTTCTCACGGGCTTCCCGGTATGCTTCCAAAGCCCCTTCCCGATCCCCGGACCCTTCCCTGCTAGTTCCAAGCTCCAGAAGATCAATTACCTCAATATGTCCTTCTGTCTCCTTAAGGCGCGCAGCTATATAGTTCCTGCCAACATTTCCGGCCTCCTCTGACATATCCCTGGCAGTCAGATAAAATTCCTGCGCCTTTGGATAATCTTTTTCCCGAAGCGCCTCATCCGCTATCTGAATCTGTTCCGACAGCTTCAGATATTGCCCGGCTTCCTCCGATTCCTCCCCTTTTTTCAAAGAATCCGCTAATTTCTTCGCCTCCGCATATTCTTCGGAGGCTCTTACATAATTGTCATATCTTAGATATTCCTCTCCGCTTTCCATATAGCGGATAAGGCTTTCTTTTTTATTGCGGATGCTCCGATGGCGCAGCCAGAGTCCAAAGCTTATGCCCCCTATGACCAGGATAAGAGGAACTGCAATCATCAGTATGGTTTTTATGGATATCTTCTTTTTGGGTGAACGGTATACCTTATCAATAAAAGTTACCGCAAGGGTATAATTATCAATCTGGTACTCTTCCTGTTTTCCCAGAATCTGATCCTCTACCTGCTCTAAAATCTCCAAAGGTTCTTTTGCATCCTTGGAAAATTCTAAAATTTTTTCATCATTGCAGGCTTCCCACACGCCGCGGCTCATCAGGTACAAAATATCGCCGTCAGAAAGAGGCTTTTTCTTGGATACTGCAATAGACGGCCGCTCTCTTCCGCCCAGATAGGAATACAGGTTATTCCTCTCTTCGTGAAGGGCTGCCTGATCTATGGTAAGCTTTTTCTCTCTGAGCAGATTCTCCGTCAGCGACTGATCCTCCGTCCTTATCAGAAACCGGTCATTCCGAAGAAGGTAGAAGCGGCTGTTGCCTGCATAGCAGTACCGGATCTTTCTGTAATCCGTCACCACCATGACCACGGACGCTTTGAGGTGCATGCCGCCTCTCTGGTTTTTCAGCTCCTTGTGAGCTGTATAAAGATACCGGCGCAGCTTTCTCTTTCCCATAGACGGAGATTCACTGAAACTGCGGATCAAGCTTTCCACTGCTATCTTCGCACTGTTGGAATGAGGTTCATCGTCCAGACTGTCTGCCAGCACATAGCAGGCATAATCATCCATCTCCACATATCCAAAATAATCTCTGTTCTTTAATTCCTGTCCTTCTTCCGATATAAAGCTTGTGCGAAATTCAGAATTGCCCCGTCTCATTTACCGTCTCTGCCTCCACAAGTAATATGCTTCCGTTATCTTTTTCCTTACCTTCCTTATATTCTGCAGCCCGGACAATCCGCTCTGCCCGCTCCTGAAGGCTGCCGCTGCCAAGCAGGATATCCTCCAGATCTCCCCAGGAGAGTTCCTGCCAGATACCCCGGCTGGCCATCAGAACCACATCCCCTGCTTTTAGAAGAATAGGGAGTTCCCCTGTCTCAATCTCCCGGAATCCATCCATCCCCAGATAGTTAAAAACCTGTTTCTCTTCTTGGCTCCACAGGGCTTCCTTTCTGGATATCTTCCCTTCCCGGTAAGAAGCGGCAGCCAGTACATCTATGGTATGTCCCTGGCTGATCGGAATCAGCTCCCTGCCCCTTAGCAATGCAATCCGCACATCCCCGGCCAAGGCATAAGTAGCTGTTTTTCCATTCAAAAATACAGCCGCAAGGCATGCTCCGCCCCGGCGTTCTCCAATGGTTTTCTGGATTCTGATATTCGCTTCGTAAAATGCAGTCCGGAAAAAGTATTCCGGATTATTCAAAACATGGTATGGCTCATAACGATCCAAAACCGTATCCAGCGCAATCTGCGCTGACAGCTTTCCTGTATTGGCCTTTCCGATTCCATCTGCCAGGACTGCCAGAACTCCTGCCCTGTTCACGTTTACCTGTGCACAGTCTGACTGAAGTTCGCAGGTGCCTGTGGTCTGGCTGATTCCCACACCAGCGGCAGCTTCCCTTATCCCGGTATGCTCCTTTACCTCTTTTTCAAGGGAAACCGAAAGGCCTTTCTTAGCCGGAAGCTTGGGAAGCCCCAGGCGGACGCACACAGCCAGAACCAGAAGGACTGCCAGAATTATCAGCATAGTCGTATTCCCCATAATCTCTGTCATCCTTCGATGTCATTCCATTCGAAACTGTCTCCGCACAGAGGCAGAAAAAGGAAACGGCTCTTTCCCATTTCAATTGTGTCATAGGGTTTTAGTTCCTTCGGCACATATACCGCTTCATCATTCAGATAGACGATTCCGGAAGAATCTCCCGGCAGAATCACCGTATTGCGTTTTTTCTTGTCATAGACAATCACTGCATGATTTTTACGGTTGATTTCATTGTCACCAAGGATCTGGATGTCCATATCGTCCCCACGGCCCACAAAATTTTTCCCATTATGTATTTTATAGTCCATGCCGACCCTTGCGCCGCTGATGCAGACCAGCCAGCCGCAGACCGGCTGCACCTCTTCTTCCAGAAGCTCCACCGGAGGTTCAAACCCCACCGGCTTCTTTTCCTCTGCTTCCTCAGAAAGTTTCATATTACAGTAAGGGCACAGATTTCCGTACCTTCTTGCGTTATATACATGTCCGTTAGGACATCTCACCAGGCTCATGCCTCTTCCTCCTATTCCAGTTCCGCAATACCCCTCTCAGCACATCTCTATCCAGAAGAATTTCCAGCCGCAGATGCATGCGTCTGTAAATTCTTCTATGCGCTTCGGGGGTATTGCTGTTATCCAAAATCACTGTGGGCGGCACTAAAGGGTAAAGCCGCTTCGACACACCTGTAATTTTTACGACAGCAAAAGCTTTACATTTGCCACATAAATAATGTCTCCTGCCTCAACTCTGCATGGACGGTTCGTCACCTTGTAGCAGCAGCCGTCCTCTGCCTTCTGTATCCGGATCCCGTTCACGGAACCCAGATCTTCCACATACCATCGTTCCAGACAATAATTAAGAGCTGCATGCTGGCACTCTACAAAGGTACTGTATTCACAGTCCTCCAGATCTACGTCAATCTCTTCCTCTTCATTCCTGCGTCCGATTATCATGGAGATCCGGCCTGCCATATTCCATGCCTTTACCGGTTTGTTGTTCTCATCCAGAAGCAAAAGCTCCTTTACCGCCGGAGCATTGCTTGTATCCCAGACAGGTTCCCTTCCGCTTTCTTCCGGTCCGCGAAGCTGACTCAGCATGTCGGCTGCCGCTACGCCTGCACAGAGAATCAGCACTGCAAAATACCATTCCAGATACCGTTCTCCTGCCTTCAGATACCAGATTCCTGCTGCCAGCAGAATACAAACCAGTATGATAATGCCGTCACATATTATTTTTATGGTCCTTTGTTTTTCCATCTGTTTTTCCTGTTCATCTGATATGTTCAAAAAAAGATGCAAAACGCTCCTCCGGCTTCATGGGGCCGTTCTGCCTTCCCGGTTCTTTCTTTTTATGCTGATAAGTTTCCATTCCTTTTCCCGGCTGAAAACCAAAAAAACGCTCAAATGCGCCTGCATCCGAAATGTCCTGGGAATCTTGCGGGGAATCCTCTTGCTTTTTCGCCTGCTTTTTTTCAGAAAAGCTGTTCCGCTTACTGTCATAAGCTTTCTTTTTCTCCGGATCTCCCAGAATTTCATAAGCCTCCTGGAGTTCGTACATGCGCTGTTCTTTCTGCGGATCATCGCCGGCCGCGTCAGGATGACATTCCTTTGCGAGCCTGCGGTAAGCCTTTTTTATTTGTTCCTCCGAAGCCGTTTCCGATACATTTAATATTCTGTAATAATCTTTCATGTATCCTGTCCATTCCTGCTATTTTTAAAAGGGCAGTCTGTCAACAGACCGCCCTTTTTCCTTATACGCTGTATCCGCCTTCCACTGCGACCTGCGCCATTTTATCCTTTTTCTGCTTGATAATCAGTGTAAATGTTCCAACACCTTCCACATCCCCATAATCTTCTTTATAATCCACAACAAAAGCATTGGGATATGTATATTTACGTACTACCTGGGAAGCCGCAATTACTTCTATGCTTACTTTGCGGTAGCAGTCTGATTTTTCTGCCGGAACAAGCGCCCACAGCCCCAGCTGCCTTGTACTGTCAAAGGGATCTCCGTCCACTGCTGTCAGAATCTTTCCTGTAATAGTCACAGTGCTTCCCATATCGGTAGAGCGCGCGTTGCTGTCATGGGGAATGTCGGTTCTGAACTTTACTCCTGTGATACTGGTTGTTCCCAATTCAATTGTTGATGGTCCTTCTACTTTTACTGTAAATCCCATAATATCTCCTTCCTTTCCTCAAATCCGGGATAAACTTATTCTCCGCTGAATCCGCCTTCAAATTTCAGACTTGCCATCTTATCTTTTTTCTGCTTCACCAGAAGTGAAAATACTCCGGCGCCTGTTTCATCTGTGAAATCTTCCTGGTAGTCCACAACAAAAGCATTGGGTACCGATATCTGACGGACGATCTGGGATGCATTCACCACATCAATCTGAAGCCTTCTGTAGCAGTCCATGTTTTCAGCCGGCACCAGAGACCATTTGGCAATCTTACTGGTGTCATCTGCCGCTTCCCCGTCTACGGCTGCCAATATCTTACCTTTGATCAGCACCGTAGAGCCAAGATCCGTAGATCTTGCATTTGAATCGTGAGGGATATCCGCCCCGAACACTACGCTTGTAATGCTTGTTTCCGGCAGGCTGATTGACTCGCTTCCCTCAATTTTTAAACGTAATCCCATTCTTCTTTCCTCCTAAAATTATTATATTTTTATAGCTTATTATTTTTCTCCCGCTTTTCTTGTAAGCTGTACCTTGAGATTCCTTGTGGTATTTGCAAATGTCACCTGGACATTGCAAATGCCGTACTTCTCATCAATGGTATAATCCAGCTCATCTCCATTCTGCAGAATTGAATTTACATGAGACCGATCCGTATCCCAACGGCTCTTCTGGCTGCTGGGGTTGCTGCTGAAAAACTTCAGGATTTTATCCTGCTTGAAGTCTCCGCTGCTAAATCTAAGCATCCGTTCTATATAGGTTACCACCAGGGTTTTATAAATTGGCTCAAACTCACTGCCATTGCTTAACAGGTTCCGTGCCTTATAGACCGTAATATTTTTTATCTCCCTGTCCTTGTACTTTGCATTGTCTGAGGAAAATACAAAGCCAAAGCCGGTATGGTTGATGGAGTTTTTAATTGCATTTGTAAAGCCCGATATCTCTTTTGTCATGCTGGTTGCTGCAAGAAGCGCGTTATCATCAGCTTCCACATCAAACCGCACGCCGGGATATTCCATACTGGTATTCCGGAAACGCTCCTTCAGATACTCCGGGCACTGCCATGCTGCCACAATTCCTGCAGCCTCATAAGCAGCTCCTACGTATATTCCCTCCAGCCACATCTTCAAAATATCTTCCTTTTCATTGGAAAGAGCCGTATTTCCGCTTTCATCCATAACGATCCGCCGGTCCAGTACAAGCCCCGATTTATCCTTGGGAATGATAGTGGCGTTGGGAATACAGGGAACTACAAATTCGCTGTATTCTTTCTTCATCAATGGAAGGCATTTTTCCTTAAATACCTGGATGCCTTCTGTTGCAATATAGCTGAAGGTCGTTTCCTCTCCTGTGCAGAAGCTGAAAAATGTGGTAATCCGGTATGGAAGCAGCGCATTCATTAACGTTGCCAGGCTTTCCATAGAGTTCGTGCCCTGCCTCTCCACCTTACGGTTTCCTGCAAAACGGACTCTTTGGAGCTTTCCGCCGTCTGTCTGGTTCAATTCCACATCGGGCACGATTCCGAACCAAATGGTATTGTCAAACTCGTTCTTGTCATTTGTGGTATTCAAATAGGCAAGAAGCCGAGGCAGGTTGCTGGATTTTACCATCATATCCAAAGGCGTATTCGTAATCAGAAGCTTGGGCTGCATGCCTTTTTCTTTGACCTGGTATTGATCAAAGAATGCCTTTACGCCCAGAATCTTTTCAATCAGCGGTTTTACTGCCTTTACAAAGTCATCCTTGCTCTTTTTATAGAACTCCAGATATTGATTGTAATGGCGCATCTCCGTCTCACGGTCTATGGTGCTGTCCATAGCTGTGCTTAAGGGGCAAAAGGTTCTTACTACCAGCTCCCGGACATAATCGGACTTTTCTTCATTGAGTGCATCGTAATCTTCTTTGAATGCTTCCGTAAGACTGGTGCTGATCTCATCCTCCACTACAGCAAGCTCTGTGCTTTCCTCCTGCTTCATTTCCAGGATCTTAAGCTCTCCGTCCTCTCCCAGACTTAACAGGCCTGCCTTAAAATCCGGACCTCCCTGTTTTGCCTCTCCCGAACCCAGAAGCAGACGTGTCTTGGAATCTTCGATTGCCAGAGGCAGCATAGCAAGCACGTTATTATAATTCTGGCTTGCCTGCTCAAACTGGTAATTCAACGTATCTCCCAAATCCAGACGCTTCGGATCTTCTTCGTCAAGCTCCGCATATTTTTCATAGGTATACCGGATCTCCCTGCGGACCTGGCGGATATCCTCCATAATCTTTCTGGGTGATATCATGTCCATCACATTCGCAAAGCCGAAGTCCACGTTTGCCACTCCCTGGGCACGTTTCGTGTCCAGAAGGGTGATGAGCATATTGAGCAGGTCATTATTCTCATTCAATGGAATCTCAGTAATGCAATTCTCCGGAATATGCTCCGGCTTCACAAGGCTGTACTGGATGCTTCCCGATCCTGCATCACACCAGGAATATACTACCGGACTGAACTTTTCCATAAACTCATCCAGGCTTCCCACCAGCAGCGTTTCATTAATCTCCTTGATCTTCTCATCATCCAGACTGTTTTTTCCCCGCACATCCGAGATCATGGTCAGCAGGTTTAAGCGCTCCGGATTGATTTCGGCAAACAGAATCGTTCTGTTTGTCTGCATAATTGTTTCCACAGGCTATCACTCCCCTTTTTTATTCTTGAAATATTGCTATATAATGGATTTCCAGATCATACATGCCATCCGGGGAAGTTATATAGATGACGTCCCCAAAGCTTACGTTGTACCGGATTTTCCGGCAGGCAATAGAATTGCCAATCATTACCACGCTCTCTGATGTATGATACAGAACCATCCTTCTATCCTCATCTGCTACCAGACAAATTTCAAAAAGCCCCAGCGCATCTGCTGCTTTCGGATATTTTTCCAGAAGATCGCCTAATACAATCTTGTTATCTCTTACTTTGTGCATCTGGAAAGTAAGGGGCGGTATCTCCTTCTCGCTCTCAGGCTGCAGGGTAAAATAGGCATCCATTCTTCCGCAGAAACGGTATGCTTTCTTTTCTTCCACCAGCAGTTCCGGCTCTTCCTTGGGTTTTGGCTTGTGGAGCAGATGATAAACTGCGATTCCGGCAAAAAGGACAGCGCTCACAATAAGTCCCGTCACCCACCAGTATGCTTTCCATAAAGGAATTATGGTTATCTGTAACGGATACGTCCAGGTATCCTCGCCGTCATAGACCGTTAATATAGCTGTCTGGGTTCCCGTCTGCTCCGGCTTTATCCAAAGCCTATCATCTGCCGTAAGTTCTACTGCTGCCTGGTTTCCTGTTTTTCCTTCCAGGGCGTAAGTCAAATCATCACCGTCTGCATCTGCAAAATATGTATTTAAGTCAAAGAACAATTCTTTGTCTAAAACCGTACATGAAATCTCTGGCAGCTCGCCGGAGGGCGGATTGTTCTTTGTCTCCACCGAAAAAAGAAAGGGATATCTTCCCATAGAATCTGAAAGTATTCCCGATAAGGTATATGTACCGGAGTGTCCTGCTTTCACAGTTCCTTCCACTCCCCTGCTGCTCTGCCTTACGGAAGGCTGTATGAAAATGTGTTCTGTCTCATCTTCTATACTTTTCAGTTCCCAACTGAAGCTTTTGTAAAATGCCTCATCTTCTATAATATTTCCATCGCTGTCTCTGAAATAAATCCTGTAGGGTATTTCCTGGTTTTTCGGAATATGAGTCTCTATCTCCAGTATAGGAGCAAGCTTCCGGTAGCTTAAAAGAAATACCTGCAGCTTCTGTTTCTCCGCTGTCGAAACATGAATTGTAAGCTCCTTAACGGAGTCCCGAATCGTGCTTTCATCTATCTTTCCTACTGCGTAATTGGACAGCATGTTCATGGGAATCTGGCTGTCCCCATACTTAAGAAAAGTTTCCCCTATCTCCCCCTCGGAGATCAGCAGAACATCTATTTCGTCCAGATACGGTTCGTCCAGGATACATTTGATCTCCTGTGTTCCTCCTGCATAGATTCCATTAGAAAACTGCTGTATCTTATAGGCAACATTGTTTTCAAGAATT
This sequence comes from Lachnoclostridium sp., assembly GCA_021770065.1. Classification (GTDB taxonomy): domain Bacteria; phylum Bacillota; class Clostridia; order Lachnospirales; family Lachnospiraceae; genus Laedolimicola. The sequence goes on along the minus strand of JAETRR010000037.1, from coordinate 22,428 downwards.
CCATACAAAACTTCAATGAGTTTTTCGGGGCTTTCAACCGTATAACTTTCTCCATCCGTGCGCTCTGCAATATTTGTAAGTACCTCTTTGTTCCCGTCATATTTTCCAAATGCGATTGTGTAAATCGGGATCTCTTCTTCCATACACTGGAGAACACAAGCTTCCTGTTCCGCATTGGAATCTTCCACAGTGCGGCTTCCTCCTGCTTTCAGATCTGTCTCCCCGTCTGAAATCAGCACAATCACCCGTTGATACCCTTCCTGCTCTGGCATCTGTTCCTGCACATAGGACAGTCCCAGGCCAATATCCGTATCTCCCGAATAAGGTACAGCATCAATGGAATCTTTAAGCTTCTGACGCTCCTCTTGGTCTGTAATGGAAACTGGAGCAGCGGATGCCGCCACAGTGTCATTGTAAGCCGCAAAGCCTACCAGAAGCTCCTCTGTATGCACAGAATCGATAAATGCCTGTACCATTCGAACCGCAACCCTGGAGGGATCATTTGTTTTCATGGAACCGCTGCAGTCTATGACAAAGATAACTTCAAGACCAGTTCGCTCGTTTTCGATCTCTTCTGCATGTGCGGACTGTGGGAAGGCCAGACAAAGCAGGAAGCCTAAGATGATGGTGAGAAATCTCTGCTTTATGCTCGTCCTCATAAGATGCCTCTCTTTTTATCTGTCAGGTGTTTTTTTCTGGTTATTGAAATGTGAAGCTGCCGGAGTCAACCAACACCGTATATTCTTTACCATTAATAATTGCATAATGGATTCCGGATACACGATAGGTACTTCCGCTTGTTGGATTATTATAATAGAATCCTCCTGTAAAATTGTTGGCATTTGTTCTACAATCTTTTTCAGCTATTTTTATCGGAACCCATATCAATCCACTTTTTACTTCTAAGATAATATCCTTTGTTCCAATCTCACTAGCAATTTCATTAGTACTTACGGTATATAAAATCAATAGCTTACTTCCACTTTTTTGAAGTCCCATTCCGGCATCTGTAAACGTACCATACATAGCAATATCATCATCTGGATAATAAATCTCCCAATATTTTTCTGCCTCTTCTTCAGTCATCCTAACTATTTCTGGATTTTCTGTAGATTCAGCAGCCCATACTTTTATGGGTACTAATGCGCAAACAAGTAATATTACCATTATCCTTTTTAAATATTTCATTATCTATATCTCCTCCTTTATTTGTCCTCTCATAAGTAACATCACTAAAATCAGCCAAAAGGTAACAAAATTTTTCGATTTTTTTATTTTTCTTCGTGTTTTTATCCTTTTTATTTACCCTTTCATAAATAACATCACTAAAATCAGCTAAAAAGTAACAAGATTTTTCATTTTTTATAATTTCACTAAATCTTTGTTGAAAGACTGTATAAAAAGGTTAAAAAATAGAGCCTTGCCTTGCTGAATATTTTCAGCTTATGCAATAGCTCTATTTAAATAATTTTTTTGTCAATAAATTATTTTAAACCTTCTATAAATTTTTCTACTTCTTCGATTTCTATATCTGTATCAATTGAATAAAATATGTCATTATCAATAAATGATATATTAATTTCTTTATTTTCTCTTATTTGTACATCTCGGCCACCAATTGTTATATAATCTCCGGCCAGCTCTTTTCCTATTGTACTATTTCCATATGTACCTACTTCCTCATAGGATTTACAAGAAAAGTTCAAATAAATATTTTCTCCCCGATAATTTGCCATCACGGCTATATAGCCTTCCAATGTCATTTTTTCAAGTCTTTCCAATGTCAATCCTTCCGGGATATACTTTGGTGACAGTACCTCTTTCTCTACAGATTTATTTAATATTTCCCAATTATCATATTGCTCATACTGTGTATTTAAAGCTTCTTCTTTATCAACCTCATTACCTTTCCCTATCACATGAAAATAAGCCATATGCGAATTTTCCCGTACCAACTGCCAAAGGGATTTATCTACTGCCAGACTAGTCGCTGCGTTACCGATTCCAATAGCAAGAACCACTCCTGCCGCAACTGTTGCTATTTTCCACTTCCACACATTACGCTTCACTTGCTTAGTTCCATTCGCATCGGCTCTCGCTTCGGACATATCTAATCCATATTTTTTATCAAATTCTTCAAAAAACTTCTCTTGCTCCAGATCTTCCGGAAACGGCTCCCACTGTTCCAGATCTTTTAAAAGCTGCACAATATGGCGGATCTTATCAGTGTCCATCTCTTCCGCATTTTTTTCAAGCTCTGCGTCCATTTCATCACGCAGATCCTGTATTAATTTCTCATTCTTTTCTAACATTCATATTCTCCATTTTCATTTTCTGCAGCATCAGGTAATCTTTAATTTCTTTTCTGAGCCTGGAGAGATGCATTTTACATGCGGCTTCACTCTTTCCAAGCATCTCTGCAATCTCTGAAATCGGCCTTCGGTAATGATAATACTGTTTTAATATTTCCAACCCTTCCTTGCCCACAATATGGCTGAACTCATCCAATATAAGAAATTCGTGAAAATCCTCTGTCAGCAATTCTTCTTCTGTTGTGGTATCCAATGGAATCTGATTTACCTGTATCTTTATTTCATTCACCGTAACCCTTTTGATAATACGTTTTGCTGCTTCATACACCCATCCGCGATAATTTTCATGCTCTGCTATCTGCTCTATATGACGGCAGACCTCATAAAATACTTCCTGAGTAATATCCTTTGTCAGTTCCATGTTTTTACAGGAAGCAAAAACATAGTCTCTAATCTCAGAATACATTTCATTCTGGATTTTAACCATCAAATTTTCTGCTTTCTCTTTTGTCATTTTTACTCAATCCTTACAAAATTTATTGATTTTTGCTTAAGATTTACTGTAATTCTTTACTCTGACTTAACTCTGCTTTCTTTATATAACTCTCTCCATTTATCAAAATACCTCCTCCTTAAAAACAGAGGCTTATGGTTTCCATAGACGAACTATTCATCAATGGGAAAACGAACAATCTCATTCGGCGTACAATCCAAAGCATGACACAATTTTTCAAGGGTCAGTATTGTGATATTATTATTTTTCCTCAATCTATCCAATATTCTGCGCTCTACTGTCTCATCTTTTAACAGTTTGTATTGCGATATTTTTCTCTTTCTCATAGTTTCCCAGAGCGGGCTATAATCAATCATAGATAGCAACTGCCTTTCTTTATGCTTTGCTATCATTATGTGTGAATAATCAAAAAATAAATATTGTGCTTGTAGACATCATAAAAATCAACTACTTGAAAATATCATACACAAAATGCAAAATAATACCCTTTTCAGAAATTATCTTTTTATAAATCATCTGGGTATTCAAAGTTTTTGAGAGGCTACAATTCTGCAATATAAAAACAGGATTAATCAGTCGTCTTTTACTGAGCAATCCTGTTCTCTTTTTATCCTTCTTTGTTATGATTTTTTGGGAAAATAACCAAACCGAGGTGAATACATGAATCGTATCACAGATTTACTTGGCCTTAAAGATGCAGACTTATTTCTACCCATGATTCCTATACACTCCGATACCACTCCGTATACACCCGGTTCAAGGTAAAGGACATAATCGCAAGAATATTCGCCCGGATGGCCGCATCGCTCCAGGTTGCGTAAATTTCGCTGGATGCCACATTTTTAATGTAATCTTTGTACCGGACCCAGTAGTTTGCCGCGGAGCTGTCCGTAGGTACGCCGTCGTGAACGATCACGTATTCCGGAACCACAACCCTGCTCAGGACAATCTCACCGGTCTCATTCATCGGCTTAATCTCCGCTTCCGCAATCTTAGGCGGATAATCTCCGAACAATGTATGAGCCGGAATAATAAAGCGCTCATATTCTTCTCCCTCCTGAAGAGGAATCATCTGAATATTCTGCAGTGCTTTCACATCCGGAAGTATCTCTGCTCCCACAATCTCCACCGGCTCATAACCCGGCGCGGTTACCTCCATTGTATATTCGGAATAGGGCTGCTGCTCACTGGGCTCCACACTATATTCCAGCGGCGGCGCATCCAGCTCCAGTTCCTCTGTCTGTCCTGATTCGTTTGTGGTCACTTCTTCCAGTTCTCTGTCCGGTTCCCCTGTATAATAAATCACAATCTTAGCCCCGGATATCGGCGTTGCTCCAAGAGCAGATGTAACGTTGATCTGTAATTGTCCTTTGCTGTCCGCATCCTGCTGCATCGCCCTTACCTGAAAATCAGCCATAAAAATCCCTCATACCCTATTTTCTCTGTATAGTATATGCGGAAATACCGTTGTTGTTCACATGGCCGTTCAGACTCAAAAGTTATTATATCTATATAAATATTCCAAAGAAATCTGTTATTTTTTCAGTCAATTACTGCTGTTTTCTACTTCATAAACCGGTCAATGGCCTCTGTCAGTTCCTCAATGGCCTCGTGATCTCCGCACTCCACCGCGTCCACCAGGCAGTGCTCAATGTGATCCTTCAAAATGACCTTGGCCGTATTATTAATGGCCGCCTTCACTGCGGAAAGCTGCACCAGAACCTCGCTGCAGTCACGGCCTTCCTCCACCATGCGCTTCACCGACTCCATATGCCCGATGGCCCGGGAGAGGCGGTTCAGCACAGCTTTCGTATTCTGATGAGTGTGGGTATGAGCATGGCTGTGTCCTTGGGTATGACACTGTAAATGCTCTTTTACATGAGCCTCCTCATGATCATGCACATGCTCATATACGGTTCCATCTGCTGCAATATGTGTATGCTTTTCGCTCATAATTTTAACTCTCTCTTCCTCCTGCGCACTGTTCATTGTCTCAGCGTACATTGTACCATAAGGAAAACAGAAAAACAATCCGCCCTGTGGGGATGAAATTTGAACCAAAAATTTGAAATCAAAGCCTTCGTTTCAGCGCCTCCTCCTTAGCATCCGTATTTAAAAATGCCGCTGCATCCCGATATTCCTCCGAAAGTTCCTCCCGCATCACCCGTCCTGTCCCCGGATGCTCCAGGATACCGGTCAGGAGCACAATCAATTCCTGCCCCGTCCCAAAGCTTTCCTTTACGAAGCCGGTCACATTCCCAAGCGCTTTTGTAAGCTCCTCCCTCTGCACTCCGGCCTTTTCCTGCTCTTCCTCCAGCCTGCTCTCAAACATCCGGATATCCCGGCCATGTCTGACCTGCTCCATGCAGTTCCTTATCACTTCAAACAGCTTTTTCTCCCGTTCCTCTTCGGAAGACGGCAGAAGGCCGCACTCCTTTTTCACCTGCATTCCCTTTTTCCGGCGCTCCAGCCCCTCCATACAGGCCTTTGTCAAAGCCTCTCCTCTGCATTCTTTATTCCTCTTCAATCCTCCTATAAAATATTCCAGGCTTTTTGTCACCTTTTCCTGCTCCTCCAAAGTCTCCGCCATATGAGAAAGCCTTTGAAGCAGAAGCCAGACAATACACAGCCTTTCATCAAAGGGAAGCTTTGGCAGTTCCCGATATTCCTCCTGCCCCTCTGCCCTGTATTCTCCCTGCAAAATACGCTCCGGCCGAAGCTGCCCGCTCCATTTTTCATAAAGCCGGTAATAAAAAGCAAAGGCCCGGGCCGTCTCTTCCTCCTGCAGATACTGTTCAAACAAAACCTCCTCCACCGGAAGCTTAAGTTCCTCCAGCGTAAACAGCATTTCCGACAAATCCTCCCAGCCTCTTCCCGTCACAAACCCGTTCCTGCCTGCTTCCATCACATAAAAGCACTCCGGCTTAAGCTCCAGAAAGGAAAGGACTGCCGGATGCAGGCCCTGCCGCAGTGCATAGCGCTTCCACACCTCCAGATCCGGCTCCACTTCCATCCGTTTCACCCGATCCAGAGTAACCGTATCAAAGTCCCGTACAGCCCGGTTGTAAGCCGAAGGGTTTCCTGCCGCCACAATCACCCATCCTTCCGGCAGATGATGGCTCCCAAAGGTCTTATATTGAAGAAACTGCAGCATAGCAGGCATCAGAGTCTCGGATACACAGTTGATCTCATCCAGAAAAAGAATCCCCTCCCGGATGCCGCTCTGCTCCATCTGCTCATAGACAGAGGCAATAATCTCACTCATGGTATAGGCCGTAATCGTATACGTCTCCCCTGAAAATTCCCTCTGTTCTAACACCGGAAGCCCGATAGCACTCTGGCGCGTATGATGTGTCATAGTATAAGACACCAGTCCCAAACCGCACTCTCTCGCAATCTGCTCCATAATAGCCGTCTTCCCGATTCCCGGCGGCCCGATCAGCAGCACAGGACGCTGGCGCTTTACCGGAATCCGAAAAGTCCCTGCCTCCGTCCTGGCCGTATAAGCCTTCACTGTTTTCTTAATCTCTTCCTTTGCTTCCTGTATATTCATAAGCTGAACACTCCTCTGTACTCACTGCCCGTTTTTATATTACCGCCTTCAGAATCAGCCGGTGAATCCAATCCGGCATATCTATGGCATCGTAACTTCCCTCAATCATTACAAACCAGACCGCATAGTCCGGCTCCTCCTTAGGATACAGACCGCTGCCGTCCGTAAAATACAGCATTCCCCTCAAATCCCGAAGCTCTCCCTGCGCCCGAAGCTTCTCAACATGCCGAAAAGCCGGAGAAAAATCCGTTCCGCCGCCTCCCCGGATCTCCAGCTGCTCCAGATACTTCTCAAATTCCTCCCGGTTTTCAATCCTGTCATCCCTCTGAATCTGATTATCGCACTGAATCACATGAAGACAGAACTGCCGGAAGAAAAGCTGATCCTGCTCCAGAATTCCCTTTGTCTCCTCAAGAAAAATCCGCACCAAATCACGCTCACAGGATCCGGATGTGTCAATCACAATCACCAGAACACTGATTTTCCGCCCCTCCCTGTATTCTAGCGGCTCTATCAAAGGCATATTTCCATAATGTTCCAGACCGTACAGATACCATGCATACTGAAACTCCTCCGGATTTCCCCCGCTTTCCTCCCGAAAAGAAGAAAAGCTTTGAAGAATTGCCCTGTAATCTCCCCGATGCCCCGAAGCCGGAACCAGCTGCCTGCTTACCCTGTTTCTCCTTGCCGTCCCCGCCTTCCTCTGCTTCAAAACACATTCCCGTCTCAACACTTCCCCCTGCCGCAGCCACCAGTCCGAAAGGTCCCAAAGATGTCCGGACAGGCTCCCTTCCAAACCCTCCCCACGATCTCCATTCTCGCCAAAAGCCCGCTTCAGACGATCCTGCTGCGTATTTTTCAGCCAGTTTTCATGGCTGTCCACATACAAAAGTCCGGCCTGCTTTTCCGGATATTCCTCTGCCTCCTCTAAAAAAGGAAGCTCCTCTCCCCAGATCCGTTCTGCCAGAATCCAGGCTTCCAGATCAAGCTGCGCCTGCCTATACTGCCCTTCGTCTCCTGCATTCCGGTTTCCGGCAGACACATGTCCCAGAAGGCAGTGACAAAGCATATGCAGCAATTCCAGACAGAGACGCCCGCTCCCCTCCAGGAAAGTCTTCCGGATCCGGTTCCTGTCCAGATACATAGATTTTCCGTCTGTCTCGAACACACCGTCTCTGTCCGCAACCCTTATCTCAACAGCTCCCAGCACGGCAGCCAGCCCGTGTCTCTTTTGATAAAGCCGCATTCGTATCAAATCTACAATCTCATATTCTGTTTGAAACTCTTCCTCATTTAATTCTTCCATCCCTTTTCAAAAAGCTCTCTTCCTTTCAAAATATCACAAAGAAAAAGCTGCCGCAACGATACGGAAAATCCGCCTTTCTACCTTGCAGCAGCTCAATCGCATTTTATAATTCGCAGTTATTCACCGTCCGCGGGAACGGAATCACATCCCGGATATTCGCCATCCCTGTCAGATACATCACGCAGCGCTCAAACCCAAGCCCAAACCCGGAATGACGCACGGATCCGTATTTTCTGAGATCCAGATAGAATCCGTAATCCTCCTCCTTAAGCCCAAGCTCCCTCATCCTGGTCACAAGCTTCTCATAATCATCCTCTCTCTGGCTTCCTCCAATGATCTCTCCAATCCCGGGAACCAGACAGTCCATAGCCGCCACAGTTTTCCCGTCCTCATTCTGCTTCATATAAAAAGCCTTAATCTCCTTCGGATAATCCGTCACAAACACCGGCCGTTTGAACACTTCTTCCGTCAGATACCGCTCATGCTCCGTCTGCAGATCACAGCCCCAGCTCACCTTATAATCAAACTTATCGTTATTCTTCTCCAGAATCTCAACAGCCTCCGTGTAAGTCACATGACCGAATTCCGAATTCAGCACACCCTTCAGCCGATCCAAGAGTCCCTTATCCACAAACTGATTAAAGAAATTCATCTCCTCCGGAGCCTCGTCAAGCACATACTGAATCACATATTTCAGCATAGCCTCCGCAATCTCCATATTATCATCAAGATCCGCAAAAGCCATCTCCGGCTCAATCATCCAGAACTCCGCCGCATGCCGGGTCGTATTGGAATTCTCCGCCCGGAAGGTCGGCCCGAACGTATAAATATTCCGAAAAGCACAGGCATACGTCTCACCGTTGAGCTGGCCGCTCACCGTCAGATTCGTCTCCTTCCCAAAGAAATCCTGACCGTAATCCACAGCCCCCTCATCCGTCAAAGGCGGGTTCTTCGGATCAAGGGTCGTCACCCGGAACATCTCCCCGGCGCCCTCACAGTCGCTCCCCGTGATCAGCGGCGTATGCACGTACACAAAGCCCTGCTCCTGGAAAAACCGGTGAATCGCATAAGCGACCAGCGATCTCACCCGAAATACCGCCTGGAACGTATTCGTCCTCGGCCGCAGATGAGAGATCGTCCTCAGATACTCAAACGAATGTCTCTTCTTCTGCAGAGGATAATCCGGCGCAGAATCACCTTCCACCGCCACCGAATCCGCCTGAATCTCAAAAGGCTGCTTCGCCTCCGGCGTAGCCACCAGTTTACCCTTCACAATGACCGCCGCCCCCACATTCAGCTTGGAGATCTCCGCAAAATTCTCCATCGAATCATGGTAAACCACCTGAAGCGTATTAAAATAAGTCCCGTCATTAATCACCAGAAACCCAAAAGCCTTAGACCCCCGGTTACTTCTCACCCAGCCCACAGCCTCAACGGTCTTGTCCAGATAAGCCTCACTGTTCTTATACAGTTCTTTTACCGTAATAAAGTTCATAGTCTCTATCCCCTCTGTACAATATTTTTATCATGCAGAACTACACAATGCTTTGCATTTTTTACCACTTACGATAGTATAACTCATTTTTTTACCACCTGCAACCTGGCATTTATGTATTTTTAAATAAACCCCAACCACCACAACCAGGGTCTGCCGCGAAATAAACCGTCAGACTTTTCCAATATCGAGTGTCCGGCTGTTCACGAACACTCTGTATGATATGAACGAACATTGTCCGAGAAACAAACAGCCATAAGCTCCATATCCGGACAATGTACGTTCAGAGCAGACGGAGTGTACGTGAACCGTCCGAACACTGATATGGAAAAGTCTGACGGCTTATTTCGCGGCAGACCCGTCCACCTTCAAAAACATCCAGCGGAAAGCCCAAAAGCCTTCCGCCGGAATCAAACTCTTATCCATTTCAATTACGGATTCGCCGTAGTTCCATTATTTGTACCGCCATTGGTAGTCGTATTCCCGTTCCCGGTCACATCATCCACCACATCCTCGGCACCATTTACAACATCATCCACGCCGTTCACAATATCATTGCCCAGATCATCCATGACTCCGTCACCATTCGTACCATTGGTCGTATCACCATTCGTAGTCCCGTTGGTCGTTCCGTCCGTAGTACCATTGGTAGTCCCATTCGTAGTGCCATTGGTGGTTCCGTTGGTAGTTCCGTTGGTTCCATTTGTAGTTCCGTTCGTCGTTCCCTCATTCGTCGTTCCATTACCCGGTGTATCCGTAGCATTGTTGTCGGAATTTCCACAGGCCGCTGTCACCAGAATCAGCACCAGAAGCAGCGCTCCGGCCGTGTACTTTCTGAACATTTTCATAATAAAAGTCTCCTTTCTTGCTCTTTGCTACCATTATGAGCCATTTGCGTGACTTTTATTCAGAAAACCGGAAAATGTTTTCCTGTAATTTTTTGAATTTTTAAGACAATTCAAAAGCCCCTGTGTAAAGCTGATAATACTTCCCTTTCTCTGCAATGAGATCTTCATGATTCCCCCGCTCAATAATCCGTCCCTGTTCCAGTACCATAATCACATCGGAATTCTGTACGGTGGAAAGCCTGTGGGCAATAACAAATACGGTTCTTCCCGCCATAAGACTGTCCATGCCCCTCTGAACAATGGCCTCCGTTCTCGTATCAATGCTGGAGGTGGCTTCATCCAGAATCAATACCGGCGGATCCGCAATCGCCGCCCGTGCAATAGTCAGAAGCTGACGCTGCCCCTGGGAAAGATTAGAACCGTCACCGGAGAGCATGGTATCATAACCCTGCGGCAGATGGCGGATAAAGGTATCCGCTCCGGCCAGCATAGCCGCACCTTTCACCTCCGTGTCCGTAGCATCCAGCTTTCCATAGCGGATATTATCAGCTACGGTTCCCGTAAACAAATGGCTGTCCTGCAGTACCATTCCCAGAGAACGGCGCAGATCGGATTTCTTAATTTTATTAATATTGATCCCGTCATAGCGGATTTTCCCATCCTGGATATCATAAAAACGGTTGATCAGATTGGTAATGGTCGTCTTCCCTGCTCCCGTCGCCCCAACAAATGCCACCTTCTGGCCGGGCTTCGCAAACAGCTTAATATCATGAAGCACCATTTTCTCTTCCGTATAACCAAAATCCACTCCGTCCAAAACTACATCCCCCTTTACCTCTGTGTAGGTAAGGGTTCCGTCATGGTGGGGATGCTTCCATGCCCAGACACCGGTACGCTCGGGAACCTCCACAAGCTCCCCATTTTCATAACGGGCGTTCACCAGGGTCACATAGCCGTTGTCCTGCTCGGAAGGTTCATCCATCAGTTCAAAGATACGCTCCGCACCTGCCAGGGCCATAATAATAGAGTTAAACTGCTGTGCCACTTGAGTAATGGGCTGGGTAAAGCTCCGGTTAAGCTGCAGGAACGAGGCCAGACCGCCCAGAGTAAGGCCGCCTACACCGCCGATTGCCAGAAGCGCACCCACCATTGTAGTCAGCACATAGCTGATATTTCCGATATTGGCCATAATGGGCATCAGAATGCTGGCGTAAATATTGGCGTTGCTTGCGCTTTCAAACAGCTGATCATTGAGTTCTTTGAATTTCCGTTTGGCCTCCTCCTCGTGGCAGAAGACCTTTACCACCTTCTGGCCCTCCATCATTTCCTCAATATACCCATTGACCGCTCCCAGATCCTTCTGCTGCGCCACAAAGTAAGTACCGGACTTTCCTCCGATCCGCTTAATCACCTGGGTCATAATCACAATCATAACCACAACCAGAAGAGTCAGATGCGGGCTTAAGCTCAGCATGGATATGAAAACGCTGACAATGGTAATGCTGGAAGATAAAAGCTGCGGAATACTCTGGCTGATAAGCTGCCTTAACGTATCCGTATCATTGGTGTAAATACTCATAATATCCCCATGGGAGTGAGTATCAAAGTAAGGAATAGACAGTGTTTCCATATGGGCAAACAGTTCATTCCGGATTCTTGTAAGGCTTCCCTGGGCCACTGTAATCATCAGCCGGTTGTAGAGATAGGTAGAAGCCGCTCCTGTCAGATAAATAAGCGCCATCATAGCCAGCGCCTTCAAAAGAGGCGTAAAATCCGGCGTATCCGCCCCAATCATAGGCGTAATATAGCTGTCAATCAAAGTCTGCAGAAACAGATTTCCCCGTACATTGGCCAGCACGCCCACAACAATCCCCACAACCACAAAGATACAGTGAACAGGGTAAGCCTTTACGACCAGATCAAAAAGACGTTTTAAGGTACGGCCCGGATTCTTGGCTTTGGGCCCTTTTTTCATTCCTCTTCCATGGCCCATGGGACCTCTTGGCTGTTTACTGCTCATCCGCGTCTCCTCCCTTCTGCTGAGATTCATAAACTTCCCGGTAAATGGCATTGCTGTTAAGAAGCTCTTCATGTGTGCCGATACCGTCAATCTGCCCGTCATTTAATACAATAATTTTATCCGCATCCTGTACGGAAGATACTCTCTGTGCAATGATAAGCTTGGTAGTATCCGGTATTTCCTCCCGGAATGCCTTTCGAATCATGGCGTCTGTGTGAGTGTCCACCGCACTGGTGGAGTCATCCAGAATCAGCACCTTAGGTTTCTTAAGGAGCGCCCTGGCAATACAGAGGCGCTGCTTCTGGCCGCCGGACACATTGGTGCCGCCCTGTTCGATGTAAGTGTCATACTGCTTGGGAAATTTCTCAATAAATTCATCCGCGCAGGCCAGCTTACAGACGCGGATCAGTTCCTCATCCGAAGCCTCTTTATCGCCCCACCGGAGATTTTCCTTAATGGTGCCGGAAAACAGAACATTTTTCTGAAGTACCATGGATACCTCGTTGCGCAGTGCTTCCAGATCGTACTCCCGTACATCCAGGCCGCCTACCTTTACGCTTCCGCTTGTCACATCATAGAGCCTGGGGATAAGCTGAACCAGGGTGGACTTTGCGCTTCCGGTGCCGCCCAGAATTCCCACCGTCTCGCCGGAATGAATTTCCAGATTAATGTGGGACAGATGGAGGTTCTCTTTATCTCCATGGTAGCTGAAACAGACATCCTCAAAGGTGACGGAACCGTCCTTCACTTCTTTTTCAGCCATTCCATCGGATTTACTGGTGAGATCGCTCTTTTCATCCAGCACGCCGCAGATACGCTCGGCAGAAGATTTTGCCATAGAAATCATAACCGTAACCATGGCGATCATCATCAGGCTCATAAGAATATTCATGGTGTAAGTAAACATGCTCATCAGATTTCCGGTGGTCATGCCGCCCACAACTATGGTCTTTGCACCCAGCCAGGAGAGCAGAATGATACAGGTATACACAGTGAACTGCATTATGGGCATCATGCTTACCATTACCTTCTCTGCACGGATGGCACAGAGGTACAAAGCATGGGAGGCTTTTTTAAATTTTTCTGTCTCGTAGTCCTCACGGACGTACGCCTTTACCACGCGGATACTGGTGAGATTCTCCTGTACACTGGCGTTCAGTCCGTCATATTTCTCAAACATTTCCCGAAAATAAGGACCTACCTTTCCCATAAGGATAAAAATCACACAGCCTAAGAATATCAAAGCTCCCAGGAACACCAGGGCCAGACGGGCATTGATAAGAAACGACATGGTCATAGCCGTGATCAGGGTAATAGGCGCCCGGGTAAACATCCGCATAATCATCTGAAAAGCATTCTGTACATTGGTTACGTCTGTAGTCAGCCTTGTGACCAGACCGGCCGTAGAAAAACGGTCTATGTTGGAAAATGAGAATTCCTGTATCTGGCTGTACATGGCTTCCCTCAGATTTCTGGCAAAGCCGGTGGAGGCAATGGATGCCTGCCTGGCAGCCATTGCTCCGCAGAACAGAGATGCGAAAGATACGACCAGCATGATAAGGCCGACCTTAACCACGTAACTCATATTTCCGGTTCCGAGGCCGTCGTCAATGATGGCGGCCATTAAAAGGGGGATGATCATTTCCAGAATGACCTCCGCAACAATGAAAACAGGAGCTGATATTGCTGTTTTCTTGAATTCGCCGATGTGTTTTTTTAGTGTATTTAGCATATTGTCCTCCTATTTTAGTTCCATATTTTTAAGTTTTCACAATTCTGAAAGGCTGTCCAGTATCCGCTCCAGGAGGCCGCAGAGCTGGCTTCGCTCCTCCTTTGTCATACAGCTGTAGATCCTGTCATCCATCTGCTGCATTTCTTCACGCATTTCCTGCATCAGACAGCGGCTTTTATCCGTCAGCTCTATTATGCGGAAGCGCTTGTCGGCTTCTCCTCTTTTCCGCATGATGAATCCCTTTTCCTCCAGACGGTTTAAAATACCTGTGACGGTCGGATTCTTTAAATGGAACCATTTTTCAATCTCACGCTGATGAATCGGCTCCCCCTCATGGAAGCCCAGGTAAAAGAGGATCTCCTGCTGGGATGAGGTGAGGTTATATTTCAGCAGGTGTTTATTTCTTCTCTCTTCAAAGGTTTTGTGAATCATTTTGAGCTGTTTGTTGATGATATTCAGCTCTCTTTGCACAGGGCAGTCACCTCCTTTTTGTGAAAGTATTCTCTCGGAAGTTCCTTCGATATTGCAGTTTATCTACCGGAAGCAAAAATATATAGCGTGGTATATATTAGATATATATTACGCTATATATTAATACCCATATATTAGATTGTCAATATCAGAATTATGAAAATTTTGTGAAATTCATCTCCCGGCCGATTACAATTGCTTTTGCATTGATGCCGTGGCCGATTTCCTCTGTCCTGGCAATGGGCAGACGCTCTCCGGCACAGCGTCTAACCAGCTCTGTCATAGAAGGAACAGCCTTCTCCTCCTCCATTTTTGTAAAGGTACCCAGAAGGATTCCGTTTACCTGCTCAAATACGCCTATTTGTTTTAACTGATTCAGATAAGCCGTCATCTGAGGGACAAGGCCTCCAAGGCTCTCCAAAAGCAGTATTTTTCCGTTCATATCCGGCCAGTACCGGGTGCCTGCCAGCTTCAGAAGGCAGCGGATATTTCCGCCTGCTACTACGCCCTGCATGGAATCCTTTTGTATCATTTCGTAGCGGAAGGAAAACAAATCCGGTTTTTCCTCAAAAACACTTGCGGTAAAATCGGCTTTCTGCTTCTGTGCATCCCGGGAGATAAGGTTTCGTACTTGAAAAAGTACGGATTGCTTTCCGGTCATTGCATAAATTGCGTTTATTACGGTTGTCAAATCACTGTAACCCCAGAAGACCGCGTTGCTTCTGGCAATCACACTGTAATCCAGATAGGGCAGGATTTCATTAGCAATATCTCCTCCGGATATATCAAAAACCGCCTCGATCTCCGGGTCTCTGTAAAAGCGCATCAGGCTTTCGGCCCGTTCTTTTCCTGTACCGGCGAAGACGGATTCCTTTTCATAGATGCAATCCCCGAATACAGGGTTCAGGCCGATGTCTGACAGGACGGCTTTCAGCTTGTTTAGTTTTTCGCGGTTTGCCTGCGGCTGAGCGTTGGAGCAGGCTACGATGGCTGCTTTGCTTGATTTTTTCATTTTGGATGCCTCTTTTAAAAGGGGAAGTCTGCATTGCATGCAGCTGGAGGTGGAATATTTTTATGCTGTGTAATCTTTTCTTGTGTTTATTATTTATTTTAGTCTGATAGGAGGCGGTATGTCCAGTAGAAATGAAGGATAATACATGATTATCGATAATTAAAAACTATCTGTTGATTTTCCTATTTGAGGATAATTGATAAGAATTTATTTATGAATTGCAAAATAAATGTACCATGTACAAGGAGACAGCAATATGGATATATCGATTAGTATAATTGTAATATTTCATGACAACGAATATTTTGAACAGAGTATCAATTCTATAATTGCACAATTAAAAGAAAATGATGAAATTATAGTCATCAATGATAGTTTAGATTCAAAGTATTTTCATTTAATGGAAAAAATATCACATTTTGCTAATATTAAAGTTCTTAACACATATGAAGTAAGAGGAAATCGCTCTTATAATCGCAATATGGGTGCTATGTACTCTCAAAATCCTATATTGGTTTTTGTTGACGGAGATATATATTTCCCAGAGAATCTGTTTGATTCGATGCGGAAACATCTTAAAGATCAAACTTATTGTGCTGTCTATGGCAATACATATGGACATTCTGGCAGCCTCTTTACAATTAATAATATATTAGGAATTGATTATCTCAACATGTTATTTGATTCAGAGAAATGGAGAGATTTAAAAAATTATCCCTTATTACAAGATTCTCGCCAAAAAAAAGAGAAAGAGCTTTTAAGTGGAGAATTTAGCTGGAATTATTTTTACACTTCTTACTGCATGGTGAAAAAAAGCGTCTTTTATAAGGCAGGGCAGTTTGATGAAGGTTTCTCCAATTGGGGGGCTGAAGATGTAGATCTAGGCTATCGTTTGGCTCAATACGGTCGGCTCCTTTATGATAATAAATTAATCGCCTTTCACCTACCACATAAGAAAAACAAGAAGAAAAACCATATTACAAACCGGCAGAATATGTATTATATGCTTAATAAGTATAAAACGAGTATTTTTGAGATTAAAATCACATATGAGAAATCCCAAAAACTGTTTCAGAATTTTGAATACTTTTATAAAACTATGAGGGAAATAGATATCGATACCATGGACATCGCACCCATACATAAGTGCATTTATTGCAATACGGTTTCACACAAAAATAAAGACGGAGACATTTTTTACTTAAATTCAGAAGGAACTCAGGAACATTTAAAGCTTTTAGGGTTAGCACTTCCCTTTAACAATAAATATTTTGAAAAAGCATATTTATCATATAATATTTTTTTATATCCTTATCCGCTCACTGCTAGAATAATACAGGAATTCTTACGGATATCTAAAGATGTTTATATTAAAAATGCTCCTATCTCCTACAGAGTGCAATGGAGTCCTGAATGTATAAAGGCTTTCAATTCCTCCTCTCCGTTTGCAAGTATATATTATGTTTGTAAAAGTTTAGATGATTTTGAGTTTAAAATTATGGATGAGCAAAAATTAATTTATGTTAGCCCTGCTTTTAAATATTACGAGGATGTCCAGTTATGAAAGAAAAATATTCTATCGTTATACCTTATCACAGCAACTATTTGTTGCTTACAAATTGTATTTCAAGCTTAATTAAAACAATTCCAGCAGAAACGGAAATTATTATTATAGCTAATAATAGCAACCCGAAAGAAATAGACATTTCATTTCCTTTCTCAAATGTAAGAGTATATAAGTATAATCAAGATCTTCTGTATCCCAAAGCTGTCAATTTAGGCATTTCATTGGCAGAAAGTGAAAATATTATCTTAAGTGACGCAGATACATATTATACTAATGATTGGTTTAATCAGTTAACTTCTTGTTACCATGAAACAGAAGCTGCCATTGTAGGCTCAAAGCTTTTGTTCACGGACAATAACCGGGTACGGGATTTTGGCATGGGATTCAATGGCTATAATTGGCCGCATCCATTTAAAAATCGCCCTAGCAGTCACCCATTAGTTATTGAAAACAGGCCATTTCAATCCATTTGTACAGCAAGTTGTATCATTGATCGAAAAAAATATGAAAAAATAGGGGGATTGTCACAAGAACTGGGTTTCTCCTATTCCGATATGGACTTATGTTTACGCTTTTGGGAAAATGGATATTCTGTTTGGGGATGTGGGAAAGCCGAAGTCTATCATAAAGGAAGTTCTACAAAACGCGATTTTTCCCACTATCGAAAAGATATACGTGGGAAATTTTTTCAGAGGAATAGTATGCGTTTTAAAATGGATATGCAGGTGTATTATGAACAAAGCAGCATTTATTTTAAAAGTAGGAACTCATTGAATCAAGAATATGTGTTTGTGGATTTGTCATCCATATATAATAAAGAGTGGCATTACAACCTAATTAGCGATTTGCTGGAAATAACCATTTTGGATTATTATACTTTCGAGCAGACCAGTCGTGACTTAAAAAATTTGGAGTTATATGAAAATATACCTTCTTATATCTTTCATTTAAAATCACCTCTAATATACTTTGTGGATAACTATACTTCCTTACAGAATAATTCTTTATGGAAGCTGCTGCGTGATGAACCAAAGGACATAGTTATCGACAGGCATGGAAATATAGAATTATTTGCAAATCTGACAAACAAATGAAAATGGAGGCTTTGATGTGAAGTATCTCGCAATAGATATTGGTGGCACGTTTATTAAATACGCAATAATAAATGCGAAATATGAGATAGAAAAAAACTGGAAAGTTCCTTCCCGACATAGTGAAGACATATCATTATGGGATCATTTGTTTGGGCAAATATCAACTGATGTAGCATTTGACGGTATAGGAATAAGTGTACCTGGAATAGTTGATGATTCCGGAATCGTGCAGAGTAAATCTTCTTCTGTACTAAAAGAATTATATCAAAAAAATATCTGCCGAATTTTTGTTGAGAAATATCATATTCCTGTTTCTGTAATAAATGACGGAAAAGCTGCCGGTCTATATGAATGCAAATTTGGTTATGCAAAGATATATAAATATTGTATTTGTCTGGTCATTGGGACTGGTATTGGTGGTTGCCTTTGCTATAATGGGAAAGTTTTATCTGGAAAAGATAATGCGGCCGGAGAATTTCACTTGATTCCAAATTATGATTTGAAAGAAAGTAAAATATTTAATATTGGTGATAGGTGCAAAGTTAAAACTTTAGAGCGAAAATATTTCGCCATAACTGGCAGATATATCTCTTCCCATGAGATTTTTCTTCTTTATAAAAAGTCAGACCATATAGCCCAAATTGTGGTAGATGAATGGATCACTGATCTAACAGTACTTTTGTTGACAGTTACATCTATATATAATCCTGATGTTATCTGTATAGGTGGCGCAATATCAGCAAACAAAGATTTCATGAATACTTTGTCTCGTGCATATAAAAAGCAAGCCGAAATATATTTTAAAAATTTTCCTGCTGTTGCAGCTCAAATTACCTGTTGTAGTAAAGCTGGAAATAATAACCTATTGGGCGCAATCATCCACTTAACCAGTATACTGACATGCTCACTTACGGTCAATTGATGGAAAATGCATTTCCAGTCTGCAGGAGAGCGGACAAAGGAAATATAGTAATATCGTTGTGTGACAACAACACAGAATATATGTATTCAAATGTTGGTCGTTTTAGACAATACTTTTCTGCTGTAAAATCAAATAGACGGATACCCTAATTTCCCTCTTTGATCGATAATAGGCGTGTTCGGAGTATATGAATCGTAAAAGGCAAGGAACTCTTCTTCTGGCATTTGGAGATATTTTTTTGACTCTTCCTTTACAAATGAATCTGTAATATACTTTATGATATTTTTGCATTCTTTCTTTCCCTTTAAAATCCTCAATTGTATTATGATATCAAGTATTTGGGGATAAAATTTAGAGGGAATACCGTTTTCTTTAAGATTTTCCACTATGCATTGTAGAGCAATACAATAATTATCTAATGCCTCTATATAATTGAAATTTTTGTGTGCATTGACCGCTTCCAAATAAAAACACTTATAATAATCTCTGCTATAATTTTGAATCACACAATAATCCTGTGCCTCCTTTAAACTTTGTAAAATGATTTTTTGACTTTTTTCACTGGTTTCTTCTGCCATTAAATAGTACAAACTTCTTACTAATCGTATTTTATTTTCGTAGAATGGCATATGTGTTTTATTAATATGCTCCTCTAATATTTTTATTTTTTTTCGGGCGTTCTTAAATGAAAAACAGATAAGATCACTAATAACGGCATTTGCATAAGAAGAAACTATAATCTTTTCATTCGCTGAGCCTTGTAAGTAATTCTGGTAAATCTCAAAAGCTTTATTCCAATATTTTGCCAGTAACTCTTTATGCTGACGGTCTGTATAAAATAAATAGCCATAGTCATGGTAATTATCAATACATAATGCAAAATCGCTGATTTTCAAAGACAAATCCAACGCTTTCTGTATGTAAAATATAGCAGAATCACGATCGCCCATGTCTTTTAGTGGTATACTTTTACGATTGTACAACTTGGACAAAATTTTGGTTTTAATAGTTTCATCCATCTGGAATAATGGAATTATTTTTTCAACCTTACCAATAACATCCAATGTTTTTTCAGAATCATACAGTTGATTTAAATTGTCAGTATAACCTTTGATAATATCAAAGAATCTCTTTGGCTCATTTGTATAACTGTCATAATTATTTAATAGGTCAATAACGATCGCATCATAATAAATGTTACCTTGTCGTACTCCTCTGTTTCGGGTTACTTTCAAACATAGCCATTTGAAAAGTTTAAGTTTTGTAATAGCATCACCAATGATTTTATTTTCTGCAATTAGTAAAAAAATAATTTTGCAGTATTCGTCAAAAAACTGTTCTTTCGGATCCTTTTGAATTATATAATTAACCCCTTCAATTATTACACTATTATCTAAGCTGACATTCCGATAGCTCAAGACAAAATATGCATCAAAAAAATTATTCTTTAATAACAATTTATCAAGTTTATTCAATATAATCGGGCACAATTCTTTTAAGATTATTTCATATTCTATATTTTCCTTATAGTATAAATAAAAATAATTGTGGTAGAAAGAAATATCTTTGTCTTGAGGATCACTGATAAATCCAGATTTACGCATTTTTTTTACTACTTCTATCTTATCAATTATTTCAAAAAACAGGGCATGAGGTACTGTCTTAAAAAAAAGTAAAAGTGCTATTACCTGCTTGTATGTGTCTATTTCATCTGGCAACAGATGCATTAAAAAAGTATCTTCTCTAAGATTCAAGACACTCATTGTCTCTGCAGATAACATGTTTAATGTTTCATCAAAATGTTCTATATCTTTAAAATAAAATGTCCCCTTAGGTGATAAAAGAACAATTTCTTTTTGCGCTAATAATAAAAGGGTTTGTTGCAAGATAAAAGGGTTTGTTCCTATATTCTTAATGATTTTCACGAAGGTTTGATCATACAAATATTCATCTTTTCTTATTTCCGGTGAAATGGTTTTTTTTAAATAAAGCCGTGCCATATTTTTATCAAAATCTACACATTCTTCATTAACACAATAATCTGGATTTTTAGTTGCCCAAAGCAATAAAGTATTATGAAATTTTTCAATGGTACTTCCATCATAAATTTGATCCATATTTATACATACAAGAAGCACAGATTTTGAATCTTGTTTAAAAATATGGGACATTAGTTGTTGATAAAATTCTATTACATCACTTGAACAATTTTGCAAATTATCAAAAGCAATAATAACTTTTTGCTTATTCAACAGATATTTTACATATTTAAGTATTTCAGGTATATTTTTAGGTATATCATAATTGTTATCATATAAAATATGATAAGCCATCCTCCGATGATATTCTTTAAACTGAGTATCATCCGCTATATTTTCAGCATCGTCTATAAAATCCGGTAAATGTTCCAAAGCAGAAACTATTTTGGTAATTATTTTCTCAGTATCTAAATTTTGATGCTCCGCATCAAAAGAAATAATACAATACATATTTCTATCATATAAATTCAGCGTTTCATTAATAAGACGGCTTTTTCCACATCCGCTTCTTCCATATATGTGTATGATACAACCTTTTGTTAAATTGGTATAACTTCTTTGAAGTTTAACTAAATAATTTGAGTAATCCGAACCCAAAAGAGGAACTTCCGCCAACCAATTTACAATAATTTCCTTTTTTAATACAATTGTTTCTGCATCATATTCTATTACGATTTCAGGTAATACTAATTTCGGGATGAAATTAATTATTCTCAGTTTATAAATAACAACAGTTGTACTGCAAGAAGGAACCGTGACCTTTTTGGTATATTTATAAGGAGAGTTCAGTGAGACTACTTCTATGTATCTGAGAGCCTTACTTTTTGACAGGCAAACATTTACATCATACTGATTATGTATATCATCATTTTTGAGATAGATGCAATATTGAAATGTTTCATTTACTGTAAATTCTTTATCAGAATCATCCAGTCCATCAGTATTGCTTTTTTTCAAAAAGCTAGTGATTTTGAGTCCTCCAGTTCCAATCAATCTTTTTGATAATTTAAAATCTGGAAAATAGTCAGAGAACCAGTCGCTATTAACATAATCTAAAAGCAAACATTCTAATTTTATATCATCATATACTTTATGATGGATCTTTGCTTTTTCACAAAAATCAACAATATGGCGTTCAAATTCTTTTGTCACTGCTGAATAAGAGAAAAAATATAAAAATTCTACATCATTTAAATATGCCATCACCAATGTAGACGATATTTTTTGAAGTGATAACTTTTTAGAATGATATTTACATTCCCCCCAGATAATTATATAGTCATCTTTTAATATAGGCATTTTTCCTTCCAAGTCATGTCCATGGTCACGAGTTTGCTTTGTTTTTTTAATATCTTCTCTAGTAACTTCCCTCAAAAGCTCATGACATAATTTTTCAAATAGTATACCATCTTTATTAAATTTATTCCAATATTCCTCTGTCAACTGTATCATTTTGCATCTCCTAGATAGTAATCCATTTATCCTCAAATAGGAAAATCAACAGATAGTTTTTAATTATCGATAATCATGTATTATCCTTCAT